>JAWKXE010000037.1:0-37788 GCA_041397165.1 Paracoccaceae bacterium | reverse complement strand
GCGCCCTCGACCTTCTGGGGCGAGGGGGTGCTGACGCAGATGCAGACCGGCCTCGACGCCGAAACGGCCGTGGCGCGGGTGACCTCGGCCGATGCCGGCCGGGCGCAGCGCCAGCTTGCCGCGCTCGATATGGCCGGCGGCTCGGGGCTCTATACCGGCCCCGCCAACGACGATGCCAAGGGCGGGCGCGTCTTTCCGAACGGCGTGGTCTCGGGCAACATGCTGACCGACACCGCCGTGCTCGACGACATGGCCCGTGCCTTCCGCGCCGCGCCCGGCCCGCTCGACCGCAGGCTTCTTGCCGCGCTGGCGGCGGCCCGGGCGGCGGGCGGCGATTTCCGCGGCCTGATGTCGGCCGCGCTGCTGGTGCTCCATCCCGGCCGCGCGCCGCTGAGCCTGCGCGTCGACTACCACCCCGACGACCCGCTCGCCGCACTCGCGGCGCTGCACGAAAGGGCCACGACCGGAGCTTACGCCGACTGGGCCCTGCAGGTCCCCAACCCGGCCGAGCCGCAGCGCGTGCTCGACTAGGATCCCCGGCGCCGCCCGGCGGTCTGCCGCCAGCCTCCCGGCAACGCCGCTCGAGGTTTGACAACACCACCCAAGCGGCGGTTAATCCGGAAGCAATGATCTATCGCTTCGGTTCATTCGATCTCGATACGGAACGCCGCGAATTGCGCCGCGGCGACAGGCCCGTTGCCTTGCCGCCCAGGCTGTTCGCCCTGCTGGTCTATCTGGCCGAACGCAACACCCGCCTGGTCCCGAAATCCGAACTTCTCGACGCGCTCTGGCCAGCCAACGCCTCCGAGGCTTCGCTGCAGACCGCGATCAGCCAGCTGCGCAAGGCCCTGGGCGACGACCCGCGCCAGCCTGCGCTGATCAAGACCTATCACGGCCGCGGCTTCCGCCTGATCGCGCCGCTCGACAGCAGCGCGCCCCCGGACACCTCATCCGAACCGCAAGCCGACCCAGCCCCGCGCCTGCGCGAAACCCGGCCCGCCGCGGTGCTCTGCCTCCGGCTGGACGATACCCGCGACCCCCCAGCCGCGCCCGAGCGCCGGCAAGACGCGCTCGAGGCGGCCCATGCTGCCGCCCGCGCCCTGGTCGAGGCGCATCAGGGCCGGCTCCTGCATATCATGATCGACGGCTTCACCGCCGTCTTCGGCCTGCCCCAGGGCGGCGAGGACGCCACCCGCAACGCGCTCTACTGCGCCGCCGATCTGGCCGAAACCCCGGCGCTGGCCGATCTCGCCACGGCGGGCCTGCGATCCGCCTTCGCCATCCATGCCGGCGCGCTGGAACTGCCGCCCGACGGCGACGGCGCCGCCGACTGGGCCCCGCCGACCGCGCTCGAACGCATCGCCACCGCCCTGGCCGGCGCGGCCCGGCCGGGCGAGATCGTCCTCAGCGACGCCGCCCTCGACCCGTTGCGCGACGAAATCGCCACCCGGCGCCGGGAAGGCGATGCCGGCACCCTCCATCTGCTGCTCTCGATCGACCGCCGCCGCACCGGCATTCCGGCCCGCCCGGCCCGGCCGTCCTCGGGCTTCGTCGGCCGCGATGCCGAGCTCGCGTTTCTCACCGCCTGCCTCGGCGGGCTGCGGCACGGCCACGGTCAGGCCGTCACGCTCAGCGGCCCGCCCGGCATCGGCAAATCGCGCCTGACGGCCGAATTCCTGTCCCGCCTCGATACCCGCCATCTGCGGCCCTGCGTGGTCAATTGCCTGCCCGCCCTGATCAACACGCCGCTGGCGCCGATCCGCGCCCTCTGCCGCGCGCTCTTCTCGAACCTGCCGGCCGACCCGCAGGCCGATGCCATCGACCGCGCGCTGCTGGCCGAACTGCTGGACGACACCGCGCCGCCCGACCCCGCCCTGGCCGCGCTGTCCGACCATCAGCGGCGCAGGCGGCGGCACGCGCTGCTCGACCGGCTGCTGCAGACCGCCGCCGCGGGCCACCCGCTGGTCATCGTCTTCGAGGACATCCACTGGATCGACGCCTCGTCGCGGGCGCTGCTCGACGCGCTGATCCGCGGGCTCGACCGGCGCCCGGCGCTTCTGGTGCTGACCACCCGCCCGACCGACAGGCCGGCCCTGTCCGAGGCCCAGCTGCAGCTGTCGCCGCTCGGCCATGACGACAGCCTGGCGCTGCTGCGCACCCAGCCCGAACTGGCCGGCACCCCGGCCGAAACCGTCGAGACCCTGGCCCAGCGCGGCGCCGGCAACCCGTTCTTCCTGGAAGAACTGGCGCTGGCCGTGCCCGCCGGCACCGACCCGGCGCGCGGCCTGCCGGACACGGTGCAGGCGGTGATCTCGGCCCGGATCGGCGGGCTCGACGACGGCCTGCGCGCGCTGCTCTTCGTCATCGCCGTGATCGGCCCGCCCGCGCCGCTGCCGCTGGCCGCCGCGCTGCTGGCCCGGCCGGTCGAGGCGCTGGAAAAGGACGCGGAAACCCTGATCCACGCCGGCTTCCTGCTGGACGACGCCGCCGGTTTCGGCTTTCGCCACATGCTGATCAACGATGCCGCCTATGCCATGGTCGCCCCCCGCGACCGTGTCCGCCTGCATGGCGAGGTCGCCCGCCTGCTGGCCGAGGACGACACCGCCGCCACCCGCCCCGAACGCCTTGCCTGGCACTATCAGGAAGCGGGCGAGACCGCGCTGGCGACCCGATACTGGTCCCGTGCCAGCCGCGAGGCCCTGCGCCGCTCGGCCCCGCACGAGGCGGTCGCCTTCGCCGATGCCGCCATCGCCCTCATCGCCGCCGACGATGCCGAGGGCGCCGCGAAAGAGCTGGACCTGCAGTTGGCCCGGGCCCTGGCCCTGACCGCGCTGCGCGGCTATGGCGCGGCCGAGGTCGGTCAGGCCTATGACCGCGCCGCCGGGCTGAACCGCGCCCTGCGCTCGCCGGTGGCGGGGTTCCAGATCGGCATCCGGGCAATGGCTGCACAACTGGGTGCTGGGCCGGCTGACCCGGGCGCTCGCCCATGCCGACGACCTGCTGGCGGCGGCGGCCCTGTCGAACGCGCCGGCGCTGAAGGCCCAGGCCCATGCCGCGGCCGGCGAGATCCTGGTGCATCAGGGCAAGCTGGCCGAAGGCCTTGCCCATCTCGAAGACGGCGTGCGCCACCTGCGGGCGGCACCGCCCGATTCGATCCCGGCCCAGAACGCCGCCGTCGCCTGCGCCGCCTATGCCGGCTGGGCCACGGCGCTGATGGGCGATACGCAGGCGGCGCAGCGGCATCTCGAGACCTCGGAATGGCTGCGCGACCTGCGGCCCAACCCCTTCGCCGCCGCCATCCATGCCGGCCTCGGCGCCGATCTTCTGATCTTCGCCGGCGACGCCCCCGGCGCGCTGGCGCTGGCCGACGAGGCCATCCGCATCAGCCGCGAGCACAACTTCCCGTTCTGGCTGGGCACCGGCCTGGTCGAGCGCGGCTGGGCTCTGGCGCAGCTGGGCGACAGCCGCGCCGGGGTGGCCGCCGCGACCGAAGGCATCGCCATCTTCGAAGCCACCGGCGCCGGGGTGCAGCTGGCCAACTGGTATGGCTTCCTGGCCGAGGCGCTGCTGGCCGATGGCCGCTGCGACGACGGGCTGGCGGCGGCCGACCGGGCGCTGGCCTGCGCGGCCGAAACCGGCGACATCTATTTCACCCCCCGCATCCATGTCACCGCGGCGCAGCTGGCCGAGCGGCTGGGCGACCGCACCCGCGCCGACGACCATGCCGCCAGGGCCCGCGACCTGGCCCGCCGGATCGGCATCGGCCCGCATCTGGTGCCGTCGGAGATCGACGGCTGACCGCCCAACTCTTTAGAATTCGTTAAGAACTTCGTCAGGATTCCAATCCGGTCACGGCCTTACCCTGCGGAAGCCGCCGGCAGCAAACGGCCCACGCCCACACCCGGTGCGCCGGGGCTGCAGTCTGCCCGCCGGATTTGGAGATGACCCATGCGTTTCACCACCCTCGGCCTGCTGGCCGGCCTCACCATGTCGCTTGCCCAGACCCCGCCCGCCCGGGCCGAAACCGTCCTCGCCGGCCCCTACAGCATCACCGGCGGTCTCTGCGTCGGATCGGACTGCACCGCCAGCGAAGACGGCGGCCTGATGGACTGGCTCAAGATCAAGGGCGAACGGCCCAGCCTCTATTTCGAGGACAGCTCCTCGGCGGCCGGCGCCTCGACCATGGACTGGTGGGTCGAAACCAATGGCAGCTTCGACCATCAGGAATATTTCCGCGTCTGGGGCGGCGGCTACCCCAGCTTCCAGATCACCGGCGGCGCCCCCACGAATGCGCTCTTCATCTCGGAGGGGGGCAATATCGGGCTCGGCACCTCGCTGCCGCAGGCGGATATCCACATCACCGACGCCACGCTCGCCTCGATCCGGATGGAGCAGACCACCGCCGGCGGCCTGGCCCCGGGCGAATGGGACATCCGCGCCAACAACGGCGGCTTCTGGATCATGGACCTGACCGGCGATGCCGTCTCGACGGCCTTCCAGATCCAGCAGGGCGTGCCGCACCTGGCCATGACGCTCGACGATCAGGGGCTTTTCGGGCTGGGCCGGCCCAGCCTCGGCGCCGGGTTCGAACTTTGGCGCAACGACGGTCTCGCCGCCATCGGCATCACCGAAGGCGCCCGCGACACCGGCCCCCGCACCCTTCTGAACCTCAAGAACAACGGCCGCCCCGAAATCGTCATGGCCAATACCTCGACGCAAAGCGAATGGAGCATCGGCGCCGGCTCGAACCTGGTGCTGAAACGCGGCCTCGTCGACTCGCGCAGCGCCGACAAGACGACCTTCCTGAAGCTCGACGGCGCCACCGGCGACATGACCATCGAAGGTCAGCTCGTCACCGGCGGCGCGACCTGCGGCGCCGGCTGCGACGCGGTGTTCGATCCCGACTATGCCCTGCCCTCGATTGCCGACCACGCGGCGCAGATGTTCGACGCTCGGGCACCTGCCCAATGTCGGCCCGACCGCGCCGGGCCAGCCGCTCAACCTGACCGAGCGCTATGGCACGCTGCTGAACGAGCTCGAGCACGCCCATATCTACATCGCCCGGATGCAGGAGGCGCTGGACGCCAACAGGCCCTGAACGCCCGGCTTCTGGCCCGGCTCGACCGGCTGGAAGCCCACGCCGCGACTGACCCACAACGCCAGGAAACCGCCCATGACCGCTCGCACGCTCTGCCTCGCCGCCCGTCTCGGCCCCACGGTCGCCGCACCCCCGTCGCCGCCCGGGACCATCCCGCACCGACGGTGCCCAGTTTCCGACAACGACGCCCGGATGCAGGCGCTGGAATACCTGCCGATGTCGGCTCCACGCCGGGGG
This sequence comes from Paracoccaceae bacterium, assembly GCA_041397165.1. GTDB lineage: Bacteria > Pseudomonadota > Alphaproteobacteria > Rhodobacterales > Rhodobacteraceae > JAWKXE01. The sequence continues at coordinate 32,453 of JAWKXE010000037.1, read as the reverse complement.
CCAGCCCATCGACCTCACCGACAAAGCCGGGCCGGATGCTGCACCAGCTGAAGCGCCGCATCTCCCTATCGCCCAGCTTCACCGTACCGTCGAAACCCAGCACGCGCAGATCGCGCTCTCCGGCCGGCTCGACCGGCCGGAAGTACGACCGCCCGCAGGACGGGGAGAGCCCTCAGATGACCCCGTTCAAGCCCACCTCGCCGCCGCCGCACTGGCCCTGGCCGCCACCCCCGGCGCCGCCTGGGACTATCACACCGATGGCGCCCATATCTCGGACAGCGACCCGGACCGCGCCGACCTGCTGGTGGTCGACAACGCCGTTCTCGACGGCAAGGTCTGCATCGGCAACGATTGCGTCGCGGCCGAGACCTTCACCGCGGACCAGCTGCTGAAACTGCGCAGCGACGTGACCAATATCGACTTCATCGACACCACGCCCGCCGCGAACGGCGGCGGCCGCAACTGGCGCATCAAGATCAACGCCGACGGCACCTTCGGCGGCACCGACTATTTCGGCATCCAGGACCTGGGCAGCGATACGCTGCCCTTCCGCATCGCGGCCGACGCCCCCAGCGTCGCCCTGTGGATTTCGGACGCCGGCGATCTCGGCATGGGCACCTCGATCCCCGAGGCCGATCTGCACATCACCCGCCCGTCCTCGCCGTCGATCCGGCTGGAACAGTCGGGCGCGGGCGGCGCGACGCCGCACAGCTGGGAAATGCGCGGCAGCGATCAGGGCCTCTATGTCTACAGCGTGTTCGACAATGGCGGCTGGCGCATTCCGTTCCAGGTCAGCGGCGACGCCTCGTTCAACGCGCTGGTCGTCGGCGATGACGGGCTTGTCGGCCTGGGCCTGCAATCCCCCCAGGCCGGCCTGCACCTGCGCCGGACCGACGGCCAGGCCGGCATCCTGGTCGAGGAGGGCGACGCCACCACCAGCCCGCGCACCCTGCTGAACCTGGTGAACAACGGCCGCCCCGAGATCGTGCTGGCCAATACCGACACCGGCGAGGAATGGTCCTTCGGCGGCGGCACCAAGTTCATCCTGAAACAGGGCGCCCGCGGCTCGGCCAGCAGCGCCAAGGCCAAGCTTCTCGAGATCGACCGCACCGGCGACGCCATCCTGGCCGGCAGCCTGACCACAGGCGGCACCACCTGCGGCAGCGGCTGCGATGCGGTCTTCGCGCCCGACTACCCCCTGCCCTCGATCGCCGACCACGCCGCCCGGATGCAGGCGCTGGGCTATCTGCCCAATGTCGGCCCCACCCCCGAAGGCGCGCCGCTCAACGTCACCGACAAGCTCGGCCGGATGCTGAACGAGCTCGAGCACGCCCATCTCTATATCGCCCAGCTCAGCCGCGAAAACGCGGAACAGAAGGCCCTCAACGCCCGCCTCGAGGCCCGGCTCGCCCGGATCGAGGCACGCCTGACCGATTGACCCGTCGAGGAAAGGAAACATCATGCGCCGCCTTGCCCTTGCCGCACTCGCCGCCGCCCTGCCACAGACAGGCATCGGCGAAACGGTGCTCGACGGCGATCACGTCATCCACGGCAGCCTCTGTGTCGGCACGGCCTGCCCCTCCTCGGGCGTGACCTTCCCCTATCCGCCGCTCAAGCTGATGCATGTCACCCCCAATATCCACATCTTCGACACCTCGACCTCGGCGGGCTTTCCCAGCAACGACTGGCGCCTGATCTTCAACGAGGATTTCCAGGGCGGCGCCGATGTCTTCAAGCTCGAGAACGCGAGCCGCGGCACCGTCCCCTTCCAGGTCGCGGGCGGGGCGCTGCCCGGCTCTCTCACCGTCGGCGAACACGCGCTCGAACCGCGCGTCGGCATCGGCACCGGCCTGCCCCTGGTCGAATTGCACATCGCCTCGCAGATCGTGCCGGTGCTCCGCCTGGAACAGGTCGCCAACGATGCCCCCACCTTCGTGCCCTATGTCTGGGATATCGAATCCGGCCAGTCGGATATCCGCTTCAACGATGAAACGGCGGGCACCTATCCCGTCATCTTCGGCGCCGGCGCGCCCGACAGCACCCTGCGCATCGCCTCGGACGGCAAGATCGGGCTCGGCACCTATACGCCCGAAACCGCGCTGCACCTCTGGCGCGACGACGGCAAGGCCCAGGCCCGGATCGAAGAGACCTCGGTCCACACCACCCCGCGCACCCTTCTCGACCTGCGCAACAACGGCCGCGCCGAAATCGCCATGGGCAACACCGATACCGACGGGGAATGGTCCTTCGGGGCGGGCACGGATTTCGTGATGAAATTCGGCGCCATCGGCTCGCGCAGCGCCGCCAAGACCAAGCATCTCACGCTCTATTCCGGCTCGGGCGATCTGGAAATCACCGGCAAGCTCATCACCACCGGCCCGGCCTGTACCACGGGCTGCGACGCGGTCTTCGCGCCCGGCTATGACCTGCCGTCGATCCCCGACCATGCGGCGCAGATGTATCGCCTCGGCCACCTGCCCAATGTCGGGCCCACCCTCCCCGGGCAGGCGATGAACGTCTCCGACAAGCTCGGCCAGGTCCTGAACGAGCTCGAGCACGCCCATATCTACATCGCCCAGCTCGAGACCCGCCTCGCCGCGCTCGAGGCCGCCCGGAACTAGCGCGACAACGCCGCCCCGGCGGGGGCGCGCTTCGGTCTTGATTAAATCAATCGTTTGAATGATATTCGGCTCATGCCCGAATCGCCCGCCCTTCCGCCCTCCGACACGCGCGACAAGCTGATCGCCGCGGGGTTGCGGCTGTTCGGCCGCCACGGGTTCGAAGGCACCTCGACCCGCGCCCTGGCGACCGAGGCGGGGGTGAACATCGCCGCCATCGCCTATCATTTCGGCGGCAAGGACGGACTGCGCCGCGCCTGCGCCGATCATGTGGCGGCCCATGTCGGCCGCGCCTTTTCCGCGGCCGAGGACGCGCCGCTGCCGGAAACGCCCGAAGCCGCCATGGCCGAGATGGAAGCCGCCATCGCGGGCTTTGCCGGGATGCTATTCGGCCCGCCCGGCGGCGCCGAATTCGTGCCCTTCGTGCTGCGCGAAGTCACCGATGCCGGCGCCGCGGCCGACCTGCTCTTCTCGCATCTGTTCGAACCGCGCCACCGTCGCGTCTGTCGGCTCTGGTCGGTCGCGACCGGCCGGCCCGCCGAAGCCGAAGAGGTCCGCCTCGCGGTCTTCACCATCATCGGCCAATTGCTCTATTTCCGCATCGCCCAGCCCTTCGTCCTCCGCCGCATGGGCTGGGACAGCATCGGCCGGGACGAAACCCGCGCCCTCATCGCCACCGTCACCGAAAACCTCCGCGCCGCCATTCAAAGGAGCCGGACATGAGCCTTCTCTGCAGCCTTCCCCTGATCGCCTCTCTGGTCAGCTCCTGCTCCCCGCCGCCGCCCTTCGCCACCGGCTATGTCGAGGGCGAATACACCCTCGTCGCCCCGGTCGAGACCGCCCAGATCGCCCGCCTCCACGTCGCCCGCGGCGATCACCTCGATCCCGGCGCGGTGCTGGTCGAGATGGAGCGCGAGGACGCCCGCATCGCCCTGGCCGAGGCCGAGGCCAACCTGGCAAGCGCCCAAAGCCAGCTCGCCGATCTGGAAGAGGGCAAGCGCCCGGAAGAGATCGCCGTGATCGAGGCCAATCTCGCCTCGGCCCGGGTCCAGGCGGAAGAGGCCGGCCGCGCCCGCGACCGCGCCATCCAGCTGGCCGAACGCGGCGTGATCAACGACGCCCAGCGCGACGATGCCGTGACCGCGGCCAAGGTGGCCGACGCCCTGGTGACACAGGTGGCCGCCGAACTGGCGGTGGCGCGCCTGCCGGCCCGGCCCAGGCCCTGGCCCAGGCCCGCGCCGCCATCGACGCCGCCCGCCACCCGCGAAAAGGTGCAATGGCGGCTGGATCAGCGCGCGCTTTCGCTGCCGCAGCCCGTGACCATCGTCGATGTCATCCGGCAGGAGGGCGAAATCGCCGGCCCCTCGGCGCCGGTGCTCTCGGCCCTGGCCGACGGCGCGGTGAAGCTGCGGCTCTATATCCCCGAGGACTCCTATGCCAGGGTCTCGGTCGGCGACCGGCTGAACGTGCAGTGCGACAACTGCGCCCCCGGCCTGACCGCCCAGATCAGCTATGTCTCGGACGAGCCCGAATTCACCCCGCCGGTGATCTATTCGCTGCAGAACCGGCAGAAGCTGGTCTATCTGATCGAGGCCCGCCCGGCGGGCGAGCACGCCCTGAAGCCCGGCCAGATCGTCAACGTGACCCTGCCATGACCGCCCCCGCGCCAGCACCCGAACCCGCCATTTCCGTCACCGGCCTGACCAAGCGCTTCGGCCCCAAGACCGTGGTCGACGACGTGACCCTCGCCGTCCAGAAGGGCGAGATCATGGGCTTTCTCGGCCCCAACGGTTCGGGCAAGACCACCACCATCCGGATGATGTGCGGCCTGCTCGAACCGACCGAGGGCGAAGGCCGGGTGCTGGGGTACGACATCCGCCGCGAACGCGGCGCGATCAAGCGCCGGGTCGGCTACATGACCCAGAAATTCTCGTTCTACGAAGACCTCACCATCGCCGAAAACCTCGCCTTCGTCGCCGGGCTCTACGGGATGCGCCCGTCGCGGCGCGTGGTCCGCGACACGCTCGAGGACCTCGGCCTCTCGGCCCGGCGCGGCCAACTGGCCGGCTCGCTCTCGGGCGGCTGGAAACAGCGCCTGGCGCTGGCCGCCTGCATCATGCACAAGCCGGCGCTCCTGATGCTGGACGAACCCACCGCCGGGGTCGACCCCAAGGCGCGGCGCGAATTCTGGGATGAAATCCACGCCCGCGCCGAGGACGGGCTGACCGTTCTGGTCTCGACCCATTACATGGACGAGGCCGAGCGCTGCCACCGCATCGCCTATATCTCCTACGGCCATCTGATCGCCCAGGGCACCGTGCCCCAGGTGGTGCGCGACGCCCACCTCTCGACCATGGTCGTGACCGGGCCGAAGACCGGCGAGGCCGCCCGCCGCCTCAAGGGCGCGCCGGGGGTCGATCAGATCGCCCCGTTCGGCGCCACGCTGCATGTGGTGGGCACCGACGCCGCGCTGCTGCGCAAGACCGTCACCCGGGTGGCGCAGGACACCGGCAACACCGCCGCCCCGTCCGAAACCAGCCTCGAAGACGTCTTCATCCAGCTGATGGGCTGCTCTCAGGACAACATGGCATGAACATGAACCGCTTCTTTTCCTTCACCCGCCTCGGCGCCCTTCTGGTCAAGGAAACCATCCAGATGCGCCGCGACCGGATCACCTTCGCCATGATGCTCGGCGTGCCGCTCTTGCAGCTGGTGCTGTTCGGCTTCGCCATCAATACCGATCCCAAGGGCCTGCCCGCCGCCCTGGTGGCGCCGACCCAGGATCGCTTCACCCGCGCCATGGTCTCGGCACTGGAACTGACCGGCTATTACCGCTTCGTCGCCCCCGATGCCTCGGCGCCGCAGGCGGAAGAGATGATCGCCCGCGGCGATGTCTCCTTCGTCGTGACCGTGCCCTCGGATTTCGGCCGCCGGATCGAACGCGGCGACAGCGCCAACATGCTGATCGAGGCCGACGCCACCGATCCCTCGGTGGCCTCCGGCGCCATCTCCACCCTGTCGACCGTCGCGAACTCGGCCCTCCGGCGCGAGGCCGGGCTCGACAGCGCGCAAAGCGCGGGCGGCATCGACGTCGTGGTCCACCGCCGCTACAACCCCGAAGGCATCACCCAGTACAACATCGTGCCGGGCCTTCTGGGCGTGATCCTGCAGCTGACCATGGTGATGATGACCGCCATGGCGCTGACGCGCGAAACCGAACGCGGCACGATGGAGAACCTCCTGTCGATGCCCGCCACGCCGCTCGAGATCATGCTGGGCAAGGTGGTGCCCTATTTCGCGGTCGGGGCGGTGCAGGTGGCGGTGGTGCTGATCTCGGCCAAGCTGCTCTTCGACGTGCCCTTCGTCGGCGCGCTGCATGTGGTGCTGGGGGGCATCTTCATCTTCGTGCTGGCGCTGGTGATCCTGGGCTATCTGATCTCGACCGTCTCACGCACCCAGATGCAGGCGATGCAGCTCACCTTCTTCTTCTTCCTGCCCTCGCTGATGCTGTCGGGCTTCATGTTTCCCTATCGCGGCATGCCGGCCTGGGCGCAGGCGCTGGGCGAGATCTTCCCGCTCACCCATTTCCTCCGCCTGATCCGCTCGGTCATGCTGAAAGGGGCGGATGCGGCCACCGTGGCCGGGTCGTTCTCGGCGCTCACGCTCTTTGCCATCGGCCTCGCGCTGCTGGCGCTCTTGCGCTTCCGCCGCACCCTGGACTAAGCCTTCGGCGTGTAGGGTGGGTGCTAACCCACCTTCCCCCGGGGACAGGCTCAACCGGCGGCGTTCTTGATCCGCACCGCCTCTTCCTGGTCGAACTCGTCCAGATATTCGGTGATCGCCGCCAGCTGCGCCCGCGCCTCGGGCATCAGCACGTTCTCCAGCGCCCGGGCCCGGCGTTCGGTGCGGCGGTATTCGGTCAGCAGCCGGCAGACATTCGACTGCCGCAAGCCCAGCCGCAAGCCCAGCGCCACCAGCTTCGCTGCCTCGGCGCGCAGGCCTTCGGCCGCTTCCGACAGGTCGACGCCCTCGCTCACCCTCAGCGCCGGCCAGGCGTAATCCGGGCTGTCCTGGAACAGCCCCAGCCCCAACAGCGGCGCCCGCGCCAGCGACGGCAGCGCCTGCGCCATCGCCGCCACCGGGTAAAGCTGCAGATGCTCCAGCCCGTGCCGCCCGATGGCGCGCCTCATCGCCGCCACCACCTGCGCCTGCTGCGCGGCATAGTCGTCGCGCAGCGCCTTCCACGCCTCCAGCTCCTTCAGCAGCGTCGCGGCCAGCAGCATCCGCTTCTCGTCGAGAAAGCCGAAGCCGGTCTCGAGGAAACTGGCCTCTTCCGCCAGCGCCAGCGCCGCGCCGCGTGTGGGGGTGATGTCAGCCATCGCCCGCCCCCGCCGTCCCCGCGATATGCGCCGCGATCTGCGCATCCGACAGCCGGGTCAGCTCGGCCGCCGGCAACAGGCTCAGCACCTCCCAGCCGATGGCCAGGCTCTCCTCCAGCTCGCGCATCTGGGCGTGCTGGACGAACTCGGCCTCGAACCGGTCGCCGAAATCGAGGTAAAGCCGGTCCGTCGCCGTCAGCCCCTCGCGCCCGACCACGCTCGAGAGGATCCGCACCTGCGCCGCCCGCGCGTAAGACGCGAAAAGCTGCGCCGCCAGCGCCGGGTGGTCGGGGTCGGTGAAGCCCTCGCCGATGCCCTGGTCCATCAGCCGCGACAGGGACGAGCGCACCTCGATCGGCGGATAGATCCCTTGTGGTCCAGCGCCCGGTCCAGCACCACCTGACCTTCGGTGATATATCCGGTGATGTCGGGAATCGGGTGGCTGATATCGTCCGCCGGCATGGTCAGAATGGGCAACTGCGTCACCGTCCCCTGGCCGCCCTTCACCCAGCCGGCCCGCTCATAGATCGTGGCCAGGTCGGAATACATGTATCCCGGATAGCCCTTGCGCGACGGAATCTCGCCGTGCGACGCCGAGACCTCGCGCAGCGCCTCGCAATAATTGGTCATGTCGGTGATGATCACCAGCACATGCCGGCCCTCGTCGAAGGCCAGGTATTCCGCCGCCGTCAGCGCGTATCGCGGCGTCAGCAGGCGCTGCGCGGTGGGTTCGCTGGCCAGGTTCAGGAACATCGCGGTGTGCTCCAGCGCGCCGCTCTCCTCCATCGCCTGGCGGAACGCCTCGGCACTGTCGTGGCTGACGCCGATACCGCAGAACACCACGGCAAATTCCTGCCCGTCGTCGCGCAACAGCCGCGCCGATTGCGCAATCGCCGTGGCCAGCCGGTCATGCGGCAGCCCCCCGGCCGAGAAGATCGGCAGCTTCTGCCCCCGCACCAGCGAATTCAGCACGTCGATGGCCGACACGCCGGTCAGGATGAAATCCTGCGGCAGGCCCCGTTCCGCCGGGTTGATCACGCCCGCGTCGATCCGCCGTTCGACCTCGGCCGCCACCGGCGCGCCATCGTCGCGCGGCCGGCCCAGCCCGTCGAACACCCGGCCCAGCAACCCCGGCCCCAGCGGCATCAGCATCGGCTCGCCCCGGAACCGCACCGCCACATCCTCGACCCCCAGACCGGTGGTATCCTCCAGCAGTTCCACCACGATAGTGTCGCCGTCGATCGCCACCACCCGGCCGATCCGGGTGCGGCCGTCGCCGCCGCTCACCTCGACCCCGTCGCCCAGGCGCACGTTCACATTGCGCCGCAGGAACAGAAGCGGCCCCTCGATGGCCGTCACCACCTCTTCGGCGCTCAGGTCAAACAACATCGCTCAGGCTCCTTTCCAGCGCCGCCAGCTCGCGCTCCATCTGGCCCACCAGCCCGCCGAATTTCTCGATCTCGCCCTCGCCGATCTCCTCGCTCATCCGCGACATGCGGCGATAGAAATCGGCGCTGGCGATGTCGTCAGGCGCCACACCATCGGCCACCGCCTCCTCGGCCAGGTCGAAAAAGCGGATCAGCGCGCCCAGCATCGCCGTCTGCCGCTCGGGCGAGCAGTAACGGTCGACCTCGCTATAGGCCGACTGCCGCAGGAAGGCATTGCCCACCAGATCGGCGCAGAGAAGCTTCACCTGCTGCCCCGGCGGCAGCGCGTCCTTGCCGACGATCCGCGCCATCCGCTCCAGATTGGCCTGTTCCTCCAGCAGCACCAGCAGCCGCTCGCGCCAGGCCCGCCAATTGGGGTTGCCACGCCCGGTCCACCAGTCGCCCAGGGTATCGGCATCCTCGGAATAGCTCTGCAGCGGATGGATCGCCGGATAGAACCGCGCCTGCGCCCGGCCCCGGTCCAGCCCCCAGAAACAGCGGACATAGCGCTTGGTGTGGCTGGTCACGGGTTCGAGAAATCGCCCGCCGGCGGGCTGACCGCACCGATGAGGGTCAGCGAACCCTTCTGCCCGCCCAGCGTCTCGACCCTTGCCGCGCGCTCGTAGAACTCCGACAGGCGCGAACTCAGATAGGCCGGATAGCCCGATTCCGACGGCAGCTCGCCCAGCCGCCCCGACACCTCGCGCAGCGCCTCGGCCCAGCGGCTGGTGGAATCCGCCATCAGCGTCACGTTCAGCCCCATGTCGCGGAAATATTCGCCCACCGTCACGCCGGTATAGATGCTGGCCTCGCGCGCCGCGACCGGCATGTTCGAGGTGTTGGCGATGACCACCGTCCGCTCCATCAGCGGCCTGCCGGTGCGCGGGTCCTCCAGCTCGGGAAACTCGTGCAGCACCTCGGCCATCTCGTTGCCGCGCTCGCCGCAGCCGACATAGACGATGACATCGGCGTCGCACCATTTGGCCAGCGTCTCCTGCAGCACCGTCTTGCCGGTGCCGAAGCCGCCGGGAATGGCGGCGCGGCCGCCCCGCGCGATGGGAAACAGGCTGTCCAGGATGCGCTGCCCGGTGACCATCATCTTGGTGGGCCTCAGGCGCTGCCGCACCGGGCGCGGCTGGCGCACCGGCCAATGCTGGATCAGCCCGATCTCGCGCTCCGTCCCGTCGGGCAGTGTCACCCGCGCGACCCGGTCGGCCTCGCCCACCTCGCCGCTCTCGATCCAGGTCAGCGCGCCCTCGGCCAGGTCCTGCGGCACCAGCGCCAGCTGCTCCTTGGCCGGCCCCTCGATCCGCGCCAGATGCTGCCCGGCCGTCACCGTCGCACCCGGCTCGACCAGCGGAATGACCCTGTATCGCACCGCCTCGGACCCGGCCCTCAAGGGCCGCAGCAAGCCGTCGAAGATATTGCCCAACAGCCCCGGCCCCAGCTTCACCGACAAGGGCTGGCCGCTGCCCTCGATCTCGTCGCCGAAACGCAGGCCGGTGGTTTCCTCATAGACCTGGATGGTGCAGGCGTCCGAGCTGACGCGGACCACCTCGCCCAGAAGGCGCCCGGGGCCCACCGCCACCGCCTCGCCCACGCTCAGGGGGCCGGTGCGCCGCGCCTTGACCACGGGTCCCGAGACCGATTGCAGGATCGCGCTCGTCATGCTCCCGCCCCCCTCTCCTCGTCCAGACCCATCATCTGCTCCAGCTCGTTCTGCAACTGCGCCCGCAGCCGCACCGACGGGCGGCACAGCGCCGGGCCAGTGGCGTCGATCCGCGCCGTATCCGCCCGCACCACCAGCCCCGAACGCATGTCTGCCGCCTCGGTCATCTCGGGCGCCGTGCCGCAATGCGCCTCGATGGCGGCGGCGAATTGCGCCTGCTCGGGCTTGGCCCAGCCCTTGGGAAACGCCACCCGCCAGGCCCCGGGCAGCAGATGCGCCCGCGCCTCTTCCAGCACCTGCGCGCACCACTGCGCGCGCGCCGCCTCGTCCGCCCACAGCGCGTCCACCCCGCCGCACAGACGCCCCAGCGCGCGTTCCTGCGCCCTGGCGCCCTCGGCCTGGTTCATCTGCCGCTTGGCATTGCAGAAGCGCGAATACATCCGCGCCACGGCCTGCGTCCCGTCGCGGCGCAGCGCCGCCACCTCGGCCTTCAGATGCGCCCGCGCCCGCGCCCCGGCGGTCGCGCGCAAGCGCGCCGCCTCGTCCCGCGCCGCGGCCAGGATGCGGTCGCATTCCGCCTGCGCCTCGGCCTCGATCCGGGCAATCAACCGCCCGGCATGTTCCGCTTGCGCTGTCTCGCTCATCGGCTCATCCGTTCCCTTCGATCCCCAATTCGCGCCGTACCCTCGCCTCCAGGTCCAGCGCCCCCGCCCGGCCGCGCAGATCGGGCAGGATCGTCACCACCGGCTCCACCGATTGCAGAACCCGGTCCATCATCGCCCGGGGCAGCGCCCGGGCCAGTTCGTTGGTCAGCAGGATCACCCGGCGCCGCGCCAGCTCGGCCGCCAGCACCTGCGCCGCCTCGTCCGGGGCGGCGACACGGGTCTCGACCCCGGCCAGCCGAAACGCCGCCGCGGTCACCTCGTCGCCTATGAACAGGGTCTCCTGCACCGCAGCTCAGGTCCCGCTCAGACCGTGTTCAGGATCAGAACCGCGACGATCAGGCCATAGATGGCGATGCCCTCGGCCAGGCCGACGAAGATCAGAAGGCGGCCCATCAGCTCGGGCTTTTCGGTCATCGAACCGACGGCCGCGCTGCCCACCACCGCCACCGCATAGGCCGCGCCCAGCGCCGCGATGCCGGCCGACAGCGCCGCGCCGATCATCGCCCAGCCGGCATGATCCGACACCGCCACCGCTTCGACGGCCTCGGTCTCCGATGCGGCCCAGGCCGCGCCGGCCAGCAGATACCAGGCCCCCAGGGCCAGAACCACGTTCCAGATGGCAAACCCGACAAGCGGGGTCTTGATACGTTTCACGTTACCTCTCCATTCCTTGATGAATAACCTTGATCGGGAAGGTCCAGCGGGTGGAATTCGCGCCCGCTGGCCTTGAAGAACCGGGTGAAGAATTCGAACAGGACCAGACGGGTGATCTGGATCCCCGTCACCAGCCCTTCCAGCGCGATGATCAGCACATTGCCCAGCGCCAGGATCACCAGCCCCACGGCGCCTCCGGCCGCGTCCGACATGCCGACGATGGCCGCCGACAGCCCGGCATGGGCCAGCGCGAAGGCCCCGACCCGGGCGAAGGACACGCTCGACACCAGCAGCCGCATCAGCACCTCGACGAACTCGCCCAGCGCGCCGGCCACCGCCATGCCGCTGCGCCGGCCCTCGGCATCGCGCGCGCCCGCCACCGTCCAGGCCAGCCCCACCGCCAGACCCCAGATCAGCGCCGGCTGCCAGAACGCCCCCAGCACCGACAGATAGGCCAGAAGCGTGCCGCCGCTTTCCCGCGCCCAGGCCCCCAGCCGGCCGTGCCAGACCGCCTGCACCGCATCCAGCACCACGCCGCCCAGCAGCACCGCGATCCCCATCGCCAGCGCCACGCCCAGCACCGTCAGCGGCTCGTGCAGCGGATGCAGCCACAGCGCCGGCACGATGTCCTCGCGGCTGAAGACCGAGCCGAACAGCAGACCGAACACCACCGCCATGATCCCGCCCGGCACCAGCAGCGCCAGCAGCGGCATCCGCTTGCGTCCCCACAGCCCGATCGCGATCAGCACCGCCCCCTGGCCGGCATCGCCGAACATGTAACCGAACATGATCGGCGTGATCAGCGCGGTGATCAGGCTCGGGTCGGCCTCGCCGCTGCCGGGAATGCCCAGAAGGCGCGGGAAGAACTCGAACGGCTTCAGCCAGGCCGGATTGCTCAGCACCATCGGCGCGCCGCCCGGACCCGCGCTCAGCGACAGCACCGTATCGGCGCCCGATCCCTCCAGCCCCGCCGCGACCTTGTCGGCGCCGTCCGGGTCGATCCAGCCGGTGATCCGCAGGGTCCAGTCGCTGCCCTGCATCTGCGCGCAATGCTGGCGCAGCCAGCGAAACAGCGCCACCCGGCTCAGCACATCCGCAAGCGCCATCTCCTCCGAGATCCGCGCGATCCGCGCCCGCGCCCCGGCCTGGGCCCGGGCATTCTCGGACAGCAGAGCCTCGATCCGCTCGGCCAGCCCCTCGCCGCTTTCCGGCAACCCGCCGGGCAGGCTCAGCTCCTTGCCGCGCAGCGCCGCCAGTTCCGACCGCAGCGCGCCCATGTCGCGGGCCTCGCCGATGGCGGCGAAGAAGACACCGCTCCGGCCGCGAAACCCCTGGATCAACAGCCCCTCGGTCGCCGGGTCCACCGGCCCTTCGCCGGCCACATGAAAGAGCCCGCGGCTCAGGATGCCGGCCCCGCCCGAAGGCAGCCCGGCAAACGGGTATCCCCCCGCCGCCGCCACCAGATCGCGCCACAGCTCCAGCTCGCCGGCATCGGTTTCCAGCCGCTGGCTTTCGGCGATCTCGGGCCCCGCCCGCTCGCCCCAAAGCCGCAGCCGATGCAGGATCGCATCCAGCAGCGCCGCCGGCTCCTCGTCGCCCACGCCCTGCGCCGGCGCCGCCTGCGGCCAATAGCCGGCGTATTTCTTCTCCAGCGCCGCGAATTCGGCAAAGAACCCGTCAAGCTGCGGCAACACCGGCTGCACCCCCTCCAGGGGCTCCGCCTCAAGCTCGACCGCGCCGGTTTCGGCCAGCGCCTGCATCACCCGGCCCAGGTCGCGGCGGGTGGTGATCACCTCGAACCATCGGGTGGCGCGCGGCCGCAGGCTCAGCATCACGCCCCTCCCGCAAAGACGGCATGACCCACCAGGACACCCCGCAGCCGTTCGTTGTCCAGCACCAGGAGCCCGAGGAAGGCGAACACCCCCGCCGGGCCGCCCTGACCGGTGCGGAAGGCCTTGAGGAAATAGCGCTCCAGCCCCGCCCAACCTGTCGGCACGGCCCCGGCGGGCCTATCCCCCGAAGACGCCCCCAGAAACCGCGCCAGAAGCGGCGCCAGAACCGCGCTGATCGCGCCCGCGCCGCCCGCCTTGCGGCAGCGCCGCGCCCATTCCGCGCGCCACTCCCCGGCGGCATCTGCCCCGGCCCCGACCCAGGCCTCGCCACCCGGCTCGAGCCAATCGGGCGCGGCACCGTCCTCGGCCGCCGCCTCGCGCGCCCGCAGATAGGGCAGCTGGCCCAGCCACAGCGCCAGCTCGCGCCAGCGCGGCGGCAGCCAGCCGGCGATCTCGGCCAGATCGGCCGCCGCGACCTGACGCAGCACCGCCTCGACCTCGTGCACACCGCTTTCGCGGGTCAATTGCCGCGTGCTCCGGGCCGAGGCCCCCCGCCCGGCCAGTTCCAGCGCATGGGCGAAATCCAGGCTCGCCTCCAGCTGCTGCCATTCGGCCTCGCTCCGGCGGGCTGCCAGCCGGGCGTGCAACCGCGCCATGGCATATGCAAAGCCGGCCGCCGCCATCGTCACGACAGCCCCGTCAGCCGCCGCGCCATCCGCGTCACCAGCGTGTCGATCTCGGCCTCGGTCAGCGCGACCGCGGCACTGTCCTCGGCATCGTGGAGCAGCTCGTCCAGCTCGCCCTGACGTTCCTTCAACGCCTTGCGGGCGCAGGCGTGCAGCTTCTGGACCCGGCGATCGGCGCGCTCGTCTGCCAGCCGCCCGGCCTCGCGGGCGGCCGCCAGGATCTCCTCGGCCTCCCGGCGGGCCGCCGCGATGCGCTCGGCCGCCAGCCGCTCGGCCTCGACCACGCGCGCCATCGCATCGGCGCCGCCGTCGCCCGGGCGTGTCTCGCGCTTGTCATTCATTTGCCAGTCCCCCAGTCGGCAATCCGCCTGACCCTAATAGTCTGGCATGACGGTTTTGCGAACGGAACCGGCAAACGGTCGCAGCACCCGCGCCCGACCCTTGCGCTGCCCGGAAATCAGGCGTTGCCGCCGTCCGAGCCGCCGCCCTTCTTGTAATCCTCGCTGACCCGCACCCGCGGCGGGGCGGCCCCGGCCATCGGCGCGCCGGCGCCATGGAACTGCGCCTTGACCCGGCAATCGTCGCACATCCGGATCAGATCGGCATTGTTCGACCCGGTGAACAGCGGATGCACCCCCTCCAGCTTGGCCACGATCCGCTCGATGGTCGAGCGCACCCCGAACGGCTTGCCGCAGGAAATGCACTCGAACGGCTCCTCCTCGTTCAGCACCACGGGCGCCAGCGCCTGCGCCTCGAGGTTCAGCCGCGGCACCAGGGTGATGGCGCTTTCCGGGCAGGTATTGGCGCAGATGCCGCATTGCAGGCAGGCGGCTTCCTGGAACGACAGCTGCGGCTTGTCGGGGTTGTCCATCAGCGCCCCCGACGGGCAGAGCGAGGCACAGGCCAGGCACAGCGTGCAGGCGTCGGTATCGACCTCGACCGCGCCATAGATCGCGCCCTCGGGCAAGGCGATGGCCCCCTTCGGCCCGCCCGCCAGCGCCGTCGCCGCCAGCCGCACCACCTCGCGCCGGCCGCCCAGTGCCAGGATCGGCCGGGCCAGTTCCACGCCGGGCCGGTCCCCGGCCAGCATCGCCTCCAGCGCCTCCGGATCGCCCGGCGCGACGATCCGCAGACCGGCGCCGTCATATCCCGTGCCTTCGACGATGGCCCGCGTCACCTCAAGCTGCGCCTCGGGCACGGTCATCTCGGTCTGCGGCCCGGTCAGCAGGTCGACCCCGGCAAAGCCCACGCCCAGCGCCGCCAGCATCTCGGCATGGCCGAAGCCCTCGACATTCTCGACCTCGAAGGGCACGACCTCGGGCGGCAGCCCGCCGCCATGCCGCGCCGTCAGCCCGATCAGCTCGGACCCGAAGCCGCCATCGTGCACCAGAAGGCGCGGCGCCTTGCCGCCGGCGGCGCGGAACGTCTCGGCCAGCGTCGTCAGCCGGCGGAACAGGAAGCCGACCTCGGGGTTGTCGTAACTGGCCGCGCCCGACGGGCAGACGGCGGCGCAGCCGCCGCAGCCGGCGCAGATATCCGGGTCGATGCTGACATGATCGCCCGCCGGCGTGATCGCCCCGGTCGGGCAGATCTCCAGACAGCGCGAACAGCCCGTCTGCGAGGCCCTGGAATGGGCGCAGATCAGCGCATCGAACTTCACGTAGAGCGGCTTCTCGAACACCCCCACCAGTTGCGAGGCCTGAAACACCGCCCGGCCCACCGCGCCCGGATCGCCCGGATCGGCGCGGACATAGCCCTCGCGCTTCTGCGGTGCCGGGAACAGCGGCGCGGCGCCCCGGCGCAGGTCGAGGATCACGTCGCAATCCGACCGCACCGAAGCCGCGCCGCCGCCGAAGGCCGGCGCGCCGCGCCCCATCGGCAGAGCCTGGGCAAAGCCCTCGATCCGCACCTCGAACCCGCCCAGCGCCCCGGTCGCGCCGGCCAGCCGGCCGCGGATCAGATCGAAGCCCGGTTCCGGCGCCAGCAGATCGACCTCGCCCTCGATCAGACAGGTCACCGCCATCGCATCGGCCAGCTGCCGTGCCGCCTCCAGCGCCGCCTCGCCAGACCCCAGGATCAGCAGCGTGCCGCGCGATTCGATGTCGCGCAGCGGCGTCACCGGCCGCTCAAGCGCCGCCTCGGCCAGCAGCGCGGCCTGCTTGGCGAAGGCGGTGCCGGCATCGGTCCAGCCGGCCCGGTCGCGGATATCGCAGGTGATCAGGTCGGCCGGGCTCTCTATCGCGTCCCACAGCTCGGCAAAGCGCGGCGCCTCCTGGCCGCAGGCGATCATCACCGTGCCGGCCTCGCCCAGCGCCGCCTGCGCCAAGTCGATATCGCCCATGCACAGCTCGGAACAGGCCTTCACCGCGCCGGCCCTCACCGCCTTCGCGGCGCTTTCCGGGTCGATCTTCTGCGTGCCCGCGCAATCGCAAAGAAGCAGCCTGTCGATCGCTTTCATTCCCGTGCTCCCCTCTGGCCCAGCCGGGCCATCCCCAATTCGCTCTGCCAATCCAAACCCAAACCCGGCCCGATTGCCAGCGGCTTTTGTCGCCGCGATCAATGGCTTTTGACTTGGCCCCGCACCCCGATAAGATCGCCGGCATGAGCCGCTGCGATTCCCCTCCCGCCCAATCCGGCCCGCGCCATGCCGCGATGACCGTCGGCATCGTGCTGCGCCGCAAGCCCGGCGTGACCCGCTGGTCGAAATGGGTCTGGGAGGTCGCGGGCCTTCTCCCCGGCGCCGGTCCCGCCGACTGGAAGGTCCTGCGCGAAGAGAACGGCATCACCGACTATCACGCCACCACGCTGACGCTGGTCCTGCACCGCTCCGAGACCGAATCCTACCGCACCGCCCTGGCGATGGACCCGCCCTCGGGCTTCGTCATCCTGCGCGAGGGCGAAGGCCACGGGCCGGACGATCTCGGTATCGTCAAGCTGACCGTCTCGGCCTACGAGGCGCAGGACCATACCGACAGCTCCGAGGATATCGTCGAACCGGTGGCCCTGCCCGAGGTGCTGATCGACTGGCTCGCCAGCTTCGTCTCGGCCCAGGGCGAAGAGGCCCCCTTCGTCAAGCGCCGCCGCGACAAGAAACGCGTCGACCTGCACGAGGACGGCGTCGGCGATGCCCGCATCCGGCAAGAGGCCGATGTCTACCGCGCGCCGGGCTCGATGAAGCCGAGGCGCCTGCATTGAGCCGCGATCGCGAGGACGAGGGCGTCTTCGCCCGTTGGTCGCGCCTCAAGCGCGCGCCCGCCGCGCCCGAACCCGCGCCCCAGCCCGAGCCGTCCGCCCCGGTGGCCCCGGTGGCCGAGATCGCGGCCGAACCCGCCAGCCCCGAGGACGAGGCGGCGCTGCTCGAACAGCTGGGCCTGCCCGCGCCCGAGACCCTGGCGCCGGGCGACGATTTCTCGCGCTTCATGGCCGCGCATGTGCCGGCCTTCCTGCGCCGGCGGGCGCTGCGCGTGCTGTGGCGCACCAATCCCGATCTGGTGGTGCTCGACGGGCTTCTCGAATACGGCGAAGACTATCGCGCCGCCGCCGCGGCCGCCGCCGGCGAGGTGGTCGCAACCGCCTACAAGGTCGGCCGCGGCTTCCGCAAAGCCGAAGAGGACGAGGCCCCCGCCGCCCCGGACGTCGCCACCGACGACAGCGCCCCGCCCCCGGCAGAGGACGGCCCGGCCCCGACGCCGCCCGACGCCGAAGCGACGGCCGAGCCCGAACCGCCCGAGCCCGGCCCGTCGCAGCCCGACGCCGCCGCGCCCTCCGATGCTGCCCCGGCGCCCGCGCCCCGCCCCGCCCCGACCGCCGAGGCCGACGCCCCCGCCCTGCCGCCGCCCCGCCGCATGGTCTTCATCGCCGACAGCTGACCGGCCGCCGGCCCGCGACAGATCGGCGAGTTTCTGGAAAAATTGATCGGCATCAAGGCCATGACCCAGCGTCATGGTACAGGATGTCGCATAAAATTGGACAGCGCCGCGGAATCGGCTTACGCTTGGGAAAGTGGCGCTATCGGTGGCGCGTCTTTTGTGCCGATCGAGACCGCGAGGGAGACATTTGAGTACCGCACCAGATATGGCAGCCGAGGCGGAAATCGGCGAAGAGGATCATCTTCGCGCCGATCTTTATGCGTTGCTGGCCAGCCTGCTGTCCTCGCCCCCGACGCAAGACACCCTGACCAGCCTGGCGGCCCTTCAAGGCGACGACAGCGACCTCGGCCGCAATGTCACCCTTCTGGCCCGGATGGCCGGCACCACGACGCCGCGCGACGCCGAACGCGAATATAACGCGCTCTTCATCGGCCTCACCCGGGGCGAGCTTCTGCCCTTCGGCAGCTATTACCTGACCGGCTTCCTGAACGAAAAACCGCTGGCCACCCTGCGCCAGGACATGGCGCGGCTGGGCATTGCCCCGTCCGAAGGCTTTTCGGAACCCGAGGATCACATCGCCACGCTGATGGACATCATGTCGGGCCTGATCCGCGGCCGCTTCGCCGCGCCGATCTGCCTGAACGTGCAGAACGAATTCTTCACCGCCCATCTGAAACCCTGGGCGGGCCATTTCTTCTCCGATCTGGAAAAGGCCAAGGGCTCGGCGCTCTACGTTCCCGTGGGGCGGATCGGCCAGATCTTCATGGAGATCGAGGATCAGGCCTTCCGGATGGAAAGCTGATGCGGGGGCCCGTGCGGCCCCTGTCCTGTGCGTTTCGAGTGTAGTTGACGCGTATTTTTGATGGAGGGAGACGACATGTCCGAAAAAAGCGAAGGCTCGAGCCGGCGCGACTTTCTGAAACTGGGCGGCATCGCCGCGCCGGCCGCCGTGCTTGCGGCGGCGGCAGGCAGCCCGGTCGAGGCAGGCGAAGCGGCCGAGATCAAGGCAGGCGGGATGCCCGACACCCCGCATACCAGGAAATACCTGGAAACCGCGCGGTTCTGATTTCGAACGGAACGGCAGCACCGGTTCGGCCCGGGTGACGGTTGCGTGAGGCCCTGATCCCAAACCCTATCGGAACCTTCCGGATTTCGGTCCGGGATTACATAATGGGAGAAAACCATGCTTAGGAAGAAGAACGGCGGGATTGCGAGAGGCTCCCGGTCCGCTCAGATCCTGACCAAGGCCGCATCGGCCAAGGTCGACCGGCGCTCATTCCTGCGGGGCTCGGGCCTCGCCATCGGCGGAATGGCAGCGCTTGCAACCACCGGCCTTCCGCGCACCGCGCGGGCCGCCGCCGGAACCGGCGCCAAGGAAGCCGTCGAAATCAAGAAATCCGTCTGCACCCACTGCTCGGTCGGCTGCTCGGTTCTGGCCGAGGTCCAGAACGGCGTCTGGATCGGGCAAGAGCCCGCCTGGGACAGCCCCTTCAACCTGGGCGGTCACTGTGCCAAGGGCGCCGCGGTGCGCGAACACGCCCATGGCGAACGCCGCCTGAAATATCCCATGAAGCTGGTCGACGGCGAATGGAAGCGGATCAGCTGGGAAGACGCCATCAACGAAGTCGGCGATCAGCTGCTCGACATCCGCGAGAAATCCGGCCCCGACTCGGTCTACTGGCTGGGCTCGGCCAAGTTCTCGAACGAACAGGCCTACCTGTTCCGCAAATTCGCCGGCTACTGGGGCTCGAACAACGTCGACCACCAGGCCCGGATCTGCCACTCGACCACCGTGGCGGGCGTTGCGAATACCTGGGGCTACGGCGCCATGACCAATTCGTACAACGACATCCACAATTCCAAGGCCATCTTCATCATCGGCGGCAACCCCGCCGAGGCGCACCCGGTCTCGCTCATGCACGTCCTCAAGGCGAAAGAGCAGAACAACGCGCCGCTGATCGTCTGCGACCCGCGCTTCACGCGCACCGCGGCCCATGCCGATGAATATGTCCGGTTCCGCCCCGGCAGCGACATCGCGCTGATCTGGGGCATCCTCTGGCACATCTTCGAGAACGGCTGGGAGGACAAGGAGTTCATCCGCACCCGCGTCTATGGCATGGAATATGTCAAGGACGAGGTCGCCAAATATCCGCCCGAAGAGGTCGAGCGCATCACCGGCGCCCCGTCCAGCCAGCTCGAGCGGGTGGCGCGGACCCTGGTCAACAACCGTCCCGGCACCGTGATCTGGTGCATGGGCGGCACCCAGCACACCAACGGCAGCGCCAATACCCGCGCCTACTGCATCCTGCAGCTGGCCCTGGGCAACATGGGCGTGTCGGGCGGCGGCACCAACATCTTCCGCGGCCACGACAACGTGCAGGGCGCCACCGACATGTGCATCCTGTCGCATTCGCTGCCCGGCTATTACGGCCTTGCCGCCGGCTCCTGGGCCCATTGGGGCCGGGTCTGGGGCGAGGACATGGACTGGCTCAAGGCCCGGTTCGCCACGATCAAGGACAAGGACGGCAAGGACAAGCCGCTGATGTACGAGACCGGCATCCCGGTCTCGCGCTGGATCGACGGCGTGCTGGAAGCGAAGGAAAACATCGACCAGCCGGAAAACCTCAAGGCGATGGTGTTCTGGGGCCACGCCCCCAACTCTCAGACCCGCATGGCCGAGATGAAGGGCGCGATGGAGAAGCTCGACCTCATGGTCGTGATCGACCCCTATCCCACCGTCACCTCGGTGCTCAGCGATCGCAAGGACGGCGTCTATCTGCTTCCGGCGGCGACCCAGTTCGAGACCTACGGCTCGGTCACCGCGTCGAACCGCTCGATCCAGTGGCGCGAGAAGGTGTTCGATCCGCTGTTCGAATCGAAGCCCGACCACGACATCATGGCGATGTTCGCGGACAAGTTCGGCTTCGCCGACCGGTTCTTCCGCAACATCTCGCGTGATGAAAACGGATCGCCCTCGGTCGAGGACACCACGCGCGAGTTCAACTCGGGCCTCTGGACCATCGGCTATACCGGCCAGTCGCCCGAGCGTCTGAAGCTGCACATGGAAAACCAGCACACCTTCGACAAGACCACGCTTCAGGCGGTCGGCGGTCCCTGCGACGGCGACTATTACGGTCTGCCCTGGCCCTGCTGGGGCACGGCCGAGATGAAGCACCCCGGCACGCCCAACCTCTACGACATGTCCAAACCCGTGTCGAAAGGCGGCCTGACCTTCCGCGCCCGTTACGGCGTGGAACATAACGGGGTGAACATCCTGGCCGATGGCGTCTACTCGGAGGGTTCGGAAATCCAGGACGGATATCCCGAATTCACCATGCAGATGCTGATCGACCTGGGCTGGGACGGCGACCTGACCGCCGAGGAGAAGGCCGCGATCGACGCCGTGGCCGGTCCCAAGACCAACTGGAAGACCGACCTCTCGGGCGGCATCCAGCGAGTCGCGATCAAGCACGAATGCGCGCCCTTCGGCAATGCCAAGGCCCGTGCCCTCGTGTGGACCTTCCCGGACCCGATCCCGATCCACCGCGAGCCGCTCTATACCAACCGGCGCGACCTGGTGGCCGACTACCCGACCTATGACGACATGAAGTTCTATCGTCTGCCGACGCTCTATGCCTCGATCCAGAAGAACGACTTCTCCAAGGACTACCCGATCACTCTGACCTCGGGGCGTCTGGTCGAATACGAGGGCGGCGGCGACGAGACCCGGTCGAACCCCTGGCTGGCCGAGCTGCAGCAGGAAATGTTCGTCGAGATCAACCCCCGCGATGCCAACAATCTGGGCATCCGCGACGGGCAGCAGGTCTGGGTCGAAGGCCCCGAAGGTGGCAAGGTCAAGGTTGCGGCCATGGTCACCGAACGGGTGGGCGAAGGCGTGGCCTTCATGCCCTTCCACTTCGGCGGCCAGTTCGAGGGCAAGGATCTGAGGGACAAGTATCCCGCCGGCTCCGATCCCTACGTTCTGGGCGAATCGTCGAACACCGCCATGACCTATGGCTATGATTCCGTCACGCAGATGCAGGAGACCAAAGCGACTCTCTGCAAGATCAGCGCGGCTTGAGAAGAGGAGGACCAGACAAATGGCACGAGTAAAATTCCTCTGCGACGCCGAACGCTGCATCGAATGCAATGGCTGCGTGACCGCCTGCAAGAACGAACACGAGATCCCCTGGGGCATCAACCGCCGCCGGGTCGTGACGATCAATGACGGCACCCCGGGCGAACGCTCGATCTCGGTGGCCTGCATGCATTGCTCGGACGCGCCCTGTATGGCGGTCTGCCCGGTGGATTGCTTCTACCAGACCGAAATCGGTGTGGTGCTGCACTCCAAGGACCTCTGCATCGGCTGCGGCTACTGCTTCTATGCCTGCCCCTTCGGCGCGCCGCAGTATCCGCAGGCCGGCAACTTCGGTTCGCGCGGCAAGATGGACAAGTGTACCTTCTGCTCGGGTGGCCCCGAGGAAGACGGCTCGGCGGCCGAATTCCAGAAATACGGCCGCAACCGGATCGCCGAAGGCAAGCTTCCCATCTGCGCCGAGATGTGCGCCACCAAGGCCCTGCTCGCGGGCGACGCCGACGATGTGTCGGACGTCTATCGCGAACGCGTGGTCGCCCGCGGCTTCGGCTCGGGCGCCTGGGGCTGGGGCACCGCCTATGGCCAGAAGAGCGGCGGCTGATCTGCCTGCCGGCAACAGCCAGATGACCCAAGACGGGCCGCGTCCAGCGGCCCGTCCCCTCGACACCTGAGACAATCAGGGAAGACGACAGTGCAAAGATTTCAAAACCTCTTCCGCGCCACGGCCCTCATGGCCGCGGCCCTGCTGCTCACTGGCCTGACATGGGTCACATGGGCCGATCCCACCCATGCGCAAAGCTCGGTCCGCCCGCCCGGAGAGGCCCTGCCGCTCGGCGCGACCGACGGCAGCCCCTCGAACGCGCTCGGCGACCGCTCCGATGCCGATGTCTGGCGCCAGATCCGTGGCGCCGACGGCGAAGGCGGCGCGCTGCCCTCCACCAGCCCGGGCCGCAAGGTCCCGGTCTACGAGGACATCCTGCGCGAGTTGCAGGGCCCCGTCGCCCGCGACAATTCCTCTTCCGCCACCAATACCCGCCTCATTCAGATGCTGGGCGACAACTGGCGCCAGGTGCGGCTCGACTATATCCTGCCCTATGCCGGCTGGGTGCTGGCCGGCGTGCTCGGTATCCTGGTCCTGTTCCGCCTGCTGCGCGGCAAGATCAAGATCCGCGAAGGCCGGTCCGGCAAATACATCCCGCGCTTCTCGATGGCGCACCGCATCGCGCATTGGTATCTCGCCTCCAGCTTCATCATCATGGGGATCACCGGGCTGATCATCCTTCTCGGCCGCCCGCTCCTCGCTCCCTATATCGGCAAGGAGGCGACGGCGATCATGGCCTCGGCCTCGCTCCAGGGGCACAACCTCTTCGGGCCCGTGTTCATCCTGGCGCTGCTCATCGTCACCTTCCGCTTCATGAAGGGCAATTTCTTCCAATGGGCGGATTTCAAGTGGATCATCAAGGGCGGCGGCCTGCTGGGCGGCCATGCCAGTTCGAACCACTACAATTTCGGCGAAAAGACCTGGTACTGGATCGTCGTCATCGTCGGCCTCGTCATGTCGGCCACCGGCCTTCTGCTGGAATTCCCCTGGCTCACCGAACAGCTGATCTGGCACCAGATGTCCACCATCCTGCACGCCGCCGGCGCGATCCTCCTGATCGCCATCGCCATGGGCCACGCCTATATCGGCTCGATCGGCATGGAAGGCTCGATCGACTCGATGCTGCGCGGCGAGGTGGACGAGAACTGGGCCAAGGAACACCACGATCTCTGGTATGAAGAGGTGACCGGCAAGAAGATCGACCACAAGACCGGTGCCACCCTCGATGCAAAAGCGGAGGCCGCAGAATGACCATCCTGGAATTTGTCGAAGGCCCCGGCTTCTATGTCTCGGGCACCATCTTCGCCCTCGCCGCGCTCTGGCGGCTGGCGGGTATCATCCGCCTCGGCAAGAAGAAGGACATCGCCCCGGCCCGCGGTTCGGCCTTCACCGGCTTTCTCAAGGGCAACCTGCGCCACTTCTTCCCCCGCGGCCTCTTCGCCCAACGCACCTGGATGCACCTTCTGGGCGGCTATGGCTTCCATCTCGGCCTCTTCGCGCTGCTCCTCTTCGCGGCGCCCCATATCGCCTTCGCGGAAAAACTCTGGGGGATCGAGCTTTGGCCCGCCATGCCCCGCTGGGCCTTCATCATCACGGCCGAAGTGGCCTTTGCCGGGCTGATCGTGCTCTGGGTGCGGCGCTTCTCCGATCCGGTGATGCGGCTGATTTCGGACTGGGACGACCATATCGGTTCGTGGCTCACCTTCCTCGTCATGCTCACCGGCTGCCTGGCGCTGCAGGAATCGCATGACGCGCTGCGCGCCCTCCATATGGGCTTCGTCGACATCTGGCTGATCTACTTCCCGTTCTCGCGCCTGATGCACAGCTTCACCTTCTTCCTCTCGCGCGGCGCCACCGGCGCCAGCTATGGCCGGAAAGGCATGACCCCATGACCGAAGTGAGCCAAACCGCCGTCGACATCCTGCTGAAGCAGACCGATGTCGACATCGCCTCCTATCTCGAGGCCTGCGTCCATTGCGGCGAATGCGCCGAGGCCTGCCATTTCTATCAGGCCTCGAAGGACCCGAAGCATACGCCCACCTACAAGCTGCAACCGCTGGTCAAGGCCTACAAGCGCCACAAGGCGCCGCTCAGGGGCGTGCTCTCGATCCTCGGCCTGACACCGCCCGAAGTGACCGAGGACGAGCTGCGCGAATGGGAGCCGCTGGTCTATGACAGCTGCACGATGTGCGGCCGCTGCACCCTGGTCTGCCCGATGGGCATCGACATCGCCGGCACCATCCGCAAGATGCGCGAAGGCTATGCCGCCGCCGGCATCGTGCCCGAAGGCCTGAACGTCGCCCGCGCCAATGTCGAGCGCACCTCCTCGCCCATGGGGGTGACCGCCAAGGCGCTGCTGGCCCAGATCAAGCACCAGGAAAAGGACACCGGGCTCGAAATTCCGGTCGATGTCGCCGGCGTCGATTACCTGGCGATCTTCTCCTCGCACGAGATCATGGCAAGCCCCGAGATCATCGGCGCCTATGCCCGCATCATGAAGCGCGCCGGCCTCACCTGGACCGTCTCGACCGAGGCCTACGAGGCCACCAATGTCGGCGTCCAGATCGGCTCGGGGCCGCTGGCGAAGCAACTGGTCGAGCGCGTGGTGAACGAGGCCGAGAGGCTGGGCGTCAAATACGTCATCGCCCCGGAATGCGGCCACGCCTATGGCGCCATCCGCTGGGCCGGGCCCAACCTGGTCGGCCGCCCGTTCAAGTTCGAGGTGCTGCATATCGTCGAACTGCTCGACAAGCTGCGGCGCGAAGGCAAGATCCCGCCGGGCACCAAGGACGGGCGCAAGATGACGCTGCACGATCCCTGTCAGCTGATCCGCCGTGGCGGCGTGCTGAAGGAACCGCGCCGGCTGCTGTCGGATTCGGCCACGAACTTCGTCGAGATGAAGGGCGCCGGCATCGCCAATCTCTGTTGCGGTGGTGGCGGCGGCGTCTCGGCCAACGAACGCGCCGAAGAGCTGCGGCTGAAGGCCTTCGAGCAGAAGCTGAAGCAGATCGACGATATCGGCGGGGTCGAGGCGGTGGTCATCCCCTGCGCCAACTGCCGTGGCGTGTTCGAGGACGGCATCGACGAATACGAGGCCGATTTCGAGGTGATCAGCCTCAGCCAGCTGGTCGCCGACACGATGAAAGACGCCTGATCCGCGCCGGGAAGGGCCTTTCGAAGGCCTTCCTCAACGCGCTGCAAGCGCGTTCCACAAGCGCCTTCGAAGGCGCTTCAGTACGCATTTTCGAAAATGCGTGAAGCGGTTTCGAAACCGCTCCCCCTGCACCTCACCCGTGGCCCGCGATATCCTCGATCCGCGCCTCGCCCGGCACGATGGCGCGGAACTTCTCGCTCACCCCCGCCGGCACCAGCGCGCGCTCGACCACCAGCAGCGTGTTGTCGTCGTGATCCTCGCACATCTCGCGCATGTGGCGCAGCTCTTCCTCGGCCACCGGCCGCCCGCGTCGAACCCGGGCGCGCCCCAGGCCTCGACGAAATGCACCGCCAGCCGGTCGATCAGCGCCGCGTAATCGGCCGCGTCGATCGGCGTGATCACCACGAAGGTCGACCGGCCGAAACTGTCCAGCCCCAACCAGCCATTGGCGAAGGCCTGCCGGCCCTGCCCCACCAGATCGGCCTCTTCCCAGTTGGAAAAGGCAAACGCCCCCGAAATCGCCCATTCCCCGGGCGTCGCGGCATGGGCAAAGACATTCTCGTCGCTGTCATCCAGCCTCAGAACCTGCGCCAGTTTCATCTGCCCCCCTCCAGGAATCCCGTCAGCGGCAGCACCTTCGTCGCCTCGCCCTGCCGCAGGATCATGCCGCCATCCTCGTCGAGTCCCATGAAGGTGCCCGGCTCGGGCAGCGCAACCTCTTCCCCCAGGCTGTCGCATTTGTGCCGCCAGCCCTCGTGCAGCGGCGCGATGCCGTCGCTCATGAAGCGATGCAGCCAGACCAGCATGTGCCGCGACCAGCTCTCGATCAGCTCGCCCGAGGTCAGGTCGACACAGCCTTCCTCCCACAGCGCCGTCTCGTCCGGCGCATGGCCCGGTCCCGCGCCCCCAGCGGCATCAGCGGCACCTCGACCCCGACGATCAGCCAGTCCGGCTCGGCCTCCGGCGCGCCGGTCGAGGCCGCCACCCGGGCCCGGCCGCAGCGCGCGCCGTTCACCTTCACCCCGGCCGGCCATTCGAAATGCACCGCCACCTCGGGCAGGGCCAGCGCGCCCAGCGCGTCGTTCAGCCCCAGAAGCGACGCGAACAG
This sequence comes from Paracoccaceae bacterium, assembly GCA_041397165.1. Lineage (GTDB taxonomy): Bacteria > Pseudomonadota > Alphaproteobacteria > Rhodobacterales > Rhodobacteraceae > JAWKXE01. Next base: position 5,695 of record JAWKXE010000037.1, on the reverse strand, counting down.
CGCCCCGGGCAGCGCCTGCTGCAACGCCCGGTCGGGGCCGAAACACATCGCCGCCCGCATCGTCGCAGCATCCAGCGAATAGGTCACCTGCCCCGGCTCGGGCTCGACCATCGCCTGGGTGATCGCCTTGACGAACGGGTCGACATGCACCGGCACCTCGTCGCCGCTCAGAAGCGGGGGAAAGCTCAGGCTGCCGCTCACGCCAGCACCCCCGCCGCCAGCATCCGGGCCAGCGCGACGAAGCCTTCGGCCTGCGGCGATCCCGGGTGCGGGCCACCACCGGCGCGCCGTTGTCGCCACCCTCGCGAATGGCCAGATCAGCGGGATCTCGCCAGGAAGGGCACGCCCAGCTTCTCGGCCTCGGCCTTGGCGCCGCCATGGCCGAACGGGTAATGCATCTTGCCGCAGTCGTCGCAGACGAAGGAGGACATGTTCTCGACGATCCCCAGGATCGGCGTATCCATCTTCTGGAACATGTCGATCCCCTTCCTCGCGTCGATCAGCGCGATGTCCTGCGGCGTCGACACCACCACCGCGCCGTCGACATGGGTCTTCTGGCACAGCGTCATCTGCACATCCCCCGTGCCCGGCGGCAGATCGACCACCAGCACGTCGAGCTTGCCCCAGGCGACCTTGTCCAGCATCTGCTGCAATGCCCCGATCAGCATCGGACCGCGCCACACCACCGCCTGGCCCTCGGGCGCCATCAACCCCAGCGACATCAGCGTCACGCCATAGTTCCTGAGCGGCAGGATGGTGTTGCCATCCGGGCTCGACGGCTTGCCGGAAATCCCCAGCATCCGCGGTTGGCTGGGGCCATAGACATCGGCATCCAGCAAACCCACCTTCTTGCCCATCGACGCCAGCGCCACCGCCAGATTGGCCGAGACGGTGGATTTGCCCACGCCCCCCTTGCCCGAGGCGACGGCGATCACATGCTCGATCCCCGGAAGCTTCTGCGGCCCCTGCGGCGCCTGCCGCGCGCCGCCCCTGAGGTTGGGCATCTCGGGCGCCTTGGCATGGGCCGTCAGGACCGCGCTCACCGCCGCCACGCCCTCGACCCCGCGCGCGGCCTCCTCGGCGGCGCGGCGCAGCGGCTCGGCCGCCTCGGCGCGCTCGGGCGCCACTTCCAGCACGAAACTGACGCGCCCGCCCTCCTGCACGCTCAGCGCGCGCACCATGCCGGCACCTACGATATCGCGCCCGCTCACCGGATCGACGATCCGCGCCAGGGCCGCGCGGATGTTCCCCTCAAGCTCGCTCATGCCTTGCCCGGCAGGGTAATGTTGCCGGTCACCTCATGCTCCAGCCCCAGCGCCTCGATGCTCAGCACCATCCGCACCGGCACGCTGCCGCTGCCATTGCCGGCCTTGCGCACCGCCTCTTCGATCTCGCGCTGCGAGGTGACGCCGACGGTCTTGAGGAACTTCCTCAGCGACATGTTGAATTCTTCTTCCGACATTCCCATCCCCGGTTTTTGGTTCGCCAAACATTCATGTTATAGTCGGGCAGCCAATCGGGGGGTTCAAGATCGAAATGCGGAAATTCCTGCGCCTGTTCATCGCATCGCTCTGCCTTGCCACGCCCGCCCTGGCCGATCCCGTGCCCATCGCCCTGCCCCCCGAGATGACCGAGACCGGCTTCGCCCAGCACCTGCTGCCGCGCTTCAAGTTCCGCTCGCGCATCGCGCTCGAACCGGTGGCGCCCGATGCCCCGGCCGATCTGGCCTTTCGCGCCAATGGCGACGGCCCGGCCCTGCTGCAGGGCCGCGACGGCACCACCTATGCGCTGATCTTCCCCAAGGGCGACGCAACCGGCGAGATGCTGCGCGACTGGCTGCGCTCGAAGCCCGGCCAGTCGGTGCTGGAGAGCTTCCCCAAGGACGGCCCGCCGCTCTTCACCCTCTACGCGGCTCCGAAGGCGCAGGTCCAAGAGGCGATGCCCGAAGGCGACACCGCGCTCGGCTCGGGCCTGGCGCTCCAGCATTGCGGCCGCTGCCATGTCGTCGATCAGCGCAACCGCATGGGCGGGATCGGCTCCACGCCATCCTTCGGGGCGCTCAGGGCGCGGCAGAACTGGCACGACCTGTTCCTGAAATTCTGGGTCGAACCGCCGCATCCCAGCTTCACCCATATCCCCGGCATGACCGAAGAGTTCACCGAAACCCGCCCCTCGCACATTTCCCCGGTCGAGCTTTCGCAGCACGAGGTCGATGCCATCATCGCCTTCATCGCCACGCTGAAACCCAAGGACCTCGGCGCGCCCGTCCATTTCGACTGAACCGCGCCCGCCGCGCCCACCCGGCCCGGGCAACGCATTGACAAAATTAAGTAGCTACATAATAGTCTTTTAAACGCACATATAATCCCGACTCGCCCTCCATCCAAAGGCCCTGCCATGACCCTCACGCTCGTCCCCGGCGCTGCCGATCTCTCCCTTCTCGAACGGATCTGGGCCGGCACCGATCCCGTCACGCTCGACCCCGCCACGCGCGATGGCGTCGAAAACGCCGCGCAGATCGTCGCCCGGGCGGCGCAGGGAACCCGGCCGGTCTATGGCGTCAACACCGGCTTCGGCAAACTCGCCTCGGTAAAGATCCCGCCCGATCAGACCGCGCAGCTGCAGCGCAACCTGATCCTGTCGCATTGCTGCGGCGTGGGCGAAGCGCTCGACGCCCCGCCACCCGCCTTCTCATGGCGCTGAAACTCCTGTCCCTCGGCCGCGGCGCCTCCGGGCGTGCGGTGGAACATCTGCGCGCTGCTCGAAGCCATGCTCAACGCCGGCCTCACCCCGGTGATCCCGTCCCAGGGCTCGGTCGGCGCCTCGGGCGACCTCGCCCCGCTCGCGCATATGACCGCCGTGATGATCGGCGAAGGCCAGGCCATTTACCGGGGCGAGACCCTGCCGGGGGCCGAGGCGCTCTCCGCGCCGGCCTCACCGCCGTCACGCTGGGGCCCAAGGAAGGCCTCGCGCTGATCAACGGCACCCAGGTCTCGACCGCGCTGGCGCTGGTCGGCTGGTTCCAGGCCTGCGCCCTCCTGCGCGCCAGCCTCGTCACCGCCGCCCTGTCGACCGATGCCATCATGGGCTCCACCGCGCCGCTCCGCCCCGAAATCCACGCCCTGCGCGGCCACCGGGGCCAGATCGACGCCGCCCGCGCCATGCGCCACCTGCTCGACGACAGTGAAATTCGCGAAAGCCACCGCGAGGGCGACAGCCGCGTCCAGGACCCCTATTGCATCCGCTGCGCCCCGCAGGTCGCCGGCGCCGCGCTCGACCTCCTGCGCTTCGCCGGCCAGACCCTGGCGGTCGAGGCCAATGCCGTCACCGACAATCCGCTGGTCATCGCGACCGATGGCGCCATCCTCTCGGGCGGCAACTTCCATGCCGAGCCGGTGGCCTTCGCCGCCGACCAGATCGCGCTCGCGCTTTCCGAAATCGGCGCCATCGCCCAGCGCCGCGTCGCGCTGATGGTCGACCCCACGCTCAGCCACGACCTGCCGCCGTTCCTGACGCCCGAACCCGGCCTGAACTCGGGCCTGATGATCGCCGAGGTGACGACGGCGGCGCTGATGAGCGAGAACAAGCACCTCGCCAATCCCTGCTCGACCGATTCCACCCCCACCTCGGCCAATCAGGAGGATCACGTCTCGATGGCCGCCCATGCCGCACGCCGGCTGACCCGGATGAGCGCCAACCTCTCGGTCATCCTCGGGGTCGAGGCCATGTGCGCCGCGCAAGGCATCGAGGCCCGCGCCCCCCTGGTCACCTCGGCGCCGCTGCAAGCCGCGCTGGCCCGCCTGCGCGCCGATGTGGCGCCGCTGGGTCAGGACCGCTTCCTTGCCCCCGATCTGGAAAAATCCGCCGCGCTCATCGCCTCGGGCGCGCTTTGCGACGCGGCCGGGCTCGAACCCATCGGCTGAGACCCGAGGCCCGGCGCCTCAGTCCGTCCCGCCCACGCTGCCAAGGTTGTTCGGGTCGAACACATTGCCGAACGCCCCGGACCCGCCCGTCGCCGGCGCGGCGCTGCTGCCGCCCTGTCCGGAGGCCGGCGCCGGTTCCCCGCTGCCGCCGACGCTGCCCAGATTGCCGGGATCGAACACGCCGCCGAACGCCCCCGACCCACCCGTCGCCGGCGCGGCCGAACCCTGCTCTTCCGGCTTGGTCGCCCCGCCGACACTGTCGAGGTTCGTCGGCGCGAACACCCCGCCAAAGGCGCCCGACCCGCCCGAGGGCGCGGCCCCGGCGGCCGGCGCGGTGCCAGTGCCCGCCGCCTCGTCCGCCGCCTTCTTCGCCGCCGCCTGTTCGGCCCGCTTGCGCTGAATCTCGGCGATCCGCTTCTGGGTCTCTTCCTGCTTGGCCTTCAGCACCATCGCCTTGCACTGCGCCGGCGGAATAGCTCTGCGCGGTGACGAAGCCCGAGATCACCACGAAGCCCAGCGCCACCATCGCCAGCGCCGCGTAATTGCCGCGCAGCGCCACCGGCAGCATACTCTTGCGCGCCCGCATCATTTCGGCCCGCGGCCCCGGGCCCCGGTTCAGCCGCGCCCGGCGCAGCATCTCGGCCCCGATGCCGCCGAAGACGGTCAGCACCACGATGATGAAGGCCAGCGCCGAAATCGACGGGTTGATACCGTAGCGCACCTTCTGCGCCAGCTCGATCGTCAGGGTCGGATACTGGCCGAACAGGAAGGTGGTGGTGTTGTAATTCTCGAACGACGCCAGAAAGGCCAGCACCGCGGCCGAGGCGATGGCCGGCCGCATGAACGGCAACAGGATCTTGCGGAAGGCCTGCACATGGGTCGCCCCCAGATCGAGCGCGGCCTCGGTCTGCAACGGGTCGAAGCGCTGCAACCGCGCCACGAAGACCAGCATGGTGTAGGAGGCGATAAAGGCCGACTGGCCCAGGATCGTCAGGAAGATGCCGTTATGGAACAGCGCGTCGGTCGACGGACCCAGAACCCGGCTCAACCGGTCCCAGAAGACCAGCGTCGAAATCCCCAGCACCACGCCCGGGATCAGGATCGGCGCGATGATGACGGTATAATAGACCGCCCTCAGCCGGGCGTGGATCTGGCTCAGGATCAGCGCCGCCGCCAGCCCCATCGACACCGACAGGATCACCGTGCCGATGCCGATGATGAAGGAATTGCGGATCGAAATCAGGATGCGCTTGTCCTGGAACAGCACCTCGAACCATTCATAGGTATAGCAGGCCCAGGGCGACACCGACGGGAACTGGGACGAATTGAACGCCGTCAGCGACATCACCACCAGCGGCCCCAGCAGATAGCTGAAGAAGATCAGCAGATAGAGACCCAGCGCGACCTTGCCCAGAAGGGGATTCCGGTTCATTTACCGATATCCCCCATATTGACCTTGAAGATGCGCATGAAGACCAGGACGATGGTGATCGACGCCACCAGAAGGACGATGGCATAGGCCGACCCCTGCTGCCAGTTCAGGCTGTCGTTGAACCACTGATAGACCAGCTGCGTGAACCACAGCGACGACGGCCCGCCCAGAACCTGCGGCGCCGCCAGCGCGCCGGCGCTCAGCATGAAGACCATGGTCATGCCGCTCGATATCCCCGGCTTAGCGTGCGGAATGACGATCCGGCGATGGATGCGGATCCAGCTGGCGCCCATGTCCCGCGCCGCCTCGATCTGGTTGCGGTCGAGGCTTTCGATGACAT
>JAWKXE010000036.1:0-38872 GCA_041397165.1 Paracoccaceae bacterium | reverse complement strand
GGCGCTGATCCTGCTGCCCACCGCGCTGGTGCTGAAACAGCCCGACCTCGGCACCGCCATCCTGCTGCTCTTGGGCGGCGGCACGGTGATGTATGTCGCCGGCGTCCACTGGGCCTATTTCGCCGCCGTCATCGGCGCCGGCGTGGGGCTGGTCTATGCCGTCTTCCAGTCGCGCGGCACCGGCTGGCAGCTCCTGAACGACTATCAATACCGCCGCATCGACACCTTCCTCGACCCCGCCGCCGACCCTCTCGGCGCCGGCTATCACATCACCCAGTCGAAGATCGCGCTGGGCTCGGGCGGCTGGACCGGGCGCGGCTTCATGCAGGGCACCCAGTCGCGGCTGAACTTCCTGCCCGAGAAACACACCGACTTCATCTTCACCACGCTCGCCGAGGAGTTCGGCTTTCTCGGCGCCATCTCGCTGCTGGGGCTCTATGCGCTGATCATCTTCTTCTGCATCGCCTCGGCACTCTCGAACCCCAACCGCTTCGCCGCGCTGCTGACGCTGGGGATCGCCACCACCTTCTTCTTCTTCTTCGCCGTCAACATGTCGATGGTGATGGGCCTGATCCCGGTGGTCGGCGTGCCGCTGCCGCTGGTCTCCTATGGCGGCTCGGCCATGCTGGTCCTGATGGCCGCCTTCGGCCTGGTGCAATCGGCGCATATCCACAAGCCGCGCTAGCCCCCCACGCCCCTCCCGGCTTGACCGGGTCTCCCGCATCTCGTCGCGCCCTGCTGCGCAGGGCCGCTCCTCGATTTTGGGCCCGGCCTCGCTGCGCTCGGGGGCACCACCCGCAAGGGCGGGACAGAGGTCTCTTCTCCCACGCCCCCCTTTCATCTTTCTCCAAATACTCGTCCCACCTCTCCGGCCCTCCCGAACGCCGACCCCGCGCGCGCCCTGACGGCCCGGACACAGCGCGCGGTCCGTTTACCCGTTCCTTGCGCGCGCCCTGCACCACCGCGCGCCAGACGCAAGGCAGCCAGGGTGCAGCCGGGAGGCAGACCGCCGATCCGGTTAACAACGTCTTCATTAATCTCCCGGGACGGTGGGTTGAAACCCGGCCTTAAACCCGCCACCCTGCGGCGCGATGCACCTATGCCGAAGGCCCTGAAAATGACCGTCACCATCCTCTTCGCCGCCCGCCCCGAACGCTGGGCCCAATACGAACCCCCGCTGCGGGCGGCGCTTGAGAAAACCGGCATAACTTATCGCCTGGGCGAGGATTTTCCGCCCGAAGAGGTCGACTATATCGTCTATGCCCCGAACTCCTGGCTGCAGGATTTCACCCCCTATACCCGCGCCAGGGCGGTCCTGAACTCTGGGCCGGGGTCGAAAGCATCGCCCCCAATCCGACGCTGAACATCCCGCTGACCCGCATGGTCGGCGGCGGCCTGACCGAGGGCATGGTCGAATGGGTCGTCGGCCACACCCTGCGGCACCATCTGGGCATGGATCGGCATATCGTAAACCCTTCGAATCGCTGGGATCCTCAGGTTCCGCCGATGGCGGCCCAGCGCCCCGTCACGATCCTCGGGCTGGGCGAGCTGGGCCTCGCCTGCGGCCGCGCCCTGAGCGCGCTGGGCTTTCCCGTCAGCGGCTGGTCGCGCAGCCCCAAGGACATCGCCGGCATCGCCGGCCATCACGGCCCGGACGGCCTGAAGGCCGCCCTGCAAGAGGCTGAAATCGTGGTGCTTCTTCTGCCCAACACCCCGGCCACCGAAAACGTTCTGAACGCCGAAACCCTGGCCCTGATGGCACCCGGCAGCTTCGTCATCAACCCCGGCCGCGGCACGCTGATCGACGACGACGCGCTGCTTGCCGCACTCGACAGCGGCCAGATCGCCCATGCCACGCTCGACGTCTTCCGGGCCGAGCCTCTGGCCCCGGACCACCCTTTCTGGGCACATGAACGGGTGACCGTAACCCCCCATATTGCCAGCGAAACCCGCGCCGGTCCGGCCTCGGAGGTCATCGTCGAGAACATCCGCCGTGGCGAGGCGGGCGAGCCCTTCCTCCACCTCGTCGACCGCGCCGCGGGCTATTGAAACGCCACAGCCCGGCGCGACCACACCCGTCCCGGGACCGCTCGTCAACCGGGCGCCGGGTCCCGGATCGAGCCCGGACTCGGCGTTAATCCTCCGACAACCCTTTCGGGCGATACTGCCCGCATGTCAGACCCGTCTGGCGCCTATTTCAATCTCGGCGGATTGGCCGGGTCCATCCCGGGTGCGGCTCCGGGCACCTGAACCGTTTCGTCGCGCTGCGGCGCGGGCAGATCGAACGCAATCGCCACCGCCGCGATCTCGGCGACCAGGGGGTTGTCCGGCTCGAAGAACACCACGTCCACACTTTCGCCCTCGAGCCCCGAGAACAGCACCGCCTCGCCCACCGCCTTGGCCAGTGCCGACTCGGCCGCCGGGGCCGCGCCGATGAAGGCCAGGAAATGGCCGCTGCCGCCATCCTCGAACCGCGCCCCGGCCAGCAAGGCCGCCTGCGCCAGACCGCCGGCGCGGGCAAGCTTGCTGCGCAACCCCTCGACCGCTGCGCGCGGCAGGGTCGGCGGCAGGATCTCCTCGACCGCGCCCTCGGCCTCTTCCGGCCGCGCCGCCAGCATGTCGCACAGCCAGTCGACCGCCGCCGCCGGCAACAGCGCCGAGGACGGCGCCACATCCAGGTTCAGCCCCAGGCCCAGCCCCTGCCCCTGCAGCATCTCGGCCAGCCCGCGCCCCGACAGCGCCGCGTAAGGCGCTGTCCGGCCGGTGAAATCCGCCAGCCGCTCCTCGCTGTCGAAGGCCAGAACGAAGCCCGCGCCCTCGACCTCGACCACCTCGGGCTCGACGCTGTCCTCGCCGGCCTCGTCCTTCAGCAGCAGGAAGATCTCGCTATCGGCCAGCGCCTCGTAGAAGCGCAGCCGCGCCGCGTCATCCTGCGGATCGGCCGCCATGGCGCGATGCGCCCGGTCCAGATCGGTGTCAGTCATGCCAATGCCTCTCGGATCGCCTGACGCAGTTCGGGCAGCACCTCGGCCTCGAACCACGGGTTTTTCTTCAACCACCCGGTATTGCGCCAGGACGGGTGCGGCAAGGCGAAAACGCCGCCGGGCAGGTCGCGCCAGGCGCGGGTCAGCTCGGTCACGCCCCGGCGGGTGCCCAGATGCCAGCGATGGGCATAGCCGCCGACCAGGATCTTCAGCTGCAGATCGGGCAGCCCCGCCATCACCCGTTCGTGCCAGGTCTCGGCACAAAGCTTCGGCGGCGGCAGGTCGCTGCCCTTGGCGTCATAGCCCGGAAAGCAGAACGCCATGGGAACGATCGCGAAACGGGTGCGGTCATAGAAAGCCTCGCGACCGACCCCCAGCCAATCGCGCAGCCGGTCGCCCGACGGATCGTTGAACGGCAGCCCGGTTTCGTGCACCCGCAGTCCCGGCGCCTGCCCCGCGATCAGCACCCGCGCGCCGCAGTCGAACCATGCCACCGGACGCGGCGCGTGCGCCGTCGCAGTGGCGGCGAACCTTTCGGCGCAGAGCCGGCAGGCACGGATATCACGGGCCAGATCGTCCATGGCTTCGGTGCTAAGGCAATCCCGGCCCGAACCCAAGAGGCAGCCCGATAGTTCGATAACTCTCGAAATGACTGGACAGAGTCGCGACATTTCTATATTTCGGAGAATCATGAAACAGTCTGACCCCACCGACCTGTCCCTGACCCTCGCCGCCTCGACCTTCGCGGCGCTGGGGTCCGAGCAACGCCTGAATCAGGTGCTGCGCAGCCCGCGCAGCCGGCCCCGAGGGCCTGACCATCGGCGAGCTGGGCGCGCGCACCGGCGTCACCGGCTCGACTCTGACCCATCACATGAAGATCCTGACACAGGCCGGGCTGGTCACGCAGACCCGCCGCGGCCGTCAGATCATCTGCGCCGCCGTCGCCTATGACGAGCTGCGCGCGCTGTCGCAATTCCTGCTCAGCGAATGCTGCGCCGATGCCGATACCTGCCCGAAAGGCCCCGAAACATGAGCGATATCTCCCACTCCCGCGCCGTTTTACCCTTAGAAACCTCGACAAGGCCTCAGCCGCGCTGGGGCTGATCCTGCTGGCGATCGGGCTTCTCGACCTGCCCCAGCTCGGCCCTACCGTCGTCTTCGCGCTCGGCGCGCGCTGGGACGGACCGCGCCCTATATCCTCTTCGCCGTTCTGGCGGCGGCCTATATGAAGGCGACGGGGGCCGAGAACCTTCTGGCCAAGGCCCTTGCGGGACGCGAGGACGCGGATGATCCTGCTGGCCGCGCTGGCCGGCGGGCTGTCGCCGTTCTGCTCGTGCCAGGTCATCCCCTTCATCGCCGCGTTGCTGGCCATGGGCGCGCCCCTGTCGGCGGTGATGGCGTTCTGGCTGGCCTCGCCCCTGATGGACCCGGCGATGTTCTCGGTCACCGCGGGCACGCTGGGCTTCGACTTCGCGCTCGCCAAGACGGCGGCGGCGGTGCTGATCGGGGTCATGGGCGGCTTCGGCACGATGGTGCTGAAATCCTCGCCCGTCTTCACCGATCCGCTGCGCGAAAAGCCCAAGGTGGGCGGCTGCTGCGGTGTGAAGAAGCCCTTCTCGGGCGCGCCGCACTGGCGCTTCTGGGACGAGGCCGAGCGCCGCGCCACCTTCCGCGACAGCTTTCTCGAAAACGGGCTCTTCCTGTTGAAATGGCTCAGCCTGGCCTATGTGCTGGAAGCGGTGATGATCCGCTATGTGCCCGCCAGCCTGATCGCGCAGCTGCTGGGCGGGGAAGGCGCGGGGCCCATCCTTCTGGGCGCCCTGGTCGGCGCGCCGGCCTATCTCAACGGCTATGCCGCGGTGCCGCTGGTGGCGGGGCTCTTGGATCAGGGCATGGCGCCCGGCGCGGCGATGTCCTTCGTCATCGCCGGCGGGATCAGTTCGATCCCCGCCGCCGTCGCGGTCTGGGCGCTGGTCAAGCCGCGGGTCTTTGCCGCCTATATCGGCTATGCCGTTCTGGGCGCGGTGATCGCGGGCCTGGCCTGGGGCGCCTGGGCCTGAGCGCGCCGCGCCGCGCCGATCAGCTGAAGAAGCTGACCGCCAGGGTCACGCCCAGCACGATGGCGATACCCATCACCATCGCCCCGGTCGGCCAGCTTTGCGCCAGCTTGCCCTCGGGGCCGGTGGAATACTGGAACCGCCGCAGCATCCCCCAGAACGCCGCGCCGATCTGCGCCGACAGGAAGGCCCCGCTGGCCCGCGCCACGGCGTTCAGATAGAGCAGAACCGCCCGCCCCGCCCGGCGATAGGTCCAGTCGAAATCGAGGTTGATGGCGCGGATCTCGGGCGGGTGGATACCGGTGCGATAGAGCACTGCGAAGGCCAGCAGCGCGAAGGTCAGCAGCTGCAGCTGCCCCACCACATGGCCCATCGTATAGGGGTGGAAATCGACCTCATAGGGCAGGATGGCGTAAAGCGGATCGGGATAGACCCCGATGGCGATGCACAGGAAGGCCGTGATCCCCATCGCCAGCAGCATGTGCAGCGGCGCCTCGGCCGGGCGCTTGCCGCTGTCATGGGCGAAGAAGGTGAAGAACGGGATCTTGATGCCGGAATGGCTGAGCACGCCGGCGCTGGCGAAGACCAGCACCGCCCAGATCAGCGGGTAATGCTGCGCCGCCGTCTGATCGAGGATCAGCGATTTGGTGACGAAGCCCGAGAAGAGCGGGAAGGCCGAAATCGACGCCGCGCCGACCAGACAGAACACCGCCGTCAGCGGCATGGTGCGGTAAAGCCCGCCCAGCTCGGACGCCTTCGAGGTGCCGGTGCGGAACATCACCGCCCCCACCGACATGAAGAGAAGCGCCTTGTAGAGGATATGGGCGAAGGCGTGCGACGCCGTGCCGTTCAGCGCCATTTCGGTGCCCACGCCGATGCCCACCACCATGAAACCCAGCTGGTTGTTCAGGCTATAGGCCAGCACCCGGCGCAGGTCGTTCTCGATCTCGGCGAAGAAGATCGGGAAAAGCGTCATGACGGCGCCGATATAGATCAGGATCTCGGTGCCGGCAAAGCCCCGCGCCAGGGCATAGACCGCCAGCTTGGTGGTGAAGGCCGACAGGATCACCGTGCCGGTGATCGTGGCCGCCGGATAGCTGTCCTGCAGCCAGTTGTGCAGCAGGGGGAAGGCGCATTTGATGCCGAAGCTGAGGAAGATCAGCCATGTGGCGGGGCTGCCCAGCGTCATATGCTCGAAGGCGATCCGCCCCGTTTCCGCGTGATACATCACCGCGCCGGCCAGCAGGATCACGCCGCTGGCGATCTGGACGACCAGGTATCGCAGTCCGGTATGATAGGCCCCTTCCGTGCGCCGTGCCCAGATCAGGAAGACGGACGCGATCGCCGTCCCCTCCCAATAGAAGAAGAGCGTGATCAGGTCGCCCGCGAACACCGCGCCGATCGCCGACCCGGCATAGAGCAGCGCCGCCACCCGCTGCACTCGGTCCGCACATGCCAGGCAAAGAGATTGTCGAGGAACGCCGCCAGGCAGAAGACCAGGCCAAAGACCCGCGCCAGCCGGTCGACCCGCATCAGCTCCAGGTCGAAGCCGAAGAACTGTACCTGCGCCAGCGCGCCTCGGGCAGGTCCAGACCTGCCAGCCCGCCAGCACCGGCAGCGCCAGCAGGATCAGCCCGCGGAGCACCCGCGGAAGGAATGGCAGCACCAGCGCCGCGGCGAAGAAGAGGAAGGCGGTGGGCAGGATCTCAGGCATCGTAATCCACCTTGCCCAGCTGATCCTCGGGATAGTCCTCAGCGTCGACAGCGCGGGGGCCGTAGTAATCCTCGGGTCGTTTCACCAGCACCCGCAGCCCCTTGGCCACGAGGATCAAGAGGGTGAACATCACGAAGCCATAGACGCCATAGAAGACCGGCACCGTCTCGATCCGGAAATGCCCGTGCATGTGGAACAGAAGATGCGTCATCGCCAGCGCCAGGCAGGCGCCGCCGAGAAGGAACAGGAACCGCGTCGTGCCCTCGCCGCCCACCAGCGCGCCGATGATCCGGCCCAGCAGGGGATAGGGTTTCTCGTGCTCGCTCATCTGCGGCTCCGTCATGGTTGCACCAGAGGCATCAGAAAGTCCTGGATGCTGCCGGCGAAGAAGAACAGCGCCACGCAGCCCAGCGTGGTCAGCGCCGGCGGCAGCCAGACCAGCACCCCGGCCTCGGCCCAGCCGTCATGGGCCTCGTCCCCCTTCAGGAAGAACCCCTTGGCCACCGGCGGCAGCAGATAGGCGACGTCCAGCAGGGACGAGGCCATCAGCACCCCGATCATCACCCATTGCTGGGTATCCGCCGCGCCCATCACCAGCAGCCATTTCGACCAGGAGCTGCCCAGCGGCGGCAGGCCGATGATACTGAGCGCGCCGATCAGGAAGGCGGCGAAGGTCACCGGCATGGCCCGGCCCAGCCCGGTCATCTGGCTGATATCGGTCTTGTGCGTGGCCACGTAAATCGACCCCGCGCACATGAAGAGCGTGATCTTGCCCATCGCGTGCATGGCGATATGCATCCCGCCCCCCAGCACCCCCATCGAGGTGGCCAGCGCCAGGCCCAGGGTGATGCAGCTCAGCTGGCTGACCGTCGAATAGGCCAGCCGCGCCTTGAGGTTGTCCTTGGTCAGCGCCACGACCGAGGCGGCGACGATGGTAAAGGCCGCGACCCACATCAGCCATTCCGACGCGCCCGTCTCGGCCAGGAAGTCGATGCCGAAGATATAGATGCCGACCTTCAGCATGGTGGAGACGCCCGCCTTCACCACGGCAACGGCATGGAGAAGCGCCGAAACTGGCGTCGGCGCCACCATGGCGGCGGGCAGCCAGCGGTGGAACGGCATCAGGGCCGCCTGCCGATACCGAAGGCATAAAGCCCCAGCAGCACAGGCACCATGACGCCGGCGACATGGCCCTCAAGGATACCGCCCTTGGTGAAATCCAGCGTGCCGGCCAGCGACCAGGTCCAGATCACCGCCACCAGTTGCAGCCCGATCGAGGTGCCGATCAGGATGCCCAGATAGGTGCGCGCGCCGCGAATGGCCTCGGGCGTGCCCTTGTGGGCGACCAGCGGATAGGTCGAAACCGTCAGCATCTCGTAGAACAGGAAGAGCGAGAACATGTTGGCCGAAAACGCCACGCCCATCACGGATGCGATCGCCAGGCTGAAGGCGGCGAAGAACCGGGCGTGGTTGTCCTCGTTGTTGCCGCGCATGTAACCCACGCCATGAGGTGGGTCACGATCCACAAGCCGGATGCGATGATCGCGAACATCAGGCCCAGAGGCTCGACATGGAAGGCCAGATCGAGCCCCGGCATCACCTGCCACAGCGTCACCGCCTCGGTGGTGCCGTTGCCCTCGTTCGCCAGCACCGTCAGCACGCAGCCGAAGGTCGCCACGGCGGCGGCCAGGGTCAGCCCGTCGCGCAGGTTGGGCGCGTTGCGCAGCACCATGTTGGCCACGGCCGCCAGCACCGGGATCAGCATCGCCAGATATATCGCCGTCACCGTCGCCATCTCAATGCACCATCATTCCAGCAGAGCCGCCGATGAACCCTTGGCGCGCGGTGATCGAGGCGCTCAGCGTCAGGTCGGTGTCGAGCCCGAAATAGAGGCAGGCCAGCGCCATGATCCACATCGGCACCAGCATCCCCAGGGGGCCTCGCCGCGGCACATCCTCGGGCGGCGGCGACAGATACATCGCCTCGACCATGCGCCAGACATAGACGACGGCCAGCAGGGAACTGAACATGATCAGCATCGCCACCGGCCACCAGCCGGCCTCGAGCGCGCCCTGCACCAGCACCCATTTGCTGACGAAACCGGCGGTGCCCGGCACGCCGATCAGCTGAGCCCGGCAATCACCATCGCGGCGCTGGTCCACGGCATCAGCCGCCCCACCCCCGCGATGTTATCAAGGAAGGATGACCCATGCCGCAGCACGATGGCCCCTACCCCCATGAACAGCGCCGCCTTTGTGATCCCGTGGTTGAACAGGTGCAGCACCGAGGCGGTCAGCCCGGTCTGGCTCAGGAACCCGATGCCCAAGAGCATGTAGCCGATCTGCGCCAGGCTCGAATAGGCCAGGAGCCGCTTCAGATCGTTCTGGAAAATCGCGATCACCGAGGCCGCGAACATCGCCAGGATCGCCAGCGGAATGATGATGAATTCCAGCGTCTTGACCTCGAAAAGGTACATCGGCTGGAACACCGAGAACATGAAGCGCATCAGCACGTAGATCGCCACCTTGGTCGCCGTGGCGGCCAGGAAAGCGGTGACGGCGCTGGGCGCATAGGTATAGGCGTTGGGCAGCCACAGGTGCAGCGGATAGATCGCCGCCTTCAGCCCCATGCCGACGACGATGAAACCGAAGGCCGCGCGCACCGTGCGGTTGCCGGTCTGATCGGCGATCCGCTCGGCGATATCGGCCATGTTCAGCGTGCCGGTCGCCATATAGAGAAGGCCCAGGCCGATGACGAAGAAGGTGGCGCCGATGGTGCCCATGATCAGGTAATCATAGGACGCGGTCAGCGCCCGGCGGTCGCGCTTCGCCCCGGCGGCGATCAGCACATAGGTACTGAGAGACGAGATCTCGAGGAACACGAAGACGTTGAACGCGTCGCCCGTGATCACCACGCCCAAAAGGCCGGTGAAGCACAGCATGAACATCGCGTAGAAGAGCGTGGTATGCCGCGTGTCGATCTCGGCCGCGACGCTGTGGCGGGCATAGGGCAACACCACCGTGGCGATGCCGCTGACCAGGAACAGCACGAAGGCATTGGCCGCGTCGACCCGGTATTCGATCCCCAGGGGCGGCGCCCAGCCGCCGATATGATACGAGATCACCTCGCCCCCGATCACCCGCAGGAGAAGCAGGATCGAGGTGACGAAGGCCGCCGTCGCCGCGCCATAGGCAATCGGCCAGGCCAGTCGGCGCGAACCGATGAGCACGATGAGCGGCGCCGGCCAGAAACGGAACGAGGATCTGCAGGATCGGCAGCTGATCCATCAGGCTCAGCGCCAGCTGCGCCGCATGATCGGCGGCGTGACCGGCCTGCGCCATCGCCTCGGCCCCGTGCTGGGTCTGCTCCACCACCGTCCCGCCGCCATCAGCGCCGCCCGCCCATGGTCTGGCCGTGAACGGCCTCTTCCTCGAGCGTCATGGCCCGTTCGATCTCCAGCAATCCATCCTCTTCGATGGTGCCGAACTCCTCGCGGATGCGCACGATCAGCGCCAGGCCAAGCGAGGTGGTGGCGATGCCCACCACGATGGCGGTCAGGATCAGCACATGCGGCAGCGGGTTGGAATAGACCGTGGCGGGGTCGATCTGCATGTCCACCGGAAAGATCGGAGCGGTGCCGCCGGTGACCTTGCCCATCGAGATGAACAGCATGAACACCGCCGACTGAAAGATGTTCAGCCCGACGATCTTCTTCACGAAATTGCCGCGCGCCACGACGATATAGAGCCCGGTCATCATCAGCACGGTGAACAGCCAGTAATTCAGATGGCCGACGATGAATTCGAAGGTGAATTCGTGCATGGCCTACCACTCCTCGTCCCGGATGGTGGGGGGACGGGCGGCGAAGGCATAGTAGATCGCCACCATGACGCCGGTCACGGTGACGCCGACGCCGAATTCGACGATCAGGATGCCCCAGTGCTGGCCGTGTTCGGGATGATGCGGCGCGAAGACGCCGTAATCGAGATAGTGCTGGCCGGTGAACAGGCTGACGATACCGGTGCCGGCATAGATCAGCACGCCCAAAGCCATCATCTTGTGGACCAGCCAGGGCGGAAACAGGCGCTGCGCGTGGCTCAGGCTGAAGACCACGCCATAGATGATGAAGGCCACCGCCATGATCACCCCGGCCTGAAACCCGCCCCCGGGCGAGAAATCGCCGTGGAACTGCACATAGAAGGCAAAGAGGATGATGGTGCCGACCAGAAGCTTGGTGATCACCCTGAGGATCAGGTGGTGCCGCATGTCAGGCCTCCTCCCGTTCCGGGCTGTGCGCCGCGGGGCGCTCGCGCCGGCGGCGCAGACCGCCGATCAGGAACAGCACGCCGATGCCGGCGGTGAAAACCACCGCCGTCTCGCCCAGCGTGTCATAGCCGCGATAGCTGGCCAGGATGGCGGTGACGATATTGGGCACGCCGATCTCGTGCGGGATGCGCTCGATGTATTCGGGGGCGACATGGGTCATCGCCGGGGCGTTCGGATCGCCGAAATTCGGCATGTCCATGGTGCCATAGAGCAGCACCGCGCCGGTCATCGCCACCACGAAGCCCGGCAGCCAGGGCGAATGCGAGCTGGGCTTTTCCACCCGCGCCGTCAGCGCCAGCGTGCCCAGCATCAGCACGGTCGAGATACCGGCCCCCACCGCCGCCTCGGTAAAGGCCACGTCGACTGCGTCCAGCACCACGAAGAGAAGCGCCGACAGCAGGCTGAACACCCCCGACAGCATCACCGTGGCGAACAGCCGGCGGATCCGGGCAATGGTGATCGCGGTCAGCACCAGCATGGTGAACAGCGCGAAGTCGATGAAGGTCTCCATCACGCGCCCACCTTTTCCGTTTCCGGATCAATGGCTTGGTCCCGGCCGCTCAGCGGTGTGGGTTCGTCCGCGACCAGCCCCTCGGCCTCTTGCGGGCGCAGCCCCGAGACCAGCGCGGCATTGGCCACCGCATGGGTCGCGGTGGGGCCGGTGATGAACAGGAAGATGCCGATCACGATCAGCTTCACCGTCACCAGCGTCAGCCCGGAATAGACGCACATGCCGGCGATCATCAGGATCATCCCGGCGCTGTCGGTCACCGAGGCGGCGTGCAGCCGGCTCCAGAAATCCGGCAGCCGCCAGGTGCCGAAGGCGCCCACCAGCGCGAAGAAGCTGCCGCCCAGCATCAGCACCCAGGCCACCACGGTCTGAACGGTTTCCGGCGTGCTCATCCCCGGGCCTCCCCATCGTTCTTCAGCGGCGGCAGGTCGCCGATGGCGCGATAGCGGAAGAACTTCAGCACCGCGATGGTGCCGACGAAGTTGATCAGCGCATACAGCAGCGCGATATCCAGGAAATCGGGCCGCCCGGTCAGGAAGCCCAGCACGCCGATGAACAGCACCGTATGGGTGCCGAACAGGTTCACCGCCAGCACCCGGTCATAGACCGTCGGCCCGGCGAACAGCCGGATCAGCACCAGGATCATGCCGACGATCAGGGCAATGGCGGCGGCCGTGAACATCACGCGCTCCCCGTCTCGATGCGACGCACGCGGCGGTCCATCTCGGCCAGCTCGTCCGGCGTGCCGTCGTCATAGGCCAGGGCATGGACCAGAAACCGCTCGTGCTCGGTCTCGACCGTGATCGTGCCCGGGGTCAGGGTGATCGAGTTGGCGAAGGTGACCAGGCCGATATCCGACGCCTGCGAATGGCGCACCCCGAACAGGTGCTGGCGGATCGGCATCACCGGCGCCAGCACGATCTTGGTCACTGCCCAGTTGGCCTTGGCGATCTCGGCCATCAGCCACAGCGTGTATCCCGCCAGCGCCATCGGGCTCAGCGGCAGCGGCACCGGATCGCCGTCCAGCCGGTCCATCCGCCGCACCACCAGCACCGCCACCAGCGCGGCGGCGACGCCGAACCCGACGATCATCGGCTGATAGATGCCCGAAAGCAGCAGCCACAGGGCCAGCAGCGTGACAAATGCGCCGACGATCCGCAAATCCATCCCCCTGCTTTCGGCCCTGATCTTCTTCGCGCGGGCGCGCCGCGTCTGTTCCGCCCGGCCCGGTCTTTTGCTTCTGGCTTTGGTACACGCAAGGCCATGGGATTTCAACACGCCCCGACGCGGTTTCGACGTCCGGTTCCCCATGCCATCCGCCGGCACCGCCCGATACCCGGCCCGGGCGGTGGATTTTTTCCAATTCGTGGACACATTTTTGCCCCATCCCGTTGTAATAAGGGGCCAGTTGCCGACATACTGTCGGAAAGCCGCACCACCGGCCGGGGCAAACAAAGCCTTAAGCAAACCCTGCTAAAAAGGGGCGGTATCGGTAACGAGGGCGGCAGAGCAGAGCCGGAGCGTGAGATGCTCGAGTTTGAAAACGTCAGCAAGTCCTTCTGGACGGGCTCGCAGCGCAAGGTGATCCTAGACCGGGTCTCCTTCCGGGTCGAGCTTGGCCGCTCGATGGGCATCCTGGCACCGAACGGCACCGGCAAGACCACCCTGATCAACATGATGGCCGGATTGGAAAAGCCGGACGAGGGCGAGATTCGCCGCGGCTGTCGCATCTCCTTTCCGCTGGGCTTCATGGGCGGCGTCGTGGGCAAGCATACCGCGGTCGAAAACTCGCGCTACATCGCCCGGCTCTACGGGCTCGACCCCGATTATGTCGAAGCCTATTGCCGCTGGCTCTGCGGGCTGGGCGAATATTTCGACCAGCCGCTCGGCACCTATTCCTCGGGGATGCGGGCGCGGTTCTCCTTCGCGCTGATGCTGGCGCTCGATTTCGACATGTATCTGATCGACGAAGGCATGCCCGGATCGACCGATGTTGAATTCAACAAGAAAGCCGGCGATATTCTGCGCGAAAGGTTGCGCACCACGACGGTGGTGATCGTGTCGCACAGCGCCCAGACCCTGGAACAATTCGCCAGTTCGGCGGCGGTGCTGCTCAATGGGCAGCTTCACATGTTTGACACCTTGGAAGAAGCGAAACAGCTCTATGACTACCAAACCCAAGGCTAGGAAATTCCGTATCCGCCGCACCGGCCCCACCGGCGGCGAAGCCGCGGCCACGCCGCCGCAGCCGGCGGTTCAGGCGCCCCCGGCCGCCGCTGCCACGGGGCGCAGTGCCACGCCGGTCTCGGCCTCCACGCTGACCCGGCCCGCCGCCGCCAACCGGCCCGGCGGCGATGCCGCGACCGCGCAGCCGCAACAGCAACAACGCCCGCAGCCGCAGCCGCAACACTCTCAGCCGCAGCAACCGCAAGCCCGGCCCCAGCCCAGCCCCTCGGCGCGCCCCAGCCAGGCCCAGGCTCAGGCCCAGCCGCCCGCCGATATCGCCTCGGCCCGGGAAGTGACGGCCGAGACCGATATCGACACGATCCGCAAGGAAGGCCTGACCGGCCGGCAATTGCGCATGGCCCGCCGGGTGGCGCAAAAACACGGGCTGGCGCCGATTTCCGATTTCGACGCCGTGCGCCAGCTACGCCTGCGCGGCATCGACCCGTTCCAGCGCGCCAACATGCTGGAACTGGTTGTCCCGGCCGAAGGCGGCGACGGCAGCGGCGGCGGCGACACGCCCCCGCCCTTCCCCATCGACACCGGCGGCGAGCCGCCCGACATGGGCCGCGTGCAGCTGCCCCAGACCGTGCAGATGAAGAAGGTCGCCCTGCCCTCGACCGACACCATGTCGCCGGCCGAACGCCGCGCCGTCGAGATCTCGCAGATCCAGCGCGACATCGCCCGCCGCCGCCGCCGCAAGCTGATGCTGCTGTTCAGCCGGCTGTCGGCCTTCGTCTTCCTGCCGACGATCCTGGCGGGCTGGTATTACTATGTGATGGCGACGCCGATGTATGCCACCAACACCGAATTCATGATCCTGACCAACGACGGCGGCGGCGCGGGCGGGTTCGGCGGGCTGATCCCCAAGAACTATGCCAACAGCCAGGACAGCATCGCGGTGCAATCCTATCTCGAATCCAAGGACGCGATGCTCAGGCTCGACAGCGAATACGGCTACAAGGCCCATTTCGGGGCCCAGACCGTCGACCCGATCCAGCGTCTGGCCGCCGATGCGTCGAACGAAGACGCCTACAAGCTCTACAAGAAGAACGTGAAGATCGGCTATGACCCGACCGAAGGCGTGATCCGCATGGAGGTGGTCGCCGCCACCCCGAAAGCGGCGCTGCAGTTTTCCGAGCTGCTGGTCAAGTTCGCCGAAGAGCGGGTCGACGAACTGACCCGGCAGAAGCGCGAGGATTCCATGAAGCTGGCCGACGACCGGCTGGAACAGGCCAAGGCCGACCGCCGCGCGGCACAGGAAAGCCTGATCCGCCTGCAGGAAACCGAAGGCGTCGACCCGGCCGAACAGCTTGCCGCGCTGCGCTCGCAGATCACCGCCTACGAGGCCGAGCTGCTGGACAAGAAGCTGCAGCTTTCGGCGCTGCTCGACAACCCGCGCCCCAACCGCGCCAAGGTGGAAGGCGCCGAAGGCGACGTGCGCCGGCTCGAGACGCTGATCAAGACGCTGAACGACAAGATGACCTCGTCCAGCGACGGCCACGATTCGCTGGCCGCCCGGGCCGCCACCGTCGCCATGGCCCAGGCCGACCTGCAATCCTCGGACCTGTTCCTGCAGAACGCGCTGGAAAGCGCCAAGGCGGCCGAGGCCGAGGCCAGCAAGCAGGTGCGCTATCTGACCGTGCCGGTGAAGCCGATCCAGGCGCAGGAGGCCTCCTATCCCCGCGCCTTCGAGAACACGGTGCTGGCCTTCCTGATCTTCTCGGGCGTCTATCTGATGATCTCGCTGACCTCGTCGATCCTGCGCGAACAGGTTTCCTCGTGATGCGTTGACAGGCACGCCGCCTGCGGTTTTCCGGACTTGTCCCGAAACCTGCCCCCTCGCGCCTTGCGTGCGGGGGGCCGTTATGTAATCTCGCCCCGACCCGAAAACCTCAAGTGAGCCGTTCGCGATGAAACCTCTTGCCACCGTCACGCCCAACACCTGGGAATTCCTGCGCGATCCGATGATCGCCCCCACCGGTTTTCGCGAATACGACGCCCGCTGGAAATACCCGGGCGAAATCAACCTGCCCGGCATGACCGCGCTCGGCCTCGGCCTCGGCACCCAGATGCGCCGCCGTGGCATCGCGCCCGTCATCGCCGTCGGCAACGATTACCGCGACTATTCGCTGGCGATCAAGCACGCCCTGATCCTCGGGCTGATGCAGGCCGGGATCGAGGTCAAGGATATCGGCCCGGCCCTGTCGCCGATGGCCTATTTCGCCCAGTTCCATCTCGACGTGCCCGCCGTCGCCATGGTCACCGCCTCGCATAACCCGAACGGCTGGACCGGCGTGAAGATGGGCTTCGACCGCCCCCTCACCCACGGCCCCGACGAAATGGCCGAGCTGCGCGACATCGTGCTGGGCGGCGAAGGCCAGGCCGCCCCCGGCGGGTCTTACGAATTCGTCGATGGCGTGCGCGAGGCCTATCTCGACGACCTCGTCGGCGACTTCCGCATGTCCCGCAAGCTGCGCGTCGTCTGCGCCACCGGCAACGGCACCGCCTCGGCCTTCGCGCCCGCGCTGTTCGAGCGTATCGGGGTCGAGGTCGTCCCCTCGCATAACGAGCTCGACTACACCTTCCCCAATTACAACCCCAACCCCGAGGCCATGGAGATGCTGCATGACATGGCCGATACGGTGAAGCGGACCGGCGCCGATTTCGCGCTGGGCTTCGACGGCGACGGCGACCGCTGCGGCGTGGTCGATGACGAGGGCGAGGAGATCTTCGCCGACAAGGTCGGCGTGATCATGGCCCGCGACCTTTCCAAGCTCTATCCCGGCTCGACCTTCGTGGCGGACGTGAAATCGACCGGCCTCTTCGCCTCGGACCCCGAGCTGATCAGGAACGGCGTCACCGCCGATTACTGGAAGACCGGCCATTCCCACATGAAACGCCGGGTCAAGGAAATCGGCGCCCTCGCCGGCTTCGAGAAATCCGGTCACTACTTCCTGGCCGAACCGGTGGGCCGCGGTTACGACTGCGGAATGCGCGTCGCGGTCGAGATCTGCAAGCTGATGGACCGCAATCCCGACATGTCGATGTCGGACCTGCGCAAGGCGCTGCCCAAGACCTGGTCGACCCCCACCATGTCGCCCTATGCGGCGGATACCGAGAAATACGATATCCTCGCCCGGCTGGTCGACAAGCTGGTCGCCAAAGCCGAGGCCGGAGACCAGATCGCCGGCCGCGCCATCAAGGAGGTGGTCACCGTGAACGGCGCCCGCGTCATCCTCGACAACGGCTCCTGGGGGCTGGTGCGGGCCTCGTCCAACACCCCCAACCTGGTGGTGGTCTGCGAAAGCTCTCAATCCGAGGACGAAATGCGCGCCATCTTCGCCGATATCGACGCGGTCATACGCACCGAGCCGGGCGTCGGAGAGTATGACCAGACGATCTGATCCGGGCCCGCGCGCTTGACCAATCCCTGGCTCCTTCCGACCCTCGCCGTCCTTGCTGCGCTCATCCTGATATGGCGGGCACTGAAACGCCGGCGCCGGCTCGGCAGGGCCGGCAAACGCGTGCTCATCGACGGCTCGAACGTGATGCACTGGAACGGCGGCGAACCCGATATCAAGGTGGTCCGCGATGTCGCCCGGGCGCTGGCCGCCAATGGCTATCAGGTGGGCGTGATCTTCGATGCCAATGCCGGCTACAAGCTGGCCGGGCGCTATCTGAACGAGGCCGCCCTGGCGCGGCAGACCGGCCTCGCCCCGGCGCAGATCATGGTCTCGCCCAAGGGCCAGCCCGCCGACGGCTTCCTGCTCGAGGCCGCCCGTGACATGGCCGCGCCGATCGTCAGCAACGACCGCTTCCGCGACTGGCAGGACGCCTATCCCGAAATCGCCGAACCCGGCCGGCTGATCCACGGCACCTGGCAGGGCGGCGCCCCGCATCTCAGGCCCGGAAAGGGCAAACCCGGGGGGATGGCGGGCTGAACCCCGCCCTACGCACAGCACGGGTAGGCCGGGGTTCAGCCCGGCCCCGGCTCAGGCCTCGACCAAACCCCGCCCCTTGAGCAGCGCCTCGACCCCCGGCAACCGGCCGCGGAAGGCGGTGTAAAGCTCTCCGGCATCGACCGAGCCGCCGGTCGACAGGATGTTCTCCTCCAGCCGCTTCGCCACCGCCGGATCGAAGGCATCGCCGGCCTGGGTAAAGGCCTCGAAGGCGTCGGCATCCATCACTTCCGACCACATGTAGGAGTAGTATCCGCTGGAATAGCCGTCCCCGGCGAAGACATGCGCGAATTGCGGCGTGGCGTGGCGCATCACGATGGCGTGCGGCATCCCCAGCCCCTCCAGCACCTCAGCCTGGCGCGCCATCACATCGCCCGGCACCGGCCCGTCATGGAACTCCAGATCGACCATGGCCGAGGCGACGAATTCCACCGTCTGGAACCCCTGGTCGAAATTCGCCGCGCCCAGTACCTTTTCCAGCATCTCCTCCGGCATCGCCGCGCCGGTCTCGACATGGCGGGCGAACTCACGCAGCACCTCGGGCACCTCCAGCCAATGCTCGTAAAGCTGGCTCGGCAATTCCACGAAATCCCGCGCCACCGACGTCCCCGAGACGCTCTCATAGGTCACGTCGCTCAGCATCTGATGCAGCGCATGGCCGAATTCGTGGAACAAGGTCCGCGCGTCGTCATAGGACAAAAGCGCCGGCTCTCCTCGCGCAAAGTTGCACACGTTGATCACCACCGGCGCCTGCTCTTTCGGCCATTTCGCCTGAGACCGCATCGCCGAACACCACGCGCCCGACCGTTTCGAGCCGCGCGCGAAATAATCGCCGATGAAGACGGCCACATGTTCGCCGCCCCGCGTCACCTCCCAGGCGCGGCAATCGGGGTGGTAGAGCGCCGCCTCCAAGGGCTTGAACTCCAGCCCGAACAACCGGTTCGCACAGGAAAACGCCGCCTCGATCATGCCATCGAGCGGCAGATAGGGCTTCAGCGCGGCATCGTCCAGATCGTGCTCGGCCTTGCGCCGCCTGGCGGCATAGTAGCGCCAGTCCCACGGCTCCAGCCGGCCGTTGACGCCGTCCTCGTGCATCATCTCTTCCAGCCGCCGCCCGTCCGCCTCGGCCCGCGCCTTGGCCGGCGCCCAGACCGCCATCAACAGATCGCGCACCGCCTGCGGCGTCTTCGCCATCTCGGTTTCCAGCTTGAACGCGGCGAAATTGGCATAGCCCAGCAGCCTGGCCCGCTCCTCGCGCAGGGCCAGCGTCTCGCGCGCGATGGCGCGGTTGTCGGTCTCGCCGCCATTGGCGCCCCGCGCCGCCCAGGCCAGGAAGGCCTTTTCCCGCAGGTCCCGCCGGGGCGAGCTTTCCAGGAACGGCACGATCAGCGACCGGCTCAAGGTCACCACCGGGCCCTCCACCCCCTTCTCGCGCCCCGCCGCGCGCGCGGCATCGACCACGAAATCGGGCAAGCCTTCCAGATCGGCCTCGCTGAGTTCCATGAACCAGTCGCGCTCATCGGCCAGCAGGTTCTGGGTAAAGGCGGTGCCCAGCTCGGCCAGCCGCGCCTTCACCTCCTTCATCCGCTCTTCCTCGGCCCCCTCCAGCGCCGCGCCCGAGCGCACGAAGCCCCGCCGCGTCAACATCAGGACCCGCGCCTGCTCGTCGCTCAGCTCCAGACTGTCACGCTTGTCCCAGACCGCCTCGACCCGGGCGAACAGCGCCTTGTTGGCGGTGACGGCCGCGAAATGCCGCGCCAGCTTGGGCGAGAACGCGCGCTGCAACTCTTCCCGCTTCGGATTGCTGTCGGCCCCCGCCACGGTGAAGAACACCGACAAGACCTTGTCCAGCGCCCCGCCCGCCGCCTCCAGCGCGCCGACCACGTTGTCGAAGCCGGGCTCGAAGGCATCGCCGGCAATCGCCGCGATCTCGGCCTCATGCGCCGCCAGCGCCTCCTCCAGCGCCGGCGCGAAATCCTCGTCCGAAATCGCATCGAACGGCGCCAGTTCGAAGGGCGTGTTCCAGTCGGCCAGAAGCGGGTTCACCATCGCGCATATCTCCTTTTCTCTGCCCCAGAGATAGGCCGACGCCCCGGCAGGCACAATCCACCGGCCCCTTCATCTGACCAGAAATATCCCGGGGTTTGGGGCAGAGCCCCAATCCACCCCCTCAACCCGCGCCACAGACCGGGCAATCGTCGCGCCGCTTCACCGCGATCTTGCGGCTCTCGCCCCAAAGCCCGTCGTAGATCAGCATCTCGCCCCTCAGCACATGACCGGCGCCCGCGATCAGTTTCACCGCCTCCAGCGCCATCATCGCCCCGATCACCCCGGGCAGGGGCCCGACCACGCCCGCCTCGCTGCACGAGGGCGCCAGGCCCTCCGCCGGCGCCTCGGGGAAAACGCATTGATAACACGGCCCGCCCGAGGCCGGATCGAACACCGAAACCTGCCCCTCCCATTGCGCGATCGCGCCTGAGATCAGCGGCTTGCCCGCCGCCACCGCCGCCCGGTTCACCAGGTAACGGGTGGCGAAATTGTCGGTCCCGTCGATCACCACGTCATAATCCGCAAACAGCGCCGCCGCGCCCGCCTCGTCCAACCGCCGCTCATAGGGCAGCACCTCGACATAGGGGTTCAGCCCCCGCATCCTCTCGGCCGCCGATTGCACCTTGGGCAGGCCGATGGCGGCGTCCGAATGGATCACCTGGCGCTGCAGGTTCGACCCGTCGACCGCATCGTCATCCACCACCCCGATCCGGCCCACCCCGGCCGCCGCCAGATAAAGCAGCACCGGCGATCCCAGCCCGCCCGCGCCGATCACCAGAACCTTCGCCTGTTTCAGCCGTTTCTGCCCCGGCCCGCCCAGCTCGCGCAGCACGATATGGCGGGCATAGCGGTTCAGCTCCCCCTCCGAGAACGCCCCGGGCCTGGCCCCGCCACCGGCCACCACCGGCGGCTTCGCCCGCGCCCGCAGCCAGTCGAGGCCGCGGGCATAAAGCACCGCCACCACGGCAAACGCCCCGATCAGCCCCCACAAAACCGGGCTCTCGGGCCCCGCCCCACCGGTCGCGGCGCGCAGCCCGTGGCCGTCGGGCAAGACCAGATGCGCCAGGAACACCGCCAGCCATTCCAGCGCGATCAGCCCCCAGGCCAGCGCGGGCGGCCAGCGCAACAGCCGCCCCGCGCCCCAGATCATCGCCGCCACGCCGAAAACCAGCAGCATCGCTCACCCCCGCCCGGTCGAGCCGAAGCCGCCGGCGCCGCGCGCCGTGTCGCTCAGGCGCTCGACCACGGCAAAGCCGGCCTGCACCACCGGCGCCACCACCATCTGGGCGATCCGCTCGCCATGGGCGATGCGAAACGGCGCCTCGCCGGCATTCATCACGATCACCCCCAGCTCGCCCCGGTAATCGCTGTCGATGGTGCCGGGGCTGTTGGGCAGCACGATGCCGTGCTTCAGCGCCAGACCGGACCGGGGCCGCACCTGCACCTCGAACCCCTCGGGGATCTCCATGGCAAAGCCGCAGGGCACCAGCGCCCGCGCCCCGGGCGCCAGATCGATCCCGCCGCGATCCGGGAAATTCGCCCGCAGATCCGCCCCCGCCGCGCCCGCCGTCGCATAGGACGGCAAGGCCACGCCGCGATCGGCCCCCTCGACCCAAGCCAGCTTCAGCGTGACCACGACCGCCCTTTCATCTTTCCGAAAATACTCACTCCAGCGCCTCGGCAATGCGCAGCGCCAGCCGCTCCGCCACCGCGTCCTTGCCCATGCGCGGCCAGTCCTCGACGCCGCCTTCGGTGATCAGATGCACCGCATTCTCGGCCCCGCCCATGATCCCGGTCTCGGGGCTCACGTCATTGGCGACGATCCAGTCGCAGCCCTTGCGCGCCCGCTTGGCCGTGGCATTGGCGATGACATCGTCGGTCTCGGCGGCAAAGCCCACCACCAGCCCGGGCCGGCCCTTCTCCATCCGGCTCACGGTCTTCAGGATATCGGGGTTCTCGGCGAATTCCAGGCTCGGCAGCTTGCCCGCCACCTTCTTGATCTTCGACCCGCTGGCCCCCGCCACCCGCCAATCCGCCACCGCCGCGGCAAAGACCGCCGCGTCCACCGGCAGGGCCGCCTCGACCGCCGCCAGCATCTCGGCCGCGGTCTCGACCTCGATCACCTCGCAGCCCGTCGGCCGCGCCGCCTCGGCCGGGCCGGTGACGAAGACCACCTCGGCCCCGAGCCGCACCAGCGCCCGCGCGATCGCGCTGCCCTGCGCCCCCGAGGACCGGTTGGCGATATAGCGCACCGGGTCGATCGGCTCATGCGTGGGGCCGCTCGTCACCAGCACCCGGCGCCCGGTCAGCGGCCCGCCCGCCAGCGCGTCCGAGATCGCCTCGACGATCTCCAGCGGCTCGGCCATCCGGCCCGGGCCGAACTCGCCACAGGCCATGTCGCCCACGCCCGGCCCGACGAACCGCACCCCGTCCCCCGTCAGCGTGGCGATATTGCGCCGCGTCGCCGCGTGCTCGTACATCCGCACATTCATCGCCGGCGCCGCCAGAACGGGTGTGTCCGTCGCCATCAGAAGGGTCGAGGCCAGATCGTCGGCATGTCCGCCCGCCATCTTGGCCAGCAGGTCCGCCGTCGCCGGCGCCACCACCACCAGATCGGCCACCCGGCTCAGCTGGATATGCCCCATCTCGGCCTCGTCGGTCAGATCGAACAGGTCGGTGAAGGCCTTCTCGCCGGCCAGCGCCGCCACGCTCAGGGGCGTGACGAATTCCTGCGCCGCCCGGGTCAGCACCGGCGTGACGCCCGCGCCGCGCTCGCGCAGCCGCCGGATCAGGTCCAGGCACTTATAGGCCGCGATCCCGCCGCCGATGATCAGAAGAACGCGCTTTCCCGCCAGCATCTTGGCCTCCCTTCAGGGCTTGTCGCCAGTGTTACGGACCCAGGGCGGCAAAAACAATGCCCCGCGCCCACCGCCTTGCGATCCGCCGCCCCGCAGGGCGCGCATTCCGCCCATTGCCCGCCTCAGCCCTTGCGGAACACCGCGCAAGGGTCCTCGCGCTCGACCGCCGGCACCGTCTCGACCGCGTCGAAGGCGCCCTCCTCGCCGCCCGGCTCGACGATCCCCAGCGCGAAGACCGGCGCGTCGCTCACCCGGCCCAGCGCCGCCGGCGCGCCCCAGTCCTTGCGGGCATGGCCGTTGCCGGCGATCACCGCCACCGGCCCGCCGGTCTCGTCCAGCGCCCGCTTCACCGCCCGCGCCAGCACCGCATCGCGCAGCCGCTGCAGTTCGACCATCACCGGCAGCATCTCCTCGGGCAGCGCCTCGCAATGGGCCTCGAACTGCATCGCCTCGCGGGCGTCCTGCTGGGCCTCGGGCAGGGCCGCGTCCAGCCCATAGGCCGCCGCCTCGGCGCCGAAGCTTTCCGCCATCCCGGCCTGCATCGCCGCCCGCGCCGCCTCGCGCGGGACCGCGGCGCCATAGATGCCGGCCTCGGGCGCGGCGGCGAAGATCGGGTAATACATCGCGAAATCCGGCCAGCCCGCCTCGTCCCAGCCCAGCGCCAGGCCCAGCGCCGGGCCGTCCCGGCGCAGCTCGGGCGTGATCTTCTCCACCTGCGCCTCGGTCAGCATCTCGAACACCAGCGCGCGTGGCTGCACCGCGGCCACCAGCTCGGCCTGGCGCGCATGGCTGGCGGGGTTGTCATGCACCTCGCCCAGAAACACCACATTCGCGGCCTCCATCCCCGCCGGTACCTCGGCCCCT
Source organism: Paracoccaceae bacterium (assembly GCA_041397165.1). GTDB lineage: Bacteria > Pseudomonadota > Alphaproteobacteria > Rhodobacterales > Rhodobacteraceae > JAWKXE01. Next base: position 15,324 of record JAWKXE010000036.1, on the reverse strand, counting down.
GCCGTTCCGGCCAGCAACACCGCCATCGCGACCGCCCCAATCCTGCCCATGCTTTTCTCCACCGCTTCGCTCTGCTACGTCTCCTCCGCAGATAAGGACCGCGCCATGGCAACGCAACTCACTCTCGTTCTCGGCGGCATCGCCAGCGGCAAATCCGCCCGGGCCGAGGCGCTGGCCCGCGCCACCGCCAAACCGCTGATCTACCTCGCCACGGCCCAGGCCCAGGACGCCGAGATGCAGGCCAAGATCGCCCGCCACCGCGACCTGCGCGGCCCCGGCTGGCACACCCTCGAAGAACCGCTCGCCGCCGCCCCTGCCCTGCGCAACGCCCCCGCCGGTCACACCATCCTGTTCGACTGCGCCACCATGTGGCTGACCAACCACCTCCTGGCCGATCACGATCTTGCCGCCGAGCAGGCCGCGCTGCTCGACGCGCTTCGCGCCTGTCCGTCCCAGGTCATCGTCGTCTCGAACGAGGTCGGCCTCGCCGGGGTGCCCGAAAACGCCCTCGCCCGGCGCTTCGCCAATGCCCAGGGCGCGCTGAACCAGGCGCTGGCGGCGGCGGCGGATCGCGCGATCCTGGTCGCCGCCGGCCTGCCCCTGATCCTGAAGGGCCCGGCATGAACCGCCTCGTCATGAAACGCCTCTTCTGGGTCCGCCACGGCCCCACCCATGCCAGGACCATGGTCGGCTGGTCCGACCTGCCCGCCGACCTCTCGGACAGCGCCCGCATCGCCCGCCTCTCGGCCTTCCTGCCGGCCGCGGCGCCGGTCGTCTCGTCCGACCTCGCCCGCGCCGTCCAGACCGCCGACGCGATCGCCGGCCATCGCCCCCGCCTGCCCCACGACCCGGGCTTGCGCGAAATGCATTTCGGCGATTGGGAGCTGAAGCACCATTCCGAGATCGAGGATCAGGCCCATGCCCGCCGCTTCTGGGAGAGCCCCGGCGACATCCGCCCCCCCGGCGGCGAAAGCTGGCACGAGCTGACCGCCCGCACCGACGCCGCCGTGCGGCGCGTTCTCGACGAAAATCCGGCGCCCGACCTCATCGTCGTGGCCCATTTCGGCCCGATCCTGACCCAGCTGCAGCAGGCCCTGGGCCTGTCGGCCGATCAGGCCTTCGCCCACCGCATCGACAACCTCTCGGTGACCGAGCTTCATCGCACGGGCAACGGCTGGCACGCGGAACGCATCAATCACATGCCGTGATGGGGCCCCGATCAAACATTCATTTTGCGAATGCGGCGCGGCGGCGCTAGCCTCGCGCCATGACATACGATCTCTTCATCGGCGACAGAAGTTTTTCCAGCTGGTCCCTGCGCGGCTGGCTGATGTTCGTCCAGTTCTCGATCCCCGTGCGCACGCGGATGGTCGGGCTTTACGATGGCACCATGGCAGAGGACCTGACCGAACTGGCGCCGGCGCGGCTGGTGCCGGCGATGCGCACGCCCGACGGCATCGTCGTCGGCGACACGCTCGCCATGGCCGAGACGCTCGCCGAACGCCACCCCGAGGCCGGGCTCTGGCCGGCCGACCCGGCCGCCCGTGGCCTCGCCCGCTGGATGGTGGCCGAGATGCATTCGGGCTTCACCGCCCTGCGCGGCGCCTGCCCGATGCAGCTCCTGCATCGATACCCGGATTTCGCCCCCTCCGCCGCCGTGCTGGACGATCTCGCCCGGATCGAGCGGCTCTGGACGCTGGCCCGCGACCGCCACGGCCAGGACGGTTCCTGGCTCTTCGGCGCCTATTCGCTCGCCGATGCGTTCTTCGCCCCGGTCGCCGCGCGCATCGCCGGCTATGCCCTGCCGGTGGGGGACGTGGCCCAGGCCTATGTCGCGACGACCCTCGCCGACCCCGTCTTCCGGCGCTGGCGCGCCATGGGGCTGTGCAAAAGCTACGATCCGATGCCCTATGCGCTCGACCTGCCCACCGCGCCCTGGCCCGGGCCGGCGCCCCTGCCCGCCCGCGCCGTCGCCCATGGCCCGTCGGAGAACGCCACCTGCCCCTATTCCGGCGACCCGGTGAGCGATTTTCTGGAACTGGACGGCCGCGTCTTCGGCTTCTGCAACCCGTTCTGCCGCGACAAGACCGTGAACGACCCGGAAGCCTGGCCCGCCTTCATGGCCCTGCTCTGATACGCGCGGCCCCTGTGGGGCCGTTTCGCCGCGGCCTGCGGCCCGCGTCGACCAGCGGGGCCCTCGCTCCGCTCGGGCTAGAATGGCGCACGCCTCGCTGACGCTCGGCGTGCAGGCATCGTTCGCAGGCTGAAGGTTGCAACTTCAGATCGGCATCTCCCACAGCCGTCACGCCCCAAGCCCCCGCAGGCCGCGCGGGGTGGGAGAGCGCGGCCTCGCGTGCAAGCCCGCCGCATGACGGGTGGGAGCGCGGCCGAAGGGGGCTGGCCCACCATCGAGAAACCCGGGCCCCGTTAACCCTTTCTCAACCATATCCGCGCTACCGGTTAACCAAAGTTACCAGGTGGAGAACGACATGGTCGCGCGTGCCTATACGGTGGCCTTCGAAGGGGTCGAGGCCCGCACGGTCGAGGTGCAATGCGCCATCACCCCCGGCCTTCCGGGGTTCTCCATCGTGGGCCTGCCCGACAAATCCGTCTCGGAAGCGCGCGACCGGGTGCGCACCGCGCTCTCAGCGCTGTCCATCGCGCTGCCCTCGAAGCGGATCACCGTCAACCTCTCGCCCGCCGACCTGCCGAAAGAGGGCAGCCATTACGACCTGCCCATCGCGCTCGCGCTTCTGGCCGCGCTCGAGATCATCCCTGCGGACGCCACCGAAGGCACCGCCGCGCTGGGCGAGCTCAGCCTCGACGGCTCGCTCGTCGCCGTCACCGGCGCCCTGCCGGCGGCGATGCGCGCGGCCGAGGACCACCGCACCCTCATCTGCCCCAGCGCCTCGGGCGCCGAGGCCGCCTGGGTCGGCGCCGCGCAGGTGCTGGCGCCGAAGACGCTGGCCGATGCGGTGCGTCATTTCACCGGCCAGTCGCCCCTGCCCCCGGCCGAACCGGGCGAGGTGACGCAGGCCCCCGCCGCCCGCGACCTGCGCGACGTGAAGGGCCAGGAACGCGCCAAGCGCGCGCTCGAGATCGCCGCCGCCGGGCGCCATCACATGATCATGATCGGCACGCCCGGCTCGGGCAAATCCATGCTGGCCGCCCGCCTGCCCGGCATCCTGCCGCCGCTCACGCCGGTCGAGGCGCTGGAAACCTCGATGATCCATTCCCTCTCGGGCCTGCTGGACGAAGGCGGCATCTCGCGCATCCGGCCCTTTCGCGAGCCGCATCACACCGCCTCGATGGCCGCCATCGTCGGTGGCGGGCGCGGCGCCAAGCCGGGCGAGATCAGCCTCGCCCACAACGGCGTTCTCTTCATGGACGAATTCCCCGAATTCCCCCGCCAGGTGCTGGAAACCCTGCGCCAGCCGATCGAAACCGGCGAGGTCGTGGTCAGCCGCGCCAACGCCCATGTCCGCTATCCCTGCCGCTTCCTGCTGCTGGCCGCCGCCAACCCCTGCAAATGCGGCTATCTCACCGACCCGTCCCGCGCCTGTTCGCGCGTGCCGCATTGTGGCGAGGATTACCTGGGCCGCATCTCGGGGCCCCTGATGGACCGCTTCGATCTGCGGATCGAGGTGCCGCCGGTGGCCTATTCCGACCTCGACCTGCCGCCCTCGGGCGACAGCTCGGCCACCGTTGCGGAACGCGTCGCCGCCGCCCGCGACCTTCAGGCCAGGCGCTTCGCCAGCCATCCCGGCGCCCGGCTCAACGCCGATGCCGAAGGCGCCGCGCTGGAAGAGGTGGCCACGCCCGATCCGGAAGGCCGCGATCTTCTGATCAAGGTGGCCGAACGCATGGGGCTGTCGGCGCGCGGCTATCACCGGGTGCTCAGGGTGGCGCGCACCATCGCCGATCTCGACGGCTCGGCGCAGGTGCGCCGCCCGCATGTGGCCGAGGCGGTGGGCTACCGCGTGACCGCGCTCAGAGAGAGCTGATCCACTCCGCGAGCAGCGTCAGCGTCACATCGGCCTCGGGGATCATCGGCCGGATCATCGGCCAGACATGCGGCAGGTCGCGCGCGACCAGTTCGCTGACGGCAACCCCCTGCCGGCGCAGACGCTCGGCCATGCGGCGGGTGTCGTCGAGCAGGATCTCGGTATCGCCGACCGACAGCCAGACCGGCCCGGCCCCGGTGAAATCGGCATAGAGCGGCGAGGCGCGCGGATCGCGCGGATCGGCCCCGTCGAGATACATCACCTCCATATCCCGGGCGCGCGAAATCGGCAGCATGGCATCGGCCTGCGCGTTGGCCCGGAACGAGGGGCCGGAAAAGGTCATGTCGGTCAGCGGCGAAAAGGCGAAGGTCGCGGCCGGCTGCGGCAGGCCCAGCCGGCAGATCTGCCCCAGCAGCGCCAGCACGATGCCGCCGCCGGCACTGTCGCCGCCCAGCACGATCCGCTCGGCCGGGCCGGTCTCGATCAGCGCGCCATAGGCGGCCAGCGCATCGTCCACCGGGGCCGGAAAGGGATGTTCCGGCGCCTTGCGGTAATCCGGCAGCAGTGCCGTCCGGCCGGTCAGCTGCGAGATCCGCGCCGCCATCGCCCGATGGGTCCGGGGCGAGCCCATGACATAGCCGCCGCCGTGGAAATAGAGGATCAGCCGCTCGTCGCCCGCCCCCGGCCCCACGACCTTCAGCCCGGGCCGGTCCGCCAGGGTGACGGGGTCGAACCGGCTGCCGCGCGGGGCATGGAAAAACAGCCGCGCGCTGCGTTCGAAGCCCGGGCGCAGGTCCTGCGGCTGTTCGATCCGCGCCAGGCGGCGCTTCTCCGTCAGCTTCAGGATGCGGTTGACCGCCCGGGCGCGCAGGCTGGGGGCATCGAGGCTCATGCCCGCCGCGCCTCGATCGCCTCCCAGATCTTCGCGGCGATGTTGGTGCCGTCGAATCGCTCCAGCTCCTGGATGCCGGTGGGCGAGGTGACGTTGATCTCGGTCAGCCAGTCGCCGATCACGTCGATGCCGACGAAGACCTGACCCTTCTCGCGCAGGAGCGGGCCGATGCGGGCGCAGATTTCCAGGTCGCGCTCGGTCAGGCCGATCTTCTCCGGCCGGCCGCCGACATGCATGTTCGAACGCGTCTCGCCCTCGGCCGGGACACGGTTGATGGCGCCCACCGGCTCGCCGTCGACCAGGATGACGCGCTTGTCGCCCTTCGAGACGGCCGGCAGGAATTTCTGCGCGATCAGCGGCTCGCGCGAAAAGCCGGTGAACAGCTCGTGCAGCGAGGCGAGGTTGCGGTCGCTCTCGGTCAGGCGGAAGACGCCGGCGCCGCCATTGCCATAGAGCGGCTTCAGGATGATGTCGCCGTGCTCGGCCTTGAAGGCGCGGATGGTGGCCAGATCGCGCGCGATCAGCGTCGGCGGGGTCAGATCGGGGAAGTCCAGCACCAGCAGCTTCTCGGGATAGTTGCGCACCCAGAACGGATCGTTCACCACCAGGGTCTGCGGCTGGAGGCGCTGCAGCAGATGGGTGGTGGTGATATAGAACATGTCGAAGGGCGGGTCCTGGCGCAGCCAGACCACGTCGAAACCGGACAGGTCGACCTCCTGCTCCTCGCCCAGGGTGAAATGGTCGCCCTTGACGCGACGCACCGTCAGCGGCCAGCCGGTCGCCACCACCCGGCCCTCGCGATAGGCCAGCCGGTCGGGAGTATAGTAGAACAGCGTATGACCGCGTGCCTGAGCCTCTTCGGCGATGCGGAAGGTGCTGTCGGCGTCGATATTGATCGGGCCGATCGGGTCCATCTGGATGGCGATCTTCAGTGGGGCGTTCATGTCGGGCTCAACCTCTTGCGGTGTTCCCCCCTACATGGCGCAGAGACGTTCCCGGCGCAATGGTCCGCTCCCCGCCATCCTGCGATCGACAAGGACCGGGGCGGAGCCGTCGCCACGGCCATGGCCCGGATCGCAATGGCGCGTCAGCAGACTCCGAAGGCGTTCTCGATGATCCGCACCGCGCCCCGACCGTCGACAAGGGCCACGTCGAACCGGGTCTCGCTCAGAAGCCCCGCCGGCGCCGTCGCCAGATATTCCTCGGCCGCGCCGCAGATCCGCGCCATCTGATATGTGCTCAGGCTCTCGGCGGCCGCATCGAAATCCCGGGCTTTCTTGACCTCGACGAAGATCAGCGCATCGCCATCGCGCATCACCAGGTCGATCTCGCCCTGCTGCCCGCGAAACCGCCGCCGCTCTTCGCTCAGGCCGCGCCGGGCATAGTCGCGCGCCACGCTGTCTTCCGCGGCCAGCCCCGAGAGATGGGCCCTTTGCCCGCGCCGGCGCCGCATCGCCACCGGCGGCTCGACCTGCCGCACATCACCGGCCTCGAACCCGTCCTGGGGAAAATATGCCGTCATTCGCCGTCCCTCTCCTTCGCCAGCGCCAGGGCGCGCTGATAGACATCGCGCCGCTTCAGCCCGGTGTCCCGCGCCACGCGATCCGCCGCATCGCGCACGGAATCACCCGTCAGCGCCGCCCGCAGAAGGGAGTCGACATCAATTTCCCTAACATTTGCCAAATCGCCGCGATCCACCAGCAGCACGATCTCACCCTTGATCTCGCGCGTGGCGGCGATTTCGGCCAGCTCGTCCAGCGTGCCGGCGATCACCTCCTCGAACCGCTTGGTCAATTCGCGGCAGAGCGCCGCCCGACGGTTGCCGCCCAGCACCGCGGCGGCGTCCCGCAGCGCCGCGGCGATGCGGTGGGGCGATTCGTAGAAGATCAGCGTCGCCGGAACCGCCCCCAATTCGGCCAGGGCGGTCTTGCGCTTGCCCGAGGTCGCCGGCAGGAACCCGGCAAAGAGAAACCGGTCGCTGGGCAGGCCCGACAGCGTCAGCGCGGTGATCGCCGCCGAAGCGCCCGGCGCCGACTGCACCGCGAATCCCGCCGCGCGCGCCGCGCGGGCCAGATCGAATCCGGGGTCCGACACCATCGCGGTGCCGGCCTCGGGCGCATAGGCCACCGCCTTGCCCTCCGCCATGGCGGCAAGCAGCGCATCGCGGGTCTTGTCGCCGGAATGGTCGTGATAGGCCACCAGCCGCCGCCCGGCCAGCGCCACGCCGTGGATCTCCATCAGCCGGCGCAGGCTGCGGGTATCCTCGGCCGCCAGCACATCCGCCGCCGCCAGGATATCGAGCGCATGGAGCGTGATATCGCGCGCCGCGCCGATCGGGGTCGCCACCAGGTGCAGCCCGGCCGCCAGCCGTGGCCCCGCGCCCGGCCGATCCGCGCCATTCTCGTCATCCGTCCGATTCACCACTGGACCCCCGGTTAAGGTCTATTATTATGGCCCGACAGAGACCCGGCCCGCGGCCCCGCCGTGCCGCGCCCGAGACCACCCCGTCGCCCCGCCCGCGACCAGAAAGCGAGAAGTGTCCATGTTTGCCGTTTTCCCCCCGATCCGCAAGAGCGCCGCCCGTCTGGCCGCGCAGGGTGTCGCGCTGGCCTCGGCGCTGTGGCTGGCCGCCTGCGAACCGATCTCGCTCAGCTCCGGCACCAGCGCCGCCGGCGGCCCGCGGATCGACCCCGGCGCACCGGTGCCGGTGGCGCTGCTGGTGCCGAACGGCTCGCAAAGCTCGGGCGACGTGTTCCTGGCCAAGGCGCTGGAAAACGCCGCAAGGCTGGCGATTTCCGATCTCCAGGGCGTCAAGGTCGACCTGCGGGTCTATGCCACCGCCGGTCAGGCCGGCCAGGCCCAGGCCGCCGCCAGCCAGGCGATCGCCGACGGCGCCAAGATCATCCTCGGGCCGGTCTTCGCCGAGGCCGCCAATGCCGTCGGCCACGTCGCCGCCACCAAGGGCGTGAACGTGCTGGCCTTTTCCAACAACGCCACCATCGCCGGCGGCAATGTCTTCATCCTCGGCCCGACCTTCAACACCACCGCCGACCGGCTGACCGGCTTCGCCCGCAGCCAGGGCAAGGGCCGCATCCTGGTGGTCTATTCCGAGAATGTCGAAGGTCAGCTCGGGCGCAACGCCATCCAGCAGGCCATCGCCGCCAAGGGCGCGACGCTGGCCGGCGCGGTCGGCTATGAGTTCAGCCAGCCCGGCGTCGTCGCCGCGATCCCCAAGATCACCGCCGCCGCCCGGGCCGGCCAGGCCGATGCCGTGTTCCTGACCGCCAATACCGCCGGCGCGCTGCCGCTCTTCGCCCAGATGCTGCCCGAAGCCGGCCTCGGCCCGTCCAGCACGCAATATATCGGCCTCACCCGCTGGGACATCCCGCCGCAGACGCTCGAGATGCCCGGGGTCCAGGGCGCCTGGTTCGCCATGCCCGATCCGACCCGCACCCAGGCCTTCGCCAGCCGCTATCAGGGCGCCTTCGGCGAAACCCCGCCGCCCATCGCCGGGCTGGCCTATGACGGCATCGCCGCGATCGGCGCGCTGGTCAAGGCCGGCAAGGCCGATGCCCTGACCGGCACCGCGCTGACCCAGGGCGCGGGCTTCCAGGGCGCCACCGGCATCTTCCGCCTGCGCGGCGACGGCACCAACGAACGCGGCCTGGCCGTGGCGCAGATCCGCGACCGCAAGGTGGTGGTGATCGACGCGGCCCCGGGCAGCTTCAGCGGTGCCGGCTTCTGATCCGGCCGCGCCCGCGGCCCCGCCCCTTCTGCCCGGGCTTTCGGAACCGCCCGAAGGCCTGATCTGCCCGGCCGAGCAGGTCTTCGACCGGTCGCGCGTCTGCGCCGCGCTGCGCGCCGCCGCCGAGGCCGCGCCGCCGGGCGACCCGGCCGAGCTTCGGCGCGAGATCGTCGCCATCCTGCACCAGGCCCGCACCGCCGGGATGGAGGCCATCGCCGCGGGGCTCGCGGCCAAGCCCTTCGACGCCCGCGGCGCCACCCGCGCCTATACCTGGCTGTCCGACGGGATCATCGCCTGCAGCTTCCACATGGCCTCGACGCGGCTGCACCCGCTCGGCGCGTCGGGCGAGGACGAACGCCTGTCGCTGCTGGCCGTCGGCGGCTATGGCCGGGGCGAGATGGCGCCGTTCTCGGATGTCGACCTCTTGTTCCTGACGCCCACCAAGATCACCCCCCGGGCCGAGGCGGTGATCGAATCCATGCTCTATATCCTGTGGGATCTGCGCCTGAAGGTCGGCCATGCCAGCCGCACCGTGAAGGACTGCCTGCGCCTCGGGCGCGAGGATTTCACCATCCGCACCGCGCTTCTCGAGCACCGCTTCCTCACCGGCGACGCGGCCCTTGCCGACGAGCTGCACAAGACCCTGCGCCGCGATCTCTTCAAGGGCTCGGAGCGCGCCTTCATCGAGGCCAAGCTCGCCGAGCGCGAACAGCGCCACCTCAAACAGGGTCAGCGCTATGTGGTCGAACCCAACGTCAAGGAGGGCAAGGGCGGCCTGCGCGACCTGCAATCCATGTTCTGGATCGCCAAATATATCCATGATGTCGCCGACGTTCAGGAACTGGTCCGCCTCAAGCTCTTCCGCCCCGACGAAATGGCGATCTTCCAGGCCGCCGAAAGCTTTCTCTGGGCGGTGCGCTGCCACCTGCACCTGGCCTCGAACCGGGCCAACGAACAGCTGACCTTCGACATGCAGGTCCGGGTCGCCGAGCGCATGGGCTATACCGACAAGGGCGGGCGCCGCGCGGTCGAGCATTTCATGCAGGACTATTTCCGCCACGCCACCCAGGTGGGCGACCTGACCCGCATCTTCCTGACCAAGCTGGAAGCCACCCACGCCAAGGGCGAACCGCTGCTGGAACGGCTGTTCAAGCGCCGCCGCAAGATCAAGGACGGCTATGTCGAGGTCCATGGCCGGCTGGCGATCCGGGACGAGAAGAAATTCCTCACCGATCCGGTGAACATCCTGCGGCTGTTCGACGAGGCGCTGCGCACCGGGCTGCTGATCCACCCCGACGCGATGCGCCTCGTCACCGCCAACCTGCATCTGATCGACGACCGGGTCCGCAACGACAAGGAGGCCAACCGCATCTTCCTCGGGTTGCTGCTGAAGCACGGCAACCCCGAACGCGCGCTCAGACGGATGAACGAGCTTGGCGTGCTCTCGGCCTTCATCCCGGAATTCGAGCCGATCGTGGCGATGATGCAGTTCAACATGTATCACAGCTATACCGTCGACGAACACACCATCCAGGTGATCGCCCAGTTCGAGAAGATCGAGGAAGGCGTGCTGGAACACGAACTGCCGGTCTCGACCCGGATCATCAAGGGCGGGTTCAATCGCCGGGTGCTGATGGTGGCGATGCTGTGCCACGATATCGGCAAGGGCCGCGACCAGGATCACTCGGTGCTGGGGGCCCAGATCGTGCGTGGCGTGGCGCCGCGCCTCGGCCTGTCGAAATCGGAATGCGAGACGGTGGAATGGCTGGTGCGTCACCACCTCTTGATGTCCGACATGGCGCAGAAGCGCGACATCGCCGACCCGCGCACGGTGCGCGACTTCGCCAAGGCGGTGGGCTCGGTCAAGCGGCTCGACCTGCTTCTTCTGCTGACGGTCTGCGACATCCGCGGCGTCGGGCCCAACACCTGGAACAACTGGAAGGCGGTGCTTCTGCGCGCCCTCTACCGCCAGACCCGGCTGGCGCTGGACGAAGGGCTCGAGGCGCTGAGCCGCGAGGTGCGCGGCGCCGAGGCCAAGAAGAACCTGCGCGCCGCCCTGCCCGATTGGGACCCCGCCGATCTCAAGGTCGAAACCGCGCGGCATTACGATCCCTACTGGCAGGGGCTGCATGTCACGGCGCATGCGGTCTTCGCCCGGTTGCTCAAGGGGCTGAAGGACGACGAGATCCGCATCGACCTGCATCCCGACACCGACCGCGACGCCACCCGCGCCTGTTTCGCCATGGCCGACCACCCCGGCATCTTCAGCCGGATGTGCGGCGCGCTGGCGCTGGTCGGCGCCAATATCGTCGACGCCCGCACCTTCACCTCGAAGGACGGCTATGCCACCGCCGCCTTCTGGATCCAGGACGCCGATGGCCACCCCTATGAGGCGTCCAAGCTGAAGCGGCTGGAAACCATGCTGCACCGCATCCTCAAGGGCGAGGTCATCGCCCGCGAGGCGATCGCCGACCGCGACAAGTTCAAGAAGCGCGAAAAGGCCTTCAAGGTGTCCACCTCGATCACCTTCGACAACGAAGGCTCCGAGATCTACACCATCATCGAGGTCGACACCCGCGACCGCCCCGGCCTTCTGTTCGACCTGACCCGCACCCTGGCCAACATGAACGTCTATATCGCCAGCGCCGTCATCGCCACCTATGGCGAACAGGTGGTCGACAGCTTCTATGTCAAGGACATGTTCGGCCTGAAATTCCACTCCGAGTCGAAACAGCGGGCGCTGGAAAAGCGGCTGCGCGACGCCATCGTGAAGGGTGTAGAGAGGGCCAGCAGCCAGTAACGCCCGGAGACACGCGCGCGAACCGCCGCTCCCGTCGCGCGCCGGCATCTTCCGTGCCGTGCCCTCTCCCCCGACGACCCGCCTCGCCTCAGCACGGCGGCCCGCATTTTTTTCTGGCGCGATGGCGCGGTTGCGGAAATATCATGTGTTCACGACCGGATCCGCCGCCCCGGTCTTCGGCGGCGCCCCCGTTTCAGGACCACGATTTCATGACAAGAGCCTCCGCCTCCTTCCGCCCGCTTGCCACCGGCCTTCTGGCCGCTTCTCTGGCCGCCTTTCTGGCCGCCCCCCTGGCCCTGGGCCTCGCCGCCGCGCCTGCCGCCGCCGATACCGTCCTCACCACCTCGAACGGCATCATCTCCAGCGCCCTCTGCGTCGGCACCAGCTGCGCCGCGCCGGAAACCTTCAGCAGCGATACGCTGCGGCTCAAGAACACCGTGCTGCGCCTGCATTTCGACGACACCTCGACCAACGGCTCGCCGGCCAACGACTGGCGCCTGGTCGCCAATGACATCAGCGGCAGCGCCAGTTACTTCGCGCTGGTCGATGCCACCACCAATCGTCAGGTGGTGCGGGTCAATGCCAATGCCCGCGCCAACGCGCTCTATATCAACGAGTTCGGGAACATGGGCTTCGGCACCTCGTTGCCCAGCAGGACCCTGCACGCCATCACCGACGACACCCCGGGGCTGCGGCTCGAGCAGAGCGCCGTGGTCTATCCCGCCCAGATCTGGGAGCTCGCCGGCAACGAATTCGAGTTTCACATCCGCAACCAGACCACGTTGCACAACCCCCTCGTCATCGCCAAGGCCGCGGTGCAATCCACCCTCCACCTCGGCGCCACCGGCGTCGGGCTCTGGACCAACGCCCCCGAGGCGGCGCTGCACCTGCTGCGCGACGACGGCAGCGCCCAATTTCTGATCGAGGACGAAATCGCCACCCCCGCCCCCCGCACCATGCTGGCGCTCAGGAACAACGGCCGCCCCGAGATCACCCTGGCCAATACCGATACGGGGGGCGAATGGTCCTTCGGCGCCGGCACCAACTTCATTCTGAAACAGGGCGCGGTCGGCTCGACCTCCTCGGCCAAGACCAAGCTCTTCGAGGTCGACGACAGCGGCAACGCCACCTTCGCCGGCACCGTCACCTCGGGCGGCTCGGTCTGCGATGAGGGCTGCGACGCGGTCTTCGCCCCGGGATATGACCTGCCCTCGATCGCCGATCACCTGGCCCAGACGCTGGCCCGGCGCCACCTTCCCGCCGTCGGCCCGACCGCCGAATCCGGGCCCTATGACCTGACCCGGATGACCGGTGGCATGCTGAACGAGCTGGAAAAGGCGCATCTCTATATCGGCCAACTCGACGCCCGTAACCGCGCGCTCGAGGCCGAACTGGCCGCGCTGCGCCACCGGCTCGACGCGCTCGAGACGGACTGAACCCCGCCCGCCCCGCACGCCCCGCCCGCCGCGAAAACACCGGCCATACCTCAATTGGGGTATGCGTCGCGGCACCGTCTCGCCTAACCTGCCCGCCATGACATCCGACCAAGGACCCGATTTCAGATGATCCATTTCCCCGCCCGGCCCGCCACCCTGACGGCCGCCACCCTCGCCACGCTCGCCGCCTCCCTCGCCATGCCGCTCGCGGCGCAGGTCGTCCTCACCGGCGACCGCTCGATCGAGGGCCAGCTCTGCGTCGGCGACGACTGCACCAGCTCCGAGACCCTGGGCGACACCACGCTGAAACTGAAGCAAGAGAATGTCCGCCTGCTGTTCGAGGACACCTCCGCCGTCGAAGGCACCACCGACTGGATGCTCAAGGCCAACGGCCTCAACGCCGCGACCCAGTTCTTCGCCCTCGAGGATGTCGATTCCGGCACCACCCCGCTGCGCATCGACGCCGCCGCGCCCACCAATGCACTGCGCGTCGCCAGCTCGGGCTATGTCGGGCTGGGCACCGCCTTTCCCGGCGCCAATCTTCATATCCGCACGGGCTACAGCCCGACCGTGATCTATGCCCGCGATACCTCCGAAGGTCTTTCGGCGCAGACCTGGCGGGTGGTCGCCTCGACCCCCTACCGGATCGAGGACATTTCCGGGACCACCGTCGCCACCCCGTTCCGGATCCATGAGGGTGGCGGCAACGACAACGCCTTCACCATCGCCGCCGATGGCGATATCGGGCTGGGCACACCGCTGCCCGACGCGGCGCTGCATGTCTTCCGCGACGACGGCGGCGCGCGGCTGCTGATCGAAGAGGCCGACACCACCGCCACCCCGCGCACCCTGTTGAACCTGGTCAACAACGGCCGCCCCGAGATCGTGCTGGCCAATTCCGATACCGGCGGCGAATGGTCCTTCGGCGCCGGCACCAACTTCATCCTCAAGCAGGGCGCGGTGGGCAGCGCCTCGAACGCCAAGACCAAGCTCTTCGAGGTGACGGCGACCGGCGACGCCACCTGGCCGGCAGTCTGGTGACCGGCGGCACCACCTGTGGCACCGGTTGCGACGCGGTCTTCGCGCCCGGTTATGCCCTGCCCAGCATTCCCGACCATGCCGCGCGGATGCAGGCGCTGGGCTATCTCCCCAACGTGGGCCCCACGCCCGAGGGCGCGCCCTTCGACGTCACCGACAAGCTGGGCCGGATGCTGAACGAGCTCGAGCACGCGCATCTCTACATCGCCGAGCTCGAGCGCCGCAACGCCGCGCTCGAAGCCCGGTTCGACGCCTTCGAGGCCCGGCTGGCAGCGCGCGACTGACCGCTCCCGCGCAGATCGCCCGGCCTGTCCCGCACGACGCGGCGTCAGGCGGGGAATCCTTTGCACGGCGGCCTCGCGGCCCCTAAGCTTCCACCTGTATAATCAACAGGATATTGGACATGCGCAGCTTTCTCGTCGCCGCTCTCGGCACCTTCGCCACCTCCGCCTCGGCGCTCTCGTATCTGAACGACGACCGGTCGATCACCGGCCATCTCTGCGTCGGCGACGAATGCACCGACACCCAGACCTGGAACAGCGCCGATACGCTGGTGCTGAAAGGCCCCAACCTCAGGATCAAGTTCGAGGATGTCGGCGACCCCGAAGGCTTTCCGATCGACGACTGGCGGATCGAGATCAACGACACCACCTCGGGCGGCGACAAGTATTTCGCCGTCGGCGACGTCTCCTCGGGCACCCAGCCCTTCAAGGTGCGCAACGCCGCGCCCTCGCATTCGCTGGTGATCAACGATACCGACGGCTATATCGGCATGGGCACCGCCTTTCCGCAGCAGCCGCTGCATATCGTCACCGCCGGCTATCCCCGCATCCGCATGGAAAGCACCCTCTCCACCCCCGGCGTCTGGGACATCTCCGCCTATAGCGGCGCCTTCGAGGTCCGTGACCAGATCGGCAGCACCACCCCGCTCTCGATCGCCGCCGGCGCGCCCAGCTGGGCGCTGATCGTCAAGTCCGACGGCAAGGTCGGCCTGGGCGATTACAGCCCCGAAGGCGGGCTCGACCTGCAGCGCAGCGATGGCACCGCCCGTGTCCAGGTCGAAGAGCTGAACGCAACAACCAGCCCCCGCACGCTGCTGAACCTGGTGAACAACGGCCGCCCCGAGATCGTGCTGGCCAATTCCGCCACCGGCGGCGAATGGAGCTTTGGCGCGGGGACCAATTTCATTCTGAAACAGGGCGCCGTCGGCAGCGCCTCGAACGCCAAGACCAAGCTGTTCGAAGTGACCGACACCGGCGATGCCACGCTTGCCGGCAGCCTGACCACCGGCGGCACCACCTGCGGCGGCGGCTGCGACCGGGTCTTTTCCGAGCGCGCAATCATCCCCGAAGCGGACTATGCCGAAGCGATGTGGTCCCAAGGCTTCCTGCCGCATGTCGGCCCGACGC
>JAWKXE010000035.1:0-40258 GCA_041397165.1 Paracoccaceae bacterium | reverse complement strand
GCGCGGTGTCGATCCGCCCGAGGTCGACCGGCCTGCCGGACCCGTGGCCCATCAGGTTCTGCAGGGACTGGAACGGCGGCCTGGGCGCCTGGGCCAGGGCCAGAACCAGCGTCGCCAGCCTGGCCTGGGCCAGCATGTCGCCCTGACCGTCGGCGAGCTTGGCCAGCAGGATATCGCCGCCGCCCGCATCCACCGTCTCGTGCGCCCAGGCCTCGGCCGCGCCCGCCAGGGCGGCGTGCCGGTCCGGGGGCAGGTCGGGCGACAGGGTGGCGATGGCGGTCAGCCAGGCCGGATGGTTGAGGTCGATCCCGTGGCCGCGTGCCGGGCGCTTGTCGGCGGCGTTCTGCCAGAGCGCACGGGCCTGGGCCGGGGCGGTCCGGGCCAGCTCGTCATAGCTGGCCGCCGCGAACAGGGCGACGGCGACCGAGGCGTCGGATTGCGTGGCACCGTCGTCTGCCACGCCTGACGACGGTCCGTCGGGCGCCGTGCCGTGGCGGGCGGTCCAGGCGGCGTCGAGCCCGGCGGCGGCCTCGTCGAGCACCGATTGCTCGAGCCCCTCGGACAGCTGCTGGGCGGCGCGCTTCGAACTGGCGCGGCTGCGCGCCTCGCCGGTCAGCGCGGCGATCTCGTCCAGCCGCAGCACCGCGCCGCTGGCTTCGCGCAGCTGCGCCCGGGGCTTGGCCGGCAGATCGGCGGCGGCGGCCCCGAGGTGGTCGGCGATGGCCAGAAGGGCATCGCGCGGCACCGGGTCGAGCGCGTCGGGGTCGAGCAGGGCGCGGTAATACTGCGCCTCCCAGAGGTCGGGGCTGGTCTGACCCGCGGCCTGGCTCTGATACCATTCGGCGGCGGCGCGGGCGACGGTTTCGGCCTCGGGCAGCGATAGGATCTGCGGCAGCATCACCCGGCGCAGGTCGGGCACGTGTTCCAGCGCCCCGCCCGAGGGGGCCGGGCGCACCAGCCAGACCTGTTCGGCCAGCGCCTTGTAGAGCTCGTCGGCCTTGCCGGGCGGCAGCGGCTGCTGCAGGCCGCAGGGTTCGGCCAGCACCTCTTCGATCAGCTGCGGCGTGATACGGCGCAGGATCAGGCCGGGGCTGGCCAGAGGGCGCAGTTCGGGGTCGGAAATGCGGTTCAGGATGCGGGAATAGAGGATGCGCTGGCGCATCTCGGCGCCCAGCGCGCCGCGCATGTCCTGACCGTCGTCGCCTTCGCGCAGCAGCGCGGCGATTTCACCGCGCGGCCGGCCGCGACAGAAATTGGCGACGATCTCGATCACCAGCGGGTTCGACCCGAAGGCGGCGATCAGGTCGTCGACCAGGTCGAGATGGGGGATGTCCCAGCGGCGGAACATGTCGCGCAGCTTGGCGCGGCCGGCATTGGTGCCGAGATCGCCCAGCTCGATCCGGGCGACCACGGCAAGGCCGGGTGTGTCGACGCCCGCGATCATGTCGGCCTCGCGCCCCGAGAGGATGACGCGCAGCTTGTCGATGCCCGCGACATGGCGCAGCAGGGCCAGCCAGTCGGCGAAGAGGCGCAGGCGTTCCTCGCCCACCACCAGGGCCTGTTCGAAGGTGTCGAAGACCAGGGCAAAGCCGTGATCTTTCAGCCCGGCGGCCTCGAGCCTGCCATGAAGCTCGGAGAAGGCGCTGTAGATCGCCGAGGAGGCCACTTCGAGCCGGGCGCTGTCGTCGGTGACCGAAGAGAGCCGGTCGCGCAGCATCTGGCGGATGCCCGAGAGCGGTTTGTCGAGCCCGGGATGCAGCAGGCCGATCTGGCGCAGAAGCTCGGTCGTGAGCGCCAGCCGTTCGCCCGAGCGCAGCGCGGTCTGGTCCAGGTCGAAGCCCAGGAAGGTGACCTCGGCCTCGCGTTCGGTGCGGCGGCGCAGGGCCTCGATCAGCGCGGATTTGCCGGTGCCGCCGATGCCGGTGACCACCACTGCGGCGATGTCCTGCGCGGGCGGGGCGGGGTCGAGCGTTTCCAGCACCGGGCGGGCGGCGTCGTCGGCGGCCTCGCCGGTGAGGATGTAATGCTCCAGCGCGCGCAATTCGCGGTGGCGGCCGCGAAAGGCGGTGGGCAGCAGACGGTGGGCGGCGCGGGCGCGGCGGTCGAGCACCACGGCGCGGCGCAGGGCGCGGGCGGTGGTCGGATCGGCGGCCCAGTCGGGCAGGGCGATGCCGGCCTCCTCGAGCAGTTCCAGCGCCTGGGCCAGCGCATTGGGGTCGAGCGGCCCGTCGCTGGACGTGGCCTTGCCGCGGTCGCGCCAGGGTTTGCGGCCGCGTTCCAACAGGCTGCGCAGCGCCGGGTCCGGTTTCGCCGCCAGAGCGGCACGGAGCGCGGCGCCCAGCCGGTCGCCGTCAAGCCGGGGCACGCCCGCCAGCACCGCCGCGCGCTGAGCCGGGTCGGCGGGCAGGCGGGCCAGCCCGGCGCGGCGGGCATCGGCGGTCAGGGTCCAGAACCAGCGCCCGTCCAGCTCGCGCTCGACCGCCAGGGGCGCCAGCGCGGCCAGCCGATCGGCCGCATTGGGCGCGTCGTCCGGGATCAGCGCGCGCGGGTCGAAGAGGCCGGTCAGGGCGGCGTGCAGCAGGTCGTCGGGCCAGGGCTGGCTTGGGCTGGGCAAGTCGCGCATCGTCACCTCCATCCCCGTATCGCCGCCAGCCAGACCTTGGAGAGCACGTTAGAGAGCCGTTCGAGCCGGTTGCCGTCGGTGCCCATGGTCTGCAGCAGATTGGCCATGCTGGTGACCAGATCGGCGTGGCGTTTCAGCTCGTCCGGCGCGGGCGCCAGCCGCTTCTGCGTCATCAGGGCGCCGAGGCAGCTTTCCAGCGCCTCGGCCGCGACCTGGTCGGGATGGTCGAGATATTCGACCCGCGTCGTGGCCTGATCGACCCCGGCCAGGGTGGCGTCGAGCCCGATCAGCACGACGCGAAGGGTGCGCATCGCCTCGGCATCGGCATAGAGCGCGTCCAGCAGCTCGCGCGCGCCGGTCTGGGGAATGGGCACGATGTCGAGCTCGTCGAGGATCAGCCACAGCACCATCGGGTTTTGCGGATCGGCGCGCAGCAGCTCGGTCAGCCCCAGCCGCAGAGCCGGCAGCAGGGCCGAGCGGATCCAGGCATTGTCGGTGCCGTTCGGGGTGTCGGGGTTGGGCAGGGCGGCGATGGCGGCGGGGGCGGCGCCGGCGCGGGTCAGGATCAGGCTGGCGAGGTCGCGCGGTTCGGTCGGCATTTCCGAGGCCGAGATCTGGACGATGCGGCGGCGGTCATGCGGGGTGCAATCCTGGATCAGCCTTGTGGTGAAGCTTTTGCCCGAGCGCGGCTGGCCGCGGACATAGAGGATGGGCCGCGCGGGGCTGCGCATCATGTCCTGCGCCAGGTCCTGGGTGGCGGCGCGCCCGAGCACCGCGCGGGAGCCGTCGGCCAGAACGCTGATGCGGTCGCGGGTCGGGTCGGGCGCGCCGAGATCGGGGGCGGCGATGTCGATCTCGGCAAGGCGCACGGCGCGGTTGAAGAGGAAGGCGCCCTGGGGGTCGGTGACGGCGGCATGGTGCAGCGCCAGCGGCTGGAAGCGGTGATCGAGGCAGAGCCCGCCCGAGGAGCCTTCGTCGCTCCAGGCCATGTGGCGCAGGAAGGCCGGGTCGGCGGGGTCGAGCGTGACGCCCTTGGCGATGGCCAGGCGCTGCGGGTTGGCCATCGGATGCTGGAAGACGAAGAAGAGATCGGTCGGGCGGTCGAGCCGGCCGATCTCGGCCAGGTCGTACCAGCCGCGTTCGCGCCCGGGCGAGCCGGCCAGCCGCAGGGCGCAGAAATCGAGCGCATGGGGGCGCAGCGCGGTCATGTCGGGCAGGCCGGCGCCGGGGGCGGTGGGTGTGGCGGGGCCGGCCGCCAGCGGGCTGAACTCGACCAGCCAGTCGTCAAGCGCCGGATAGTCGCGGCCCTGCGC
Organism: Paracoccaceae bacterium; assembly: GCA_041397165.1. Taxonomy (GTDB): domain Bacteria; phylum Pseudomonadota; class Alphaproteobacteria; order Rhodobacterales; family Rhodobacteraceae; genus JAWKXE01. Next base: position 36,322 of record JAWKXE010000035.1, on the reverse strand, counting down.
CCCGGCGAGGCTTTCGAAGACGCAGCGGATCTGGCGGTCGCTGCCGGGGCGGGGCCGGCCGGTGGCCGGGTCGATCAGCGCGGCCACGACATGCCAGTTGGTCAGCACCGTCTGCGGCCCGATCAGGAAGCCGGTGCCCTGGCTGAGCCCGGCCTGCACCAGGCAGACCCGCCGCGCCGCCAGGTTCATGGCGCGCAGAAGCTGGGTCATGTCGACCGAGGCGGCGACATCGGCGTTCCAGCCCTGCGGCAGCGTCACCAGCCCGGTCGCGTCCTGCGGCCAGAGCAGGGCGTCGATGGCATCGCTGCCGGGCTGGTCGGCGCGCAGCGCCTCGACCGCCGCTTCGAGGTCGAGAAAGCCCAGCGCGGCCAGTTCGGTCAGGAAGGTGCGATGCACCCCGGCGCGGGCGGTTTCCAGCAGCGCGGCGGCGAAGGCCGCGCCGGTGTCGTTCAGCCCCAGCGCCACGATCTTGAAGTCGCGCAGCCGCCCGGCCGAGCGGCGCGCGATTTCGCCATAGACCTGGCCGAGGGCGGGGCGGCCAGCGGTGAAATGCCGGGCGACCTCGGCCGCCTGATCCGGGGTCAGGGCGGCGGGGATCGGGCCGGTATCCTGGGCGTCGTCGGGCATGGCTCAGGGCAGCAGCGCGGCCAGTTCGGGCCGGGCGGTCAGCACGGCGCGCAGGTCGTGGGCGTGGTTGGCGCGCAGCCAGTCGCCGGCGAAATGCAGCCCCACCGCCCAGAGCCCGCCCGAGAGCGTGCCGACGAGCGAGCCGGAATTGCCGCCCAGCGTGGTGGCGTCGTGGTCGAAGACCCAGGCGTTCGACGGGCCCATGACCAGGCCGGGGCTGAAATACTTGCGGCGATAGGTCAGGCCGAAGATGTCGCGCAGCCGTTCGATCACGTCCTGGCGCATCTGGCCGTGCTCGTCGCGCGGGATGTATCCGGGCGGGGCCGGATAGCCGAGCGCGAAGAGGTTCAGGCCCTGGGCGGCGTTGCCGGCGGCAATGGGCAGGGGCGGCGGCAGGGGCGTGCCGGCATCGTTCACCGGCTCGACCCTGAGCACGGCGAGGTCGAGCTTGTCGAAGCTGATCGGATAGAGCCGGATCGGCTGGGCCCCGGCGAAGGCCACGCCGGTGACGGCGAAGCTTTGCGCCGGATCGTCGGCGCCGGGGGAAAAGTCGATCCGGGTGTCGCGGTAGATCTGCCAGCTGTCGGGATTATCGAGCCGGGGCAGGGGGGCGGCGAATTCCTCGAGCACATGGCGGTTGGTCACCACCAGCCCGGGCGCGATCACCCAGCCGGTGCCCAAGTGAATGCCATCGCCGTCGATCCGCCCGACCGAGCCCAGCGCGCCCTGTTCCAGATCGGGCAGGGCCAGCGCCACCAGCCCGGCGAAGCGGCCGAATTCCGGGTCGTTCACATCGACACTTTGCACCTTGCGGCCATCGGGGGTGTCGCGGGTGATGACCGGGATCGCCGGGCGTTCCTCGAGCGAGACCAGCGCTTCGAGCTGCAGGGTGGTCTGTTCGTCGAGCTGGGCGGAGGTGCCCTTCGGCATGAAGCATCGCCAGGCCGCGGTCGCTGGCCTCGAGGATGTCGTCGGCGGGCCGGGCGCTGCGGGCGATCCGCTGGCGCAGCGGCGCCAGGGCCTGGTCGCGGCCGGGGGCGTCGAGCGCGCTGCGCCCGGCCTCGGGCGAGACGGTCGCGGCGGCCTCGGGGGCGAGGCCGGGCAGGGCCTTGGCGCCGAAGCCCGCGAGCAGCCGGCCCAGCCGTTCGGGCGAAACCTGGGCCGGGATCATGATCGACGGTGCCGTGGGACGGCCGCGCAGCACCAGATGGGCGATGCGGCTGTCGCGCGCCGCGGCGGCGCTGTCGGTCAGGGCGGGGCTGGCCTGACGGAAGGCGCGTGCCTCGGCCGCCGCCCCGTCGCGGCCGCGCCCGGCACGGAGATCGGCCAGGATCAGCGAGGAAATCTCGGCGCCATGCGCGGCCCAGTCGAACCCGGGATCGGGCGCGCCGGGGCCGAACAGTTCGCTCAGCGCGTCGCTCAGCCCGTCCGAGGCATCGGCGAACATCGCGGCGCTTTCGGTCTGGACCATGCTGATCTGGGCAAGCGGCAGGGCCAGAAGCGCGCCGGCGTCGACCACCCCGGCGCCCAGCCCCGAGGGGAAGCCGGCGGGGCGGCGCGCGGTCTGGCGCACGGCGGTGCGGAAGAGGTTCTGGACCGAGGTCCCCCGCGCCCGGGCCTGGGCGATGACAGAGGCGCGGCCGTGGCGTTCGAGCCAGAGCGCCGCGACGCCGGCGCTGATCGCGGTGGCGAAAGAGGTGCCCTGGCTGGCCTTGATCGCATTGGTCTGCGAGATGTCGGGCGAGCGGTGCGCCTTCCAGACATGCTGGGCAGGGGCCGAGAAATCGACCCGGGACCCATGCGACGAGCCCTTCCACTTGCCGTCGTTCACATCCGTGCCGCCGACCGCGATGACATCGCTATAGGCCGCCGGCCAGACCACCAGTCCGACGCAGTTGCCGGCCGCCGCCAGCACGATCACATCCGCCGCCACGGCGCGGCGGACGGCGGCGCGGAGCGCCCGGCTCCACAGCCCGCCGAGCGACATGGTGATGACATGGGCCCCGACCGAGACCGCGTGGTCGATGGCATGGGCCACGGGCGTGGCGTTGAACACCTTCACATCGTTGATGCAGCGAATGGGGACGACGGTGGCGCCGGGGGCGGACCCGGAGATCGCGCCGCTGCCGGCCGAGGCCAGCACGCTGCAGGTGCCGGTGCCGTGGCCCGGGTTCGACATCGACGATGTCAGCGGATCGGTCGGCCGGGTGCCGCCTTCGATCAGGTTGCGGGTCTTGGAGAAATCGAAATGGGTTTGCAGCAGCTCTTGATGGTCGGCGATGCCGGTGTCGGGCTGGGCCACGATCACGCCGGCGCCCTTGCCCGGGGCCAGCGCCCAGGCGGCCGGCACGTTCACCTTGTGAAGCGCCCAGTCCTTCGGCTCGGGCGGGGTGCCCTGGGCCCAGCAGGTGGCATCGAGGATGGCGCCTTCGGTCGTTGCCGGCGGTTCTGGCGCGGGATCGGTGAAGACCTGCGCGCCGGTATCGGGCTCGCACGAGATCAGCCCGAGATCGCGGCGCAGGTCGTGGGCGATGGCGAAGAGCATCTCGTCCGGCAAGGTCCGGTCCAGCCCGTCGGGGGCGAAGGTGAAGAACAGGCTGTCCTCGCCGCTCTGATCCGCGAAGAGCGGTTCGAGTGTGAACCGGGGCGAGCCGGTGAGGGTTTCGAGCCGGGATTGCAGGGCCGTCTGCACCTCGGCCTGAGGCGTGCCGTCGGCGGCGGCTTCGAGGGCGAAGCGCAGGCGTTCGGGGGCATAGAGCGCGCGCGTATCGGGTGCGGCACCTTGCATGAGTCGCTTCAAGAGCGGCAGTCCAGTCAACTCGGCCATCGGGAGCAACCTCCTGAAATCAAAGAATGAAAACATGATCCGCTGTGGCCAAGAAAGATGCGGTCACGGGATTGGAATACCCGAACGCTACGCCGCCTCGGGGGCGCCGGTCAAAGGAAACCGGCGGGAAACTGCCCATGGGTATGGAATACCGGAAGGGGCGTGGCGTTGAGCGACTCGCCCATGGCGTGTAGATTGATCTGCAATTCAGACGTGAAATTTATCCACCAGTGCCCGCGGTATCCGACCCTGTCGGACGCTGCCGGGAGAGGTTTGCCCGAAGCCCTTTTGACATAGGAGGTCTGACATGACCGACACGGTTATCAAGAACGAATACGGCGAAGTCGTTTTCCTGAAGAACCCCACTCCGCCGCAACTGGAATCGGCCGCGCCGATGGCGACGCCGCAGCAGGTGGCCGAGTTCTATCTGCGAGGGATGCGCGGTGAAATGGGGCTGGCCGGCACGGCGCTGGCCGGCGATGGCGGGCCGGGGCTGGAAGGCGCCGGCGACCGGCCGGTGATGAGCTTCCGCAACGAAAAGGACATCGCCGGTACCAAGGTGGTGGTCTATCAGCAGGAGGCCATGGGTCTCGATGTCTTCGGCGCGACGCTGGGGATGCAGATGGACGGCGACAGCCTGGAGCCGCAGAGCCTGCAAAGCGCGATGCACGGGTCGGTCGCCATCCGGAACCCCGAGACGCGGGTCGAGAAGGATGGCACTCGCAAGGTCACCAACGCGGCGCTGAAGAAGATGCTGGGCTTTGCCCTGCCCGATATGGACAACGCCCGGATCGAGCGTCAGGTGGTCTATCGCTATGAGCCCGACGCGCGCGAGGAAAGCCACGAGCACGAGGGCTGTGTCGGCGGCGAGGGGGTGCATATTCCGCATCTGCCCGCGACGACGATCGAGGGGCTGACCAAGGGCCAGCATTACATCTGCGACGAGGTGCTGTTTCAGGCCGCCATGGCCGAGGGCCAGGCCGAGGTGAACTGGCGCGCGCTGGTCGAGCCGAAATCGGGCGATGTGCTGTATCTGCGCGCCCTGGTGGCCTGTGCCACGGGCATGGTCTTCGACCGCGACCCGCAGACCCAGACCGGCGCGGCGGTGTCGGCCAGTTCGACCAATGCGCAGCTCAACCCGTTCCGCAGCTCGCGGACGCTGACCGGGCTGGTGGCGAACACGCCGCAGGACCTGCGCGGCACCTTCGTCCATGTCACCGAACGCCAGGCGCCGGTGCAGGCGCCGCCGACGGTGCCGTCGCCCGCCGGGGCCTTCAACTTCAACGCCCAGAGCGAGAATTTCACCGCCACCTGCGCCTATTACAACTGCGACCGGCTGTTCCGGACGATGCAGGACATGGGGTTCAACGTGACCTCGTATTTCAACGGCACCACCTTCCCGGTGCCGGTGGATGCGCGCGCGATGAGCGATCAGGTCAACGCCCAGGCACCCGGTAATGCCTCGGGTAACGGCCTTCTGGAGCTGCGCTTCGGCAAGATGGCGGCGGGCCAGACCATCGGTATCGCCACATCGAACCGGGTGGCCTGGCACGAGTTCGGCCATGCCCTGCTGTGGGACCATGTGAACAGCCCGAATTTCGGTTTCGCCCACTCGGCCGGCGACGGGCTGGCGGCGATCCTGAACGATCCCGGATCGAATGCCGCCGACCGGTTCGATACCTTCCCCTGGGTCCATGCCGGTGCGCCGGGTCTGAACCGGCGGCATGACCGCACCGTCGCCGGCGGCTGGGCCTGGTTCGGTCCGAACTGGAATACGCAATATGGCGGCGAACAGGTTCTGTCGTCGACGCTGTTCCGGCTCTATCGCTCGATCGGCGGCGACGCCTCGTATCTGCCGACGCAGCGGCGGGCCTCGGATACGGCGGCCTATCTGGTCTTCAAGGCCATCGGCCTGCTCAGCTCGACCACGCAATTCCCCGAGGTGTTCGAGGGCAATATGGAGACCGCCGACAAGACCACCGCCAGCTTTCAGGGCATCCCCGGCGGGGCGCTGCACAAGGTGGTGCGCTGGGCGTTCGAGAAGCAGGGCCTGTTCCAGCCCGGCGCGGCACCGGGGCAGCCCAACACCGTCAATACCGAAGGCAACCCGCCGGCGGTGGATGTCTATATCGACGATGGCCGGCATGGCGAATACCAGTATCTGGCGAACCACTGGTCCTGTCAGGACATGTGGGTGCGGCGGTCGGCGGATGGCGGGCTGGTGCATCAGCAGCCGATCGTGAACCAGACCAATTACATGTATGTCCGGGTCAAGAACCGCGGCACCGATACCGCCCATGGCGTGCGGGTCGATGCCTATCACGCGCTGCCGGGCACCGGGCTGGCCTTCCCCGACGACTGGACGCCGATGGCCACGGCCAGCCTGCCGGCCGCGGGCGCCATCGCTTCGGGCGGGAGCACCATCGTCGGGCCGTTCGCCTTCGTGCCCACCCAGGTGGGGCATGAATGCCTGCTGGCGATTGCCCATGCCGATGGCGATCCGGGCAACGATACCACGATCACCGGCACGATCCCGGAAAACCGCCTGGTGCCGTTCGACAACAATATCGGACAGCGCAACGTGAACCCGGTGCTGCCCAGCCTGAAATGGCTGGTCGAATATCTGCGCAAGCACATCATCTGGGTCCGCAACCCGTTCAAGCTTCCGAAGGTGGCGGTGATCGAGATCGAGCTGCCGATGTTCCTGCGCCGGCTGGGCTGGGAGATGAACGTGGTTTCGGCCGGGGGCCGCAAGTTCGAGCTGGGTCCGCGCGACCGCCGCGAGGTGGTGCTGTCGATCGAGCCGGGCAAGGAGATCGACCCGGATCTGGCCCGCCGTGCCATCGAAAAGGGCGACGACCAGATCGTGGTCCGCACCCTGCTGGATGGCGAGCTGTCGGGCGGCATGACCTATAAGCTGAGTTTCCAGCAGGACGACGAGAAGCCGCTCGATCCCGACAAGCCGTTCGAGCCGGTCCGGCCGCCGCGCGACTGGCCGATCATCACCCGGCGCCCGACCATCGAGGAGATCCTGAAGATCCTCGGCGGCGGCCTTGGCTCGCGGGCGGCAGCGGCGGCACGGTGCGCACCGTTGCGCTGGAATTCGATCTCGATGACGAGGGCCAGCGCCTGATCCGATCCCCGCCCGGCCCCTCATCAAGGGGGCCGGGCAAGCCATTCCCCGATTTCAGGGAGTTATTTCCATGGCCAATGAATTCACCCCGATCCTGCGCCGCCGCATCCATGAGTGCACAAGATCGAACCCACCACCATCCTGCGCAAATACCGGCTGAAGCTCTGGACCTCGACCGTGGTGCTGGTGCGCCACGCCGAGAAACTCGGGCAGCAGTCATCCGGCGCTTTCCACTGTCACCGGCCAGGCGCAGGCCAAGCCTATTGCGCGACATGCTGCCCAGGACGAGGATGTCTCCGGGCGTGTTCGTGACCCAGACGCTGCGGTCGGAACAGACCGGCCAGCCAGCCTCCGCCGCCGGTCATGGGCTGGAGCGTGACGCAGTGATGCCACCGATGGCCCGGCGCTGGCCAATGCGATCCGGCTGCACCACGCCGGCCATACCGTGCTGGTGGTGGCGCATTCCAACACCATCGACGACATCGCCGGCGCGCTGGGCGTGCCGGGCCTGGGCGAGCTGGCGGAAAGCCAGTTCGACCGGATGTTCATCCTGTCGCGCAACTGGTGCGGCACCCGCCTGATCCGGCTGCGCTTCGGCGCGCCCACCGCGTGAAGGAGGCTCTCATGACCCCGATCACCAAAGCCGTCATCATCCTCGATCCAGGCCAGCGGCGTTGCGGCTGGACGAGGCCGAAGCCCCTGTCGGGCTGGACCTGACCCCGATCTGGCCGCGCTGGCGGCGGGCGACGGGCTGGACCGGCGCTCGACCTGACGGTCGTGCCCGGCGCTGGCCGAGGACGCTGACCGAGGCGCCCGAGCTTGCTGCCCGCCGGGGCTGCGCATCGTCGGGGTGCCGCCGCTTTCCTATGGCGACGGTGCCGGGCTGGCCGGAGGAACGCGGCGGCGGGCGGGACGATACCGCGCTTGTGCCGCCGACCGCAGGCTCAGGGGAATGAGGCGCAAGCCGGTCTGGTGCCGGTGCCGCACCCGGCCCTGTTGCCGATGCTGGCGGGCAGGGCACGGCCGTTGGGTGTGCGGCTGACCGGCCCGCGCGCGACGCTGGAGCGGTTCGGCAAGGGCGAGGCGGTGCCGGTGGTTCCAGCCGGCGCCATCGCCCGCCCCGCGTGGGCGCTGATCGCGCTAATGTCGCCGGCGCGGATGATCGACGCGGTGCTGACCGGGCTGGGGTGCAGCCGCTGGGCTACGAAGCCCGCTGACCGAGGATCTGTTCTGGACCCGCACCCAGGGCGCCGAGGACGATCTGTCCATGCCCTTGAGGGCCACCAAGGTGCTTTTTGCCGAACCGGGGCAGATCCTGACGGCGATGCGTCCCGAGGAGACGGCCGAGGCCTTCCATGTCCATGGCGAGCATGGCCACAGCGAGTTTCTGGCCCCCGATCCGGGGCTGATGCGCCTGCCGCGCCGCCCCGAGGCGGTGGATTTCGGCAGCCCGAGGGTGGGCGAGCTGCCGAAGATCACGGAGCACGGTCGAGATCAACCCGGCGATCCGCAAGGCGATCCTGCTGATCCGGCCGAGCTGTGCCTCGGTCACGGCTTTTTGTATGCGTCCGACCTCGACCGCTATACCGGCGTGACGGCGCTGGATACGCAGGGGCCGAGTCATGTCGCGGCATTCGGCGCATCGGACAACAAGCGGGTCGAGGCCCAGCTGATGCGCGACCTGCGCGCCATGGGATATTGCCCGACGCGGCACGATTTCATGCCGGGGCGACGCATTCGGGCATCGTCGCCGATCTGCCCGGGCTGGGGCGGTTCCGGATCAAGCCGGATATCCTGGAGCGCTATCGCAAGATCCTGCGCGATCCGCTGCCGCGCCCGCTGCGGCCGCTGCTGGACGAGCTGTCTGCCGCTTTCCCGAGATTGGATGCCGGCTTTCGCTGTCCGACGTGATGCGTTGACCGCGACGGGCGTATGGTTCGGCTGATAGCGGAAGGCATTCGGTCCCCGTGGGCTCAAGCGAAAGGTCTTTCAGCGCCGGGCAGGAACATCGCCTAAACGGTCCTCTGCTTTAGCGAGCCATGATCCGGCAAGGATGTCTTGTCACCGGTTCCCATTGGCCTCCCGTGCACCTCCGGCGGCCGGTGGATATGGATTGATCGCGCCGGCAGTGCGGCGATCCACTGCGCGCGAACCGCGGAGGCTGCGAATCTCGATTTCGAGATGGGCGAATTCGAGCCTGCCGTTGCTCGAGTCGGAAGAAGCCGGTCACGCGTGGTGACATGTTCGACGGTTTCGCCGGCATGGATCGGCGCGTGGTAATCATAGCTTTCCGATCCATGCAGCAGGTAACGCATGTCGGCCCCGATCAGTGCCAGGATATCGGGCTGGTCCTCACGCGCCGCCTGCATCACCGCCACCCGGTCGAGCGCGGCGGCATAGGTGGGTGGCGCGACGATATCGGGCAGGCCTGCGGTGCGTGCGGCGGCGGGGTCGAGGCAGAGCGGATCGGTCTCGCCGATGGTTTCGGCAAAGAAGAGGAGCGGGCCGCGCTCGACCACGACCGCGACCGGCCAGGTCCGGTGGCCGGCGCTGCTGCGGTCGAACAGGCCCACGGGTCAGGCGCCGCGATAGAGCGTCACGACGCAGGCGCCGCCCAGCCCGAGATTGTGCTGGAGCGCGGTGCGGGCGCCCTCGACCTGGCGCTTGTCGGCGGTGCCGCGCAGCTGGTGGGTCAGCTCGTAGCATTGCGCCAGCCCGGTCGCGCCCAGCGGGTGGCCCTTGCTGAGAAGACCGCCCGAGGGGTTGGTGACATATTTGCCGCCATAGGTGTTGTCGCCATCTGCAATGAACTTCTGCGCCCCGCCTTCCGGGCAGAGGCCGAGCCCTTCATAGGTGATCAACTCGTTATGGGCGAAGCAGTCGTGCAGCTCGACCACGTCGATATCCTCGGCGCCGATGCCGGCGGCGTCATAGACCTGACGGGCGGCGGCGGCGGTCATGTCGTAGCCGACGACCTGCATCATGTCCCGCGCCTCGAATGTGCTGGCGGTGTCGGTGGTCATCGCCTGGGCGGCGATGGTGACGCGGGTATCGATACCATGCTTGCGGGCGAAATCGGCGCTCACCAGGATCGCGGCGGCGCCGCCGCAGGTGGGCGGGCAGGCCATCAGCCGGGTCATCACGCCGGGCCACATCTCGGGCGCGGCCAGCACCTCGTCGGGGGTGACCTCCTTGTCGAAGAGCGCCAGCGGGTTGCGGGTGGCATGGCGGCTGGCCTTGGCGCGGATGCGGGCGAAATCGGTCAGGGTGGTGCCGTATTTCTCCATATGCGACTTGCCCGCGCCGCCGAAATAGCGCAGCGCCAGCGGCACCTCGCCATGGCCGACCAGCACGTCGGTGGCGGCGTCGAAATCGTCGAACGGGCTGGGCCGGTCGGTATAGACATTGCCCAGCGCGCCGGGCTTCATCTGCTCGAAGCCCACGGCCAGGACGCAATCGGCGATGCCGTGCTCGATGGCCTGGCGCGCCAGATAGAGCGCGGTCGATCCGGTCGAGCAGTTGTTGTTCACGTTGACCACCGGAATGCCGGTCATGCCGACATGATAGAGCGCCTTCTGGCCGCAGGTGCTGTCGCCATAGACATAGCCGGCATAGGCCTGCTGGACATCGTCATAGCCGAGCCCCGCATCGTCCAGCGCCTGGCGGATCGCGGCGGCGGCCATGGTGTCATAGCTCTCAGACGCGCCCGGTTTGGCGAATTTGGTCATGCCGACACCGGCGACCACGACTTGCTGTTTGGCCATCTCGGCCTCCTTTCCCCGTTTGTCTCCGCCGCCTTGCGGGCGGGTTACAGGACCTCTCCCAGTAGCGTTCGGAAGACCTGTTTCATGGTTTCGCGGTCCAGACCGTTGGCACCGATCTGGCCCTGCATCAGATAGCGGAACACGCCGTCGAGCATGGCATAGTTCAACTCGACATGCGCCGGCGCCGTGTGCCCGGCCTTGATCAGGGCGGTGCGGACGATGCCGATCAGCATCGCCTCGATCTCGTCCACGACCGGGCGGAAGGTGTCGTCGAACATCGCCTGGGTGCGGATGTCGTACCACAGGCGGTGGGTCATCTCGTCATCGACGATCGAGGCGACCAGCGCCTCGGAGAAGGCGTCGATCACGCCCTGGCGGCCCTGGGCCGTGTCCAGCGCGGCCAGGATGTTGCGCACGAAATCCTCTTTGTAGATCTCGACGCAATAGATGATCAGGTCGGTGCGGTCCTCGAAATAGTAATGCAGCATCCCCAGCGACAGGTCGCTCTTTTCGGCGATGTCGCGCAGGGAGGTGTTGGCATAGCCCAGCTCTTTCAGCGCCTCGATCGCGCTGTCGGCGATCTGGCGTTTCTTTTCCTCGCGCTTGGCGGTCTTGCGTTCGGCGCGGGCCTTCAGCTTGGCGGGCATTTCGTTCATGACACCTTCATGGTCCGGTTGCGGGCGGCAAGGCAAGGCCTCGCCGTCCTGGACGTGGCGTATCAACCCAGCAGGGCGTTCAGGAAGACCCGTGGCAGCTTGCGCAGGCTGGGGCGGTATTGCAGCGCGGTCAGCGCCGCGCCGATCTTGTGCTGGCGGCGGTTGGTGATGAAGAAGGGCGGACGGGGCAACAGGCTGAACTGCCCCGAGAGCAGCCCGCGCGGGAACGGCCGCCAGGGCGCGCGGATCACCGTGCGCTCGGTCTTTTCCAGCATGAAGGCGTTGTGCACCGTGCCGATCCCCGAGCCGACATCGGCGAGCGTATGGCCCGGGAAGGCGCCCCAGGGGCAGGCGATGATCAGGAAGCCCAGCCCGCACCAGCCGTTGATGCCGATGGTGCCATAGCGCAATTCGGCGACGATCTGCTCGAACCGTTTCCGGCCGATCTGGCGGATGGTCCTTGGGTGGATCAGGATCTGGCAGCCGAGCGTGCCCCAGAGGTCGTTATTGGCATAGTCGATCGCCGCCTCGAGATAGCTGGCGGGGTCGGGTGCCGCGATTTCCTTGATGCCGAGCGCCGGGGCAAAGACCTCGCAGCTGCGGTTATAGGCATCCTCGGCGATCTCGCCGATCACCAGCGCCGGGGCGTCGGGGCCACGGTCGACGAATTCGACCTTGCCGCCATGTTCGGCATAGCTGTGCAGCCGGGTGTCGGCACCGGGATACCAGGCGGGGCGGGTCGAGGTGGCGGCGACCGCCTTCACCGCCTCGATCAGCCGCGCGCCCTTGTCCCAGCCCTTCGGCATCACCAGCGCCTGGGTGGCGATGCAGTTGTGGCCGGAATTGTGCAGCTTCATGGTGGCGATGTTCTCGGCCTGGAAGCGGATGTCGGCGGCGCTCCACGGGCCCGGCACCACGATGGTGGGCGAAACCGAGCCCAGTTCCGAGGTGAAGCGTTTGGCGTTCTTCGGCGTGCCGGCGGCGCGGTTCTTCGCGCCTTCCTCGCCGGTGCCCCAGACGATGGCGTCATGGGTGGTTTCGGCGCCGGTGATGTGCAGTTCCTCGATGGTCGGATGCTCGCACAGATAGGCGCCGCCACGGGCATCGCCCTTGACGATGCGCAGGAAGCCCGCGTCGATGAAGGGCTTCATGGCGATCCGGTAATAGTCGGTCAGGTAGTCGTTGACCGGGTTCATCTTCAGGATCACCACCTGATTTTCCAGGATCAGCTTCTGCAGCACGTCGAGCGGCGTGATCGCCGAGACGTTGCCGGCGCCCAGCACCAGCGCGACCTTGCCGGTGCGCTGCGCCTCGGGCGTGTCATAGGCCAGCGCGGCGTGCTGTTTCAGATTGGCGGCGGTCACGCCCTTCTGCATCCAGACCTCGGCCGAGATGCCCGACAAGAGCAGCCGGTCCCAGATGGTATGCGGCAGCACCTGCACCGCCAACTGGCCGGTGATCAGGTCGCGGGTCGGCAACTCGTCGAGAAAGCGCTTGCCCTGCATCTGCGACAGCGTCGCCATCAGCCCGTTGCAGCCGGCCATGCAGGCATAGGGGCCGGCGATCCATTCTTCGCCCGCGACCGGGGTTCCAGGCGCGAGGCCCTTGCGGCGGGCCGACTCCTCGGCCCAGTCGCGGGCGACCTTCATGATCCCGTCCTTCATCCCGGCCAGAAGCCGGATGCGGTCGGGAACGGGCAGCCGCGCCCAGTCGTCCTTGTGCGCGGCGAGGTCGGCCAGGGCGCGGTCGTATTCCTCGTAAAGCGCGTCCTGCCCGGCGAGTTCGAGCTGTGCGGCATCGAGCATGTCAGATACCCCGCTCGATCAGGGCATTCGAGAACTGGTCGCGCAGCTGGTTCTTCAGCATCTTGCCGGTGGCGTTCAGCGGGATCGCATCGGTGAAGATCACCGCGTCGGGCACCTGCCACTTGGCGACCTTGCCTTCGTAAAGCGCGAGGATCTCGGCCTCGGTCGGGTCGGCGCCGGGGGCCTTGACGGCGATGACGATCGGGCGTTCGTCCCATTTCGGGTGGGTGGCGCCGATGGCGGCGGCCATGGCGATGCCGGGATGCGACACGGCGATGTTTTCCAGATCGACCGAGGAAATCCATTCGCCGCCCGATTTGATGATGTCCTTGGTGCGGTCGCGGATCACCATGAAGCCGTCTTCGTCGATGGTCGAGACATCGCCGGTATCGAACCAGCCGTCCCCGGTCAGGGCGCTGTCCGCCTTGCCGAAATAGGTGTCGACCACCCAATGGCCGCGGCATTGCAGGGCGCCTTCGGTCTTGCCGTCATGCGGCAGGGGATTGCCGATCTGGTCGACGATCCGCAGGTCGATGCCGAAGGGCGGCCGGCCCTGGCCCAGCCGCAGCAGCGCCATCGCGTCGGCATCGAGCCCGGCATGCTTGCCCTTGGGCCGGTTGGCCGAGCCCAGCGGCGAGGTTTCGGTCATGCCCCAGGCGTGGATCGTGTCGCAGCCATACTTGTCGCGGAAGGCGGCGATCATGCTGGGCGCGGCGGCCGAACCGCCGATGACGTTGCGCTTCAGGCTTTCCATCTTCGAGCCGGATTTTTCGGCCGCGGCCAGCAGCATCATCCAGATCGTCGGCACGCCCAGCGCCAGCGTCACCTGCTGGCCGTCGATCAGCCCCAGCAGGCTGTCGCCGTCCAGCCCCGGCCCCGGCATCACCAGCTTGGCCCCGGTCATGGCGGCGGCATAGGGGATGCCCCAGGCATTGGCATGGAACATCGGCACCACCGGCAGGATCACCTCGGACGCCGACAGGCCCAGCGCGTCGGGCAGGGCGATGGCGAAGGTGTGCAGCATGGTCGAGCGATGGACATAGAGCACGCCCTTGGGGTTGCCCGTGGTGCCCGAGGTATAGCAGAGCGAACAGGGCGTCTCTTCGTCGATCTGCGGCCAGGCATAGTCGTCCGCGCCGGTGCCGATCAGCTCGTCGAAGAAGAGCGCATCGGGCAGCGCCGCCAGGACTTCTTCGTCGCGCGGGCCCATGAAGATGAAATGTTCGATGGTCCTGAGATGTTCGCGGGTGCCGGCGATCAGCGGCATGAAGGTCTTGTCGAAGAACATCGCGCGGTCGGCGGCATCGTTGCAGATGAAGATGAATTGCTGCGGCGACAGGCGCGGGTTCAGCGTGTGGCAGACCATGCCGCCGCCCGACACGGCGAACCAGATCTTCAGGTGGCGGTGATTGTTCCACGCCAGGGTGGCGACCCGGTCGCCGGCCGTCAGCCCCAGCCCGCCCAGCGCCGAGGCCAGCTTGCGCGACGCGGCCGCCACCTCGCCCCAGGTGGTGGTGCTCAGTTCGCCCGTGGTCTCGCGGCTGACGATTTCGGTGTCGCCGTGGTATTTCCCGGCATGTTCGATCAGGTCGCTGATCAGCAGCTCTTTTCGCATCATCGCACCCAGCATGGGTCAACTCCTTCCAGGATCAGGTTGGCGGGCCCGCCGTTCGGCGCGGGACCGGCCACGGGGGGTCACTCGGCCGCCATCGCGGCGGCGGCGTATTCGGCCTTGATCATGTCGGCGCATTTCTCGCCGATCATGATCGAGGGTGCGTTGGTATTGCCCGAGACCAGCAGCGGCATGATCGAGGCATCGGCCACGCGCAAGCCCTCAAGCCCGCGCACCTTCAGCGTCGGGTCGACCACGGCCATGTCATCCACCCCCATCTTGCAGGTGCCGACCGGGTGATAGACGGTGTCGGCGCGGTTGCGGATCGCCTGTTCCCACTCGGCATCGGTCATGTTGTCGTGGATGCCGAACAGTTCCTTGTGGAGGTAGGTCTTCATCGCCGGCGCCATCAGGATTTCACGCGTCTTCCGGGCGCCCTTGATCATGATGTCCAGATCGCGCGGGTCCGACAGGAATTTGGGGTCGATCCCCGGCGCCTCCATCGGATCGGCCGATGTCAGGAACACCTCGCCGCGCGACCAGGGCCGCAGGTTGCAGACATGGCAGGAATAGCCATGGCCCAGATGCAGCTTGCGGGCGTGGTCGTCGACGATCGAGATGACGAAATGGGTCTGCAGATCGGGCCGCTCGACCGAGGGATCGGATTTGAAGAAGCTGCCGGCCTCGGCAATGGTCGAGGCGACCATCGAGTTGCCGTGCTTGCGCCATTTCAGGATCTCGCCGGTCAGCTTCAGCGTGGCGCGCAGGCCGATGCCGAGATTGTCGGTGTCCTTCGTCTTGTAGGCGAAGGTGAAATCCAGGTGGTCCTGCAGGTTCTGCCCGACGCCGGCCAGGTCATGCACCATCTCGATGCCGTGCGGACGCAGGTCCTGTGCCCGGCCGACCCCTGACAGCATCAGAAGTTGCGGCGACTGGAAGGCGCCCGAGCTGAGGATCACCTCCTTCTTGGCGCGCACCTCATGATGCTTCCGGCCGACGCGATAGGCGACGCCCACCGCGCGCTTGCCTTCGAACAGGATCTTCGTCGCCCGGGCCTTGGTGATCACCGTCAGGTTGGGGCGGCGGTCCATCACCGGATGCAGATAGGCCGCTGCCGCCGAGCAGCGTTCGCCGTTCTTCTCGGGCGAATGGAACAGGCTGCATTGATAGAGCGCGGCGCCTTCGTTGTCGCCGGTGTTGAAATCGGCGGTCTCGCGGATCTGCAGCTGGGTGTTGGCCTCGACGAAGGCGCGCGAGATCGGGCGCGGCGCCTTCTGGTTTGAGACATGCAGCGGACCGTCGCCGCCGTGATGTTCGTCGGCGCCGTTCACGTTGTTCTCGGCCTTGCGGAAATAGGGCAGGACATCGTCCCAGCCCCAGCCGTCGCAGCCCAGCGCGGCCCAGCTGTCGTAATCCTCTCTCTGGCCGCGGATATAGAGCATGGCGTTGATCGCGCTCGATCCGCCCAGCGCCCGGCCGCGCGGCTGATAGCCCTGCCGTCCGTTCAGCCCGGGCTGCGGCACCGTCTTGAACGCCCAGTTGTTGATCTTGCCATAGCCCGGCAGCATCGCCACCACGCCCATCGGTGCGCGGATCAGGATATCCTTGCCCTTGCCGCCCGCCTCGAGCAGGCAGACCTTTACGTTCGGGTCCTCGCTCAGCCGCGAGGCGATGGTCGCCCCCGCCGATCCGCCGCCCACGATCACGAAATCGAAGCCCATGCCGTCCTCCCTTCCTTTTGTGTGCCGCACGCCTGCGCCGGCACCGGCCAGAACCGCGAACCTCTCCTCTGATTCCGCGGGGCCTGAGATGACTAAGCAATTTTTTTGGACAAAAGTCCAGAAAAATAGTCCAGAACGAATTTACGCATGCGTCATCGACGGTTGCAGGGATGACGGAAGAGCAGACATGCAGTCAGGCGGCAGGCCGAGACCCGCCGCCCATTCAGGGCCGCATCCGGGGATCGCGCGTGGCGGCCGTTGCTGCGCCGGTGTCTTGCAACGGCGGTCGCGCCGGGGCAGGGGCCTTAGCCGGCGGCCTTGCCATAGGCCCTTTCGTTGGCGAGCGACGGGATCTTCCGCCGCGCCTCCGCGACCCGGTCCAGGTCGATCTCGGCCAGGACGATCCCGGCTTCCTCGCCGCCATCCGCAAGCACGCCCCCCCAGGGATCGACGATCAGCGAATGGCCGAACATCTCGCTGCCGCCGGCGACGGTGCCGCACTGGCCCGGCGCGATGACGAAGGCGCCGTTTTCGATGGCGCGGGCGCGTTGCAGGACGTGCCAATGCGCCGCGCCGGTCTTGCGGGTGAAGGCGGCGGGGATGAACAGGATATCGGCCCCGGCCCGGGCGTAGTCGCGGTAAAGATGCGGGAAGCGCAGGTCATAGCAGATCGACAGGCCCGCCCTGGCGCCGTGGGTCTCGGTCAGGGTGGCCTGCGTGCCGGGGGCGATCACGTCGCTTTCGCAATAGCGCCCGTCGGGGCCGAGGTCGATGTCGAACATGTGGATCTTGTCATAGCGCGCCAGCACCGCGCCGTCGCGCCCGATATGGAACGAGCGGTTGACCAGCCGGTCCGGTTCGGACACGGCGATCGAGCCGATCAGCAGCTCGACAGCACGGTCCCGGGCAAAACCGGAAAAGGCCGCCAGCGCGGGGTGCGCGGCTTCGGGGAAGGCGACCGGGGCAAGCGCGCCGTCCTCGACATCGAGCCCGGCGCAGTATTCCGGCAGGGCAATCAGCTGTGCGCCGGCCGCGGCGGCCTGTTCCATCAGTGCCAGATCGGTGGCGATATCGGCCTCGATGTCCGGTGTCGCGCTCATCTGGACGCAGGCGGCCTTGAAACTGGTCATGTCGGAACCCTTTCGGTGTGCTGGGCCGGCATCGTGGCCGGTGTGGGGGGCAGAAGCCGGCCGGGATTGAGAATCCCGTTCGGGTCGAGCGCCCGCTTGATCCGGCGCATCAGGCCGATTTCGGCCTCCGAGCGGCTGAGACCCAGCCAGGCCTGCTTGTCGGTGCCGATCCCGTGTTCGGCCGAGATCGACCCGCCCAGCCGGCCGGCGGCCTGCAGGACGAAATCCTTGATCCAGGCGCGGTCGAAGCCGCCGTTGCCGTCATCGGTGGCGACCAGGTGCAGGTTGCCGTCGCCCAGATGCCCGAAGCAGAGGAAGGGCGCGTCGGGCAGGCGGGCGGCCAGCGCGGCGCGGCAGGTTTCGACGAAGTCCGGCATCCGCGCCTGGGGCAGGCTGACATCGAAGCCCAGCAAGGCGGGAAACCGCGTGGTCAGCGCCTCGTTGGCTTCGCGGATGTCCCAGAAGGCCTGGGCCTGGGCTTCGGATTGCGA
Organism: Paracoccaceae bacterium; assembly: GCA_041397165.1. GTDB lineage: Bacteria > Pseudomonadota > Alphaproteobacteria > Rhodobacterales > Rhodobacteraceae > JAWKXE01. Next base: position 18,556 of record JAWKXE010000035.1, on the reverse strand, counting down.
CAGGACCGCATCCTCGACCAGCCCGTCCTCGAGCGCCGGGGCCAGCGTTTCGAGAAGCGCCTGCTGCAGGGCGTCGGCATCCTTTCCGGCGCATTCCACCAGCACGATCAGCCCCGGACCGGGGGCCAGCGGTGCATCGCCCGTCACGTCGCAGCCATAGGCGTAATAATCGGGCCACATCGCCTCGAACGCGTTCGGCTCGGGGCCTTCGCGGCGAAACAGGGCCAGGAGGCGATGCGCCGCCGCCAGATCGGGCAGGCGCAGCAGCGCCACCACCCGCGCCGGCAAGGACGGCACCAACCGCAGCACGGCGCGGGTGACGACGCCCAGCGTGCCCTCGGAGCCGACGAAGAGCTGGCGCAGGTCGTAACCAGTGTTGTTCTTCACCAGGTCGCGCATGGAACTGATCACGGTGCCATCGGCCAGCACCGCCTCGAGCCCGAGGACCTGCGCCCGCATCATGCCGTAATGCAGGACATGCACGCCGCCGGCATTGGTGGCGATCATGCCGCCGATCTGGCACGAGCCGCGGGCGCCGAAATCGACCGGGAAGGTCAGGCCGTGACGCGCCGCCGCCTCTTGCAGGGTTTGCAGGACCGTTCCGGCGCCCACCGTGGCGGTGCCGGCGGCCAGGTCGATCTGCGGCGCGGGCGCCAGCCGCGACAGGTTGAGCGCGATGGCGCCGGGCAGGGGCATGGCCCCGCCGACAAGCCCGGTGAGGCCGCCCTGCGGCACCACGCCCACCCCGGCCGCGTCGCAGAGGCGCAGCGCGGTGGCGACCTCGGCGGTCGAGCGGGGCAGGACCACGGCCAGCGGGCGGACCTCGTCCCGGGCTGTCCAGTCGCGCAGATAGCGCGCATCGCAGGCGTCGCCGCGAAGGACCGTTTCCGCGCCCAGCGCCCCGATCAGCTGTTCGACGATCATTTCGCCCCTCCCGCGAAGAAGTCGAGCGGGGCGGTCACGATGCCCGGTACCGCGACCAGCAGCGCCAGGATGGCGATTTCGGCCAGCAGGAAGGGCAGCACGCCGGTGATCACCTTGTCCATCCGGGTGTTCGACACGCCGGCGACCACGTTCAGCACATTGCCCACCGGCGGGGTCAGCAGCCCCAGCGCGCCGGCCATGATGAAGACCACGCCGAAATAGATCAGATCGACGCCGGCGGTTTTGCACAAGGGGATGACTATGGGCATCATGATCAGCATCAGCGGGGTGAAATCCAGCACCATGCCCATCACCAGCGTCAGCAGCACCAGAACGGCGACCAGCAGGACCGGCGTCCCCATGAAGGGCTGTACGGCCGAGATGATGGTGGCCGGCAGGCTGGCGGTGGTGATCAGCCAGGCCGAAACGCTCGACGCGCCAATCAGGAACAGCACAGCGGCGGAGGTCATCGCGGCCCGCACCAGGCAATCGTAGACGCCTTTGAAATCCAGCTCGCGATAGACGAACATGCCGACGAGGAAGGCGAAGACACAGGCGATCACCGCGGCCTCGGTGGGTGTGAAGACGCCGACGCGCAAGCCGCCGATCACCACCACCGGCAACACCAGCGCCGGGATGCCGACGACCAGCGCGCGGCCGCGCTGGCCCCAATCGGCCTTGGGCAGCACCTCGTATTGACCGCCGGCGCTGACCATGCGCCAGGCCAGCACGAGCGAGACGCTCATCAGCACGCCCGGAACGATGCCGGCGAGGAACATCTTGGTGATCGAGACATTGGCCACCGCGCCATAGACCACGAAGGCGATCGAGGGCGGGATGATCGGCGCGATGACGCCGCCGGCGGCGAGAAGGCCGACGCTCTGGCCTTCCGGGTAGCCGGCCTTGCGCATCATCGGCATCAGGATCGCGGCCAGCGCGGCACTGTCGGCGATGGCCGAGCCGGAAAGCGAGGCGAGGATGAGCGCGGCGATGATGCCGACATAACCGAGGCCGCCCTTGCGGTGACCGAAGAACGAGAGCGCGACGTCGATGATCCGCTTCGAGAGGCCGCCCTTGTTCATCAGCTCTCCGGCGAGGATGAAGAAGGGGATGGCCAGCAGCAGGAAGTTGTCGATGCCGAGGATCATGTTCTGCGACACGATCTGGGCGTTGAAGAAGTTGATATTGAGCATCAGCGCCACGCCGACCAGCACCAGCACATAGGCGATGGGCAGGCCGATCACGATGCCGGCAAGCAGAACCCCGAGGAAGATGGCAATCAGCATGGGTGTCGTTCCTCAGTGCAGTTCGGGGTCGGGGGCGTTGATGCCGAAATAGTCCTCGGGCCCGATGCGCCCCGTGAGCAGGCGGGTGACCTGCCAGAGGGTGATCGCCATGAAGGCCAGCGCGGCGATGACGCCGGGGGCATAGATCACCGCCACCGGCAGGCCCGAGACCGGAAAACTGTCGGAGAGCGAGAAGCCAAGTTGGCGCCAGGCGCCGATCAGCAGGAGCGCGTCGCAGAAGATCATCAGCGCGGCGCCAAGGAGGGCCAGCGCGATCTGGCCGGCGCGGCCGAGCTTTTCCACCGCCATCGTCATCGAGATATGCTGACCGCCATGCAGCACCGCGATGGCGCCGCCGAAGACCAGCCAGACGAGCAGGATGCGCGAGATTTCCTCGGTCACCACGAAGCCGGAGTTGAACACGAAGCGCAGGACAACGTTGACGAAGACGGCAACCACCAGAAACCCGAGGATCGTTGCCGACAGAAGGCGCGCAAGGCGGACGGGCAGCGGCGGGGTCATCGCATCGCTCCTTATCGCTTGGGGACATGGCTTGGGCCGGTCAGGGCCCTGGGCGGCGGCAGGCCGCGCCCGGGGAGGTGGCCGCGCCCCGGAAGGGCGCAGCCGGGAGCGATCAGTTCGCCGCCGAGATGGCGGCCTTCATCTCGTCATAGAGCGGGCGCAGATCGTCGGTCACGGCCTTTTCGGCGACCGAGGCGGTCGCCTCGCGGAAGGCGGCCACGGCCTCGGGCGAAAGGCTGCGCACCACGGTCATGCCGCCTTCGTTCTCGAGGTAATCCATCGCCATGGTTTCGGCGTCGCGCAGGAAGACGCGCTGTTCCGGGCCGAAATCCTGCGCCGCCTTTTCGAGGATGGCGCGCTGTTCGTTCGTCAGACGGCCAAGTGCGGCCTTCGAGCCCAGAACCACCATCGCGCCATACATGTGGTTGGTCGCGGTATAGTATTTCTGAACCTCGTAGAACTTCAGCACCATATCGGTCAGCGCCGGGTTGTCCTGGCCGTCGACCGTGCCGGTTTCCATCGCCGAATAGAGCTCGGGGAAGGGCATCGGCACCGGGTTGGTGCCCAGCGCGGAGAACGTGTCGATGAAGACTGGGGCACCGATGACGCGGATCTTCAGGCCCTTCATGTCCTCGGGCGTCTCGACATTGCGCTGCGAATTCGACAGCGCGCGGAAGCCGTTTTCCCACAGCGCCATGCCGATCATGCCGTTGCCTTCCAGCCCGTCGAGCATCTCGGCTCCGACCGGGCCCATGGTCACGGCGTCGGCCTCGGCATAGTTCGAGAAGACGAAGGGCAGGTCGAGCAGCGCCAGTTCGGACTTCATGTTCGACAGGTTGGTGGACGAGGTCACCAGCATTTCCTGCAGCCCGCCCTGCAGCGCCGAAATCTGCTGCTTCTCGTTGCCGAGCTGGCCGGCCGGGAAGATCTGAATCTTCAGGTCGCCGCCGGACAGTTCTTCGACCTTGGCGGCGAAGGCCTCGACCGATTTCGAGAACGGATCGGGCCCGGGGCCGAAATGGCCGAGCTTGAGAACGGTTTCGGCGCCGGCCGGCAGGGTTGTGCCCAGCAGGGCGGCAGTGGCGGCGGCGGCCCGGATCAGGCGATGGAATGTCATGGTGTCCTCCCAGAGAATCGATGCTCCGGAAACGGTAGTGAAGCCCGCGCTTTCGATAAAACGAGATGTTTCCGGGGCGGCGTCGGGAAAATTTCCGTGCTGGATTTTCCGCGTCCCGGCGCCCAAGATGACCCGGCCCGATACCCCGAGGACCGACATGAACCTGAGGTTTGTCAGCAGCTTCATCGCGACGGCCGAACTTGGCAGTTTCGCCCGCGCCGCGGAGAGCCTGTTTTCGACCCAGGCCACCATCGCTTCGCGCGTGGCGCGGCTCGAGGAAGAGCTTGGCGTGCCGCTGTTCTTCCGCGACGGATCGACCCTGGTTCTGACCGAGCATGGCCACGCCGCCTTGCCGCTGGCGCGCAAGCTGTTGGCCAGCGCGGAGGATCTGGTCCATGCCGCGGGGGGGCAGGACGGGGCGCAGGGCGTGTTCCGGCTGGCCTGGACGGATTACGTCGCCTCTCTGTTCCAGCCCGGTTTCCTGCTTGCCGCGTCCGAACGCTATCCGCAGCTGAGCTTCGAGTTCTTCACCCATTCCAGCATGGATGTTCTCGACCGGCTGCAGGAGGGGCGGATCGACATGGGCATCATGGTGGGCGGCGAAGCCAAGCCCAATCTCAGCAGCCAGCACCTGTTCGACCTGCCGGTGCGCTGGATCTGCCGGACCGATCTGGTGGCCGCGCATGGCGCGACGGGTCTCGATATCCTGGGGAGGGTGCCGCTGCTGGCCTATCCGGTCGGAACCATCCCGGCCCAGGCGGTCGAGAGCCAGCTGGAGCGCGCCGGGTTGCGGCCGCCGAAGACCTTCTGGCTGGACACGCTGCACGGGGTGATCGCCAATCTGCGCGCCGGTCTGGGGATCGCGCTGATCCCGCCGGTGATCGTGCGCGGGGAGCTGGAAAGCGGATATCTGACGCTTCTCGACATGCCGGCGCCGCTGGACGCGCTGCCCTTCCACGCGCTCTATCGGCGCAATGCGCGTTTCGGCATCTGCGGCGCCTGCTGCGATATCATCCGCACGCTTGCCGTCACCGCGCTCGACCCCGACGCCGCCGGCGGCGCGGAGAGGGCGGGGTAAGGCAAGACCGCCGGGCGGGGCAACGGACACCCGGACCGCGGATTTGATCTGGCGCAGAGACGGATCGTGGCACATGTTCGACAATGCGCGCGCGTCATTCGTTGGCCTTTCCGGGGCGGTATTGCAGAGCGAGACGTCGGGCCGGGTTTCGAGCCGTCGGGCAAAGCGGTGCCTTTCCGGCTTCGGGGACCAGGTGGGGGGTTTCGGTATTTCAACAGGTCGGCCGCGTGCCCTGAAGGGACCGCGGAAGGGGGTTTTCTATGCGGATGTTCCTGAAGCGTCCTGTCGGGTTCTTTCTCTTTCTTGTTCTCTTCCTTGCACTGCCGGTCGGGGCACCGGTATCGGCCAGTGACGATGCCGGGTGGAGCCCCGGGGCCGCGCAGTTGCTGCGCGACCCCGGGAGCGCGGACCCGAAGCTCGACCGCGAAGCGCGAGCCGCGATCTATGACGAGTTGCATCAGGGCTTCCGGCAGCTGATGGCCGGGGCGTTCGACGCGGTCGCCGCAGAAGCCCGGTCCATGCTGCCCGTCACTTTCGAAACCGATGGCTGGGACAGTTCGGACCGCTTCGCCAAGGCGATCGGCACAAGCTATGGCGGGCACGCCTATTGGGAGTTCGAGGGCCAGATCGCGTCGCATGAAGGCAGGACCGATGGAACCCTCACCCCCAAGCGCCTGTTCCGGATGTCAGCCAGCGCCTATGTCGATCCGGCGCGCGAGGTCTGGGCCGAGGAGGCCGCACTTTTCGCGCCGCACGACCAGCGCAAGGCGGTTCGCGTCAATGACGCCGATGCCGCCGTCCTGCGCTATTACAATTTCAACCCGGGCGGCCATTGGGCCAAGGTCACCTGGCGGCGGGACACCCATGTGGTGACGATCGAGCTGCTGGCGCCGACCCCTGACGAGCGGGAAAGCTTCTCGGTCGCGCTGGCCGAGCGGGTCGATAGCGCGCTTCGTGCGTCGGGTTTCTTCGACTTTCCGCTGAAGGCGGGCGGGGCAGGGCAGCCGCAGCCGGCCGCACCCGCCGCGAGGGGCGGCGCCCGGGTCCTGTCGGTCGAGCTGCTGGACGCCAACCCGCTCTATTCGCCTGACGGGCGCACCCTGCCGGGCGATCTGAAGCCGACCCAGCTGATCGCGGCGAAGGTTGCGCGCAAGGGCAGCACGGCGGACGGGGTCAGCCAGTTGATCCTGCGCGCCGAGCTGAGCGAGGCGGTGCCGGTCGGGTTCGACCTGACGCCGGTGGCGGACGACCCGTCCGCGCCGCTGGGCAGGCTCGCGCCGCTTCTTGGCGGGCGCAGCGTCACGCTCGAAGGGCGGCACTATGCCTTCGCGCTCTACACCCCGCCCGAACGGTTCGACCCGCCGGCGACGGCCGAAACCGCGCCGCAAAGCCCGCTGACCCCGCCCGGCGCGCGGCTTGAGAGCGGGCTGGAGATGCGCGAGATCCATCTCTGGGCCAAGCCCGAAGGCGGCGGCGAAAGCGGGTTGGCGACGATGATCCTGGCGCGGCCGCCGGTGGTTCTGGTGCATGGGCTGTTCTCGGACCCGGTGCAGACCTGGGTGAAGACCGGCGACGACGGCGCCAGCATGGCCGCGCTTCTGGAACGTGCCGGCTTCCTGCCTTTCCTGGTGAACTATCAGGACACCAACGGCAGCGCGCCGGTCGCGGGTGAAAAGCGCGCCAGCTTCCTGCTGGATGCCAAGGACACGCCCTATAGCACCTTCAAGGACAATGCCCGGGTGGTCTGGGACAGCCCGCGGGTCGATTACACGCCGATCCGCTATGAATACGGCTGGCTCGAGGAAGAGCCGATCCTGTCGGAACTGCAAAAGCCGCAGGCGACCCGGATCGGCGGCATCTCGCAGGCGCTGAGCTTCTATCGCGACGAGCTGGGCCTGGCGGCGACGCAGGCCGTGGTGGTGGGCCATTCGATGGGCGGTCTCCTGGCGCGGGTCTGGGCCTCGCCGGGCTATAACGCCGATTACCTGCGGCCCGAGAATTTCCATGAAGGCGATATCGACCGGCTGCTGACGCTGAACACGCCGCATCACGGCAGCGAACTGATGGAGCTGAAGGATGCCTTCCTGAACGCCGATGTGGCCGGCGAGGGCTGGCTGGACTGGGCGCGGCACCAGCTGGCCAATACCGCGCTGTGGTATTACCTGACGCCCGAAAGCGGCGCGATCCGCGACCTGCGCCCGGAAAGCGCGGCGCTGAAGCTGATCGGCGAGACGAAGCTGCCCGTCTATGCCATCGCCACGCGTTTCGGCGAGGGCGAGCTGGGCGCGGCGCGGAACGACCCGCTGGGGCTTTACCGGGCGGTCTATGCCCTGGCCGGAACGGTGTTCTTCAACAACCGGCCGCTGCTTGACGCCTTCGTCGACAAGCGCTTCGCCGATTGGGATGGGGCAGGCGATCAGCGCAGGACCGCCGACTGGCGCGGACAGGGCGGGTTCGATCTGGATCGGCCGGGCAACCTGACGCGCTACAAGCAGGTGATCGGTCAGGGCATCGACGACAACGTCTTCTTCTGGGCGGCCCGGCGCGAGGCGGATTTCCAGGACGAATTGCGCAGCTCCTTGCGCGCTGCGGTGATCGCGGATTATGGCGTCGCCGAAAGCTCGATGGGCAACGATAACGAGCTCGAGGTCATGACGCCGCATTACCTGTTCGGAAATGCGCTGGTCGGGGCCGATGTCAGCCGCGCCTTCGACGACAGCCGCGAAAGCGACGTGCCGGAAACCTTCCTGACCATCCTGCGCAACCTGGTGTTCCACAACGACCCGATGACCGACGGCGCGGTGCGGGTGCAAAGCCAGATCGGCGGCGCGCAGGCGTCGGAGACGATCGAGAACGTGCTGCATTCCTATGCGCCCTGGGATTACCGGGTGCAGCGCCGGGTGCTGTTCCTGCTGCGTGGCGAAAGCGCGCGGTTCGACGCGGGCGGCTTCCCCGCCGCAGGGGCGCCGCTGCCGCGCTATCTGCCGTCGCAGGAAATGTCCGACGCCCGCCGCTTCGGCGCCGAGGCGGTGGCCTGGTCGGGTCTGGTTCCGTCGCACGCGCGCGAATTCCTGCGCGTGGCGGATGCGGAAGACGTCGTCATCATGGTGCGGCCGGTCAATGCCGCCTCGACCGGGCTGTTGGCACGCAATGCCGCCGCCAAGGGCATGAACGTGAAGGGCAAGAGCGCCAACTGGGGCCCGCAAGTGGGGCTGATCCCCTATGATCAACGCTACTCGAAGCTGTGGCGCACGGTGAAGGACCCCGACCGCCGGCGGCTGGAGATCGAGAAATACAACAAGGATACCAAGAAGAGCACCACCGAATGGCACCCCGAACTGAGCGGCCGTCACTATGCCGTGACCCGCGCGCTTGCCGGCGTGCAGACCCGGGCCGGCGCCTGCGACGTGCTGACGGACCCCGAGGCGGCCAATGCCGAGGACGGGGTGGTGCTCAAGTGCAGCGATGGCTTCTTCCGCTGGCAGAATGCGGTGAAGAACGGCAAGGATATCTTCGACCCCGACCAGCCGCTGGTTGCGGCGCAGATCGAGACCGAGGCGCAGGCGCGGTTCCGGGCGAACCCGATGCTGGTCCTGGCCGACGACACCAGCGAGCTGGACCCGCGCCCCTATCTGACCGCAGATTACGACCTGCTGGCCATCGGCTTTCCATTCGAGGCCGACCAGTGCGGCGGGGCGGCACCAGTGCCCGGAGCGGCCAGGGGCTGTTTGCCGGCGCCAACGAAGGGCGTGGCCGAGGCCGGTTACGATAAGCTGCGCGGCTATATCAGCCCGCGCCAGATGGGGCTGCTGGACAAGCTGAACGGGGCTGTGCGCGACCGGACCGGCTATTGCGGCGGGCTGGTGTCGCATCACGGGCCCGAGGTGCAATACGACAAGTCCCCCTATGTCGATTATCCGATCCTGGTGTTCGACCCGATGCGGGGCGATGCCATCGGCGACGGCCAGGTCTATCTGGTGCGCCAGGGGCCGCCGGGCTTTCGCGACATCCATCTGAAGCGGCTCTTCGCCGAGAAGAACCGGCAGGGCTATAACCTCTGGCCCAACCCCGCGTCGCCGGCGTGGCGCTGGACCGAACGGCGCGCCTTCGACATGGCGCGCGGCTACGATCCGCGCGATGTGGCCAATCTGCCGCCCTATGTCGACGAGGCGCCACCGCCCGATGCCGGGGCCGTCGCGCGGGCGCGGCAGGCCTGGTCTGCCACCCCACCGGTCGAGACCTGCGGCGGGCCGGACGCGGGCGCAGTGCTTGCGCTGCCGCAACCCGGATCGGACACAGCGGTCGCGGCGGACGAGGGTCGTGCCCCGCCGGACGCCCCTGTGCTGCCGGAGCAGGCGGTGCTGCCCGATCCGGATCAGTCCGTGCCCGACTCCTTGGGCTTCTTCGACCGCAGGACCTTCCGCCAGGCGCAGAAGGGCAAGACCAGGGCCCAGCTGCAGCTGGCGGACTGGTATGAACATGGCCTCCACCTGCCGGCCGATCCGGCGGCGGCGCTGGGCTGGTATGCGGCGGCGGCGGGCAAGGGCGATCCGCAGGCCCAGTTCAGGATCGCCGAGATCTTTGCCTTCGGCCAGATGGGCGTGCCGCGCAACCCCGAGGCCGGCGCGCGCTGGATGGCCCTGGCGGCCGAGGGCGGCCATGCCATGGCGCAATACACGCTGGCCGAGACCCTTGCCGGGCAGGCCGGCCGGGACCCGCAGCAGGCGCTGACATGGTACGTTCTGGCCGCCGAACAGGGGCTTGCCCCGGCGCAGGTCGCGCTGGGTTTCGCCTATTCCGAAGGGCGGATGACGCAGACGGATTACGCCTTGGCGCGCGACTGGTTCCAGAAGGCCGCGGCGCAGGGCGCGACCCGGGCCCAGATCGCGCTGGGCAATCTGGCGAAGAACGGCCAGGGCGGCCCGATCGACTATCGCGCGGCCGAGGCGTGGTATCGGAAAGCCGCCGATCAGGACGACCCCGAGGCGTTCTTCCGGCTTGGTGCGCTTTACGAAAGCATCGAATGGCAGACCCATGCGGGGCCTGAAACCTCGATCGGCTATCAGATGCGCGCCGCCGGGATGGGGCATTCCGAGGCCGCGTTCCGGCTGGGCCAGCGCTATGGCCTTGGGCTGGGCGTCGAGCCGAACGACGCCAAGGCGGTGTCCTATCTGACGTTGGCGGTGGAACAGGGCCATGCCGGCGCGATGGCAGCCCTGGCCGGACATCACGAGCTGGGAAGCGGCGTCGAGAAGAGCTATGACCTGGCTGCCGGGCTCTATCGCCGTTCGGCCGATCTGGGCAATGCCGGCGGCCAGTCCGGCCTGGCCTCGCTCTATATTTATGGGCTGGGGGTCGAGAAGGACCTGGGCAAGGCGGTCGAGCTTTACAGCCTCGCGGCCGAACAGAACCACCGCTTCGCGCAGAACCACCTCGGCCAGCTCTATGCCGCCGGCACGGGGGTGGCGCGCGATCCGGCGCAGGCGCAGCTGTTCTTCACGCTTGCCGCCGAGCAGGGCCACACCGCCGCCGCCGAGGCACGCGATGCGCTGGAGGCGCAGCTGACCGCCGAGGAGCGGACGGAAGCGGCGCAGCTCTTGCGCGACTGGAAGGCGGCCCATGAGCGGGAGGCCGCGAACTGACGGGCGAGGCCTGATCGCGTCGGGATCGGACCGCCGGCAGGATGAACCCGGCGGGGGCAGGCTAGAGCGTTGCGAGAACCTGTCGGGCGACCGCCTCGCCCGACAGGCGGGCGCCGCCGGCGGTCTGCATCAGGGACCCCGCCAGGGCCTCGCCTGCGAACCAGATGCGGTCGCCCACGGGGTCGGCGAGGATCGTTCTCGCCTCTGACCGCCCGGGGCGGGCAGAGGCATAGGCGCCGCGCGTGCGGCGTTCGCCGCCCCAATTCGTCATCAGGCTGCGTCCGACGCGCTTGCGCAGGTCGGAGCCGAAGATATCCACCAGCCGGTCGGTCACGAAATCGACCGCCGCCTCCTGGCCCGCCGCTTCGATCTCCCACGCGAAATCGCCGCCGACAAAGCCGACCATGAGTGGCAGCTCGAACGGAAAGCACAGGAAATAGAGGTCGTGCCGGGCATGTCGTTCGATCAGCAGATCGTCGAACGCGGCGAGGCCGAGCCGGTCTCCGTGGATTTCCAGCGGAATCTTGGTCAGGAGCCCCATCGGCAAATCGAAAACCGCCTCGAAATGCGCGACCGGCAGCGCCGGCGTGAAACGGATGTCCTCGAAGGCGAGCACGCCGGTGGACACCGTCACGATCACCGCGCGCGCCCGCACCGTCCCGCGCGCGGTTTCGACCGCGACGCCCTTGCCCGACCAGTCGATCCCGGTCACCGGCGTCTTCAGGGTCACGGGAACGTCCGCGGCCCAGGCCGCGATCAACGCGCCGAACCCTTCGCGGGTGAAGTAATCGGGGTAAAGATCGGCCGCCGCCTTGAAGTCGGCCACCGAGATCTCGTCGGCGTCCTTGCCGAAATCCATCGGCCCCGCATAGGTGGCGCTGGCCCGCATCGCCCCACCCTGACCGACGAGAGACGACAGCCGGTCATCCGCCACGCCCCCGGCCAGCGCCGCGTGCACCTGCTCATCGGCTGTGGCCACGGCTGCCAGTTCTTCGGCACTGGCCTTGCGCGTGCCGAAATAGAGATGGTCGAGCCCCATGTCGTGATGACGCGTCGTCCAGCCGAGGCGGGCGGCGTCGGCCATGAACGGGTTTCGGTCGCCGGCATGCAGCCACGCGCATCCGATATCGAAGGGAACGCCGAAATCGTCGCTTCGCGTCCACGACCGCCCGCCGATGCGGTCCATGGCCTCGAGCACCTGAACCTCGCGACCGGCTGCGCGCAAGGTCTTGGCCGCCGCCAAACCCGCAGCCCCGGCCCCGACGATCACCACGTCAATGTCGGCCATGACACATTCTCCTGCCTAGCTTTCCCAGCATGACAAGAGTTCGCCTCTGAGACAACGATTACATGGAATGCCGTCCCGGCGCCGGGTTCCGCTGGCCTGTTCGCGCAGGGGCGTGAAGCGGTCCGTTGCCTGGGTTGCGCTGCAGGGCCGTGGCAGCGGTCTGGCCGATCGAGCAGAGCGCTCGCATTGGACAGGCCGGCCGGGGAAAACGCGTGCAGGAACGGCTGCGCACTTAAACCTCTTCACGCCGCGATTGTGGGGCCATGAACGAATTCTCGCAGGATCGGCTGCGGCCATATACCGCCGATGCTGCAGCGCAGCGTCCGTCTGCTCTTTTTTCGCGCAATTCCACCTCTTTTCGCTCAAAAAGCGGGCGATTGACCCTTGGGCAAGGGCGGGCGAGTGGAAGGTCTTGTCAAGGGAAACGGTCTTGGGAAACTCGACCCACCTGCCTGTTTGGATAACCCAGAACAATCAAGGTGTGTGACGGCCAAACGAATTGCCAATCGATCGGGCCGCCACACGGTTGCAACAACAAAGTTGCGGAAGAAACGTGCCTGAAAACGCCTTCCCGGGCAAGTAAGCTCGATCTCCGCATCAGGAGAGACAGATGAAATCCATGAAAACCGTTCTTGCCGGAACCGTGGCCCTTGCGGCGCTGAGCGCCGCGGCCTCGGCGGCAGATTGCCCGATCAAGGTGGGCGTGCTGCATTCGCTTTCGGGCACGATGGCCATTTCGGAAACCACGCTGAAGGACACCATGCTGATGCTGATCGAGCAGCAGAACGCCAAGGGCGGTGTCCTGGGCAAGATGCTGGAGCCGGTGGTGGTCGACCCGGCCTCGGACTGGCCGCTGTTCGCCGAGAAGGCGCGCGAGTTGCTGACGGTGCAGAAGGTGGCCTGCATGTTCGGCTGCTGGACCAGCGTCAGCCGCAAGTCGGTGCTGCCGGTGATCGAGGAATTGAACGGGCTGCTGTTCTATCCGGTGCAATACGAGGGCGAGGAATCGTCGAAGAACGTGATCTACACGGGGGCCGCGCCGAACCAGCAGGCGATTCCGGCGACGGATTATTTCCTGGAGGAGCTGGGCATCGAGAAATTCGCGCTTCTGGGCACCGACTATGTCTATCCGCGCACCACGAACAACATCCTGGAGGCCTATCTGAAATCCAAGGGCATCGCGGCCGAGGACATCTTTGTGAACTACACCCCCTTTGGCCATTCGGACTGGTCGAAGATCGTGGCCGACGTGGTGGCGCTGGGGGCCGACGGCAAGAAGGTGGGCGTGATCTCGACGATCAACGGCGATGCCAACATCGGGTTCTACAAGGAGCTGGCGGCGGCGGGCGTCACCGCCGACAAGCTGCCCGTGGTGGCGTTCTCGGTCGGCGAGGAGGAGCTGTCGGGGCTGGACACCTCGAACCTGGTGGGGCACCTGGCGGCGTGGAATTACTTTGAAAGCGCCGATACGCCCGAGAACGCCAGGTTCATCGCGGACTGGAAGGCCTTTATCAAGGACGACAAGCGGGTGACGAACGACCCGATGGAGGCGCATTACATCGGCTTCAACATGTGGGTGAATGCGGTGACGGCGGCGGGCACCACCGATGTGGACCCGGTGCTGGACGCGCTGATCGGGCAGAAGTTCCCGAACCTGACCGGGGGAATGGCCGAGCTGCTGCCGAACCACCACCTGACCAAGCCGGTGCTGATCGGCGAGATCCGCGCCGACGGCCAGTTCGACATCATCAGCCAGACCGATCCGGTGCCGGGCGATGCCTGGACCGATTTCCTGCCCGAATCGGCCGTGCTGGCCTCGGACTGGAAAGAGCTGAAATGCGGTATGTACAACACCGACAGCAAGACCTGCGTCCAGTTGACCTCGAACTACTAGGCTGATGCCGGGCCGGGGGCGGACCCCGGCCCACTCCCCCTTTTCCCGAACCCGGAGACGCCGATGCTGCGTGCGCTGTTTCTTGCGCTGACGCTGTGGCTTGCCGCGCTGCCCGCCGCGGCCGAGACGCTGGCCGAGATCGTCACCGCCAATGCCGAGGCGATTGCCCGGCCGTCGCGGCAGAGCATCGGGCCGGTGATCGAGGCGCTGGCCCAGAGCGGCGACCCGCTGGCGGCGCGCTTCCTGCAGGCCTGGGCGGGCAGGACGCTGGGGCAACGCAAGGCCGATGGCGCCTTTTTCCTGTTGGCGCCGGACCCGGCGGGCCATGCGCTGACCGGCCTGGATGGCCAGCCGGCGGGCACGGCGGCCAGGACCGAGATCACCGAGATGAAGCCGAATGCAGGGGTGCGCGGGCTGATCGCGACGGCGCTGGTGCGCTTCACCCTGTCCGACCCGGACCCCGCCACCCGCGCGGCGGCGCTGGACAGCATCGCCAGCGACCCGACCGCGGACAGCCTGGCGCCGCTCAGGGCCGCAATCGCCACCGAGGACGACCCGGCGCTGAGGGCGCGCAAGGAACGGCTGGAGCGGCTGCTGACGCTGCGGTTCGATGCCGATCCGGCGGCCCGCGTCGCGGCGATCGACAGCTTTGGCGCCGACCCCGGCCTGGACCTGCGGGCCGCGCTGTCGCCCCTGGTCGCCACCTCGCGCCTGGCCGCCGCGACGCGGCCCGCGGCCAATGTCGCCCGCGAGCTGCGGCTGGGCCGCGACATCACCGAGGACGAGGCCTATGGCCTGCTGACCGCCGCAGGGCTGGCCCCGGCGCGGTTGACGGCAGCAGAGCAGAAGGCCGCGCTGGCGGCGAACATCGCCGGAGATGCCGTCGGCGGCGTGCCCTTGGCCGATCTCTCCGACCCCGCCGCCCGCGACCGCGCCTATTCGGCGCTGGAGGCGGCCGGCGCCGTTCCCGCCGCCGCCACCGGCGACGAGGTCGCCGCCGCCCTGACCGCGCATCGCTTTTACGAAGTCTATGCCGAGCCTGACCCCGCGATCACCACGGCTGCCCGGGCGGCGCTGGATCGGATCGGCGTGAAGCTGGCGGCGATGCAGGCCGCCGACCTGGGGCTGGATGCGCTGTCGCTGGCCTCGATCTACTTTCTGGCCGCCATCGGCCTGGCCATCACCTTTGGCGTCATGGGCGTGATCAACATGGCGCATGGCGAGTTCATCACCCTGGGCGCCTACACCGGCTATGTGGTGCAATTGTTCGTGCCCGACCTGACGCTGTCGATCCTGATCGCCCTGCCGCTGGCCTTTGCCATGGCCTTCGGCGCCGGCGTGACGCTGGAGCGGCTGGTGATCCGCCACCTGACGCGCCGCCCGCTGGAGACGATGCTGGCAACCTTTGGCATCTCGATCGCCATCCAGCAGGTGCTGAAGAACATCTTCGGCACCCAGGCGCGGCCGCTGACGGCGCCGGGCTGGCTGGACGGGGCCTGGACGCTGAACGACGTGGTGTCGATCAGCTATACGCATCGCCATCTTCGTTCTGGCGCTGGCCTTCCCTGGCCTTCTTCGTCTGGCTGATGCGCGCACCCGGCTGGGGCTCGAGGTGCGGGCGGTGACGCAGAACCCGACCATGGCGGCGTCGATGGGCATCAACCCCGACCGCATCAACATGCTGACCTTTGGCATCGGCTCGGGCATCGCCGGCATCGCCGGGGTCGCCATCGGGCTTTTCGCCAAGGTCACGTCGGAACTGGGCACCGATTACATCGTCCAGTCGTTCATGACCGTGGTGGTGGGCGGCGTCGGGTCGATCTGGGGCACGCTGGCCGGCGCCACGATGATCGGCACGCTGCAAAAGGCCATCGAATGGCTGAACCCCTCGAACACGCTGGCGGCGCAGACCTACATGATCCTGTTCATCATCCTGTTCATCCAGGTCCGCCCCCGCGGCATCATCACCCTGCGTGGCCGCGCGGCAGGAGACTGAGCCATGCCCCAAGCCCCTTCATCTTGGCAAAAATACTCCGGGGGTCCGGGCGGCGCCCCCGTCGCTGCGACCTGGCCCGCCGCAGCCTGATATCGCGCTGCCCCTCGCTGCCCTGGGCCATCGGCATCCTCGCCGGCTTTGCCGTGATCGTCACGCTCTTGTCCCCGGCCGGGCTGGACCTGATCTCGACCTCGTTCATCAAGACGCTGGGCAAGACATTGTGCCTGTGCCTGGCCGCGCTGGCGATGGATCTGGTCTGGGGCTACACCGGCATCCTGTCGCTGGGGCACATGGCGTTCTTTGCGCTTGGCGGCTACATGATCGGGCAGTGGCTGATGTATGCCCGCACCGAGGATATCGTGCTGGCCGCATTGGCGCGCGAGCCCATTCCGCCGACGGCCGCCGAGGTGGCGCAGGGCGTGGCGACGCAGATCTTTGGCGTGGTCGGGTCCTCTGACCTGCCGGCGATCTGGTTTCTTGCCCATTCGCTGCCGGCGCAGCTGGCGCTGGTGGTGGCGGTGCCCGGCCTTCTGGCGCTGGTCTTCGGCTGGCTGGCGTTCCGCAGCCGCGTCACCGGGGTCTATCTGTCGATCCTGACCCAGGCGATGACGCTGGCGCTGTCGCTGTACCTGTTCCAGAACGACACCGGGCTGCGCGGCAACAACGGCCTGTCGGGGTTGCAGAACCTGCCGGGCATGGCCGATGCCGGGCAGGATGCGGTGACGCTGTGGTTCTTCTGGGCCTCGGCCCTGGCGCTGGCGGCGGCCTATCTGCTCTTGGCCTGGGCGAGTTCGGGCAAGTTCGGCTCGGTGCTGCGGGCGATCCGCGACGACGAGGCGCGGGTGCGGTTCCTGGGCTATCCGGTCGAGGGCTACAAGCTGTTCGTCTTTACCGGCACCGGCATCCTGTGCGGGCTGGCCGGGGCGCTGTATTATCCGCAGGCGGGCATCATCAACCCCGCCGAACTGGCGCCGATCGCGTCGATCTACCTGGCGGTCTGGGTCGCCATCGGAGGGCGCGGGCGGCTTTACGGCGCGGTGATCGGGGCGGCCTGCGTGTCGATCCTGTCCAGCTGGTTCACCGGCGGGCGGGCGCCCTCGATCCCGCTGGGGTTCTATACCGTCGACTGGGTCGACTGGTGGCTGGTGCTGCTGGGCCTGTCCTTCGTGGCGGTGACGCTCTTGGCGCCCAAGGGGATCGGCGGGCTGTTCGACCTCTGGGCCAACCGCCGCGCGCCCGACCGCAAGGGGGCGCCGCTGGGCCCCGATGACGGGGCCTTGCAGGAACGGGAGGCGGTGGAATGAGCGCGCTTCTGGAGGTTTCGGGCGTGTCGGTCACATTCGACGGGTTCCGCGCCATCAACAACCTGTCCTTCAGCATCGGCCCGGCGGAAATGCGGGCGGTGATCGGCCCGAACGGCGCCGGCAAGACCACGTTCATGGACATCATCACCGGCAAGACCCGGCCCGACAGCGGGACGGTGACCTGGGGGGAACGCCCGGTTTCGCTGCTGAAGATGTCCGAGGCGCAGATCGCCCGCGCCGGGATCGGCCGCAAGTTCCAGCGCCCGACGGTGTTCGAGGACCAGACGGTGGCGGAAAACCTGGTGCTGGCGCTGAAGTCTCGGCGCGGGCCCTGGGCGGCGCTGCGGTTCGCGCTGAGCGGCGCGGGGCGCGACCGGGTGCTGGCGCTGGCCGATGAGGTGGGGCTGGCCGGGCAATTGTCGCGCAAGGCCGGAGAGCTGGCGCATGGCCAGAAGCAATGGCTGGAGATCGCGATGCTTTTGGCGCAGGAGCCGCGGCTCCTGCTGGTCGACGAGCCCGCCGCCGGGATGACGCTGGCCGAGCGCGAGCGGACCACGGCGATGCTGGTCGAGATGGCCAAGACCCGCGCGGTGGTGGTGGTGGAGCATGACATGGATTTCGTGCGCCGGCTGAATTGCCGCGTCACCGTGCTGCATGAAGGCGCGGTGCTGGCCGAGGGATCGCTGGACCATGTGACCAGCGACCCGGCGGTGATCGACGTTTACCTGGGGCGGGGATGATGCTGGAAACCACGGGGCTGACGCTGCATTACGGCGGATCGCAGATCCTGCATGGCATAGATTTCGCCGCGGCCGCCGGCGAGGTGACCTGCATCATGGGCACCAACGGGGTGGGCAAGACCTCTTTCCTGAAGGCGCTGGCCGGGACGCATCTGCGGTCGGGCGGGGCGGTGCGGCTGGACGGGCAGGATCTGCCGCGGCTGCGCCCGCAGGAGATGGCGGCGCGCGGCCTGGCGGTGGTGCCGCAGGGGCGGATGATCTTTCCCCTGCTGACCGTGCGGGAAAACCTGGAAACCGCCTTTGCGGTGCTGCCCCGCGCCGAGCGCGTGGTTCCGGCCGAGATCTACGACCTGTTCCCGGTCCTGCGCGAGATGGCCGGGCGCCGGGGCGGCGATCTGTCGGGCGGGCAACAGCAGCAACTGGCCATCGCGCGGGCGATGATCATGCGGCCAAAGGTGCTGCTGCTGGACGAGCCGACCGAAGGCATCCAGCCCAACATCATCCAGCAGATCGGCCGCGTGATCACCTATCTGAAGGCGCGCGGCGGCATGGCCATCGTGCTGGTGGAACAGTATTTCGACTGTGCCTGGGGGCTGGCCGACCGGCTGTATGTCTTTGACCGGGGCGCGGTGGCGCTGTCGGGACGCAAGGCGGAACTGTCGGTCGAGGCGGTGCGCGCGCGGTTCGCGATCTAGGGTCAGGACCCATTCCTGTTCCCCCGCCAGTTGGCCGGATTTGACCCCTGCCTGCGTTGCAAGGCCTTGA
>JAWKXE010000034.1:0-44170 GCA_041397165.1 Paracoccaceae bacterium | reverse complement strand
GACCCAGGCCGCCAGAACCACCCCCAGGAAGCCGCCGTGAAACGACATGCCGCCCTGCCAGACCTGCGGAATTTCCAGCGGGTTGGCGAGGAAATGGGCGGGTTTGTAGAACAGGACATAGCCCAGCCGGCCGCCGAGAATCACCCCGAGGATCGACCAGGTGACCAGATCCTCGAGCTGTGCGGGGCTCATCGGGGGGGTGTCGCGGGGCCAGAGGGCGGAGCGTTTCAGCGCCCGGCGGGTCAGCCCCCAGGCAATCAGGATCCCCAAGATGTAGGCGAGGGCATACCAGTGCAACGCAAAATGCAGCCCGAACAGATCGACCGAGAAGATCACGGGAGAGATATCGGGGAAGGGGATCAGGGCGCTCATGGGGCGAGTTTTGGGGCGATGGCGACGGGGAAGTCAAGGTTGCGGTTCAGGACGCGAGACCCCATATAGGAACGCAACGTCACTTCAGAGGTCGCCATGCAGACGCGCAACAAGTTTCTCGACGATATGAGCCAGCTGATGACCAACGCCATGGGCGTGGCCCAGGGCGCCAAGACCGAGGCCGAAACGGCGATGAAATCCTTTGTCGACAGGTGGTTGGCCGACCGCGATTTCGTCACCCGCGAAGAGTTCGACGCCGTCCGCGCGATGGCGGTCAAGGCCCGGGAAGAGAACGAGGCGCTGAAGGCGCGGCTGGACGCGCTGGAGAAAAAACCGGCGAAATAACCCGGCCGCCGCGCCCGCGTTAACGTTTTCGAACATCGCGAAACCGGGGTGTATGGCGCCCGGCTGCCCGCCGGCTGCTTTGCGTCGGGCGCGAAATTCGACCTATCGCGAAAGGGCGATGCGTTAACGGGGCGCGCGGTGGCTCAGCCCGGCGCCCCTGCCTTCACCAATGCCGCGACCAGTTTTTGCGGGCGATAGCCTTCGCGCGACGGCGTCAGGCCCATGCGCACCACGACAAGCCCGGCCGAGGGCACGATGGCGACGCTTTGGCCGTCATGGCCTTCGAGCCAGAAGGCATCGTCGGGCACGCCGTATTCCAGATCGGCGCCGGGGCGGTCGTCGCCCGGGCCCTCCTGCCAGATCATGCCCTTGGCATAGACCGGATCGGCGGCGGATTTCTGGGCCATCATCGCGGCGAAATCGGGCGACAGCACCTGTTTGCCCTGCCATTGCCCCTGTTGCAGCAGCATCAGCCCGAAGCGGGCCCAGTCGCGCGGCGTGGCATAGAGGTAGGAGCCGCCGACGAAGGTGCCGGCCTCGTCGGTTTCCATCACCGCGCTGCCCATGCCCAGGGGCCCGAACAGCGCCTGGCGTGGCCAGGCCAGGGCGTCGTCGCCGACGGCATCCTGCCAGATGCGAGCCAGCAGAACGGCGGTGCCCGAGGAATAGCTGAAGGTGCTGCCGGGGGCGTGATCGAGCGGCTGGTTGGCGGCGAAGGCCGCCATGTCGGGTTCGAGATAGAGCATCCTGGTGACGTCCGAGACGTCGCCGTAATCCTCGTTGAAGCGCAGCCCGCTCGACATCGACATCAGCTGGGCGACGGTGATCGCGGCGCGGTCGTCCTGCCACGCGGGCAACAGGTGGTCCTGATCGAGGCCGAGCTTGCCCGCGTCCACCACGGTGCCGACCAGCGCGGCGGTGACGCTTTTCGTCATCGACCAGCCCAGCTGGGGCGTCGCGGCGTCGAAGCCGGGGCCATAGCGTTCGGCGACGATGCGGCCGCCCCGGACCACGACGATGCCGCGCATTCCCGGCCCGGCGAGGGTGTCGTCGGCGAGGATCGCGGCGAGGGCCGGATCGGCGGGGCCGGTGCCTTCGCCCTCGGGCCAGGGGGCGGTGCTGGCCGAGGGGCCGGGGGCCGGCGGGGCCGAGAGGGCGGCGGCGCGGGCACTGTCGCCATCGGTGGCCAGCGCACAGCCGAGCCCGGGGCGGGGCAGCGAGGCGGCCGGGGCGACGAAGCGCAGGAAGGCGGCGCGGATCGCGCCGGTTTGCGGGTCGGGCGCGATGCCGAAGCCGCGCAGGAGCGGGTTGCCGGGGGCCTGGACGTCGACCTTCAGCACCTCGCCCGGGTCGCGGCCCGAGAGCGCGCTGGCCGAGCAGATGATCTTGGAGGCATAGCCAGAGCCCACCCGCAACAGCTCGGGCGGGACCGCGACCAGATAGAGATAGGCGCCGACGAGGCCGACCAGGGCCGGGGTGACGAGGCCGATGAGGGCTTTCTTGAGTTTGCGCATGGTGGCTCCGGTCCGCGGGTTTGCCGCAGTCTTTGCCGGGGCGCGGCGGTTGGCAACGGTTAATTGCCTGCCGTCGCGGCAGCGCGGGCGGCGGAAGGTGGGTTGGAAACCCACCCTACGGGGACCCGGGGGGCTTATCCCTGAAGCGGCAGCACCGAGAACTGATCCTCGGCCCGGGCCTTGATCGCCTGGGCGGCGGCGTGGGACGCGGCGGCGGTGGTGAAATAGGGGATCTTGTCATAGAGCGCAACCGAGCGGATCTCGCGCGAGTCGGCGACGGCGGCGGCGCCTTCGGTGGTGTTCATCACCAGGGCGATCTGGCCGTCCTTCAGCTGATCCACCACGTTGGGGCGGCCCTCGTAGACCTTCTTGACCCGCTCGCAGGTGAGGCCGTGGCCTTCCAGGAAATCGGCCGTGCCGCCGGTGGCGATGATCGAGAAGCCCTGATCGACCAGGGTTTGCGCGGTCTCGACCAGTTGCGCGGTCTTGTCGGCATCCTTGACCGAGAAGAACACCTTGCCGCCCTTCGGCAGGTCGACGCCGGCGCCCATCTGGGCCTTGAGGAAGGCCAGCGCAAAGCTGCGGTCCCAGCCCATCACCTCGCCCGTCGAGCGCATTTCGGGGCCCAGGATTGTGTCGACGCCGGGGAAGCGGGCGAAGGGCAGCACCGCCTCTTTCACCGAGAACCAGGGCATGTTGGGATCGGCCAGGGTCATCGGGTCGGGCGTCTTCAGCGTGCCGGGCGCGGCATTCGCGGGCGGGGGCGCGCGGTGGGGGAAGGTCTCCAACGGCTCGCCCGCCATCAGGCGCGCGGCGATCGAGGCGATGGCGCTGTCGGTGGCCTTGGCGACGAAGGGCACGGTGCGGCTGGCGCGGGGGTTGACCTCGATCAGGTAAATCTCGCCCGCCTTGACGGCGAATTGCACGTTCATCAGGCCAACGACGCCCAGGGCGAGGGCCAGGGCATGGGTCTGACGCTCGACCTCTTCGATGATGTCCTTCGGGAGCGAGTAGGGCGGCAGCGAGCAGGCGCTGTCGCCCGAATGCACGCCGGCCTCTTCGATATGCTGCATGATGCCGGCGACATGCACCGATTTGCCGTCGCAGAGCGCATCGACATCAAGCTCCACCGCGCCCGAGAGATAGCTGTCCAAGAGCACGGGGCTGTCGCCCGAGACCACCACGGCCTCGGAGATATAGCGTTCGAGCTGCGCCATGTCGCGGACGATTTCCATAGCCCGGCCGCCCAGCACATAGGAGGGGCGGATGACCAGCGGGAAGCCGATTTCCTCGGCGATGGCCAGCGCCTGGGCGTCGGTCGAGGCGATGCCGTTCTTGGGCTGTTTCAGGCCCAGCTGGTTGACCAGCGCCTGGAAACGCTCGCGGTCTTCGGCCAGGTCGATGGCGTCGGGCGTGTGGTGCCGAGATCAAGGATGCCCTCGGCCTCGAGCGCGTTGGCGAGCTTCAGGGCGTCTGGCCGCCGAACTGGACGATGACGCCGTGAAGGAGTGCCGTTTTCCTGCTCTTTCACGTCCCAGGATTTTCCATCATGTTCGAGGTCAGCGGTTCGGAAATAGAGCCTATCGCTCGTGTCGTAGTCGGTCGAAACCGTTTCGGGGTTGCAGTTGATCATGATCGTCTCGTAGCCCGCGTCGGTCAGCGCGAAGCAGGCGTGACAGCAGCAGTAATCGAACTCGATCCCCTGGCCGATCCGGTTGGGGCCGCCGCCGAGGATGACGACCTTCTTGCGGTCCAGCGGCCGCGCCTCGCATTCCACATCGCCCATCGCCGGGGCCTCGTAGGTGGAATACATATAGGGCGTCCTGGGCCTCGAATTCGGCGGCGCAGGTGTCGATCAGCGAAGACGGCGGTGACGCCGGCAGCTGGCAGGCATGGCGCACGTCGCGTTCCTTGAAGCCGGTCAGCCTGGCCAGGCGGGCGTCGATGAAGCCCAGCATCTTGAGCTTTCTCAGACCGGCGGCGTCGCGGGGCAGGCCGCTGGCACGGTGACCTCGTCCTCGGCCTCGACGATCTCGCGGATGCGGGCCAGGAACCAGGGTCCAGACATGGTGACGCCGTGGATTTCATCGTCCAGAGGCCATGGCGCATGGCCTGGGCGATGGTGCGCATCCGGTCGGGGGTCTGTTTCGAGATCGCCTTGATGACGGCGGCCTTGTCGGGCGCGCCTTCGATGGTCACCTCATCGAAGCCGGTGAGGCCGGATTCCATCGAGGCCAGCGCCTTTTGCAGCGATTCATGGATGGTGCGGCCGATGGCCATCGCCTCGCCCACCGATTTCATCGCGGTGGTGAGATAGGGCTCGGGCCGGGGAATTTCTCGAAGGCGAATTTGGGGATCTTGGTGACGACATAGTCGATGGTCGGCTCGAAGCTGGCGGGCGTGACCTTGGTGATGTCGTTGTCCAGCTCGTCGAGCGTGTAGCCGACGGCGAGTTTCGCGGCGATCTTGGCAATCGAAACCGGTGGCCTTGGACGCCAGCGCCGGGCGCGGAGACGCGCGGGTTCATCTCGATCACCACCATGCGGCCGGTTTCGGGGCTGATCGCCCATTGCACGTTCGAGCCGCCGGTTTCGACCCCGATCTCGCGCAGGACGGCGATCGAGCCGTTGCGCATGATCTGGTATTCCTTGTCGGTCAGCGTCAGCGCCGGGGCGACGGTAATGCTGTCGCCGGTATGCACGCCCATCGGATCGACGTTTTCGATGGAACAGACGATGATCGCGTTATCGGCCTTGTCGCGCACCACCTCCATCTCGAATTCCTTCCAGCCGAGAAGGCTCTCGTCGACCAGGATCTGGTTCACCGGCGAGGCATCCATGCCGGTGCGGCAGAAGTGGATATAGTCGTCGCGGTTATAGGCGACGCCGCCGCCGGTGCCGCCCAGGGTGAAGGCGGGGCGGATGATGGCGGGCAGGCCGATTTCCTCGAGCGCGTCGAGCGCGATGGCGACGCCGGCTTCCAGATCGACCTTGCCGTTGGGTTTCTTCGGCGCGGTGACGATGGTGGCGCGGGGGTTTTCGAGGCCGATCTTGTCCATCGCCTCGCGGAAGAGCTTGCGGTCCTCGGCCTTTTCGATGGCTTCGCGGTTGGCGCCGATCAGTTCCACGCCGAAGGTGTCGAGAACGCCCATGTCGGCGAGCGCGAGCGAGGTGTTGAGGCCGGTCTGGCCGCCCATCGTGGGCAGCAGGGCATCGGGGCGTTCACGCTCGATGATCTTGGCGACGACCTCGGGGGTGATCGGTTCGATATAGGTGGCGTCGGCCAGGCCTGGGTCGGTCATGATCGTGGCCGGGTTCGAGTTGACCAGGATGACGCGATAGCCCTCTTCGCGCAGGGCTTTGCAGGCCTGGGCGCCGGAATAGTCGAATTCGCAGGCCTGGCCGATGACGATGGGGCCGGCGCCGATGATCATGATGGACTTGATATCGGTTCTTTTCGGCATTGGTCGGACCCCCGGGCAGCGCGTCGCAAATTGTTGGGGGTTATAGACGGGATCGGACCGGGCGCAAGGGCCGAAATGGCGCGGGCGGCCGGAATTCGGGCGCGGGCAAGGCGTTTCGAAACGCCTTGCCTCAGGCGGTTTCGAAACCGCTTTCGCGCGTGGTCCGGCGGGCGGCCAGAAGCGTGGCGGTGAGCATCCCGAGATAGAGCAGCGCCGGCACTAGCGCCGTCATCATGAAGAGGTGGTTGAACCGGTGCAGCACCGAAAAGGCAAAGAGGCTGGTGCCGATCAGCACGGCCGCGATCCAGCCCCAGGCGCGGCGTTCCGGCATGACCAGGAAGAGCGCCGGCATCAGAAGCATCGGCACCACGAAGTAATGCGACCAGGAAAGCGGCCCGAAGAGCGCCGTCATGGTCGAGAGGCAGAAGAGCTGAAGGAGCGGGCGCACCCGGGCGTCGATCCCGCGGGTGGACAGGTAGAGCGCGGCGAGAAAGCCCAGGAAGGCGGTTTTCGTCACCAGCGTGATCCAGAGCGGCTCGTCGAAGACATAGGACAGCGCCTCGCGCCCGTCGCCGATGGGCTCGCCCCGCCAGAGCTGTGCCGCCTGATAGAGCAGCGCCTCGGGGGAATAGTTCACCTTGGCCTCGACGATGAAGCCGTTGATCTGGCCGACCCGTTCGAGGAAGACCTCATGCAGGGGCCAGCCGGTGACCAGGATCGAGGCGAGCGCGATGCCGCCCGACACCGCCAGCGCCGCCGCCAGGGCCCGCCAGTTGCGGTTGGCGATGAAAATGAGCGCGAACAGGATCGGCGAGACCTTGATCGCCGCCGCCAGGCCCAGCGCGGCGCCGGCGCCCCATTCGCGGCCGCGCACCAGAAGCCAGAAGGCCAGCAGGACGAAGAGGTTCACGGTGATCTGCGGCTGGTTGGTGAGGAAGGCGTTCACCACCGGCCAGGTGCCGAACAGGATGGCGAAGGCCGAAAGCCCCCAGGCCAGGTGATGCGGCCGCCGGTCGGGCGGAAAGGCGGTATAGGCCAGCACGGCACCGGCCAGCATCGCCGCCATGTGCCAGGCGAAGGCGACGTGATAGAACGTCATCGGCGCCAGCGCATGGGCGGGCCAGGCCAGCAGCGCCGCCCAGATCGGCGGATAGATATAGGGCGTGATGGCGCGTTTGGGCTCGCCCAGCGCGGTCATCACCTCGCGCCAGATCGGCAGGTCGGGCGCATCGAGAATGCGCGGCGCGGCGGCATATATCTCGTCCATGCGGCCATCGCCATAGAGCCAGCCGGCCATGAAGAGCGCCGAGATGTCGAGATGCGCGCCGTTCCAATGGGCGAAGAGCGTCCAGGCCGCCCAGACGATCAGAAGGACGGAAAACAGCACGATCTGCTGCCGCGGGGTAAGGTCGGACATGGGGCACTCGCCTGCGATACGGGCGCCTTTGCGGCGCGGGGTCTGCTCTTTTACCCGCGACCCTAGCGCAGGGGGGCGCCGCCGTCACGCGGTTTGAGCGGCGCGCGACCCCTCGGGCCTTGACTTCCTGAGCGCGACAAGGTGTATCGGCGCGACCGTTCCAGAAGCCAAGGGGCCCTGACATGCACGCCTATCGCAGCCATACCTGTGCCGATCTGAACAAGGCCCATGTGGGCGATACCGTGCGCCTGTCGGGCTGGGTGCATCGGGTGCGCGACCATGGCGGCGTGCTGTTCATCGACCTGCGCGACCATTACGGTGTGACCCAGCTGCTGTGCGATCCCGACAGCCCGGTCTTCGCCCAGGTCGAGAAGCTGCGCAGCGAATGGTGCGTCCGCATCGACGGCAATGTGAAGGCCCGCGACGCGGCGCTGGTGAACCCCAAGCTGCCCACCGGCGAGATCGAGGTCTATATCCGCGACATGGAGGTGCTGGGCGCCGCCGAGGAGCTGCCGCTGATGGTGTTCGGCGATCAGGAATACCCCGAGGAGACGCGGCTGCGTTACCGTTACCTCGACCTGCGGCGCGAGAAGATGCAGCACCATATGAAGCTGCGCTCGGACATGATCGCTTCGATCCGCAAGCGGATGTGGGACAAGGGCTTCCGCGAATACCAGACGCCGATCATCACCGCGTCCTCGCCCGAGGGCGCGCGCGACTTCCTGGTGCCGAGCCGCCTGCATCCGGGCAAGTTCTATGCCCTGCCGCAGGCGCCGCAGCAGTTCAAGCAGCTGATCATGGTGTCGGGCTTCGACAAGTACTTCCAGATCGCGCCCTGTTTCCGCGACGAGGACCCGCGCGCCGACCGCTCGCCCACCGATTTCTATCAGCTCGACATGGAGATGAGCTTCGTCACCCAGCAGGACGTGTTCGACACGGTGGCGCCGGTGATCGCGGGCGTGTTCGAGGAGTTCGGCGGCGGCCGTCCGGTGGATGCGCCGGGCGACTGGGCGCAGATTTCGCACGCCGACGCGGCGCTGTGGTATGGCACCGACAAGCCTGACTTGCGCAACCCGATCAAGATGCAGGTGGTGAGCGAGCATTTCGCCGGCTCGGGCTTTGCCATCTTCGCCAAGCTGCTGGAGCAGGACGGCACCGAGATTCGCGCCATTCCGGCGCCGGGGGGCGGCAGCCGCAAGTTCTGCGACCGGATGAACGCCTTCGCCCAGAAGGAAGGCCTGCCGGGGATGGGATATATCTTCTGGCGCGAGGGCGCGGACGGCATGGAAGCCGCGGGCCCGCTGGCCAAGAATATCGGCCCCGAGCGGACCGAGGCGATCCGCCAGCAGCTGGGCCTGGGCGTGGGCGATGCCGCCTTCTTCCTGGGCGGTCGGCCGAAGACTTTCGAGACCGTGGCCGGCAAGGCCCGCACCGTCATTGGTGAGGAACTCGGCCTGACCGACAAGAACCGCTTCGCCTTTGCCTGGATCGTGGATTTCCCGATCTATCAGCGCGACGAGGAAACCGGCGCGCTGGATTTCGACCACAACCCGTTCTCGATGCCGCAAGGCGGGATGGAGGCGCTGGCGGGCGATCCCCTGGCGGTGCGCGGCTTCCAGTATGACCTGGCCTGCAACGGGTACGAGCTGGTTTCGGGCGCGATCCGCAACCACCGCCCGGACATCATGTTCAAGGCCTTCGAACTGGCCGGCTATGGCGAGGACGAGGTGCGCAAGCGCTTCGGCGGCATGGTCGGCGCCTTCCGCTATGGCGCCCCGCCGCACGGCGGTTGCGCCGCCGGGATCGACCGGATGGTGATGCTGCTGGCCGACGAGACCTCGATCCGCGAGGTCATCATGTTCCCGATGAACCAGCAGGCGCAGGACCTGATGATGAACGCCCCGAGCGAGGCCAGTGCCGAACAGCTGATGGAGCTGAGCCTGCGGGTGGTCGAGTCCGACTGAGGATCAGGCCCGTCGTCCCGGTGACGGGGTGGGCCCGCACGCAAACCCGACAGTCCCACCGGCACGGGTGCTGGCGGGGTCGGGTCGTGCGGAAAGTAAGAAATACTGATGAATTTCCGGTTTAACCGAAAACTCGGATGGCGCCCGCCATCCTGGGGCTCATGGATCGACGTCATCGACATTAGATTTGTCGATGATATCTCGATCCCATCAGCGCAATATCGGCGGTACGATCAGAAGTTGCCGGCCTGCCGGTCGGAAATATAGTCGCCGGTATTGGTGGCAAGGTCCGAGTTGCCATCGTAGATGGCACCGATGATTGCGGCGGCCAGACCGACCACGCCTGCGGTCAGAACGACCCAGTCCACGGTCACGGCGCCCTTGTCTTCGCTGACGAAGCGCAGGAAAAAGCGTTCCACTCTCTCGTCTCCCTTTTCTCAAGTCCGAGGTGCTCTTCAGGCGGAAACTGCCGGTCAAATATGGCAGGAATAAGCTTAAGGCCGGGCCGTTCTGCGGTATTTTCCCCTGCGTCAAGCCGGGCCTGTCAGATCGCGATCCGGTCGGACAGGCGGTCCTGCACCAGCCCGGCCAGTCGCGCGACGTCGGAACGCGACGCCCCGGCGCGGGCCCGGCTGTGGGCCAGGGCGGCGGCCGCCTGTTCCAGCGGCGCATCCGAGGCGCTGCGCGCCAGGCCGCTGACGAACTGCGCCAGATAGTCCAGGACGGCGCCGTCCTGATCCTCGCCCAGGATATCGGCGACATGGGCCAGATCGTCGCAATAGGCGACCGGATCGGGGGTGATGACATCGTTGCTGATCATCCGCGGGCCGATCGGCTGGCGGTCGGCGGGCAGGTGGCGCAGGATGGTTTCCTGAAACGCCGAAAGGTTCTGCAGCGGCTTGTCGAGGAAGCCGTCGGCGCCGGCGGCCATGGCCAGGGATTCGGTGCCGTCATCGCCGCTCATCCCCAGGATGACGCCGATGCGCGGGACCATCGCGGCCATCTCGGCGATCAGCTCGGCCCCCGAACCATCGGGCAGGCCGAGGTCGATGATCGCCACCGAGGGGCGATAGACCTGCAGGTGACGCCGGGCCGAGGCCAGGCAATCGGCGCGGCGGATGCGGGCGCCCGAGCGCAGGCACATCAGGCGCACCGCCTCGCAGGCGAAGCGGCTGTCCTCGACCACCAGCACGGTCAGCCCCAGAAGCGGGCGGGCGGCGGTGGGGTGGCGCAGCGTGGCGAGCGGTTCAAGGTCGTCCATGGTTGATTCCTCTTTCTCCGGTTGGGCCGAAATTCGAATCGAGGATTACGCAGCCATGGCTAATGCAAGGTTAACGCGGCGCGGATCCTGCCGGCCGGCTTGCGCGCGGCGCCGCATCGCCGCATAAGGGCGGCACATGCGCGCGCCGCCGCGCCGCCCCGGAGAACAGGAGCCAAAGCCCATGATCGGACGTTTGAACCATGTCGCCATCGCCGTGCCCGACCTTGACGCCGCGGCCGAGCAGTATCGCCACGCGCTGGGCGCCAAGGTGAACCCGCCCCAGGACGAGCCCGACCACGGCGTCACGGTGGTGTTCATCGAACTGCCCAACACCAAGATCGAGCTGCTCTATCCGCTGGGGGAAAACTCGCCCATCGCCGGGTTCCTGGAAAAGAACCCCTCGGGTGGGATTCACCATGTCTGTTACGAGGTCGAGGACATCATCGCGGCGCGCGACCACCTGAAGGCCACCGGCGCGCGGGTGCTGGGCACGGGCGAGCCCAAGATCGGCGCCCATGGCAAGCCGGTGCTGTTCCTGCATCCGAAGGATTTCCAGGGCACGCTGGTCGAGCTGGAGCAAGTGTGATGGGCATCACCTCGGCGCTGGTCCTCTTCGTGGTGATCTGGTTCCTGACCTTCCTGGTGGTGATCCCGATCCGGCTGAAGACCCAAGGCGACGTGGGCGAGGTGGTGCCCGGCACCCATGCCGGATCGCCGCACGAGCACGGGTTGAAGAAGAAGGCGATCATCACCACGGTGGTGACGGTGATCCTGTGGTGCGTCATCGCCTATATCGTCACCAGCGGCATGATCACGGTGCGCGATATCGACTGGTTCGGCCGGATGGACGGCTGGGACCCGGAGCACGGCCGCACCGGCAATTGACCCAGGGCGCGGTGGGTTGGCACCCACCCTACGGAGTTGTCAGCCGCGGCGGTCGAGGCCGTGGAAGATATGGGTGAAGGTGGCGGCGCCCAGGATCGGGATCACCAGGTTCAAGACCGGCACGACCAGCGGCAGCGCCATCAGGATGCCGGCGGCCCAGATCGTGGCAGCATGGCGTTTGCGCAGATCGCGCGCGCCGTCGCGGCCCAGCCGGCGCATCGCGGCGAGGGTGAAATATTCCCGCCCCAGCAGGAAGCCGTTCAGCGCGATGAAGATCGCCGGGGCGGCGACGGGCAGAAACGCATAGAGCACCAGCGCCAGCAGGTTGGCGACGATGATCACGCCGAGGAAGTTCAGCGTATCGCGCAGCCCGTCGAAGAAGCCGACCCGGGGGACGGGCGGCAGGTCGGGGTAATGCCGGTCCTCGACCGCCTGGGCGACATCGTCGAGAAACATCGAGGTGATGGCCGAGGCGACCGGCACCATCAGGAAGACCGAGAGCACCATCATGAAGAGGAAGGACGAGACCGAAAGCAGGTCCTGCACCCATTCCACCTTGCCCAGCACGTCGAAATAGCCTTCGGGCCCGGCGATCCTGTCGACCACCCAGAGCAGCCCGGCATAGGCCGCGACCAGAAGCGCGAAGCTGAGCGCGATGCCGATCCAGAGCACCCGCCGGAAGCGGCGGTCGGTCAGCTGGGCCAGGGCCTTGAAGAAGCTCGTGAGGATCAGGTCGAGAGCCATGTCGTGATCGCATCGAGATCGGGGCGAGGGCGGTCGGGCGGGGCGGCGGTTTCGGTGGCGATATGGATGAAGCCGGCGACGCGTTCATGGTCGGCCAGCCCCAGCGCCTCGCGCTGGAAGCCACGGTCATGCGCGGCGAAGCCCGAGAGCCAGTTGGCGCCCCAGCCGGCGGCCAGAGCGGCGTTGAGGAGCGCGAGGCAGACGGCGCCGGCGGAATAGGTCTGTTCGAGCGGCGGGATCTTGTCGCTGTCCTTCTGGACCTCGATCACCGCGACGGCGAGAAGGCCCTGATCGAATTGCTGGCGCGCCTTGGCGATGCCCTCGTCGTCGCGGCCGGCGGCGCGGGCGTGGGTCTCGGCCAGGTCGGCGAGGCGCGGCATGGCGCCGGCCTCGATCACCAGGAAGCGCCAGGGTTCGAGCTTGCCGTGATCGGGCGTGCGGGCGGCGGCGGTGAGCAGCGGCGCAAGCGCGTCGCGGCCGGGCGCGGGCGCCTGCAGGGTCTTGGCCGGGCGCGAGCGGCGGGCGAGAAGGAAATCGAGGGCGGCCTGGTTCGGTGTGGGCATGAGCGGGTCCTTGTCCTGTCGGACCTTATGTCTGTGCCCCGGGCGCGAAGGTCAAGGCCGGGCTGGCATCCGACCGCCCCCTCCGGAGAGCTCCCCTTCGCGCGGGGGCTTGGGGAGGGCTGCGCTCCCCACCCGCCCCGCTCTCCGGAGGGCTTGCGTCAGGCCTTGCGGCTGTCGGATCGGGCGTTGTGCGGCGGGTGGCGGGTGGCATGAGTATTTGCGGGAAGATGAAAGGCAGAGCCGGCCTTTCATCTTTCCAAAAATACTCAAGTCAAACGGGTTGCTCAGCCGAGCAGGGTATCGGCCATGTCGGCGATGAGGCCGGAGAAGAAGGCCTGGGCCTGGGCGTTGGGTTGGCGCCGGGCGACGGTGTCGGCCATCGGGTCAGGGGCTGTATGGGGCGAGCCGAGAGCTGTTCCAGCACCGCATGGCCGCAGAACGGCACATAGGCCTCGGAATAGCCGCCCTCGTGGACCAGCACCAGCTTGCCGTCGCAGAGCCGGTCGGCGGCGTCCATCATCCGGGCGGTCATCGCGCGGAAGGTCTCGGCGGTGCAGAGCATATGCGCCAGCGGATCGAAGATGCCGGCGTCGAAGCCGCAGGCGACGATGATGACGTCGGGGGCGAAATCGTCGAGCGCCGGGGTGACGATACGGTCGATCACCTCGAGATAGGTGGCATGGCCGGCGCCGGGGGGCAGCGGCACGTTCATGTTGAAGCCCGCCCCCACGCCCACGCCGCGATCGGCGATGTCGCCGGTGTCGAGCGGGTAGTTGTGCTCGGCGTGGATCGAGATCGTCAGCACGTCGTCGCGGTCATAGAAGATCGCCTCGGTGCCATTGCCGTGATGCACGTCCCAATCGACCACGGCAAAGCGGCTGGCCGCTCCGCTGGCGATGGCGGCTTCGATGGCGATGGCGATGTTATTGGCAGGCGAAGCCGTTGGGCCAGTCGGGCAGGCAGTGGTGCCCCGGCGGGCGCGACAGCGAATAGGCGTTGTCGAGCGTGCCGTCGAGCACCTGGGCCAGCGCCTCTTTCGCGAGGCCGGCCGACAGCGCGGCGATCTCGAAGCCGCCCTTGAGGAAGGGGGGTGCGCAGCCCAGCTCGCCACCGCCGGCGTCGGAGGTTTCCTTGAACTTCGTGAGGAAGCTTTCGGGGTGGATGCGGGCCATGTCGCTCCAGGTGGCGGGGGCGGCGGATTGCATGGCCAGGTCGGCCTCGATCCCGCTGACCGCCATCAGGTTCTTCAGCCGGCGCTTGGTTTCGGGGTTTTCCGGCAGGCCGCCGGCGGCGGCGGCTGGACGAAACCGCCCAGCGGCAGGGTCAGGCATAGGCGCCGCCACCGTGCCAGAAGCACTTCTCGTCCCAGAAAAGCCGGTTGCCATGATGTTTCCCTCCGATCCCCGTTTGCCGGGATTAGCGCAAGCCGGGCGCGGGGATTGCAACCGCCGCCGTGGCGTCGCAGGATGCGGGCATGGCCGATCCCGATCTGAAAGAGCTGGCGCGCCCGGGCGCGGGATTGCGGTGCGCGTGACGCCGAAGGCCTCGCGCAATCGCATCGTGGTGGAAGAGGACGGGGCGATCCGGGTCTATGTCACCGTGGTGCCCGAGGGCGGCAAGGCCAATGCGGCGGTGCAGAAGCTGTGGCCAAGGCGCTGGGCCTGCCGAAATCGCGGCTGGAGCTGGTGCGCGGCCAGACGGCGCGCGACAAGCTGTTCCGGGTGGTGGAATAGCGGATTAGCGGCGGCGGCTGTGGTGGGTTGGCACCCACCCTGGGGGTGGTTTGTAGCCCTTCGGGCAGGTCCAGCGCGGCGAGATCGCGCAGCTGGGCCGGCGACAGGGTGATCTTCTGGACCGTGTCGGTGCGGGCGTCGAACTGTTCGACCGTGATGCATTCGGCGAAGGCGTTGATGGTGACGTCTTCCTGCAAGGTGCCGCGCCCTCGTCGACCAGGGTGATGACGGTTGAGTCGAATTCGTGCTCGATGCTGAACATGGGGCCAGCTTAACCGGCAATTTCCGGCGCGCAAGCGCTCACCTTGCCGTGAAGGCTGGCCAGGCGGAGGGACCTGCTATTCTGCGCGTCGGTTCAATGCGACGGTGGATATGCGCGTTCTGGCCTGATGTCCCTGCTGGTGCTAGCCGGCTGCATGAGCGTGGCCGAGGCCCCGCGACGCAGGCGCCCGCGGCGGCGCGGCGATGGCGCAATCCGCGTCGCAGCAGGCGGCGCGGCGGGCGGCGCAGCAGTTCGTCGATGGTGCATACGGTCGAACCGGTGGCCGAGCGCGAATGCCGGCGCAGGGCGCCGCGGGCGAATTGCGATTTTCAGATCGTGGTCGACGACCGGACCGGGCAGCCGCCCAACGCCTATCAGACGCTGGACGACGACGGCCGGCCGGTGATCGCCTTCACGCTGGCGCTGATCGCCGGGGTGCGCAATGCCGACGAGCTGGCCTTCGTCATGGGGCACGAGACGGCGCATCACATCGCCGGCCATATCCGCCGCCAGCAGGACGCGGCCAAGGCCGGCGCCGTGGTGTTCGGCGGGCTGGCGGTGCTGACCGGGGCGGACCCGAGCGCGGTGCAGAGCGCGCAGCAGCTGGGCGCGGCGGTGGGGGCGCGGAGCTATTCCAAGAGTTCGAGCTGGAGGCGGATGCGCTGGGCACGCTGATCCGCAGCGGGCGGGATACGATCCGGTGAAGGGCGCCGAGTTCTTTGCCCGGCTGCCCGATCCGGGCAACCGGTTCCTGGGCACGCACCCGCCCAATGCGCAGAGGGTCGAGACGGTGCGCAAGGTGGCCGCAGCTGTGAGCAGGCTGCTGATCCTGCGCGACGTGGTCCGCGACCGGGGATCGAAATATGCCGTTGCCGGCGCGCCGGCCGCAAGCCGCGGGCGGTCGAGGCGATTCTGGCCGAGCTGAAGAGCGACCGGAAATTCGCCAGGGCGACTCATAACAGCTGGGCCCTGTGGCTGCCGGACGGCACGCCGCTGAAGGGCGACGATGGCGAGGCCGGCGCCGGGCAGGTCATTCTGAGGATGCTGGAGCGGGACGGGTTGCAGGCCCATGTCGTGATCGTAACCCGTTGGTATGGCGGCACGAAACTGGGCGGAGACCGGTTCCGGCGGGTGCAGGATTGCGTTCGTGCCTACCTCGAGGCGCGGGGCGGGAAGGGGACGGACGGGGGCGCTTGATCCGTGTCAAGGACGGGCCTCGGGAGGGCGGTCTAGGGTCCGGCCATCCGGCAGGGAGGCGCCCGATGAGACCCTTGGGAGAGATGAGAACCCATTACTGGCTGGCCCAGCGGATGGCGGGGCGGCACGCGCTCGATCTGAGTGAGGCGGCTGCGCGCGGCGATCTGGATCAGGAAACCTGGGCCGGCGTGGTGCAGCGCTGCCGCGGCTGCGGCTGGACCGAGGGCTGCGAACGCTTCCTGGCGCGGGGCGATCTGGCACCGGATCCGCGGGAGAGCTGGCCCGAGACCTGCCCCAACCGGACCTTGTTCGCATCGCTGAAAGTGATGGAGAAGCTGGAGGAATATCAATGAAGACCAATGCATTACCGCTTGGCGATCCGGCGGTTCATTTCTGGCTGACACGGTCGGCCGCGCGGGCGATGGGGGTCAACCTGAGCGAGGCGATGGCGGCGGGGCGGCTGTCGGCGCAGGGCTATTCCGAGATGGTGACGGCCTGCCGTGGCTGCGGTTTCGTCCAGGTCTGCCAGGAATGGCTGGCGACCGAGGCGGTGCCGCGCTGTGCGGCCTATGAGGCCTGCGCGCACAAGCCGGTTCTGGAGCAGTTGCAATAGCCGTCGGCCTGCCCGGGGTGCGGTTCATCTTTCGGTAAGGCGGGTTAACGTCACCGCCCGGCGCAAGGCAGCGGTCTGCGCCCCGGCTGCCCGTCGGCTGCTATCCGTCTGGCATACGGTCGGTATGGTCTGCGCCGGGGCGGGGTTAACGCGGCGGACGATGGGGGCAGGTTTTGGTGGCGGAACGGTGGTTTCACCCACCCTACGAGGTGTCCAGTCTGGGATCGGCCCGGGTTGGGTGAACATGGCGGGCAGCGGGGCCTGACATCCGGCGGCGGATGGTGGGCAGGATGCCCACCCTACGGGCGCGGGGTGGAACCCCGGGGCGAAGTTAACGCGGCGCATGGTGGGATCGGGTTTTGGTGGCGGAACGGTGGGTTTCACCCACCCTGCGGCGGCCGGTCGGGGATTGGTCCGGGTTGGGTGAACGCTGCGGGCAGCGGGGTTTGGCATCCGGCGGCGGATGGTGGGCAGAATGCCCACCCTACGGGGCGCAGGGTGGGGCGGTGGGGGTTCTGCGGGGTCGGAACGCCGGCCACCGCCGCCAGTGTTGCTGGCCGGTCCCGGATCAGAGCTTGGAATGCGATCCGTCGCAGAGCGGCGATTGGCCGAATGCTTGCAGCCGCAGAAGAACACCTTCTTCGAGGCCTCGGCGGTGTATTTGATCAGGGCGAAATCGCTGCCCTTGTGGCTGCCGCCGTCATGAAGGGCTGGTTCTTGGTTTTGCCGCAGGCGCACCAGAAGTAGTTTTTGCCTTCCTCGACCTCGACGGGATAGGAGCTTTCTGGGCGATTCCGGGGTATCGGTCATGTTGGCTCCTGTTGCGATGCGTGGCTGCCCCGAGACTGGCGCGGGCGCGGCGAAGGTCAATGCGGTGATCCGCGCGCGCGGAGGCGCGGGCAGCCGTACCAGGGGCATCGGGGACGAATGGCGCGGGGCGCGCGTCAGATCAGCTGCCGATAGATCTCGGTCGCGATGCCGGTCAGGCCGTCGCGCGCAGGGCGGCGATGACGGCATAGCGCAGGGTCTGATCCTGCCAGTAGACGCCGCCGAGGCCACCCTGTTCGCGATACTGGAACGCCGCCAGCTGGCCGGTGGGGCCGGCCATCGCATGACGGTGAGACGGTTGCCGTCGGCGTCTTCATACATGAACTGCGCCGCGGCGCCGGTTTCGCCGGGCAGCAACCGGCCGCCGACCAGCGTATAGCCCGCGCTGCCGGATCGGGGACCCGCAGCGTACGCCGAGGCGCTTGGAGAGCCAGCCGACAGATGCGCCTCGCTTGCGGCGCCGACCTCGACCGGGTGCAGCACCTCGGCTGTGTAAAGGCGATGCGCGGCGATGGCATCGTCGACCAGAGCGGTGGCGTCGATGCGGCCGGGCGCGGTGGTGCCGTGCAGCATCCAGCCGCCGACGCCGCCCAGAGCGAGAAGATCGAGGCCGCCAGCGCCTGTCCGAGCCAGGGCCGGGCGGCGGCGGCGGCGTGACCCGCCGGCGATGGCGCGCGACAGGGCGCGGGTGCGCGCCTCGGCCTCGTCGGCGGGAAAGAGACGGTCGAGCGCGGCGGTCTGGGCGCGCCATTCGGCGACCAGCGCGGCGGCGTCGGGATCGCGGGCCAGATGCGCCTCGACCCGCGCCTTGCGGTCGGCGGGCAGGAGGCCATCGGCATAGGCCATCAGCTCGGCCTCGGTCGGGGGTGCGATCGTCGGAGGGGAGGGTCATCTGAGGCGTCTCACATTCGGGCCGGCCCCCTGGGGCGTGGCATCGAGGCTGCGGGCGTCGCGCAGCCGGGCGCGGCGCGCGACAGGCGCGACATCAGCGTGCCGGTCGGGATGCCGAGCGCGGCGGCTGCCTGTTTGTAGTCGAGCCCGCCGACGGCGACAATCAGCAGCGCGTCGCGCTGGTCGGAGGCAGGTCCTGGACCGCGCGCAGGGTCTGGGCCAGGTCCAGCCGCTCTTCGGGCGAGGCGCCGGCGGCGGCCAGCGGAGGGGCCTCGTCGAGCGGCACGGTGGGGCGTGCGGTTTCGGCCCGATAGCGGTTGCGGAAGGTGTTGAGCAGCATTTTCATCAGCCAGGGTTTGAGCGGGCGATGCGGCAGCCAGAGATAGCGTTTGCGCAGGGCGCGTTCGGCGCAATCCTGCACCAGATCGTCGGCGGCGGCGCGGTCATGCGTCAGCGAGAACGCATAGCGCCAGAGCGCCGGGAGGCTTTCTGTCAGCTGGTCGTGAAAGCCGGACATGCGGGCTCCTCGTGCGGAGGCGGGCGGGAGAGGTGCCGGCCGCCCAAGGGAGCGGGCGACCGGCGCCGGTGGTGCAGGCTCAGGGGCGGGCGGTGTGCCAGACGCCCTTGACGCCATCGCCGGTCATGTCCCCGGGTTTGGCATCCTTGAACCACCGATACAGCGGCTGGCCCTTGTAGGCGACCTGTTTCGTGCCGTCGGTGCGGTCGATCAGGCCATAGCCGCGGGGCAGCTCGGCGCCCGCGTCGGCCAGCAGCGGCGGCCAGTTGACGGCGCAGTCGCCATAGCAGTTCGACATGTCCTTGGCGTCCTTGTCGAAGGTATAGAGCGTCATCTTCTCGGCGGTCATCAGATAGGTCTGGCCGTCATACTGGCCGGTCACCGCCGGGCTTTCGGCCAGCGCGGCCTGGGTCATCAGCGCCAGGGCGGGAAGGGCCGCCAGGGCGGCGCGGGGGAATTGGAACAGCGTCATGATCGGGTCTCCGTCAGGGGTTTTGCCCGGTCGGCTGACCGGGTTGACGGGACTACAGGCGCGGCGAGGGGTTTATTCCCTCCCGGGCGAAATTTTTTCGCGGGGCGGTCAGAGGCGCCGGCCCCAGAGGTCGTATTCGCCGGCCTCGTCGACCTCGACCGTGACGATATCGCCGACCGAGAGGCCGTCGGTGTCTTCGTCGATGAAGAGGTTGCCGTCGATCTCGGGGGCGTCGGCCTGGGTGCGGCAGGTGGCGATGCCGTCCTCGTCGATGTCGTCGACGATCACGTCGAGGCGCTGGCCGACCTTGGCCGCCAGCCTGGCCTCGGAAATCGCCTGGGCCTTCTCCATGAAGCGGTCCCAGCGCTCCTGCTTCACTTCGGGCGGGAGGTGATCGGGCAGGGCGTTCGAGGCGGCGCCGGCGACGTTTTCGTACTGGAAGCAGCCGACGCGGTCGAGCTGGGCCTCGTCGAGCCAGTCGAGCAGGGTCTGGAACTCGGCCTCGGTTTCGCCGGGATAGCCGACGATGAAGGTCGAGCGCAGGGTGATGTCGGGGCAGAGGGCGCGCCATTCGGCGATGCGGTCGAGGGTGCGTTCGGCGGCCGCCGGGCGGGCCATGCGCTTGAGCGTGTCGGGGTGGGCGTGCTGGAACGGGATGTCGAGATAGGGCAGGATCAGCCCTTCGGCCATCAGCGGGATCAGCTCGCGCACATGCGGGTAGGGGTAGACGTAATGCAGCCGGACCCAGAGGTCGCGGCCGGCGCCGAGCGCGCCCAGATCGCGGGCGAGGGTGGTGATGGGGCGCTCGTCGCTCGCTGCGCCACGCGCCTCGCGCGGCCAGTCGGTGCCGTAGGCGGAGGTGTCCTGGGAGATGACGAGGAGTTCCTTCACCCCGGCCTCGACCAGTTTTTCGGCCTCGCGCAGCACCGCCGCATGGGGGCGCGATGCGAGGCGGCCGCGCATCGAGGGGATGATGCAGAAGCGGCAGTGGTGATTGCAGCCTTCGGAAATCTTGAGATAGCTGTAATGCCGCGGGGTCAGCTTGACCCCCGCCGCCGGCATCAGGTCGATGAACGGGTCGGGCGCGGGGGGCACGGCGGCGTGGACCGCATCGAGCACCTGTTCGTATTGATGCGGGCCGGTGACGGCCAGCACGCGGGGGTGGGCGCCGGTGATGAAATCGGGCTCGGCGCCGAGGCAGCCGGTGACGATGACGCGGCCGTTCTCGGAGAGCGCCTCGCCGATGGCATCGAGCGATTCCGCCTTGGCCGAATCGAGAAAGCCGCAGGTGTTGACGATCACCGCGTCGGCGCCGGCATAGTCCGGGGAAATGCCGTAACCTTCGGCCCTGAGCCGGGTCAGGATGCGTTCGCTGTCCACCAGCGCCTTGGGACAGCCGAGCGAGACCATGCCGATGGTCGGCTGGCCGGGGCGGCTGTCGTCGCCGAGGCGGGCGCGGGCGAGGTCGGGGCGAAGGTTGGGCGGGTTCTGCGACATGGCACGGCATATAGCGATGCCGGGGGCGCGGGGGAAGGGGGCGCGCCACGGCGCGCGAGCGCCCGGAAGGCGGCCGGAAGGCGGCTGGCGCGGGCCCTGTCGACGCCGGGGCGATGGCGCAGGACGGCCGGGCTGGGGGGCCTGGAAAGCCGGGCCGGTGTGACGTTTTTGTCGATATCCGGCCGGTTGCGGCGCAGGGCGACCGGACGTCAAGATTGAAATCTGCATCTGGAAGTGATCTTTAAATTTCAGATCTGAATTTCAGACCCGTCTTGCCGCCGTCCGGTGGCGAAGACGGCGTTGCGTGAACGGTGTTGCAGGTCTGTGCCCGCCTGTCTGGCGGGCGGCCCGGACGTAGGGGTCCGGAACCGGTCGGCCTTTTCCCCGGGGTCGGCGCGGCAAGGGTGGCGGGGGCGCAGGAGAGGAACTCATGCGCTGGGTATACAGGATCGGTGTTTCACTGGTCGTAGCGATGGTGTTGTTGTTCATCGCGGTGCTGCTGCTTCCGGGCGAGAAGGTCGCCGGGGTGGCGCTGGAGACGCTGCGCACGGCGACCGGGCGCGAGGTCCGGCTGGAGGGCGGTGTCGAGCTGAAGATCTGGCCCGAGCTGAGCGTGCAGACCGGCGCCCTTTCGGTCGCGAATGCCGACTGGTCGGAGAATGGCCCGATGCTGACGGCGAAGGCGCTGCGGGTCGGGGTCGAGACCTGGCCGCTGCTGCGCGGGCGGATCAAGGTGCGGTCGCTGGAACTGGAAGCGCCCGAACTGCTGCTGGAACGGACGAAGGACGGGCGGGTCAACTGGCAAGTGGCCGAGGACGGGCCGGCCGGGCCGGCGGGTTCGGGAAGCGGCGCGGCGGGCGGGCTCGACCTTGGGATCGACCGGCTGGCGCTGCGCGACGGGCGGGTCACCTATCTGGACCATGAGGTCGGCAAGCCGCGCCGTTTCAGCGCGGTCGAGGGCGAGCTTTCGGCCAGCGACCTGCGCGGGCGCGGTGATCTGCGGCTGAGCTTCGTGTCCGGCGATACACCGGCTGCGGGCACGGCGGCCACGGTCGCCGCCCGGATCGACGGGGTGCTGCCGTTTCTGGAAGGCGATACGGTGCCGGTCGAGCTGAAGATGTCAGCCGCGGGGGGCGATCTGAGCTTTACCGGCCGCGCCGGGACCTTGCCCGAGGCCTCGGGCACGGCAAGGGCAGACCTGCCGCGGACCGAGGCCTTCTGGGCGGCGTTCGGCCTGCCGGGGATCGCACCGCCGAAGGGCTTCGGCCAGAGCCTGTCGGGCCAGGGCAAGCTGGTGCTGGCCGGGGGCCGCAAGCTGGCGCTGCGGGATTTCGACCTGCGGCTGGACCAAAACGCGCTGCGCGCCGATGTCGACGTGGCCTTCACCAGTGGCGCGCCAAGGCCCGAGGTGACGGCGCGGATCACCGCCGGCAGCCTGGATTTCAGGGCGCAGGACGTGTCGCAGGTGGTGGTCGGGCCCGAGAATACCGGCTGGCCGACGGACCCGGTGGATGCCAGCGCCCTGGGCCTGGCGGACGGCCGGGCGCGGCTGACCGCCGATGCCATCGCCTTCGACGGTCTGACCCTGGGGGCGAGCGACATCGCCGTCACGCTGGAGCGCAGCCGCGCCGTCTTTACCCTGACCCGGGCCGAGGCCTATGGCGGCCGGCTGGGCGGCGAGTTCGTGATCAACAATCGCGGCGGGCTGTCGGTGGGCGGCAAGCTGACCATGGCCGAGGTCGAGACCGAGGCGCTGCTGAGCGATGTCGCCGGGGTGACGCGGCTGTCGGGCAAGGCCGGCGGGGCGCTGAATTTCCTGGGCAGCGGGCCGTCGATCGGGGCGATCATGAAAAGCCTGAAGGGCGATGGCCATCTGAGCATGGGGCGCGGCCGGATCGCGGGTTTCGACCTCGACCGGCTGATGCAGCAGGTCGCCGGCGGTCAGGTTGCGGGCGAGGCCCTGTCGGGCACCACGGTGTTCGATGCGCTGACCGGCAGTTTCGCGTTGATCGGCGGCAATCTGCACAGCGAGGACCTGAAGCTGGTGCTGCCCTCGGTCGAGGCGACGGGGGCCGGCCGGATCGGCATCGGCGGGCGCGATATCGACTATGTCCTGACCCCGGTGGCGCTGCGGGCGCGGGGCGGGCGCGGGCTGGCCGTGCCGGTGCGGATCAGGGGGCCGTGGGACGCGCCGCAGATCCTGCCCGACCTGCGCGGCGCGATCGAGCTGAACTTCGCCGAGGAGAAGAAGGCGCTGGAGGACAAGGCCAAGGCCAAGGTCGAGGCCGAGGCGGCCAAGCGGCTGGGCGTCGAGGTCGAGGATGGCCAGACGCTGGAGGACGCGGTGAAGAAGAAGGCCGAGGAAAAGCTGCTGAACGGGCTGCAGAAGCTGTTGAGATAGCGCCGTGGCGGGGTTTCGCGCCGCTCGTCCGCCCTTCCGGGCGGTCTCGCTTCTCCGGCCGGGGAAACGGGCCGCTGTCGGGGATCAGTCCTCGGGGTGGTGCGGCGTGTGGTGCGAGGGCGCGCGATAGGGCCGGGTGACATCGCGCAGCCGCGCCTCGAGCGCCTCGGCCGCAAGTCGGATGGCGCCGTCACCGGCCAGCGTCAGCAGCACGGCGCCGTCGGCGTCCGGGCCCGGCTGCCAGTCGATCGAAAGCAGCGAGAAGATCGTGTCGGGGCTGCCGCGCTCGATCCCCTGGCTGGCGACATGCAGCACGTTGTCGAACACCAGCAGCGATTGCACCCGTTCCGGCCCGTGGCGGTCGCGGCCCGTGTCCTCCCAGCGGAAGCGGTTCAGCAGCAGGGCGAAGCGCCGCGCCCGGGGCTGCCAGCGCATTTCGGCGGCCGGGAAGATCGCATCCTGGCAGAGCGCCGAGATCACGCCCAGATCGCCGGTATCGAGCGCGCCGATGTTGAGCGGCTTTTCGTGGCCTTCCTCGAAGCTGGCGTCGGTCATTTTTCCTTGACCCGTTCGATCCGGGCCCCCACGCCTTCGAGCTTGCGCACCACATGTTCATAGCCGCGGTCGAGGTGATAGACCCGGCTGACCACGGTTTCGCCCGCCGCCGCCAGCCCGGCCAGGATCAGCGAGACGGAGGCGCGCAGGTCGGTCGCCATCACCGGCGCGCCCTTGAGCCGTTCGACCCCGTGCACGGTGGCGGTGCCGCCGTGGACCTCGATCCGGGCGCCCATGCGCATCAGTTCGGGGGCGTGCATGAAGCGGTTCTCGAAGATCTTCTCTTCCAGAACCGAGGTGCCTTCGGCGGTGCAGAGGAGCGCCATCATCTGGGCCTGAAGATCGGTCGGGAAGCCGGGGAAGGGGGCGGTGGTGACATCGACGGCGCGGATGCGGCCGTTCTTGCGCGCCACCTTGAGGCCGCGATTGGTTTCCGTCACCTCGACGCCGGCCTCTTCCAGCTTGTCGACGAAGCTTTGCACCAGGTCGAGCCGGCCGCCCAGGCATTCGACCTCGCCGCCGGCGATGGCGGGGGCCAGCATGTAGGTCCCGAGCTCGATCCGGTCGGTCACCACCGGGTGGGTCGCGCCGTGCAGGCGGTCGACGCCCTGGACGGTGATGGTGGAGGTGCCGTCGCCCTCGATCTGCGCGCCCATCTTGCGCAGGCAGGTGGCGAGATCGACGATCTCGGGTTCGCGGGCGGCGTTCTTCAGGACGGTGGTGCCGCGGGCCAGCGTGGCGGCCATCAGCACGTTCTCGGTCGCGCCGACCGAGGCGAAGGGAAATTCGATCACCGCGCCCCTGAGCCCCGAGGGCGCCTTGGCGTGGAGATACCCCTCGCGCAGCTCGATCTCGGCGCCCAGCGCCTCGAGCCCGTGGATGTGGATGTCCATCGGCCGCGCCCCGATGGCGCAGCCCCCGGGAAGCGACACCACGGCGTGCCCAAGACGCGCCAGCATCGGCCCCAGCACCAGGTTCGAGGCCCGCATCTTGCGCACGATGTCATAGTCGGCGACGTGGTTCGAGATGTCGTGGCTGGACATCGCCAGCACCTGGCCGTCCTGCATCGTCGTGACCTCGGCCCCGAGCGATTGCAGCAGCTGGGTCATGGTCTTGATGTCGGAAAGCCGGGGCGCGTTGGTCAGCGTCAGCGGTTCGTCGGACAGAAGCGTCGCGGGCATCAGGGTGAGGCAGGCATTCTTGGCGCCGGCGATGGGAATTTCGCCGTGAAGCGGGCCGTTGCCGGTGACGATGATCTGATCCATGGGCTTACTCGTCCTCTTTTGTGACCGCGCCGGATTGCTCGGCCTGCCGCGGGCCGGGCTGGTCGCCGCGGGCGCGGGCCTGGGCCTTGCGCCGGGCCATGTTGGCCTTCAGCGCCGCCTTCAGGCGATCCTCGCGATCCGGCTGCGGTTTGGCGGGTCTCTTGCTGCTCATGACCATGTCTTAAAGCGTTTCGGCGAGAACTTGAATCGGAGTTTTCGCCGAAACGCGCGAAACATGCCCCCGTGGCCGCGCGCCGCGCCGTTCCCCTGTCCCGGGGGCGACGCGAAACGCTTTAGAGGAGGCGCGAAAAACAGTCCAGATTGCCCTTGCACCGCGCGGCGTTTGCGTCTAATCACCCGC
The DNA here is from genome assembly GCA_041397165.1 of Paracoccaceae bacterium. GTDB lineage: Bacteria > Pseudomonadota > Alphaproteobacteria > Rhodobacterales > Rhodobacteraceae > JAWKXE01. Next base: position 19,050 of record JAWKXE010000034.1, on the reverse strand, counting down.
CCACGCCCAGAACACCCCATGGTGCGAAGCGGGCTGCTGTAGCTCAGTGGTAGAGCACTCCCTTGGTAAGGGAGAGGCCGACAGTTCAATCCTGTCCAGCAGCACCACCCCCCCTCTGTATGACCTGATACCGCCGATTTCGCCCTCCGGGCGCCTGTCGGCCGACGCGCCCCGCTGCGCGGGACGCTGAGCGCGGGGGCGCGGGGCGAAAATCCGAAAATCACCGGTAGGCGCGCGCCTGCAAATCGCCTAACCTTTGAGGGGAATACACCGGCGGCAAGCCGGGATAGCCCACTGGCAGGCTTGGTTTACAAGGCCGAATCCGGTGGGATCGACAAGGGAGGAGCATCGCCATGCATATGAGCGATTCGCGCGTCATCGCCGCCGATCGGGCCACCGTCTGGGCCGCGCTTCTGTCGCGCGAGGTGTTGCAGGACTGCGTGCCCGGCTGTCAGGAGATGACCGGCAACCCCGAGGAGGGGTTCGAGGCCACGGTGGTGCAGAAGGTCGGGCCGGTGAAGGCCACCTTCAAGGGCGCCGTCACGCTGTCGGACATGGTCGAGGGCGAAAGCCTGACCCTGACCGGCGAGGGCAAGGGCGGCGCGGCGGGCTTCGCCAAGGGCGGCGCGCAGGTCAGCCTGTCGGATGCCGAGGAGGGCGGCACGCTGTTGACCTATGAGGTCGAGGCCAAGGTCGGCGGCAAGCTGGCGCAGCTGGGCAGCCGGATCATCGACGGCTTCGCCAAGAAGATGGCGGATCAGTTCTTCACCCGCTTCCAGGAGGCCATCGAGGGCCCGTCCGAGGACGCGGCGGCGGAAGAGACCGGTGAGGGCGAGGAAAAGAAAAAGGGCTGGTTCAAGCGGGTGATCTCGCGCTGAGGCGGCGTTCAAGGGATAGGACTTCGAAGGGAGGATGAGAATGACCAAGATCACGATGACGGTGAACGGCCGGCAGATGTCGGGGGAGGCCGAGGGGCGCACGCTTCTGGTGGATTTCCTGCGCGGCACGCTGGGCCTGACCGGCACCCATGTCGGCTGCGACACCGGCCAGTGCGGCGCCTGCGTGGTGCATGTGAACGGGGATGCGGTGAAGAGCTGCAACATGCTGGCGATGGAGGCCGAGGGCGCCGAGGTCTCGACCATCGAGGGTCAGGCGGCGGCCGATGGCAGCCTGAACGCCATCCAGGCGGCGTTCCAGCAGTATCACGGTCTGCAATGCGGCTTCTGCACGCCGGGCATGGTGATGAGCGCCGCGGCGCTGCTGAAGGAGAACCCCAAACCGAGCGAGGCCGAGGTGCGCAAGTATCTGAGCGGCAACCTGTGCCGTTGCACCGGATACCACAACATCGTGCGGGCGATCATGGCGGCCAGCGGCCAGGACGTGAGCGCCATCGCGGCGGAATGAACGGACGGATGGCGGGGTGAACCCCGCCCTACGGCAAACGTAGGCCGGGATTGATCCCGGCACACCCCAGGGAGGAGAGACCAACATGCCCATGGATGGAGGCATCGGCGCCGCAACCCCGCGCCGCGAAGACGTGAGGTTCCTGACCGGAGCCGGCAATTATACCGACGATATCAACGTGCACGGCCAGGCCTATGTGGCCTTCCTGCGCTCGGACGTGGCGCATGGCCGGATCAACGGGCTCGACACCGCCGCGGCGGCCGCCATGCCCGGCGTGATCCGCATCTTCACCGGTGCCGATTTCGAGGGTGTGGGCGGGCTGCCCTGCGGCTGGCAGGTGACCGACCGGCATGGCCAGCCGATGCAGGAGCCACCGCACCCGGTTCTGGCCCAGGGCAAGGTGCGCCATGTCGGCGACCCGATCGCCGCCGTGGTGGCCGAGACGCTGGAGCAGGCGAAGGACGCCGTCGAGGCGATCGAGGCGGATATCGAGGAGCTTCCCGCCGTCGTGGACATGAAGACCGCGCTGGAGGAGGGTGCGCCCAAGGTGCATGACGACCTGACCTCGAACCTCTGTTACGACTGGGGCTTCGTCGAGGAGAACCGCGAGGCGGTGGACAAGGCCATCAGGGAGGCCGCCCATGTCACCACGCTGGAGCTGAAGAACCAGCGCCTGGTCGCCAACCCGATGGAGCTCGCGTGGCGGTGGGCGATTACAGCCGGGGCACCGGCGATCTGACGCTCTATACCACCAGCCAGAACCCGCATGTCATCCGCCTGCTGATGGGCGCCTTCGTGCTGGGCATCCCCGAGCACAAGCTGCGCGTGGTGGCCCCGGATGTGGGCGGCGGGTTTGGTTCGAAGATCTTCCACTATGCCGAGGAGGCCTTTTGCACCTTCGCCGCCAAGGCGATCAACCGCCCGGTCAAGTGGACGGCGAGCCGCTCGGAAGCCTTCATCAGCGACGCGCAGGGCCGTGATCATGTGACGAAGATCGAGCTGGCGCTGGATGGCGACAACAATTTCACCGCCATCCGGACCGAGACCTATGCCAATATGGGCGCCTATCTGAGCACCTTCGCGCCGTCGGTGCCGACCTGGCTGCATGGCACGCTGATGGCCGGCAACTACAAGACGCCGCTGATCTATGTGAACGTGAAGGCGGTCTTTACCACCACCGTCCCGGTCGATGCCTATCGCGGCGCCGGCCGGCCCGAGGCGACCTATCAGCTGGAGCGCGTCATCGACAAGGCGGCGCGCGAGCTGGGGTCGATCCGATCGCGTTGCGCCGGCAGAATTTCGTGACCCAGTTCCCCTATGCCACCCCGGTGGCGGTGGAATACGACACCGGCGATTATCACGGCACCATGGATGTGCTGGAGAAGATGATGGACCGCGACGGCTTTGCCGCGCGGCGCAAGGCCAGCGAGGCCAAGGGCAAGCTGCGGGGCCTTGGCATCAACTGCTATATCGAGGCCTGCGGTATTGCCCCGAGCCATCTGGTCGGGCAGCTGGGCGCGCGGGCCGGGCTTTACGAGAGCGCGACGGTGCGGGTGAACGCGACCGGCGGCATCGTGGTGATGACCGGCAGTCACATTCTCACGGCCAGGGGCACGAGACCACCTTCCCGCAGGTGGTGGCCGACATGATCGGGATCGACGCCTCGCATGATCGAGATCGAGCATGGCGACACCGCCAACACGCCGATGGGCATGGGCACCTATGGCTCGCGCTCGCTCGCCGTGGGGGGCAGCGCCATGGTGCGGGCGACCGAGAAGATCATTGCCAAGGCCAAGAAGATCGCCGCCCACCTGATGGAGGCCGCCGAGGCCGATATCGAGCTGAAGGACGGCCAGTTCAGCGTTGCGGGCACCGACAAGTCGGTGGCCTGGGGCGATGTCACCCTGGCGGCTTATGTGCCGCATAACTATCCGCTGGAGGAGATCGAGCCGGGGCTGGAGGAGACGGCGTTCTACGATCCGGAACAACTTCACCTATCCCGCCGGAGGCCTATGCCTGCGAGGTCGAGGGTCGACCCCGAGACCGGCAAGGTCGAGATCTGTTCCTTCGCGGCGGCGGACGATTTCGGCAATATCGTCAATCCGCTGATCGTCGACGGGCAGGTCCATGGCGGGATCGGCCAGGGCATCGGCCAGGCCTTGCTGGAGAACTGCGTCTATGACGAGGAGGGTCAGCTGCTGAGCGCGTCCTTCATGGATTACGCGATGCCGCGGGCCGACGATCTGCCGTTCTACAAGGTGGATCATTCGAGCAGCACGCCCTGCACCCATAACCCGCTGGGGGTGAAGGGCTGCGGCGAGGCCGGTGCCATCGGATCGCCGCCGGCGGTGGTGAACGCGGTGATCGACGCGCTGCAATCGGGCGGGCACGATGTGACCCATGTCGATATGCCGGTGTCGCCGGCGCGGGTCTGGGCCGCGATGCAGGGCTGAGCTGGAGGGCGCCGGGGTGTAGCCCCCGGACCCCCAGGATATTTTGGTCAGATGAAGCGGGGATCCGGGAAAGGGTCCGAGGCTTCGGGAGGAAGACAAGATGTATGCATTCGATTTCGAGCGGCCCGGCACGCGTGGCCGAGGCGGTGGCGGCGCTGAAGGACGAGGACGCGCAGGCGCTGGGCGGGGGCAGACCCTGATCCCGACGCTGAAGCAGCGGCTGGCGAGCCCGTCGAAGCTGGTTTCGCTGGGCGGGATTGCCGAGATGAAGGGGATTTCGTCGGCGGGCGGTGTGGTGAGCATCGGCGGCGGCACCACCCATGCGGCGGTGGCGGCGGACGGGTCGATCCCGGCGCTGAGCGCGCTGGCGGGCAATATCGGCGATCCGGCGGTGCGCAATCGCGGCACCATCGGCGGGTCCTGGCCAATAACGACCCGTCGGCGGATTACCTGGCGGCGGCGCTGGCGCTGGGGGCCACGATCGTCACCAATGCGCGCGAGATCGCGGCGGATGACTATTTCACCGGCCTGTTCGAGACCGCGCTGGAGGAGGGCGAGATCATCACCGCGGTGAAGGTTCCGGTGCCGGCGGCGGCGAATTACCAGAAGTTCGAGCAGCCCGCGTCGCGGTTCGCGCTGGTGGGCGTGTTCGTGGCCCGGGGCGCGGACGGGGTGCGGGTGGCCGTGACCGGCGCCAGCGAGGAAGGCGTGTTCCGCTGGGCCGAGGCCGAGGCGGCGCTGAGTGCCGATTTCTCGGCCGCGGCGCTGGACGGCATGGCGCCCTCGGCGGAGGGGATGATTTCGGACCTGCACGGGTCGCCCGAATACCGGGCGCATCTGGTGGGTGTGATGACGCGTCGCGCCGTGGCGGCTTGCTGAAGCCGCCGATTGGCTGGATGATGAAGGCCTCTGGCGGGGACGCCGGGGGCCTTTTCATTTCGGGGAGATGTCTTCATGGCGGGTAAGGGACCGATCGTGCTGTCGAGCGATCACGCGGCGATTGCGCTGCGCCGGGCGATTGCCGATCATATCGCGGCGCAGGGCTGGGAGGTGGTCGATATCGGCCCGATGACGCCCGAGAGCACGCATTACCCCGAGCATGGCGCGGCGGCGGCGCGGAAGGTGGCGGCGGGCGATTGCGCACTGGGGATCATCCTCTGCGGCACCGGTCAGGGCATCATGATGGCGGCGAACAAGGTGAAGGGCATCCGCTGCGGCGTCTGTTCCGACCCCTATTCGGCGGCGATGATCCGGGCGCATAACGATGCCAACATGCTCTCGATGGGCGCGCGCGTGGTGGGCGAGGGCCTGGCGCTGACCATCATCGATGCCTTCCTGGGCACCGGGTTCGAGGGCGGGCGCCATGCCATGCGGGTGGACATGATCGACGCGCTGGAAGAGTAGGCGCGGCACGTCCCGCCCCCGGACTTTGGATCGGGGCCGGGACCGTGCCGATCCGGTCTCAGCCCTTGCCGGCGATGCGGTCGCGCAGCACGCGGCGCAGGATCTTGCCCGAGGTCGCCTTGGGGATGGCGTCGACGATCTCGAGCAGGCGGACCTGCTTGTAATGCGACAGCTCGCCGTCGAGATGGGCCTGGAGGTCTTCCAGCGTCGGGGGTTCCTGCCCCGGGGCGGGGACGACGAAGGCCAGCGGCAGTTCGCCGGCCTCGGGGTCGGGTTTGCCGATGACGCCGACATCGGCCACCTTGGGGTGGGTGATCAGCGCCGCCTCGAGCTCGGCCGGGGCGACCTGGAAGCCCTTGTATTTGATCAGCTCCTTCAGCCGGTCGGTGACATACATGTAGCCGTCGCCGTCGAAGCGGACGATGTCGCCGGTATGGAGCCAGCCTTGCGCGTCCAGCGTTTCGGCGGTGGCGTCGGGGCGCTGCCAATAGCCCTTCATCACCTGCGGGCCGCGCACCCAGAGCTCTCCTTCCGCGCCTGGCGCGACGTCCTGGCCGGTCTCGGGCGAGACGACGCGGCATTCGGTATTGGGCACGGTGAAGCCCGAGGCACCGGCGCGGGCGTTTTCCTTGGGCATGGTGTGCGAGACCGGCGACAGCTCGGTCATGCCATAGCCCTGGGTGGTGACGCAGCCGATGCGGGCGGCGACGCTTTCGGTGACGTCGCCGCCGAGCGGCGCGGCGCCGGAATTGATCTGGGTGACGCAGGAGAGGTCATATTCGGCGACCAGCGGGTGCTTGGCCAGCGCGATCATCACCGGGGGCACGACGAACATGCGCGGCGTGCGGTGTTCGGAGGAGAGCCGCAGGAACATCTCGAGATCGAAGCGCGGCATGGTGACGAGGCCGCCGCCGGCCGCCAGCACGATGTTCATCAGGCATTCGAGCCCGTAGATGTGGAAGAAGGGCAGGAAGGCGACCGTCATCTCGCCACGGTCGGCGGGCCCGGTGGCCAGCGTCTGGTCGATATTCGAGGACAGGTTCCAGTGGGTCAGCATCACGCCCTTGGGCAGGCCGGTGGTGCCCGAGCTGTAGGGCAGGGCGAGGACATGGTTGCGGATGTCGATCGGAGTCTGCGCCGGTTGCGGCGGGCCCATCAGGTCGGAGAGCGAGAGGTGGCCGGGGGCCTCGCCGATGGTGACGATCTCGCTGACCTTGGTGCCGTCGACGGCGGCGCGGGCGGTGTCGAGGAATTGCGGGATGGTGATGAGGAGGGTGGCGCCCGAGTCCTGGAGCTGATGCTGGACTTCGTGCGGGGTGTAGGTGGGGTTGATCAGGGTGACGGTGCCGCCGGCGAAGGCGATGCCGTGGAAGGCGATGGCGTATTCCGGCAGGTTGGGGGCCATGAGGGCGACCATGGTGCCCTGCCCGGTGCCGCGGGCGTTGAGGCCGCCGGCCAGCGATTTCACGGCCGTGACGAATTCGGAGACCGTCACGCTGCGGCCGGTGGGGCCGTCGATCAGCAGCGGGCGGTCGGGGTCGTCGCCGAGGCCTTCGAAGACGCGGTCGGTGATGGATATTTCGCGCAGGTCGACCGCCGGATAGGGGCTGGTGATGATGGTCATGATGTGTCCTCCCTTGCGCGGGAGGCTAGGGGCGGGGGGCGTTTGCCAAGCGAAACGCGCCGTCATTTCCCGTGGTCGGCGGCGACCGGGCCGCGCTCCCACGACAGGTTCGGGAGCGGGCCGGAGGTCGGGTCTTGCCCACCCGCCCCGCGCGGCCGGACGCCGGTCGGGCGCCGGGGCCGGCTGGAGAGGCTGGGAGTTGGGGGCCAGCCCCCAAGGTGCAAAATGCCCGGGGGCATTTGTCACCACCCCGGGTATTTGCCGGAAAGATGAAAGGGCCGCCCGGTGGGTTCGGCTCAGGTCTTGAAGACGCGGTAGATCGCGGGGATCACCAGCACCGTCAGCAGGGTCGAGCTGAGCAGGCCGAAGAGGAGCGAGATGGCGAGGCCCTGGAAGATCGGGTCGGCCAGGATCACCACCGCGCCGATCATGGCGGCGATGGCCGTCAGAAGGATCGGCTTGAAGCGGATCGCGCCCGCCGCCAAGAGCGTGTCGATCAGCGGCGTGTCGGGGCCGCCTTCGTGGCGGATGAAATCGACCAGCAGGATCGAGTTGCGCACGATGATGCCGGCCAGCGCGATGAAGCCGATCATCGAGGTGGCCGAGAACGGCGCGTGGAACAGCCAGTGGCCGCCGAGGATGCCGAGGAAGGTGAGCGGGATCGGCGTCAGGATGACCAGCGGCAGGCGGAAGCTGCCGAACTGGGCCACCACGAGGATGTAGATGCCCAGAAGCGCCACGCCGAAGGCCGCGCCCATGTCGCGGAAGGTGACCCAGGTGACCTCCCATTCGCCGTCCCAGAGGAGCGTGACGGCGCTGTCGTCGGCGGGCTGGCCGTGCAGCGAGATCGTGGGTTTCGTCCCCTCGGGCCAGTCCATCTTGTCGATCTCGGAGGCCACGGCGAGCATGCCGTAGAGCGGCGCCTCGAATTCGCCGGCCATCTCGCCCATGACCATTTCGGCATAGCGGCCGTTGTGGCGGAAGATCGGGTAGGAGGCCTTTTCCTCGCGGATGTCGAGCACGTCGCCCAGTTCCACCACGCCACGGGCGCCGGGCAGGACGTTGGCCGGGATCGGGGTGGAGAGGAAGCTTTCGTCCACCACGCGCCGGGACTTGTCGCGCTCGACCGTGATCGGGATCGGGCGGCGGCCGTCCTCGCGGTGGGAATAGCCCACGGTGGTGCCGCCGTTGAGGATGGCGAGCGTGTCGAAGACGTCGGATTCCTGGACCTGGTGGAATTCCAGCTGGTCCGAGGAGATGGTGGCGCGCAGCCGGCGCGGCTGGATGCCGAAGCTGTCATCGGCGTCGACCACGTAGGGCACCGCCTCGAAGGCCTGGCGGACCTTGGCCGCCACCTCGCGCCGCGTGTCACCGTCGGGGCCGTAGATTTCGGCCAAGAGCGTGGCGATGACCGGCGGGCCGGGGGGCGGTTCGACGGTCTTCAGCACGGTGCCGGCGGGCACATCGAGCTTCGAGATCCGCTCGCGGATGTCGAGGGCGATCTGGTGGCTGGTGCGGTCGCGGTGGTGCTTGGCCGTGAGGTTGATCTGGACATCGCCCATCTGCGGCCGTTCGCGCAGGTAGTAGTGCCGCACCAACCCGTTGAAGTTGAAGGGCGCGGCGGCGCCGGCGTGGGTCTGGGTCGAGATCACCTCGGGCAGTTGCAGCACCTCGGCGGCGACGGCCTGGGCGACGGCATCGGTCTGTTCGACCGAGGCGCCCTCGGGCAGGTCGATGACGACCGACAGCTCGGACTTGTTGTCGAAGGGCAGCAGCTTGACCGTGACATGCTTGGTATAGAGCGTCGCCAGCGAGCCGAAGGAGGCCACGGCGATGATCAGGAGGAAGGCCAGCGCGCCGGATTTGGTGCGCAGGATCGGGCGGGCCACGGCGGCGTAGATCTTGCCCAGGATGCCGCCCGGGTGGCCGCCGAATTCGTCGTCATGGGCATGGGCCGACATATCGGCGGAACCGGCGAATTTCAGCATCAGCCAGGGGGTGACCATGACGGCGATGAAGAAGGAAAAGATCATCGCGGCCGAGGCCACCGCCGGGATCGGCGACATATAGGGGCCCATCAGCCCGGAGACGAAGAGCATCGGCAAGAGCGCGGCCACCACGGTGAGGGTGGCGACGATGGTGGGGTTGCCGACCTCGGCCACGGCGCGGATGGCTTTCTCGGTGCGCGACGCCTTGTCCTTCATGGCCCAGTGGCGGGCGATGTTCTCGATCACCACGATGGCGTCGTCGACCAGGATACCGATCGAGAAGATCAGCGCGAAGAGCGACACCCGGTTCAGCGTATAGCCCATGATATTGGCGGCGAAGAGCGTCAGCAGGATGGTGACCGGGATCACCACCGCGACCACGAAGCTTTCGCGCCAGCCGATGGCGATCAGCACCAGCGCCACGATGGACACGGTGGCGAGGCCGAGGTGGAACAGCAGCTCGTTCGCCTTCTCGTCGGCGGTTTCGCCGTAGTTGCGGGTGACTTCCAGCTGGATCGTGTCGGGGATCAGCTCGGATTGCAGGGTGTGGATGCGGGTGAGGATCTGTTCGGCCACCAGCACGGCGTTGGCACCGGCGCGCTTGGCGATGGCCAGGGTCACGGCGGGGGTGCGGTGGACCTGGCCGGCACCGTCGAGGATGACGTTGGCGACCATCTTGTCCGACGTGTCGGGCACATAGGAGATATCGGCCACGTCGCGCACATAGACCGGGCGGCCGTCGCGGGTGGTCAGCAGCAGATTGCCGATCTCGGCGGGCGCGCGCAGGGTTTCGCCCGCCACCAGGGCGATCTGACCGCCATGGTCGCGCACGTTGCCGGTGGAGAAGGCCTTGTTGGCCATCTGCACCTTGCCGGCCAGCTGTTGCAGCGTCACGCCATAGAGCGCCAGGCGCTCGGGGTCGGGGGCGATGCGGATCGCCTCGGGGCTGTCGCCGACCAGATAGGTGAGGCCGACATCGTCGATCTTGGCGACCTCGACCTGCAATTCGCGGGCGATGCGGGTGATGTCGTTGGCGTTCACGGCATCCTCGCCCGGCCTGGCCGAGAGGGTCAGGGCGACGATGGCGACATCGTCGATGCCGCGCCCGACGATCAGCGGTTCGTCGATGCCGACCGGGATGCGGTCCATGTTGGCGCGGACCTTGTCATGCACGCGCAGGATGGCGGTATCGGCCGAGGTGCCCACCAGGAAGCGGGCGGTGACCATGGAATAGTCGTCCTCGGTCTGGGAATAGACATGCTCGACCTCGTTGATGCCCTTGACGATGGTTTCCATCGGTTCGGTCACCAGCTTCACCGCGTCTTCGGCGCGCAGGCCGGGGGCCTGGATGTGGATGTCGACCAGCGGCACGGAGATCTGCGGCTCTTCCTCGCGCGGGAGCGAGATGAGCGCGACGAGGCCCATGGCCAGCGCCGCGAGGATCATCAGCGGCGTCAGCGGCGAGCGGATGAAGGCGCGGGTCAGCCCGCCGGCGATGCCGAGCGATTTCTGCTCGGGCGCCCCGTTCGTTTCGCTGCTCATGTCAGTGGCCCTCGGTCGTCTTGGCGGGGGTATAGGCGATGTCTTGCGGCGGCAGCAGGGCTTCGCCCTCGGCCACGCCCGAGAGGACCTCGACCACTTCGCGGCCGTCGATCAGGTGGTGTTCGCCGGGCACGACCGAGCGCAGCGCCGGGTGGCCGTTCTCCTCGACCGTGACGAAGTCGAGGCCCATGCGGTTGACCAGCATCTCGGCGGGAACCACGAGCGCCCGGGTTTCGCCGACCGGCAGGCGCACCAGCACGCGGGCATCGACGAAATCGCTGCCCAGTTCGTCGAGCTCGACATCGGCGATGACGCGGCCGTTCTCGATCTGGGGATAGACCTTGGCGAGGCGGCCTTCCTGGGTCAGATGCTCTTCGCCCAGAAGGATGCCCGAGCCTTCGCGCAGGAAGGCGGCGTGACGTTCCGGCACGGCGAGGCGCAGGAAGAAGCCGCCGCCGCCGATGATCGCCACCGGTTCGCCCGGCAGCAGGACCGAGCCCTGGGTGACCGGCACGGTCAGGACCCGACCGCCGATCGGCGCCAGCACGGCGCCTTCGGCGGCCTGCTGCTGGACCACGCGCTTCTGCGCCTCGGCGGCGAGGATCTGGGCCTTGAGGACATCGACCTGGGTGCGCAGCTGGTCGAGCCGCTGCACGGTGGTGACGCCGCGGGTCAGCAGGTCTTCGCCGCGGGTCAGTTCGGTCTGGGCGTTTTCGAGCTGGGACTTGATCGCGGCGATATCGGCCGAGACCGATTCGAGCTGCAGCGACAGCTTGGCGTCGTAGATCGTGCCGATCTTCTGGCCCTGTTCGACATCGGTGCCTTCGGTCACCGTGATCTCGGTCAGCACGCCGCCGATGCGCGAGCGCGCGGGCACGTTGTTGCGGGCCTCGATCTTGCCGAAAACGGCCTTCCATTCGGTGATGGTGGCCAGTTCGACCCTGTCTTCGGCCGAAGCGGCCTGAATCAGGGGCAGAGCAAGCCCGATAACGGTGGCGATAAGTGTCCTGCGCATTTCAAAGTCCCCGGGAATCCGTGTTGCGGCCACACATATGCAGGTTTTTGTATGTGTTCAAGCCCTGAGTTTCGCGGCGGGGCATTGTAGACTGGTCGAATTACTTGACCGGCCGGTCGGTTTAAGTATAAATTCAAACAGCGCGCGCCGCATAGCTTTTGCCTATAGCATGGTTGAGCGTGGAAGGCTTGTATGATCTTTCGGTTTACAAGGGATGACCGAAAAGGTATGCACGCTTACCAGTTTACGCGGATCGGGTCGGGGAGGACCGGTGAGATGCGGGTTGCGAGCCGGGCGAACTGCCAGGGGAACGAGGGGAGGAGGACCGTCAGATGATGGTGTTTCACGGCTATTTCCGGTCGTCCTCGGCCTATCGCTGCAGGATCGCGTTCAATCTCAAGGGGCTGGAGGTGGACTTCCGCCCGGTGCATCTGAAATCCGGCGCCCAGCGTGGCGCGGATTATCGCGCGCTCAATCCGCAGATGCTGGTTCCGACGCTGGAGACGGCGGGCGGCGACCGGCTGATCCAGTCGCTGGCCATCATCGAATGGCTGGACGAAACCCATCCCGAACCGCCGCTGCTGTCGGCCGATCCGCTGACCCGGGCGCGGGAGCGCGGCTTTGCGCAGGTGATCGCCTGTGAAATTCATCCGCTGCAGAACCTGAGGGTGCTGAAATACCTCGAGGCCGAGCTGGCCGTGGACGAGGCGGGCAAATCCGCCTGGCTGAGCCGCTGGCTGGGCGACGGGCTGGAGGCCTGCGAGGGGCTGCTGGCGCAGCGGGCCGAAAGGGCGCCGTTCTGCTTCGGCGAGGCGCCCGGGCTGGCCGATCTCTGCCTGGTGCCGCAGGTGTTTTCGGCCCAGCGCTTCGGTGTCGATATCGGCCATCTGCCGCTGGTGAACGAGATTTACGAGAATTGCGCCGCGCTGCCCGCTTTCGAGGCGGCGCATCCGAGGAACCAGCCGGATTTCGAGGCGTGACGCTCCGGCGAAAACCGAAAAAAACACCACCAACTGACAAAAGGGAGATGTCAGAATGATCACCAAACGCAAACTGATGGGCCTCGTGGCCGGTTCGGTCATGGCCGCGGCCATGGGCACCACCGCGATGGCGCAGGACGTGACGCTGAAGTTGCACCAGTTCCTGCCGGCGCAGGCCAATGTGCCCAAGCTGGTGCTGGAGCCCTGGGCCAAGCGCGTCGAGGAAGCCTCGGGCGGGAAGATCAAGATCGACCATTATCCGTCGATGCAGCTGGGCGGCAAGCCCCCCGAACTGGCCGACCAGGTGAAGGACGGCGTGGCCGATATCGTCTGGACCGTGCTGGGCTATACCCCGGGCCGCTTCCCGCAGTCGGAAGTGTTCGAGTTGCCCTTCGCCATGACCAATGCCGAGGCCACCAGCCGCGCCTTCTGGCAATATGCCCAGGCCAACATGATGGACAAGGATTTCCGGGATTACAAAATCCTGGCCGTCCACGTTCACGGTCCCGGCCTGATCCATTCGAAGGACCCGATCCGGTCGGTCAAGGACCTGAACGGCGTGAAGCTCAGGGCGCCGACCCGGATCACCAACATCCTGTTCACCCAGCTGGGCGCGACGCCCGTGGGGATGCCGGTGCCGGCCGTTCCCGAAGCGCTGTCGAAAGGTGTGATCGACGCCACCGTCATCCCGTGGGAAGTGACCGGATCGCTGAAGGTGCCGGAACTGGTGCATAACCACACCGAGTTCCCGGGCGCGTCGCTCTACACCACCGCCTTCATGATCGCCATGAACAAGGACAAGTACGACAGCCTTCCCGACGATCTGAAGGCCGCCATCGACAGCCAGTCGGGCGAGGAATTCTCGGCGCTGGCGGGCAAGCTGATGGAAGGCGCCGACGCGCCGTCGCGCGAGGCCGCCGTGGCCCTGGGCAACAACATCATCGAGCTGAGCGAGGCCGAGGTCCAGGAGTGGAAGGATGCCTCGGCCGGGATCGAGGCGCAGTGGATCGACGAGATGACCAAGATCGGCTTCGACGGTCAGGCGCTGGTCGATCAGGCCAAGGCGCTGATCCAGGAAAACACCAAGTAAGCTGGTGACGGGGCCGGCCGCGGGCAGCTGTGTCCGCGGCCGGTTTTCATGAACGGGCCGCCCCAGGGGCGCGGCCGAAGGGGGAGAGGACGGATGCAGATACACCGCATCATGATGCGCCTGGCGCGCGGCATGGCCATATTGGGCGGGCTGACCCTGTCGGCGCTGGTGGTCCTGACCTGCGTGTCGGTTCTGGGCCGCGGGATCAACAGCTTCCTGCACTGGGACCTGATCGCCAATGCGATGCCGGGGCTGACGCAGCGGCTGCTCGACAGCGGTGTCGGCCCGATCCTGGGCGATACCGAGCTGGTCGAGGTCGGCATGGCCTTTTCCATCCTCGCCTTCTTTCCCTTCTGCACCATCACGGCGGGCCATGCGACGGTGGATATCTTCACCGCCAACTTCCCCGCCGGCGTGAACCGGGTGCTGCAGGCGGTGACCGATGTGGTCTTCGCCGGCGTGCTGATCCTGATCGCGGCCCGGCTGTGGGTGGGCATGGTCGGCAAGATGGCGGCCAACGACACGCCGATGCTGGTCCGCCTGTTCGGCTTCGAGGGCGGCGGGTTCTTCAACGAGACCAGCCCGCTGCTGCAATATCCGCTGTGGTGGGGTTTTGCCGCCGCCTTCTTCGCCGCCGCGGTATCGGCGGTGATCGCCGTGCATGTCGCGGTGGCACGGATCTACGAGGCGCTGACGGCGCGCCGCATCATCGAAGGCGGGGGGCGGAGCATTGACCGGATTCGAGCTGGGGCTTTATTCCTTCCCCGTCCTTCTGCTGCTGATCTTCCTGCGGGTGCCGATCGGCCTGTCGATGTTCCTGGTCGCGGCCTTCGGCCTGACCCTGGCGACCGGCGGCTGGAACGTGGTGCTGTCGCGGCTGAAGGGCGAGGTCTATTCCTCGTATTCCAACTATTCCTTCTCGGTGGTGCCGATGTTCCTGCTGATGGGGCAGTTCGCCACGCTGGGGGGCATGTCGACGGCGCTGTTCAAGGCCGCCGAAAGCTGGCTGGGGCACAGGCGGGGCGGTGTCGCCATGGCCTCGATCGGGGCCTGCGCCGGGTTCGGCGCGATCTGCGGATCGTCGCTGGCCACTGCCGCCACGATGGGCCAGGTGGCCCTGCCCGAACTGCGCCGCTATGGCTATTCCGGCGGCTTCGCCACCGCCACACCTGGCGGCGGGCGGCACGCTGGGCATCCTGATCCTGCCCTCGGTCATCCTGGTGATCTATGCCACGCTGACGCAGGAGAACATCGCGATGCTGTTCCTGGCGGCCTTCATCCCCGGGATCCTGGCCGCCATCGGCTATATCATCACCATCTCGATCTATGTCCGGATGCACCCCGACGCCGCCGGCACCCGCGAACCGGTGCCCTATGGCGAGCGGTTCCGCGCGCTGGTCGATGTCTGGCCCGTGCTGCTGGTCTTCCTTCTGGTGGTCGGCGGCATCTATCTGGGATGGTTCTCGCCCACGGAAGGGGCGGCGGTGGGGGCCGCCGGCACCGGGCTGATCGCGCTGGCCAATGGCGGGCTGACGCGGCGCACGCTGGTCGACAGTTTCCTGGCCGCCGGGCGCTCGACCGCGATGATCTTCTTCATCGTGCTGGGGGCCGAGCTTTACAACGGGTTCCTCGCGCTCAGCCAGGTGCCGCAATCGCTGGCCGAATGGGTGACCTCGCTGGGCTTCAGCCCCTGGATCATCCTGGCGATGATCCTGATGCTCTATCTGGTGTTCGGCTGCGTCATGGACAGCCTGTCGATGATCCTGCTGACCATCCCGATCTTCTATCCGATCATGCTGGCGCTGGATTTCGGGCTGGGCCAGCAGGAAATGACGATCTGGTTCGGGATCATCGTGCTGATCGTGGTCGAGGTCGGGCTGATCACGCCACCGGTGGGGATGAACCTGTTCGTCATCAACTCGATGGACCGCAAGACGCCGATTTCGGCCACCTATCGCGCGGTGATGTATTTCGTCGCCTCGGATATCGTCCGGGTGATCCTGCTGGTCGCCTTCCCGTCGATCACGCTGTTCCTGGTGCGGTTGCTGGGGTGAGACGGGTGGTGGGCTGAAGCCCACCCTACGGGTCCGATGACGAGTGCGGGCGCCGCGACAAAGCGGCGCTTGCATTCATATTCCGGGTCTGAGATGTATTCGCGACTCATCTTTACCTGATCGAAAGGACTGTCCGATGACGGACGCGGCAACTGACCATCCCGAGCGCGGCCTGAAGCATTACCCCGTGCCCCTGTTCGGCATGGTGATGGGCCTTTCGGGCCTGACCCTGGCGATGCACCAGGGCGAGAGCGCCTTTGGCCTGGGCGGGCAGATCTCGACCGGGATCTTCTTCTTCACCGTGGCGGTCTTCGCGCTGGTGTCGGCGGGATACCTGGCCAAGCTGCTGAAATATCCGGGCGCCGTGGTGGCGGAATGGAAGCACCCTGTGCGGCTGAGCTTCTTCCCGGCGATCTCGATCTCGCTTCTGCTTCTGGCGGTGGCGACGCTGGAGCGGCATCACGGTATCGCCCATGGGCTGTGGCTGGCCGGGGCGGCGCTGCAATTCGTGCTGACCATCGCGGTGATCTCGAACTGGATCGGCACCCGCAGCTTCCAGCACGGCCATCTGAACCCGGCCTGGTTCATCCCGGCGGTGGGCAATGTCATCGTGCCGATCGCCGGTGTGGCGCTGGGCTATGTCGAGCTGAGCTGGTATTTCATGTCGGTCGGGCTGATCTTCTGGATCGTGCTGTTGACGCTGGTGATCAACCGGCTGGTGTTCCACGATCCGATGCCGGGGCGGCTGCAGCCGTCGCTGGTGATCCTGATCGCGCCGCCGGCGGTGGCCTTCGTGGCCTGGCTGCGGCTGAACGGCGGCGTCATCGACCCCTTCGCGCATATCCTGATCAACGGCGCCTATTTCTTCACCGCGCTGGTGCTGGTGCAGCTGCCGCGCATCCTGAGGCTGGACTTCGCGATCAGCTTCTGGGCGCTGAGCTTTCCCTTCGCCGCCGCGACCATCGCCAGCTTCCGCTTTGCCGCCGTCACCGGATCGGCGACGCACAAGCTGTTCGGCGGCATCCTTCTGGTGGCGGTCTGCATCATCATCCTGGGGCTGCTGTGGCGCACCGTCAAGGCGGCGCTGGCGGGGCAGATCTGCCTGCCCGAGTAAGCCCGGGCAAGCCGCTTCGAAGCGGCTTTGGGAAACGCCTTCCTGCGCAACATTCGACCCGCGGCGCGCCGAAAATCGCGCCGCGGGACATTTTTTGCCTTTGACCCTCTGGTCAATTTCAACTCCCGCGGTCTAGGCTGCCCCATCATGGGTCACGGGGGCCCGAGGGGACGCGCATGACGGCAACCGGCGGGCCGATGATCTTCGACGGCCATAACGATGTTCTGCTGAAGATACGCGGTGCCGGCGGACGGCCTGCGGTGAAGATGTTCCACGACGGGTCCGACTGGCATATCGACGTGAAAAAGGCCCGTGCCGGCGGCTTCGGCGGCGGCTTCTTCGCCATCTTCGTGCCGTCGCCCACGGATCGTTCGATGCGCACCGAGGAGATGAACAAGCCGCAATACGACCTGCCGCTGCCCGAACCGATTGCCCAGGACCAGGCCCTGCCGGTGGTGATGCAGATGGCCGGCCTGCTGATGCAGCTGGAAGCGGAAGGCGCGGTGAGGATCTGCCGCAGCGTGGCCGATATCCGCGCCGCCTGGGCGGTGGGCACGATCGCCGCCGTCATGCATATCGAGGGGGCCGAGGCGATCAACCCGGACTTCCTGGCGCTGGACGTGCTTCATGCCGCCGGTCTGCGCTCGCTGGGCCCGGTGTGGAGCCGGCCGACGATCTGGGGCGAGGGGGTGCCGTTCCGTTACCCGTCGACCGGGGATATCGGTGCCGGGCTGACCGAGGACGGCAAGCGCCTGGTGAAGCGCTGCGACGAGATGGGCATCATGGTCGACATGAGCCACCTGAACGAAAAGGGCTTCTGGGATGTGGCCGAGATCAGCGGCAAGCCCCTGGTCGCCACCCATTCCAATGCCCATGCGATCTGCCCGCACGCCCGCAACCTGACCGATGCCCAGCTGAAGGCCATCGGGGCAAGCGGCGGCATGGCCGGGCTGAACTTTGCCGCCGGGTTCCTGCGCGCCGATGGTCAGATGCGGGCCGATGTGCCGCTGGCGACGATGCTGGCGCATCTCGACCACATGATCGAGATGGCGGGCGAGGATCATGTCGGCCTGGGCAGCGATTTCGACGGGGCGGTGATCCCCGAAGGCATCGGCAGCACCGCCGGCCTGCCGGCGCTGCGCGAGGCGATGCGCGGCCACGGCTATGGCGCGGCGCTGATCGAGAAACTGTGTCACGGAAACTGGCTGCGAATGCTGGAGGTGACCTGGGGCGGGTGAAGACCGGCAAGGGCAAGACACGAGCGTCTGACAGAGGAGCGAAACGATGAAGAGAAGAACATTCATGGCGGCCAGCGCGCTGGCGCTGGGCCTGGCCTCGGCGCCGTTCGGGGCCTGGGCCGAGACCCCGCCCAACATGCTGGTGATCGCCAACCGGATCGACGACATCACCACCCTGGACCCGGCCGAGAGCTTCGAGTTCGCCGGCAGCGACGTCAGCCGCAACGTCTATGGCAAGCTGGTGAACTTCGTGCCGTCGGATCTGGATGCGGGCTATGTCCCCGACCTGGCCGAAAGCTGGGACGTCAGCGAAGACGGCATGACCATCACCTTCCACATGCGCCCGGGCGTGAAGTTCCATTCCGGCAACCCGCTGACGGCGAAGGACGCGGAATATTCGCTGCGCCGCGCGGTGATCCTGAACAAGACGCCGGCCTTCATCCTGACCCAGTTCGGCTTTACCGCCGACAACGTGGCCGAGACGATCAAGGCCACCGACGACATGACGCTGCAGATCACCACCGACAAGCGCTATGCCACCTCCTTCGTGCTGAACTGCCTGACCGCCACCATCGGCGGCATCGTCGATTCGAAACTGGTGATGGAGCACGAGGCCGATGGCGACATGGGCAATGCCTGGCTGAAGACCAACAGCGCCGGCTCGGGCGCCTATAGCGTGCAGAGCTGGAAGCCGAACGAGAGCGTGACGCTGGTGTCGAACCCCGATTTCTATCTGGGGGCGCCGGCGATGCAACGCGTCATCGTCCGCCATGTGCAGGAAAGCGCCAGCCAGCGCCTGCTGTTGGAACGCGGCGATATCGACGTGGCCCGCAACCTGAACCCCGAGGACGTGAAGGGCATCACCGGCAAGGACGGCATCGAGGTCGACAGCGAATTGCGCGGCCGGCTGATGTATATCTCGCTCAATGGCAAGCACCCGATCCTGTCGAAGCCCGAGGTCAAGACCGCGATCAATTATCTGATCGACTATGAGGGGATGCAGAACAGCTTCCTGAGCGGGCAGTATACCATCCACCAGAACTTCCTGCCCAAGACCTTCCTGGGCTCGATCGACGACGCGCCCTACAGCCTGAATGTCGAGAAGGCCAAGGAGCTGCTGGCCTCGGCCGGGGTCGAGAACCTG
>JAWKXE010000033.1:0-46159 GCA_041397165.1 Paracoccaceae bacterium | reverse complement strand
CAGCCCGCCACCCCCGTCAGGGATGCGTGAATATCCTCGGCCGCATCGCGGCCCTCGGCCACCGCCGTGACGGTCAGATCGTCTCCGCCGCTGGCACAATCGCCCCCGGCCCAGACGCCCGCCATGCCGGTGCGGCCTGCGCCAGTGACGGCAATCTTGCCGCCCTCGACGCTCAGCCCGTCGGGCATGTCCGACAGCCGCTGGCCGATCGCCATCAGCACCTGATCCGCCGCCAGGCGCAGGCTTTCGCCGCTGCCATCGGTATAGGCAAGCTCGATCTCGCGCACCGCCCCGTCCCCGTGGAACGCCACCGGTTGCAGATCGGTCAGGATGGCGACGCCCTTCTCGGCCGCCAGATCCTGCTCGAACCGGCTGGCCTTCATCGCCTCGCGGTCCCGGCGATAGGCGATGGTCACCCGCTCGGCCCCCAGAAGCTTCGATTGCACGGCGGCGTCGACGGCGGTCATGCCGCCACCGATCACCACGACATTGCGCCCCACGGCCAGCGCCGAAAGATCGCCCGCCTGGCGCAGCGCCGCGATGATGTCGACGGCATCTTCCACGCCGGAAAGATCGGCCCCCGGCAGGTCGAGCGCATTGACACCGCCCAGCCCCATGCCAAGGAAGACGGCATCGTAATCGGCCCGCAGCCCGGCCAGCGTGATGTCGCGGCCAAGGGCCTGACCAGGGCGCAGCTCGATCCCGCCGATGGCCAGAAGCCAGTCGACCTCGGCCTGAGCGAAGCCGCCGGTGGACTTGTATGCGGCGATGCCGAACTCGTTCAGCCCGCCCGGCTTGGGGCGCGCGTCGAAGATCGTGACATCGTGACCATGCATCGCAAGGCGGTGGGCGCAGGCCAGGCCGGCCGGGCCCGCCCCCACCACGGCCACCCGCCGCCCCGTCGCGGCCGCACGGGAGAACGGCTGCGGCCCCTGCGCCATGGCGGTGTCGGTGGCATAACGCTGCAACTGCCCGATGGTCACCGGTTTGCCCTCGGCGGTCTCGCGCACGCAGACCTCCTCGCACAGCGTCTCGGTCGGACAGACCCGGGCGCACATGCCGCCCAGGATGTTCTGCGACAGGATCGTCCTGGCCGCCGCCAGCGGCGTGCCGGTGGCGATCTGCCGGATGAAGAGCGGGATGTCGATCGAGGTCGGACAGGCCGCCATGCAGGGCGCGTCATGGCAGAAATAGCAGCGGTCGGCCGCCACCTGCGCCTCGTGCGTGGAGAGCGGCGGGTGCAGATCGGCGAAATTCGCCGCCAGCCGGTCGGCGGGCAGACGGCCGGCGGCGATACCGGGGGTGCGCGGGGTTGGCGCCATGGCGTGAAAGCTCCCTGTTCTAGTTTGCTTCAGCCTGCCACAGTTTCTTTTTTTATCAATTGGTAAATTTTTGTGACGGGAAAAATCCGTCCCTCCGCCAGCGCGCTGCCCGAATTTTCGTCGAAAATTCGTGTCAGACCCCCAGGAACCGGTCGCGCGTCGGCGCGTCGAGCCCGCCGAACGCCCCCTCCCAGACCGAGACGCCACGTTCGAGAATCACCGCCCGGTCGGCCACTCGCGCCAGTTCCTTCAGCGACTTGTCGACCACCAGGATGGCCAACCCGCTGTCGCGCTTCAGCCGGGCGATGGCCTCCCAGATCTCGCTGCGGATGACCGGCGCCAGCCCTTCCGTGGCCTCGTCGAGGATCAGGAGCCGCGGGTTGGTCATCAGCGCCCGGCCGATCGCCAGCATCTGCTGCTCGCCCCCTGAGAGCGAGGCGGACAGCTGCGCCTGCCGCTCTTGCAGCCGCGGAAACAGCGCTGCCACGCGTTTCAGCGTCCAGTCACCGGGGCGCGCCGCGGCCACCAGGTTCTCGTGCACGGTAAGGTTCGGGAAACAACGCCGGCCCTCGGGCACCAGCCCGATGCCGGCCCGCGCCGCGCGATAGGACGGCCAGCGCGCGATATCCTGCCCGTCGAAGGCCAGGCTGCCGCCGCGATGCCCCAGCATCCGGCAGATCACCTTCACCGTCGTGGTCTTGCCCATGCCATTGCGCCCCAATAGCGCCATCACCTGCCCCGGCTCGACCCGGAAGGTGACGTCGAACAGGGCCTGGCTCGGGCCGTAGAAGGCCGAGACATTGGCCAGCCGCAACAGGCTCATGCCGCGCCCTCCCCGGCTGTCGCTTCGTCCTCGCCCAGATAGGCCTCGCGCACCAGCGGATCGCTGCGGATCTCGTCGGCGGTGCCGGTGGCGATGATGCGGCCATAGACCAGAACCGAAATCCGGTCGGCCAGCTGGAACACCGCATCCATGTCATGCTCGACCAGCAGGATCGGCGTGCGGGTCTTCAACCGTTCCAGGAACGGCACCAGCCGGGCCGAACCCTCGGCCCCAAGCCCCGCCATCGGCTCGTCCATCAGAAGGACATGCGGCTTCAGCGTCAGCGCCACGGCGACCTCGAGCTGCCGGCGCTGGCCGTGCGACAGGTCGGCGGTGCGGAACTGCGCGAACTCCTCCAGCCCCACCTCGGTCAGCGCGGCCATCGCGCCATCGGTCAGGTCGCGGTCCTTCATCACCCGCCCGAACAGCCCCAGCCGTCGCTGCCGCGCACCCAGAGCGCCCAGCACCGCGTTCTGCAGCACCGTATCCTCCATTGCGAGAGAGCTGATCTGGAACGTCCGCCCCAGCCCCGCCCGGGCGCGCGCCACGGTATCCAGCGCTGTCACGTCGCGCCCTTCCAGATGCACGCTGCCCGCATCCGGTCGCAGGCTTCCCGCGATCTGCGAGATCAAGGTCGACTTGCCGGCACCGTTGGGGCCGATCAGGGCATGGATCTCGCCCGGGTAAAGGTCGAGCGACACACCGTCCGAGGCCCTCAGCGCGCCGAAGCTCTTGGTGATTCCGTCGATCTTCAGCAGCGGCTCAGCCATCGGCGCCCCCGTCCTGCCGGGCCTGGCCGGCGATCAGGCCAATGAGCCCGCCGCGCGCGAAGAGCACCACCAGCAACAGCAGCACGCCCAGCCAGATGTGCCAGTATTCGCTGAGCCCCCCAACACCTCTTCCAGCACGATGAAGAGCGCCGCGCCCGCCACCGGACCGAAGAGGCGCACCACCCCGCCCAGGATGACGAAGACCATGATCTCGCCCGACATCTGCCAGGAAAACATCGCCGGGCTGACGAACCGGTTCAGATCGGCATAAAGCGCGCCCGCCAGCCCGGTGATCGCGCCCGACAGCACGAAGGCCATGAGGCGCAGGCGATAGGGCTCGATCCCCACCGCACGCACCCGCGCCTCGTTCTGGCGCGCCGCGTTCAGCGCCAGGCCGAAGCCCGAGCGCGAGATCCGCCAGACCAGCACCAGACAGGCGCTCAGCACCGCCAGGCAAAGACCGAAGAACTGGATCGGCACCAGCGTGTTCAGCCCCGGGAAATGATCGCGGACATAGATCGACAGCCCGTCCTCGCCGCCATAGGCCGGCCAGGAGATGGTGAAGTAATAGAACATCTGCCCGAAGGCGAGCGTGATCATGATGAAATAGACCCCCGAGGTGCGCAAGGAAAGCGCCCCGGTGGCCAGCGCGGCAAGGGCCGAGGCGACGATCGCCACCAGCCAGATCACCGGCATGAACTGCGTGCCTTCGAGGGTGAAGAGCCCGTCATAGAGCGGCTCGTAATTCTGTGCATGGCTGGCCAGGATGCCCGCCGCATAGCCGCCGATGCCGAAGAACATCGCATGGCCAAGGCTGACCAGCCCGCCCAGCCCCAGCGCCAGGTTCAGCCCGACCCCGGCCAGCGCCAGGATCGCCACCCGCGTGGCCAGGGTGATGACATAGGTCTCGTCATTGACATGCGCCCACAGCGGCACGGCCAGCAGGCCGAGGAAAATCGCGGCGTTGATGAAAGCCTCGCGCGGGATCATCTCAGGCGCTCCCGTAAAGGCCGGTGGGCTTGAAGAGCAGCACCAGGGCCATGAGGATATAGATCGACATCGAGGCCAGCGCGGCGCCGACCGAGGTGGCGCTCGAGGCGTCCATGAAGGTGCCGAAGGCCAGCGGCAACAGCACCCGGCCCATCGTGTCTGTGAGCCCGACCAGCAACGCGCCGACGAAAGCCCCCTTGATCGAGCCGATGCCGCCGATGACGATGGTGACGAAGGCCAGGATCAGAACCGGCTCGCCCATGCCGACCTGGACCGACTGGATCGCCCCGACCAGCGCCCCGGCAAACCCCGCCAGCGCCGCGCCCAGGGCGAAGACCGCCGTATAGAGCACCGAGATGTTCACACCGAGCGCGCCGATCATCTCGCGATCCGATTCCCCTGCCCTGATCCGCATCCCGATCCGGGTTCGGGTGATCAGAAGGAACAACGCCACAGCGACCAGAAGCCCGATGCCGATGATGGCCAGCCGATAGGCCGGATAGGCGATGCCGCCGGGCAAGTTCACCGCCCCCGACAGCGCCTTGGGCACATCCAGATAAAGCGGGAACGACCCGAACAGCCAGCGCGTGCCCTCGGAAAAGATCAGGATCAGCGCGAAGGTCGCCAGCACCTGATCCAGGTGATCGCGAGCATAAAGGCGGCGGATGACCACGACCTCGACCAGCACGCCAGCCAGCGCCGCGGCAGCAAGGGCGGCGACCAGCGCCAGGGTGAAGCTACCGGTCGCGGCCGCCACGGCCGCGGCGGCGAAGGCGCCAACCATATAGAGCGAACCATGCGCCAGGTTGATCAGCCCCATGACGCCGAAGATCAGCGTCAGCCCGGCCGACATCAGAAACAGCATGACGCCGAATTGCAGCCCGTTCAGAAGCTGTTCGATGAGAAGGATCAGAGACATCGGCGTCCTGTCGCAAGGCACGCCCCGCCCGTGGCCCAGAGGCCCCGAACCGATCCGGCCCGGGGCCCCCGGCCTGTGCCGGGGCGCGCAAAACTCATTTGCTTACATCTTGCACTCGGCGCCGTAGACGTCGCCATGCTCGGTTGCGGCGGTGCCGATGATCTTGTTGGTCACCACATCGCCCTCCTTGACCACCTCGCGCATATAGATGGTCTGGATCGGGTGATGGTTGGCACCGAACTTGAAGCTGCCCCGCGGCGAGGCGAAATCGGCCGCCTCAAGCGCCGCCTGGAACGCCGCCGCGTCCTTCACATCGGCCTTTTCCATCGCCGAAACCAGCAGCAGACCGGTGTCGAAGCCCTGTTCCGCATAAAGCGACGGCAGGCGGCCATACTCGGCCTGGAAGCTCTCGACGAAAGCCTTGTTGGCGGCGTTGTCCAGGTCCTTCGACCAGTGCGAGGTGTTCTTCACCCCCAGGGCGGCATCGCCGATGGCGCCCAGAATGCCCTGATCGAACGAAAAGGCCGGGCCCATCACCGGCTTGGTCGCGCCCGAGCCGGCATATTGCTTCATGAAGGAAATCCCCATGCCGCCGGGCAGGAAGTAATAGACCGTGTCGGCATCCGACGCCTTGATCTGGGCGATCTCGGCGGCATAGTCGGTGGCGCCGAGCTTGGTATAGACCTCTTCGGTGACCTCGCCCTTGAAGAAGCGCTTGAAGCCCGCGATCATGTCCTTGCCGGCGGGATAGTTCGGCGCCAGCAGGAAGACCTTGCCGATACCGTTCTCGCTGGCCCAGGCGCCGGCGGCCTCGTTGAAGGCATCGTTCTGCCAGGCGACATTGAAATAGAACGGGCTGCAGCCCTTGCCGGCCAGTTGCGACGGGCCCGCATTCGGCGACAGATAGAACTTGCCCTGGGCCGTCACGCTGGGCACCACGGCCATCGCCAGGTTCGACCAGATGATGCCGGTCAGAACGTCGACCTTTTCCTGCTGCACCAGCTTGTCGGCCAGCTGCACCGCCACGTCGGGCTTGCGCTGGTCGTCCTCGGTCACCACCTCGATATCGCTGCGGCCCGATTGCTTGACCGCCAGCATGAAACCGTCGCGCACGTCGATGCCAAGGCCGGCACCGCCGCCCGACAGCGTGGTGATCATCCCCACCTTGACCCCTTCGGCCTGCGCCGCCGTCCCGGCCATCAAGGCCGCAAGGCACACGGCCCCCGTCAATTTCCCGATCATTCTCTCTCTCCCTGTGTAACCCGGCGGTCGTCGCCGCCCGGGCATTTTCGTTTCTCGCCAGAGCATTCCAGCATAGCCGAAGCCATCAATCCAGCCTGAACTGGCGGCCCCCGCCCGCGTCGCCACCTGGCCTCCTCCATTTGCGCATCCCAGCACAAAGGACGGCGTCAATCCAGCAAAAACTGCACTATAATGCCGAATTTCCAGAAAAGCCGGACAAAGCACGCAATCATCGCAAAAAGGAAGGCATTATAATGCCGATGCCTGCCGGCGCACCGATGACTTCCCGGCACAGCGACAGGCTAGCGGCTCGAAGTTTTTACTTCAAGCTTAAATTTTTTAATTACGAAGCTCTGACGCCGAAGCGATCAGAACGGCAGGCCGGTATAGTTCTCGGCCAGCGACGACAGCGCGGCATCGGAGGAGAACAGATAGTCCAGCTCGATCTGCTGCAGCCGCTTGTCGTAATCGATGCTGCCTGGAAACTCATGCAGCATGTTGGTCATCCACCACGAGAACCGCTGCGCCTTCCACACCCGCGCCAGCGCCTTTTGCGAATAGGTTTCAAGGCCTTGGTCGTCGCCGTTGAGGTAATGATCGGCCAGCGCGTGATAAAGGTAATAGATGTCCGACGCCGCCGAATTCAGCCCCCGCGCCCCGGTCGGCGGCACGATATGGGCGGCGTCTCCGGCCAGGAACAGGTTGCCATAGCGCATCGGCTCGGCCACGAAACTGCGCAAGGGGCGATGCTCTTCTCGATCGACGGGCCGGTCTCCAGCCGCGCCGCCACCTCCCGCGGAAGGCGGGCCTTCAACTCGGCCCAGAACGCCTCGTCCGACCAGTCCTCGACACTGTCGGTCAGCGGCACCTGCACGTAATAGCGGCTCAGCACCTGGCTGCGCAGCGAACAGAGCGCGAAACCCCGGTCGCTTTTCGCATAGATCAGCTCGGGGCTGACCGGCTTGGTGCGCGACAGCACGCTCAGCCAGCCGAACGGATAGACCTTTTCGTATTCGCGCAGCACATCCCCGGAATCGCCTTGCGCGACGGCCCGTGAAACCCATCGGCGCCGATGATGTAGTCGCAGTCGATCCGCACGATCTCGTCACCGTCACGATAGGTGACGTAAGGCGCCGTGTCGGCCTTGATGTCGTGCAGCTTTACGTCCTCGACATTATGGATCACCTTGCCGTCCATCCGGTCGCGCGCCTCGTAAAGGTCACGGGTCAGCTCGGTCTGGCCATAGACCATCACCGAATTGCCGCCCGAATATCTGTGCAGGTCGACCCGGGTCATGGCACCCTTGTTCGAGATGAAGAAGCCCTCGTGAATCTCGCCCTCGGCATCCATCCGGTCGCCGCATTGCGCCTCGCGCATCAGGTCGGCGAAGCCATGCTCCAGCACACCGGCGCGGATACGCCCCAGCACGTATTCGCGTGAGTGCTTTTCCAGCACGATGGTGTCGATGCCCTTCAGGTGCAGAAGCTGGCTCAGCATCAGGCCCGACGGGCCGCCACCGATGATGCAGACTTGGGTTTTCATGCGCGTGTCCTCCTCCTCGGATTTTGCCTCTTATGCCATGGGCACGAACAGTTTCGAATGGACTGGACTGGCAACAACTTGTATTTTTCGAACATGAACGTTCGGTCGGACCATATCCAGAACTTCGCCCTGTTCGGCGATCACGGCGATCTGCCGGATGTCGTCCATGTCGAAACCATCGAAGCCCGGTCGCGCCTGCACGATTGGGAATTCACTCCCCACCGCCATGCCGGGTTGCACCAGATCCTGCTGATCCGACGCGGCGGCGGCGCGGCCAGCCTGGACGGCGCGTCCCATCGCCTGTCCGACATGAAGATTGCCAATGTTCCCATTGGAATCGTTCATGGATACCGTTTTGACATAGGCACGGAAGGCGATGTCGTGACATTGGCCGCCGAGATGCTGGATGACAGCCTGCGCAGGTCAGAGGGGTTGCGGCCGGTTCTGTCGCGACCGGCGGTGTTCGACGCGCCCGACGCCGTGCTCGACACCATCGCCGGGATCACCCGAACCTTCGCCTCGCGCAGCTTCGGGCGGGCGCAGATCCTGCGGTCGCTCTCGGGGCTCCTGCTTGGACAGATCGCGCAGACCCTTGCCGACGGGCAAGACCCCGAGACCGAGACCCGCCCCGCCCTGCTCACCCGGTTCGAGACCCTGGTCGAGGCGCGGTTCCGCGACCACCTGAGCGTGGCCGGCTACGCCGAGCGGCTGAACGTTTCGCCCACCCATCTCAGCCGCATCTGTCGCGCCGCCACCGGCCGCCCGGCCTCGCGCCTGATCGAGGAACGGCTGATCCGCGAGGCACGGCGCAATCTGGTCTATACCAACCTGCCCGTCTCGACCATCGCCTACGAGTTGGGCTTCGACGACCCGGCCTATTTCAGCCGGGTCTTCGCCCGCGCCACCGGACTGTCGCCGCGTGCCTTTCGCGACAGCCGGTAACGCCGCGCCGTCCTCAAAGTCAGGCCGCGCATTCCAGCAGAAGCGTGCCGGCGGCAGTGTTCGAGATCGGAATGTGGTAATTGCGCGTGATCTCGGTCACGTCGTCGCCCAGCGCGCCACGCATCATCATCCACATCAGGAATTCGGTGCCCTGGGCGCCGGCCTTCTCGACCAGCTCCATCCGGGTGATCTTGGTCAGCTCGTCCGGGTTCGACACGATGTTCTCCAGGCAATACTGGTCGAACTCCTTGTTGATGAAGCCCGCGCGCTGCCCGTCCAGCTGATGCGACAGCCCGCCGGTGCCCAGCACCACCACGCTGACATCCTCGGGGAAGCTCAGCACCGCCTTGCGCAGCGCCCGGCCGAAGGCCAACGCGCGTTTCAGCGTCGGGATCGGGTGCTGCACCGTATTGGCGCTGATCGGGATCGCCTTGGGCATGTCCGGATGGTGCGGCGCCCCCGGCCAGAACAGCTGCATCGGCACGGTAAAGCCGTGATCCACCGCCAGTTCCTGGCACGAGGTGATGTCGAATTCATCCGCCACCATGCTCTCGATGATATGCCAGCTCAGCTCGGGCGCGCCGGGGAACGGATCGAGATCGGGCAGGCCCCAGCCCTCGTCCTCGTTGCGGTATTCATGCGCCGCACCGATGGCGAAGGTCGGCATCTGGTCCAGAAAGAAACCCAGCCCGTGATCGTTGTAGATGTTAATCACGATGTCGGGCTTCTGCTCCCGGATCCAGGCATGGACCTTGGGATAGCCGTCGAAGAACGGTTTCCAATACGGGTCGTCCTGCAACCCGTTGGCGATTGCGTTGCCCACCGCGGGAATGTGGGAGGTGGTGATCCCGCCAAGAATACGTGCCATGTGTTTACGCCTGATCCAGAAGTTTCTGTTTGAATTCCTCGGTGGTGACGCCGGTCTGCATGGCGCCCACGTCCTGCACGCTCAGCTTGAAGATGCCGGCGAACTTGGCGAGGTAATAGATGTTCCCCCCCGCCGCGATCATGCCCAGGATGTCGCGCTTGCGCACCGCCTCCTTCTGCTCCTCGCTCAGGCCGAATTTCTCCATGAAGCCCTCTTCGTCGGCGGTAAAGGCATCGCGGTTCACCTTCTTGTTGAAGGCATAGCACATCTTGTTCAGGGCATAGCCCTTCATCGCCATCTTGCCGTCGAAGACGGTCGTGCCGGGGATGTCGATGTGGTAATCGTATCCGGGTTGATCCATTGCAAATTCTCCTTTCTCAGGCCCAGTAGAGCCGCATGGGATTGTCGACCAGAAGCTGGCGTTGCAGCTCGGCGGTCGGGGCGATCTTGGGGATGAAATCGACCAGGTTGCCGTCATCGGGCATATGCGATTTCATGTTCGGATGCGGCCAGTCCGTGCCCCAGAGGACCCGGGCCGGGAACCGCTCGACGATGGTCCGGGCGAAGGGCACCACGTCATCGTAGTTCGGCGGCCCCTCGGCGGACAGCCGCTCCGGGCAGGTCACCTTCGACCAGATGTTGTCATTGCGCGCCATCAAATCGATAAAGCGCTTGAAATCAGGGTGATCCACGCCTTTCTTCACGTCCGGCCGCCCCATATGGTCGACCACGATGATCCCCGGCAGGCTCTCCAGGAAGGGCACCAGCTCCTCCAGGTCGGCAGCCTCGAAATAGACCACGATGGACCAGCCAAAGCGCTGGATGCGCTCGGCCACCTCGAAGAAATGCTCGCGCGGGGTGGCATCGACCAGCCGCTTGACGAAGTTGAAGCGCACGCCGCGAATGCCGGCCTCATGCATCTCAGCCAGCTCGTCCACCGTGATATCGTGGCGCACGCTGGCGATGCCGCGCGCCAGATCGCCCGCCGCGCGGCAGGCATCCATGGTGGCGGCATTGTCCTTGCCGTGACAGGTCGCCTGCACGATCACGTTGCGCGAGAACCCCAGATGGTCGCGCAGCGCGAACAGGCTCTCCTTGCCGGCATTGCAGGGCGTGTATTTCCGCTCGGGCGCGAAGGGAAACTCGGGGCTGGGCCCGAAGACGTGGCAATGCGCATCGACCGCCCCCTCGGGCAGCACGAAATCGGGTTTCTTCGGGTTCGGATGGAATTCCAGCCAATCGGCGTCCATCACCTGCAACTCGCTCATGCGAAGACCTCTCCATCCATCAGTTTGCGCGCCGTGCGCAGGATCGCCGCGCTTGTCACGGCGCCGCCGTCGTCCAGCGTCGCCACCACGGTCATCTCGCCGGTCGGATGCTCGACCGACAGCGCGCGCTCCAACCCTTCGCCCGTCACCGCCAGATCGCTGCCCACCGCGCCGGGGATCAGGCAGGCCGTCGCGACCGAGACCGCCCCCAGCACCCCGATGGTCTTGTGGCAACGATGCGGAATGAAGGTCCGGGTCGCGATCGCCCCGCCCTGGCGCGGTGCACTGACCATCGTCATCTTCGGCACCGATTTCTCGGCCACGTCCCCCAGGTTCATCATCGGCCCGCAGGCCAGGCGGATCGCCTCCAGCTTCGCGCGCAACGCCTCGTTCGCTTCCAGCTCTTCCGGGCTCTCCGCGCCGCCGATCCCCATGTCGGCGGCGCGCAGCACCACCACCGGCATGCCGTTGTCGATCATGGTCACCTCCACCCCCTCGACCACGTCCGACACGTTGCCACTGGGCAAAAGCGCCCCGCAGCTCGACCCGGCGGTGTCCTCGAACGCGATCGGCACCGCCGCTGCCGTCCCCGGCACCCCGTCGATCCGCGCCGCACCATCATAGCACACCACCCCGCCCGGCGTCGCGACCCGCGCCACCGCCACCTGGCCGGTATTCTCCATGAAGATCGTGACCGGCGTCTCGCCGCCCCGCGCCGGCACCAGCCCGCGCTCGATGGCGAAGGGGCCGACCCCGGCCAGGATATTGCCGCAGTTCTGCGCGTCGGTCACGATCGGCCGGTCGACGAAGACCTGAAGGAACAGGTAATCCACATCCACGCCCTCCCTCTCCGACCGCTTCACCACCGCCACTTTCGAGGTCAGCGGATCGGCGCCCCCATCCCGTCGATCTGCCGCGGATCGGGCGACCCCATCGCCCGCAAGAGAAACGCGTCACGCCCCTCAGGTAGGTCCCCGGCCAGGAAATACCCGCCTTTCGAAGTCCCCCCCGCATCCACATGCACCGCACCGACGTCATCCCTGCTCCGTCCTTCATCTGACCGTAAATATCCGGGGGTGTGGGGGCTGGCCCCCACGCATCTCAGATATATTTCAGCCCCTTCTCCGCCAGCCGCGCCCGCATCTTGTAGATGTCGAGCCCCAACTCGCCCGCCTCGAACCGCGCCCGCTTGTCGCCCTCGTTCGCCTCCCGCGCACGCGCTTTCTCCAGCACCGCCGCCGCCTCATCCCGGCGCACCACGACCACGCCGTCATCGTCGGCCACGACGATATCGCCCGGGTTCACCAGCTCACCGGCGCAGACCACCGGCACGTTCACGCTGCCAACGGTCTCCTTGATGGTGCCTTGGGCGCAGATCGCCTTGGACCAGACCGGAAAGCCCATCTCGGTCAGATCGCGCACATCGCGGACGCCCGCGTCGATCACCAGCCCCTTGCAGCCCCGCGCCATCGCGCTGGTCGCCAGCAGATCGCCGAAATAGCCCGCATCCGAGGGCGAGGTCACGCCAAGCACCATGATATCGCCCGCCTGCAATTGCTCGATGCAAACATGGATCATCCAGTTGTCGCAGGGCGCGGCCAGGATGGTCACGGCCGATCCCGCCACCCGCGCGCCGGGATAGATCGGCCGCATATAGCTGGCCAGCAGCCCCTTGCGCCCCTGCGCCTCGTGTACCGTGGCGACACCGCAGGCGGCCAGCCCGTCGATCACCTCCCGATCGGCCCGCGCGATGTTCTGGACGACCACGCCCATGGTTCCCGGCTGGATGCTCATCTCAGGTCATCCTCACTCAAGTTCGTCGACAGTGCGCGGGAAGACCGTCTCGAAGCCTTCGGCATATTTCGCGGCCCGCCCCCCGGCCATCCCGCCCGAGTTGCGGCGGAAATGATTGGCCCGGTTCTCGGCCACGTTCTTGTAGAAGGTCCACAGATGCTCCTGCCCCTGCATACACTGGATCGCGGCCCACTTCTTGTCCCAGACCGGTGTGATGTCGAGGAACACGCTCGGCTTCCAGCCCATCTGCTCGGTCTGATGCGGTTCGAACAGATAGAGCTGCGGCGCGCCCAGCACCTTCTGGCCCGGATTGTGGCCCCAGGCCTGGGCGATCATCCGCGTTTCCAGCGCGAATTGCGTCGTGTTCATGTGATCGGTGTTATAGGGGTCCCAGCGCGAATGGCTCATCATCCATTTCGGCTGCACCTCGCGGATCACATCGACCATGCGGTCCTGCGTCTCGCGCCCCAGATCCAGCGGGTAATCCCCCACGTCGAAAAAGCGGATGTCATGCACGCCCAGCGCCTGCGCCGCATTCTCGGCCTCGGCCTTGCGCTCGGCCTTCACCCGTTCCAGCGTCATGCCGTCCTGCTTCCACAGCTTGGCGCTTTCGCCGCGCTCGCCGAAGCTCAGGCAGACGACGGTCACCTTGTAACCCAGCTCCTGATGCAGCGCGATGGCGCCGCCGGCGCGCCAGACGAAATCGGCGGAATGGGCAGAGATGACCAGGGCGGTCTTGCTGTCGGACATGGAAAAGCCTCGTGGGTTCTGTCAGGAGCGATATTTCGGCGCAGCTTGCCAAAGCCGCGGGCGATTGCCTATTTCGATTTGAGGTCCTAGGATAAGTTTTCTCTATAATGGTGGATGGCCCCGATGACCGGCTTTCCCAATATCAGGCATATGCGCGTGTTTCTGGAAACCGCCCGCTCGGGCTCGGTTTCGGTGGCGGCCGACCGCTGCGCCCTGTCGCAACCGGCCGCGACCCAGGCGATCAAGCGGCTCGAGACCGGGCTCGGCGCCGAATTGCTGGTGCGGCGCGCGCGCGGCTTTGCGCCCACCCCCTGCGGCCGGCTCTTCGCCGCCCGGGTCGAGGCGGCACTGAGCCACCTGCACAACGGCGCCCGGGTGGCGCTGCGTGGCGCCGACCGCGCCCGCGCCCCGTTCGACCGGATGGTCACGGCGGCGCAGCTGCGCACCCTGATCGCCGTGGCGGGCAGCGGCAGCTTCACCGTCGCCGCGCTGAAGCTGGGTCTGTCGCAGCCCACCGTCCACCGCGCCGCCCGCGGACTGGAAGAGGCCGCCGGCGTGCCCTTCTTCCGCGCCACGCCATCGGGGGTCGAGCTGACCCAGGCCGCCCAGGGCTTCGTGCTGGGCGCCAAGCTGGCCCAGGCCGAGATCCGTCAGGGGATGGAAGAGATCGCCCGCGAACTGGGCCAGGAACGGGCGCAATTCGTGCTGGCCAGCCTGCCGCTGGCACGCACCGCCATCGTGCCCAGGGCGACCCATGCGATGATCCGCGAGAATCCGGGCGTTCAGGTCCAGGTGCTGGACGGGCGCTATGACGACCTCTTGCGCGGGCTGCGCGAGGGCGAGGTCGACTGCATGATCGGCGCGCTGCGCGACCCGCCCCCGGCCGACGATATCGTGCAGGAACGCCTGTTCGACGACGCGCTGGCCATCGTCGCCCACCCCGCGCACCCGCTGGCCGGCAAACGCGGCCTCACCTTGGAGGACGCGCTGGCCTTCCCCTGGATCGCGCCGCCGAAATCCGCCCCCGCCGGGCAATATCTGTTCGACACGCTGCGGATCGAGGACCGGCCGGAAACCCCGGTGCGGGTGGTGTCGTCGTCGCTGGTCATGCTGCGCGGGCTCTTGGCCGAGGGCCCCTATATCTCGATCATCTCGCGCCACCAGATCTCGGTCGACGAGCGCGCCGGTTTCTTCGCCGCGCTCGATATCCCGCTTCAGGGCGACCGCCGCGCCATCGGGTTGACCACCCGGGCCGGCTGGCGCCCGACCGCGGCGCAGGCGCGCTATCTCGACCTGCTGCGCGCCTTCGCGAAAAGCGAGACGGCCGGGCCGACATGACAAGCCGTCATAGCTTTTTCGAATAGCGAGGCGGGCGAAATGATTGGGCCTCGCCCCGCCCGTGCTGATAGTCAGACCCCGCCTGTGACGGCGGACCAGAAGACAGGAGAGACAGGATGCGGATTTGTGTCGCCGGCGCCTATGGCGCCTTCGGGATCAAACATCTGGACGCGCTCGGCGCCATCGACGGGGTCGAGGTCACCTCGGTCATGGGGCCGACCAAGGCGAAGATCGAGGCGCTGGCGGCCGAGCGTGGCATCGGCCATGCCGCGACCACGCTGGACGCGTGCCTCGCGCGCGACGATGTCGATGCGGTGATCCTGGCCACGCCCACCCAGCTGCACGCCGAACAGGCCATCGCCTGCATGAGGGCCGGCAAGCCGGTGCTGATCGAGATCCCGATGGCCGACAGCCTGGCCGACAGCCAGGCCATCGTGACGGTGCAGGAAGAAACCGGCGTGCTGGCCATGGCTGGCCAGGTGCGCCGCTTCAACCCCTCGCATCAATGGATCCACCAGAAGATCGCCGCCGGCGAGCTGACCCTCCAGCAGATGGACGTGCAGACCTATTTCTTCCGCCGCTCGAACATGAACGCCAAGGGCGAGCCGCGCAGCTGGACCGATCACCTGCTGTGGCACCACGCCTGCCACACCGTCGACCTGTTCCAATACCAGACCGGCGAAACCGTCAGCCAGGCCTATGGCCTCGAAGGCCCGCATCACCCAGATTTGGGCATCGCCATGGACATGTCGATCGGCATGAAGACCCCCTCGGGCGCGATCTGCACCCTGTCGCTCAGCTTCAACAACGACGGGCCGCTGGGCACCTTCTTCCGCTATATCTGCGACAACGGCACCTATATCGCGCGCTATGACGACCTGTTCGATGGCTATGACAAGCCGGTCGACCTCTCGGGCGTGGCGGTGTCGTCGAACGGGATCGAGCTGATCGACCGCGAATTCATCGCCGCCATCGAGGAAGGCCGCGAACCCAACGGCTCGGTCGCGCAGGTGCTCGAGGCGATGAAGACGCTGGACAAGATCGAGAAGTGCTTCTGACACAGTCGGTGCGTTGAAAACGCCCCCTCCGGCGACAGGATGCCGCGGCAGGACAAATGCCGCGGCGTTCCTCTTGCGCGGCACCGGACGGCAGGGAAATCTGCGGCGTCAAGGAGGCCCATCATGAGCGACGATTTCCCCCGCCTGCGCGCGCCGGAAGGCGAAGGCCATGCCGCGCTCGATTTCGGCACC
Organism: Paracoccaceae bacterium; assembly: GCA_041397165.1. Classification (GTDB taxonomy): domain Bacteria; phylum Pseudomonadota; class Alphaproteobacteria; order Rhodobacterales; family Rhodobacteraceae; genus JAWKXE01. The sequence goes on along the minus strand of JAWKXE010000033.1, from coordinate 30,341 downwards.
GCCTTCTATGAAAGCCGGGCCCGCGCGCCGGGCAAGATGGCCGCGATAGACGAGCGCCACAGCTGGGATTGGGCCACGTTCGGCGATCTGGCCCTGCGGGTCGCGGGCACCCTTGCCGCCTTGGGCGTGGGCCCCGGCGCGCGGGTCGCGGTGCTGTCGCAGAACTCGGTCGAATACCTGGCGCTCTATGCCGGCATCCTCTGCGCCGGCGCCTGCGTCGTGCCGCTGCCGACCTCGGCCCAGGCCTCGGTGCTGCGCACCATGCTGGACGATTGCGGCGCGCGGCTGCTCTTCGCCTCGGGCAGCTATGCCGACCCGGCCCGCCGGCTGGGCGCCGAGCGGCTGGTCGACCTCGACCGCCTGTCCGACTGGGCCAGCGCCGCCCCCCTGCCCGCGCCCGTCATGCCCGACCCGGACGATTTCTTCGACCTGATCTATTCCTCGGGCACCACCGGCACGCCCAAGGGCATCATCCACGACCACCGCTTCCGCTCGCGCCAGCTGTTGCGGATGCCGCGCTTCGGCCTCGACGGCGACGCCCGGCTGCTGATGTCGACGCCGCTCTATTCCAACACCACCCTTGTCGCCGCCCTGCCGGTGATGGCCAAGGGCGGCACCATCGTCAGCATGGACAAGTTCGAGGTCACCCGCTTCCTCAAGCTGTCCCAGCAGCACCGCATCACCAACGCGATGCTGGTGCCGGTGCAATACATGCGGATCATGGCCGCCCCGGAATTCGAGCATTACGACCTGTCGAGCTATCGCTCGAAAACCTCGACCTCGGCCCCCTTGCCGGCACCGCTGATCCGCGACGTGCTCGCGCGCTGGCCGGGCGAGCTTTACGAGATCTACGGCATGACCGAGGGCGGGCTGTCCACCGTGCTCGACTGCCGCGCCCATCCCGACAAGCTCGACACCGTCGGCAAGCCGGCCGAGGGCTGCGATCTGAAGGTGATCGACGAGGCGGGCGTCGAATTGCCGTCCGGCTCCTTCGGCGAGATCGTCGGCCGTGGCGGGCCGATGATGCAAGGCTATCTGAACGCCCCCGACAAGACCGCCGAGGCCCGCTGGATCAGCCCCGAAGGCGCGGATTTCATCCGCACCGGCGACATGGGGCGGCTGGACGAGGACGGCTTCCTGCATCTTCTCGACCGCAAGAAGGACATGATCATCTCGGGCGGGTTCAACATCTATGCCGCCGATCTGGAACGCGTGCTGCGCGATCATCCGGATGTGGCCGATGTGGCGGTGATCGCGGTGCCGTCCGAGGCCTGGGGCGAAACCCCGCTGGCGCTGGTCGTCGCCGAACCCGGCACCGCGCCCGATCCCCAGGCGATCTGCGACTGGGCCAATGCAAGGCTCGGCCGGACCCAGCGCATCTCGGCGGTCGAACTGCGCGACGACCTGCCGCGCAGCGCCATCGGCAAGATCCAGAAACGCGAGCTGCGCGCGCCCTATTGGGCCGAAAGCGGCGTCTGACAGGCCGGGCACCCACGTCGGCCCAATCGCCCAATAAATAGGCATGTCTGACGCCAGACCAGCCAAAATGCACGATTTTCGCTGCAGACCTTCCGCCCATGTGCTGAGATTTCAGGCAGAATCCGCGCTGACAGGAGGCTGCCATTCCTGCGCCCAAACTGAAATCCGTGCCCGCCGGCCCACAGGCGAATACCCGGACCGGCCCCACCGCCGCGCCGCGCCAGCCGCGGGCGAAGGGCGCCGTGCGGCTCTCGGTGAAACCCCGCGACGGGAAGAGCGTTCTTGACGGGCTGTACCAGTCCGGCTCGTTCAAGGCACTCTTCCCGCACGGGGCGGAAACCACGGCCCAGGCCGTGCTGGTCAATACCGCCGGCGGCATCACCGGCGGCGACCGGTTCGATATCGCCGCCCGGGCCGAAACGGGCACGGCGCTCAGCCTGACCACCCAGGCGGCCGAGCGCGCCTATTGCGCCCAGCCGGGCGAGACCGGCCAGCTGCGCACCGCGCTTTCCGTCGCGCCCGGCGCCCGGATCGACTGGCTGCCGCAGGAAACCATCCTCTATCGCGGCTGCGCGCTGGACCGGCGGCTCGATGTCGACCTCTCCGGCGATGCCCGCTTCCTGATGGCCGAGACGCTGGTCTTCGGCCGCGCCGCCATGGGCGAAAGCCTCACCCGGGGGCTCTTACGCGACCGGGTCGACATCCGCCGCGACGGCCTGCCGCTCTATCTCGATGCCGTCACGCTCGAAGGCGATATCGCCCGCCACCTCGCCCGGCCGGGCATCGCCGGCGGCGCCGGGGCGCTGACCACGCTGGTCTATGTCGCCCCCGATGCCGAGGCGCATCTGGCCCCGCTCCGCGCCCTGCTGCCCGACAGCGCCGGCGCCAGCCTGCTGGCCCCGGACGTGCTGGTGATGCGCGGCCTCGCCACCGACAGCCACGCGCTGCGCCAATACCTGATCCCGGCCCTGACCCGCCTTTCGGGCCGGGCCCTGCCACGACCCTGGATGCTCTGACCATGAACCTGACCCCCCGCGAAAAAGACAAGCTGCTGGTCGCCATGGCCGCCGAGGTGGCGCGCAAGCGCCTGGCCCGCGGCGTCAAGCTGAACCACCCCGAGGCGATCGCACTGATCACCGACGCGGTGGTCGAAGGCGCCCGCGACGGCCGCTCGGTCGCCGACCTGATGGAGGCCGGCGCCCATGTCGTCACCCGCGAACAATGCATGGAAGGCATCCCCGAGATGATCCACGAGATCCAGGTCGAGGCCACCTTTCCCGACGGCACCAAGCTCGTCACCGTTCATCAACCGATCCGCTAAGGAGCTTTCCCGATGAAATACGCGATCCCGCTGATCTTCGCCGCCGGCCCCGCCCTGGCCCATCCCGGCGCCCATCTGCATCCGCAGCAGGCGGCGCCCTGGATTATGGTGCTGGCCTTCGTGATCGTCGCCACCGGCGCCATGCTGGCCGCGGTGCGCCGGTGATCCCCGGAGAGCTGTTCCCCGCCGAAGGGGAGATCACCCTGAACGAGGGCCGCGCGGCGATCACCCTGATGGTGGCCAATACCGGCGACCGCCCGGTGCAGGTGGGCTCGCACTACCACTTCGACGAGGCCAACCCGGGCCTCGACTTCGACCGTGACGCGGCCCATGGGATGCGGCTCGACATCGCCGCCGGCACCGCCGTGCGCTTCGAGCCCGGCCAGCGCCGCGAAGTACGCCTCATTCCGCTCGCCGGCGGGCGCAGCGTCTTCGGGTTCAATCAAAAGGTCATGGGAGCACTCTGATGCCGGCACGAATTTCGCGGGGCGACTATGCCGCCATGTTCGGCCCCACCGTGGGCGACCGCCTGCGCCTGGCCGATACCGACCTCATCATCGAGGTCGAGCGTGACCTGACCGCCGAAGCCGTCGGCGCGGCCCAGACCGGCGGATCGGGCGGCAATGCGCTGATCTATGGCGAAGAGGTCAAGTTCGGCGGCGGCAAGGTGATCCGCGATGGCATGGGCCAATCCCAGGTCAGCCGCGCCCAGGGCGCCGTCGACACGGTGATCACCAACGCGCTGATCGTCGATCATTCCGGCATCGTGAAGGCCGATGTCGGCCTCAAGGACGGGCGCATCGCCGCCATCGGCAAGGCCGGCAACCCCGATACCCAGCCCGGCGTCAACATCGTCATCGGCCCGGGCACCGAGGCGATCGCCGGCGAGGGCCGCATCCTCACCGCCGGCGGCTTCGACAGCCATATCCACTTCATCTGCCCGCAACAGATCGAGGATGCGCTGCATTCCGGCCTCACCACCATGCTGGGTGGGGGCACCGGCCCGGCCCATGGCACGCTGGCCACCACCTGCACCCCCGGACCCTGGCATATCGGCCGCATGCTGCAGGCGGCCGATGCCTTCCCGATGAACCTGGCCTTTGCCGGCAAGGGCAATGCCTCCCTCCCCGCCGCGCTCGAGGAACAGGTGCTGGCCGGCGCCTGCAGCCTGAAACTGCACGAGGATTGGGGCACCACCCCCGCCGCCATCGACTGTTGCCTGTCGGTCGCCGATGCGATGGACGTGCAGGTGATGATCCACACCGACACGCTGAACGAATCCGGCTTCGTCGAGCATACCACCGCCGCCATGAAGGGCCGCACCATCCACGCCTTCCACACCGAAGGCGCCGGCGGCGGTCACGCCCCCGACATCATCAAGCTTTGCGGCGAAGAGCATGTTCTGCCCTCCTCGACCAACCCCACCCGGCCCTTCACCGTGAACACGCTGGAAGAGCATCTCGACATGCTCATGGTCTGCCACCACCTCGACAAGCGTGTCCCCGAGGACGTGGCCTTCGCCGAAAGCCGCATCCGGCGCGAGACGATCGCGGCCGAGGATATCCTGCACGACATGGGCGCCTTCTCGATCATCGCCTCGGACAGCCAGGCCATGGGCCGCGTCGGCGAAGTGCTGATCCGCACCGGCAGACCGCCGACAAGATGAAGAAACAGCGCGGCCGCCTGTCGGAAGAAACCGGAGACAACGACAATTTCCGCGTCCGCCGCTATATCGCCAAATACACCATCAACCCCGCCATCGCGCATGGGCTGGCGCACGAAATCGGCTCGGTCGAGGTGGGCAAGCGCGCCGACCTGGTGCTGTGGACCCCCGCCTTCTTCGGCGTGAAGCCCGAGATGGTCCTCCTGGGCGGCACCATCGCCATGGCCCAGATGGGCGATCCCAACGCCTCGATCCCGACGCCGCAGCCGGTCTATTCGCGGCCGATGTTCGGCGCCTATGGCCGCAGCGTGGAACGCTCGGCCGTCACCTTCGTCTCGGCCGCGGCGCAGGATGCCGGCGTCGCCGCACGGCTGGGCCTCGCCAAGGACACCGTCGCCGTCCGCAACACCCGCGGCATCGGCAAGCGCGATCTGATCCTGAACGACGCCCTGCCCCATATCGAGGTCAATCCCGAAACCTACGAGGTGCGCGCCGATGGTGAATTGCTGACCTGCGAGCCGGCGAAGGTCCTGCCGATGGCGCAGCGCTATTTCCTGTTCTGAGGAGGCACGAATGAGCCTGCCGATCTGTCAATCCACCACCCACGCCCACGACACAGATGACAGCGTCACGCTCAGCTATGACGACCGTTTCCTGCGCCGCAAGGTGCTGACCTCGGATGGCGGGCTGCAATTCCTGGTCGATCTCGAAAGCACCACTTCGCTCGGCACCGGCGATGCCTTCGTACTGGAAGACGGGCAGTTGATCGGCGTGCGGGCCGCCGCCGAGGCGCTTTTGCAGGTGACCGGGCCCGATCTGACGCGCCTTGCCTGGCATATCGGCAACCGCCACACGCCCTGCCAGATCGAAGCCACGCGCCTGTTGATCCAGCGCGACCATGTCCTGCGCGACATGCTCGAAAAACTGGGGGCAACCCTGGCCGAGGTGGTCGAGCCCTTCACCCCCGAAGGCGGCGCCTATGGCCATGGCCGCACCCATGGCCATGCCCACTGAGCCACACCCCTGCCCGATCCGGCCCGCAACGCCCTGGCGGCGCCCGCGCTCGAGACCGGCGCGCTGCTGGTGCTGGCGCAATGGCTCTCGCCCGCGTTTCCGGTCGGGGCCTTCGGCTATTCCCACGGGCTGGAACGCGCGGTGGCAACGGGCGCGGTGCGCGACGGCGAAAGCCTGCTTGACTGGCTGGAAACCGTGCTGCGGCACGGCGCCGGCCGCAACGATGCGCTGTTCCTCGCCGCCGCCTACCGGGCTGCCGATGCCGAGGCGGTTGTCGCCATCGACCAGCACGCCCGCGCCTTCTCTTCCACACGCGAACGGCTGCTGGAAAGCCTGGCCCAGGGCGCGGCTTTCGCCCGCGCCGTCGCCGCCGTCTGGGGCCACGCCCTGCCGCCGCTTGCCTATCCGGTGGCGCTGGGCCGGGCGGCGCGGCTCGAAGGCCTGCCGTTCCTGCCCACCTCGGCGCTCTACCTCCAGACCTTCGCCGCCAATCTGGTGGGCGCGGCGCAGCGTCTGGCCCCCGTCGGCCAAACCGAGGGCCAGGCCATCACCCGCGCCCTCGCCCCCTGTGCACCGCGCTGGCCGGGGAAACGCAATCGGGCGACCTCTCCGCGCTCTCCGCCAGCGCCTTTCTGACCGACATCGCCTCGATGCAACACGAGGTCCAGGAACCAAGGATCTTCCGCACATGACACACCCCGCGTCCCCCGCCTCAACGGCCCCCTGCGCATCGGCATCGGCGGCCCCGTCGGCGCCGGCAAGACCACACTCACCGCCGCTCTGTGCGAGGTCTTCCGCGACAGCCATTCCGTGGGGGTGATCACCAACGATATCTACACTTCCGAAGATGCCGAGGCGCTGATGCGGATGCAGGTGCTCCCGTCGACCGCATCATCGGGGTCGAAACCGGCGGTTGTCCGCATACCGCGATCCGCGAGGACGCCTCGATCAACCTCGCCGCCGTGGCCGAGATGGTGGCGCGCCACCCCGAGGTCGAGATCGTCTTCATCGAATCCGGCGGCGACAATCTCAGCGCCACCTTCAGTCCGGAACTGGCGGATCTGACCCTCTATGTCATCGATGTCGCGGCCGGCGAAGAGATCCCGCGCAAGGGCGGACCGGCGATCACCCGGTCCGATCTGCTGGTGATCAACAAGACCGACCTGGCCCCGCATGTCGGCGCCGATCTCAGTGTGATGGAACGCGATGCCGCCCGGATGCGCGCCGGCCGCCCGTTCGTCTTCGCCAGCCTGCGGCGTCGCCAGGGTATCGACGCGATCCGCGACATGGTGGTCGCGCTCGGCGGGCTCTCGCCTCGGGTTCATGCACCCGAGATCGTCGCCGGCTGAGCCTTCCGGCCCCCGTCTGCCGTCCCTCAGAACCCTTCGAAATCGTTGGCCGCGGCCTTGAACCCCGGCGCCTCGTCCGGCTCCGCCGAAGGCTTCTGCGGCGCGGCCGCGGCGGTTTCGGCCTTCAACGGATCGAGCCAGCTGCCGGCGACCGAAACCGGCCGCGGCCGATTTCCGGCGCGGATTTCGGGACGGGGTGCCGGCTGCGGTTGTCCGGCGGTGCGGAACCGGGTCAGCGTGCCGACCAGCTCTTCCGATTTCACCGACAGCGAGGTCGAGGCGGCGTTGGTCTCTTCCGCGACGGCGGCGTTCTGCTGGGTCACAGTGTCGAGCTGGGTCACGCCGGCGTTGATCTCGCTCAGCCCCGAGGCCTGTTCTCGGGCGGCAGCGGCGATATCCGACACGAACCCCTGCAACTCGATCGTATGGGCCAGGATTTCCTCCAGCCTCTCCCCCGTCGCGGAAACCAGCTCGCTGCCCTCGGCCACCTGAGCCGAACTTTGCGAGATCAGCGACTTGATCTCGCGCGCGCTTTCCGAGGCGCGCTGCGCCAGGCCGCGCACTTCCGAGGCGACCACGGCAAAACCCTTGCCCGCCTCGCCGGCGCGCGCCGCCTCGACGCCGGCATTCAGCGCCAGAAGGTTGGTCTGGAAGGCGATGTCGTCGATCACACCGATGATGCGATTGACGTTCTCGCTGCTCTTCTCGATCTTGTGCATCGCGTCGATGGCCGCGCGCACGATCTCGGCGCCGCTTTCGGCCTTGCCCCGGCTCTCGCCGCCGGCATCCTCGGCCTTGTTGGCCAGTTCGCTGGTGGAATGCACGCTTTCGGTCAGCTGATTCAGCGCCGCTGCGGATTGTTCCAGCGTGGCGGCCTGGGTTTCGGCCCGGGCCGACAGATCCTCGGCCGCCTGCTCGATCTCGCTGGCGCCCGAACGCACCGAGGTGGCGACATCGCCCAGATCGTGCACCATCCGTCCAAGGTTCTCGACCACCTGATTATAGCTGGTCCGCAACCCGTCGTAAGCCACCGGGAAGGGATTGTCAGGCGGGCTTTCGATCAGCCGTGTCAGGTCACCCGCAGCGAGGCGCTTCAGCCCATCGGAGATATCGTCGACCACGCGCTTCTGGGTCGCCGCCGCGGCCTCGGCGCGGGCATCGTCCTCGGCCCGGGCCTGTTCGCGCTGCCGGCGTTCGGCGCGCGCCGTCGCCAGGTCGCCGGCAAGGGATTCGAGATGACCGGCGATCGACCCTACCGCATCCGGCAGATCGGTATGGGGCACCGCACGTCCGTAATCGCCCTGCGCGATATCCTGCATGGCAACGCCGATCTCGTCGAGCGGGCGCAGGATACGCGGTGTCACCAAAGCCACCATGCCGAAGGCAGCGGCGATCAGGACCAGAGTGGTGCCCAGGCTGATCCAGACCTTCTCAAGCATGACCGCGGTCAGTTCCGTCGTCGGCAGGGCCGCTTCCAGTGCGCCGATCACCTGACCGTTCGGGTCGTTGACCGGCATGAAATGCGACCAGTACCGGACACCGTCGACCATTTCGAAGCTCAGGACATGTTCGCCACGCAGCAACGGCTCGGCGAGGTCGAGGGCAAGCGTCGAATTCACCGCTGGCGTGCCGTCGCCGGCCGGGATCGTGGTCGTCACCCGGGCCAGGCCGGTGCCGAACGCGGTCAGACGCAGCAGCGAAACCTCCGTGAAGGTCTGCATTTTCGACCCGATGGCGATGTCGTTGGACGTAAAATCCGGAATTGCGTCCCAGATAACCGAGGTCACCTCACCGGTCTCGTCATGTTCGCGAACCAGGCCGGTGCTGCCATAGGTCGTATTCAGATCGAAGGAAAACACGCCGACCCCGACCTCGAGCCGCTCCGCCATGCTGTCTTCGATCGCCTTTCGAGTGCTGAGCGTCAACAGCACGGCCAGAGTCGCCAGGGAAAACAACACCGTGCCAAGCACCATGGCCAATATCTTTGTGCGCAGCGACGTCTTAATGAACATGCGGGTCTCCATCTCATCTCTGGGCCGCGTGAAACCACTCACGGTCCGGGACCGGTTCGCAACACTGTGCTCGACAGGAATTAAGAAGGCGTTGCCACGGATGGGTTGCCGACAACTCGAACCACTTTCAGAACAGATCGACCGCTCCCGGGGTTACGGCCTGGCGGGGCGGCAGCGGCGGCGCGACGGGTCTTGGCGCCGGCTCGATGGTTTCGAAGCGCATCACCCGGGCCTCGCCCGTCGCGGGCACGAACCGCAAGCGCCGGCCGGTCTTGCCGCCCAGATCCTCACCGACCAGCATCAGGCCTTCGTCACGCACGAAGCCGCGGGCGAATTGGGCATTGCGCTCACCGATGCCGGACAGGCCGGCCACGACGTTTCCGCCGCCGAAAAGCTGCGCCTGAAGCCGGCTCCGCTGCGCCCCGGCGCGCAACAGGGCATTGATCAGCTGCTCCATCGAATGGGCCCCGTATTTGACATTCTTGCCGGCCTTGGGGTCGTTGCCCGGCAACAGGAAGTGGTTCATGCCACCGATCCGTCGCACCGGATCGTGCAGGCAGGCCGCGATGCAAGAGCCCAGAACCGTCGCAAGCTCGATCGCGGGATCGTCCGAGACATGGAATTCACCCTGAATGATGTGAATCAGCTTCCTAGCGGCTTGCATGGGCAGCCTCCTTCCTGGAGCGGGCGGCGGCCTTCAGAATGGCCGGCCCGATCCGGTCGAGATCGTGCTGCTCGGCCACACCGCCCAGTTCCTGCGCCGCCCGCGGCATCCCGTAGACCGTGCAGGTCGCGGCGCTTTGGCCGATGGTCTGGCCGCCGGCCTTGCGGATATCGGCCAGGCCTTCGGCCCCGTCCCGCCCCATACCGGTGAGGATGACACCGACAACGTCCGGGCCGAGCCGCGCAGCCGAGCGGAACAGGGCATCGACCGAAGGCCGGTGGCCCGACACGGGATCGCCCGCGATCAGCCGACAGCGGTTGCCCGGCGGCGCGATTGTCAGGTGTTCGGTATTGCCCGGCGCCAGCAGTACAAGCCCGGTCGCAGCGCATCGTTCGGTTCGGCCGGACGGACCTCGGCGGCACAATGGCGGTCGAGCCGCTGGGCGAAGCCGGGCAGGAACGCGGCCGAGATGTGTTGAACGATCAGCGTCGGAGGGCACTGTGCGGGATAGTGCGACAGGACCTCCAGCAAGGCCTCGATCCCGCCGGTCGAGGCCCCGATCACCACCGTTCGCCATGCCTCCGCACCGCCCGGATCGTCAGATCCCACCCTTGCAGCGATGGGCCGCTTCGGGGCGCTGCCGCCCGCTACCGGCCCGCGCTCGGCCCGCTGTCCCACCGCGATCGGCTGCGGGTGTGGTCGGGCGGCGGGGGTCGCCGGCTCGGACCGCAAGCCATAGCGCGTGACAAGAAAACGGCCGAGTCCGCCCAGACGCTCCAGTTCGGCCAAGTTCACGACCTCCAGGGCGGTTCCGGCGAGGTCGCCCTCGCCGCCCGACACGACGAGACAGTCGAGGTGAAGGATGTCCAGCATCGCCGCATACATCGGAAACTCGGGCAGAATCACCTGGTCCGCGGCCACGACCACCAGATCGGGCTGCTCGCGCTCAGTCAGATTATAGGCTTCGTTCAAGCCCTTTTCGCTGCTCAGAAGATGAATCTGCGCCTGGGCCTCGGCCGCTTTGGCAAGGTGCCGCCGGCGCACCGGCTGCGAATCGATGATCAGAACCGAGATCGAGGTTTTCTTGGCACGAGACTGCAACGGCAACCCTTTCCGAAAAGCCAGGCCGTCCGGACCTGTCCTGTGCCGCTCATAACAGCCGAAGTCTTAACAGGCGGAAAACGGCCCTGTGTTTCGGGCATTTTCCCTAGATGGATTTTTCCGCCGGCCCGTGAACGGATTAACCGGATGTTTCTGTTTGGCCCCTATCCCGATGCAGGTTCGCCCCTTCGGCGGGCCTTGCTGACCCAATACTCGCGTCGGAACAGGAGATCACATGCAAGCTCTCGACATGCATCGACAGGACGACCTCGGGGATGAAGCCTCGTTCCGCCCGCTCGAGGCGGATGTGGTCGCGGCGATGGTCAAGGCAAGACCGGTGATCGAGACCGCCATCGGCCCGGCGCTCGATACCTTCTATGCCTCGGCGCAGGCCAATCCCGACCTGCGTATCTTCTTCAGCGACGACGATCACATTGCGGCGGTGAAGGAAAAGCAACGCGCCCACTGGATGGCGATTGCCGCTGGCGAACTGGGCGAAGACTACATCGCCGCCGTCGAAAGGATCGGTCTCGCCCATGCCGCGGTCGGGCTGGACCCCAGCCATTTCATCGACGGCAGCTCTCTCATTCTCGAACAGCTGCTGCGGGCCCTGGTCCTGGCCGGCCACGGTGGAACCAGGTCGCTCCTGCGCCCTGGCGGCGGCGGCGGGACCGCTCTGGCCGATCAGGTCGCCGCGCTGGTCAGGATCGCCCTGATCGACATCCGCGTCGCGATCGCAAGCTACATGGAAGGCAACGACAAGGCACGGCGTCGGGTGCTGATGATGCACAGCTTCTCGCTCGACCTGCTGACCGACGCTCTGGAAGCGCTGGCCGAAGGCAACCTCGACACCTCGGTCAGCAAGGACGAATTCGCCGGCCATGCCTCGCTGGCGGCGGCCTTCAACCTGGCGGTCGACAATCTGCGCCAGATCATCCGCGAGACCCGTGCCTCGGCCGGCAACATCCTGACCGGCGCCAGCGAAATCGCCCAGGCCACCGACGACCTGGCCCGGCGCACCGAACAGCAGGCCGCGAGCCTGGAGCAGACCACCGCCTCGATCGCCTCGCTGACCGAGACCGTGCAGCAAACCGCCGAATCGGCCCGGGCCACCCAGGCCACGGTGCGCGAGGCGCTGGCCACGGCACAGTCGGGCGGTGGCGTGATCCGCGACACCCAGTCGGCCATGGTGCAGATCGAGGAATCCTCGCAGGAGATGAGCCAGATCATCGGCGTGATCGACGAAATCGCCTTTCAGACCAATCTCCTGGCGCTCAATGCCGGCGTCGAGGCGGCGCGCGCCGGCGAGGCGGGCAAGGGCTTTGCGGTGGTCGCCTCCGAAGTGCGGACCCTGGCGCAACGCTCGGCCGAGGCCGCGAAATCGATCAAGGCGCTGATCGGCACCAGCACCGAACATGTCGGTTCGGGCGTCGATCTGGTGAAGCAGACGGCCGAGGTCTGACCCGCACGATCGAAGCCTTCGACGAGGTCAGCCAGCAGGTCAACACCATGACCGCGGCCACCGAGACCCAGGCCACCAGCATTTCCGAAATCAACACCGCCATCGGATATCTCGACCAGATGACCCAGCAGAACGCCGCCATGGTCGAGCAATCCTCGGCCGCCGCCGCCTCGCTGGCGACCGAAGCCAACACGATGTCCGATCTGGTCTCAAATTCAGACTGCAGGGATGATCACATGCTTGCCGAGGCTATGGCGGCGCCACCGGGCCGCACCACCGATGAAACCGGCACTCCCCCGTTCTTCCGTTCTCAGAGGGCAACAACGATGAGCAAGGACTTGAAACTTCCCGAGCGGCTGGACAACGCGACCGCCGGCCACCTCGCAGGCGAACTGTCGCGATTGCGCGGCCAGCCGGCCAAGCTGGACGGCAGCGCGGTGCGCTTCGGCGGGGCTCTGGGTCTGCAGGTCCTCGTCGCGGCCCGACGGCAATGGCAGGCTGACGGCCAGGGCTTCAAGGTGGCGCCGACAAGCGACGCGTTGCGCAACGCCTGTCGCGTCCTCGGCATCGACCCGGACGAGATCGGCGCCGCATCCGACAGCGAAACGGAGGATGAGGCATGACAGTACGCGTTCTTGCCATCGACGATTCCCGCACCATCCGCAACCTGCTGAACGCCACCCTGGGCGAGGCGGGATACGAGGTCGATCTGGCCGAGGACGGCGAGGACGGGCTGCGCCATCTCGAAAGCTTCGATCCGGATGTGGTGATCACCGATATCAACATGCCCCGGCTCGACGGGTTCGGTTTTATCGAAGCCGCGCGTCAGCGTGCCGACAGCCGTCTGGTGCCGATCTGGTTCTGTCGACCGAAAGCGCCCCCGAGTTCAAGGCCCGCGCCCGCGCCGCCGGCGCGACCGGGTGGATCGTGAAGCCGTTCGACGAGGAAAAGCTGATCTGGGCCATCCAGCGCGTCACCGGTCAGGAGACACCGCATGAGCATCGCCAATGCCGACGAATTTCGCGACCTTCTTCGAGGAATGCGAAGAACTGCTCGAGGCCATGCATGACGGGTTCGACCGGATGGCGGCCGACATGCATGACGCCGAAACCATGCACGCGATCTTCCGCGCGGTGCATTCGATCAAGGGCGGCGCCGGCGCCTTCCGGCTCGATCAGGTGGTCGCCTTCGCGCATCACTTCGAAACCTCGCTCGACAAGGTCCGCTCGGGCCAGGTCGATGCCGATGACGAGATGCTCGAACTGTTCCGGCAATGCGGCGATCACCTCTCTGATCTGGTCGAGGCCGCGCGCGACGACGAGACCGCCACCCTGCCCGGCAGCAACGCGCTGCGCGAACGGCTGAGCGAGGCGGTCGGCGAAGACCCCGATCAGGGGCCCGAGGAACTACCGGAGTTCGAACCGGTCGCCCTGAGCTTCGATTTCGATGGCGAGGACGACGATGCTCCGGGCGGCTATGATCTGACCTTCCGCGCCGAACCGGGGCTGTTCGCCACCGGCAACGAACCCGCGCTCCTGTTCCAGGCGCTGGAACGGTTCGGGCCGGTCACCGTCCTGGCCGATCTCGACGATGTGCCGCCTCTGGACGCGCTGGCACCGGAAAACTGCGCCGTCACCTGGACCCTGAGCCTCGACACCGACGCGCCCGAAGCCGACCTGCGCGAGGTCTTCGATTTCGTCGAGGGCGACTGTCATCTCGAGATCACCCGCGTGGCGGGCCTTCCGGGGCCGGCCTCCCCGATCTTCCCGACCTCGAGCTGCCGGACCTCTCCCTGACCGATGTCGAACCCGGGCTGGAACTTGGCGAGCCTCCGACCCTGGCGGCGCTGAATGGCGACGCACCTGCCGGAACCGCCGATGTCCCCGCCCCGAAGCAGGGCGGTGCCGGCGCTCCAGCCGTCAAATCCGTGGCCAAGGCCGAACAGCACAAGCCGGCCGGCACCATCCGGGTCGATCTCGACAAGGTCGACAAGCTGATCAACCTGGTTGGCGAGCTGGTCATCAAGGAAGCGATGCTGTCGCAATCGATCAGCGAATTCAATCCGCCCTCGGAAAGCGACGTCTCGGTCGGGCTCGACAGCCTCAAGCAACTGGCCGGCGAGATTCAGGAAGGCGTCATGGCGATCCGCGCCCAGCCGGTGAAGCCGATGTTCCAGCGCATGGCAAGGATCGTGCGCGAGGCCTCGTCGGCTACCGGCAAGCCGGTGCGCTTCATCTCGCAGGGTGAATATACCGAGGTCGACAAGACCGTCATCGAGCGCCTGGTCGATCCCCTGACCCACATGATCCGCAATGCCGTCGATCACGGGCTCGAGGATCGCGAGGCGCGCATCAACGCCGGCAAACCGGTCGAAGGGACGGTGATGCTGTCGGCCGCGCATCGTTCGGGCCGGGTGATGATCGACATCTCGGACGATGGCGGCGGCATCAACCGGCCCAGGGTGCGGCAACTGGCGATCGACCGAGGGCTGGTACCGGCCAATGCCGAGCTTTCCCCGGCCGAGATCGACAACCTGCTGTTCCTGCCCGGGTTTTCCTCGAAGACCGAGGTCTCGGAACTGTCCGGCCGCGGGGTCGGCCTCGACGTGGCCCGCAACGAGATCCACGGCCTCGGCGGACGGGTGTCGATCCAGTCGCAGCCCGGCAAGGGCACCACCTTCTCGATCAGCTTGCCGCTGACGCTCGCGGTGCTCGAAGGCATGGTGATCAAGGTGGCGAACCAGACCATGGTGGTACCGATCTCGGCCATTCAGGAGACGCTGCAGCCCAAACCCGGCGATATCGACACGATCGGGACCGAGGCGCGACTGCTGCGCAACCGTAACGGGCTGGTGCCGATCATCGACCTGGGCACGTTCTTCGGCTTTCGCGAGCCGCCAGAAGCGTTGGAAAACCATGTCCTGCTGCTGGTCGAGACCGCGGATCATCAGAGCTATGCCCTGATCGTCGACGAGATCCAGGATCAGCGCCAGGTGGTGATCAAGAGCCTGGAAACCAACTACGAACAGATCGGCGGGGTCGCCGCGGCGACGATCCTGGGCGACGGGCGCATCGCGCTCATCATCGACCCCGACAATATCATCAAGGATTGCGGCGGCGCGGGCCCCGGCGATTTGTCCCTCAGCATGGAGGTTTGAGCGATGAGCAAGGATTCGATCCTGGAAGAGAAGAAACGCTATCACGAGGTCGTCACCTTCCGGGTGGCCGGTCAGGACTATTGCTTCGACCTGACCTCGGTGCGCGAAATCCGCGGCTGGACCGAAACCACCGTCCTGCCGCACGCCCAGCCCTATGTGAAAGGCGTGATCAACCTGCGCGGCTCGGTGGTGCCGGTGGTGGACCTGGCCAAGCGGCTGGGCTTCGGCGCCACCGAACCCGGGCCGCGCCATGTCATCATCATCGCGGTGATCGGCACCCAGACGGTGGGCCTTCTGGCCGATGTCGTGTCGGATATCCTGACGGTGGACGAGGCCGACATGCACCCGATCCCCGAGATCATCGACGAGGTGGTGCGCACCTATATCTCGGGCGTGCTGATCATCGACGGGCGCATGATCCGCAAGATGAACCTCGCTCGCGTGCTGCCGGTTGAGGGGCGCGAAGCCGCATGACGCTCGCCTCTCCTCCGCCTCAGCCCACCCCCGAGGGCAATGTCCAGATCGACGATGCCAGCTTTCTCCGGATCGCCGGTCTGGTGCATCGCGAGGCGGGCATCGTCCTGTCGGACAGCAAGAAGAACCTGGTGGTATCCCGCCTGTCGCGCCGCCTGCGTGACCTGCAGCTGCAAAGCTTTCCCGACTATGTCCGTCATCTGGAAAGCGCCGGCCGGCGCGGGCGAGATGGCGCACTCTGATCACGCTGCTGACCACCAACGTGACCCGCTTCTTCCGCGAGGATCATCACTTCCAGACGCTCGAGACCGAGATCTTGCCCGATCTGATCCAGCGTGTCCGCCAGGGCGGCCGGGCGCGAATCTGGTCGGCCGGATGCTCCACCGGCGAGGAACCCTATTCCATCGCCATCCGGCTGCTCGAGGCGATGCCGGATGCGGGCAAGTTCGACATCCGCATTCTGGGCACGGATATCGACCGCAATGTCGTCGCCCACGCCCGGGACGGGCAATATGTCAATGTCGATGAAACCCACCTTCCCCGCCCCCTGCGCGAGCGATATTTCACCCGCGCCGACGGCCCGCCCGGCGCGCTGCAGGTGGCGCCCGACGTGCGCGCGCTGGTCTCCATGGCCGAGCTGAACCTGCTGAAGGACTGGCCGATGAAGGGTCCGTTCGACGTGATCTTCTGCCGCAACGTGGTGATCTATTTCGACGCCGAGACCCAGGCCCGGCTCTGGACCCGCTTTGCCGACATCCTGGCGCCGGGCGGCCGGCTGTTCCTGGGCCATTCCGAACGGGTCAACACCAATGCCGAACCGCGGCTGAAACCCGGCGGCATCACCCAATACACCCGAGTCTGAGGGAACGGCCCGAAACATGGACAAAAACGAGAGCAAGGAGCAAAGAAGGTGAGCTTGAGGGACAAACTTCATGTCATGGTGGTCGACGACATGTCGGTCAGCCGCGGCCTGATCATCCAGGCTCTCGAGGCCATGGGGATCAAGAATATCGACTATTGCACCGACGGGGAATCGGCCTTCAAGAAGCTGGCGATGCGGCCGGTGCATCTGGTGATTTCGGATTACAACATGCCGGGCGCCGACGGGCTGCAGCTGCTGGCCGGGCTGAGGCAATACAAGACCACCCAGCGGATCGGCTTCATCCTGATCACCGGCACCGCCGATCCGGCGGTGATCGAAAAGGGCAACAAGCTGGGCATGAACAACTATGTCAAGAAACCGTTCTCGCCCGAGGCGCTGAAGGCCTGCATCGAACGTGTGGTGGGGCCGCTATGAACGACATGACCCACCCGCTGCCGAAGGGCGCCCCGGAAAAGATCGCGATCGCGGCGGTGCTGGCCAACGCCACCGAAGAGCTGGGTCAGCTCGCCCGTCTGGCCGGCAGGCTCGACGAAGCCCTGGGCGACTGGATCCTCAGCAATCCCGGCGCGCCGCGGCCACCGCTCGACCTGCTGCAGAACGCCGACCTGCTGCGCCAGTCGATCGAGTGTTTCGAACGCCTGTTCCGCAACCTGACCGCCGAGGACCTGAGCACCAGCGACATTTCCTCGTCCGCACTGGTGCGCGGTGTCTTCCTCGAGAGCATCCGGGTCTCCTGCCTCCGGCCGGCGGTCTGATCTGCCCCGGCTGGATCGAAAAAAAAGCCTAAAATACAGGCGCCTGCGGTGTGGGCGCCTGATCCTTTTGCAGTGCCCGCAAAGGTTTTCTTTCCCTCGCCGCCTGGATGTCGATAACATGAGGCAAGGACGGCGCCGGGGATGGCATGGAAAAAGACACAACCTTCGACGAAATGTGGGGCCGCGACGGCACGCTGCGGCCGCCCTATCAAGACTTCAAGACCTGGTTCGACGGTGAATCCCCCGCCCAGTTACGGGCCAAGCAACGCGAGGCGGAAGAGCTCTTTCGCCTGACCGGCATCACCTTCAACGTCTATGGCCGCGAGGCCGCGGAAGAACGCCTCATCCCCTTCGACATCGTGCCGCGGATCATCGCCGGGCGCGAATGGCAACGCCTGACGCGCGGCATCGAACAGCGCATCCGCGCCATCAATGCCTTCCTCCACGACATCTATCACCGCCAGGAAATCCTGAAAGCCGGCCGCATCCCGGCCGAGATGATCGCCCGTAACGAGGCCTTCCTGCCGCATATGATCGGCGTCACCCCGCCCGGCGGCATCTATACCCATATCGTCGGCGTCGATCTGGTACGCACCGGCGATGACGAATTCTTCGTGCTCGAGGACAATGCCCGCACCCCCTCGGGCGTCAGCTATATGCTGGAGAACCGCGAGACCATGCTGCAGATGTTCCCCGAACTGTTCGTGCAGAACCGGGTGCAGCGGGTCGAAAGCTATCCCACCGACCTGCGCCGCTCGCTCGCCGCCTGCGCGCCCGATTGCGCCGGCGACAAGCCGACGGTGGCGGTGCTGACCCCCGGCATCTTCAACTCGGCCTATTACGAACATGCCTTCCTGGCCGATCAGATGGGCGTGGAACTGGTCGAGGGCAGCGATCTGCGCGTGGTCGACGGCCGCGTCGCGATGCGCACCACCGGCGGATATGAACCGATCGACGTGCTCTATCGCCGGGTCGACGACGATTTCCTCGACCCGCTGAACTTCAACCCGGAAAGCCGGCTGGGCGTCGCGGGCATCATGGATGTCTATCGCGCGGGGGGCATCACCATCGCCAATGCACCTGGCACCGGCATCGCCGACGACAAGGCGATCTATTCCTACATGCCCGAGATCGTCGAATTCTACACCGGCGAACGGCCCTTGCTGCAGAACGTGCCGACCTGGCGCTGTTCCGAACCCGACAGCCTGGCCTATGTGCTCGATAACCTGGAAGACCTGGTGGTCAAGGAGGTCCATGGCTCGGGCGGATACGGCATGTTGATCGGCCCGACCGCCTCGAAGAAGGAACTGGCCCTGTTCCGCAGCAAGCTGAAGGCGCGGCCCGGCAATTACATCGCCCAGCCGACGCTGGCGCTCTCGACCGTGCCCACCTTCACCCGCGCCGGCCTGGCGCCGCGCCATGTCGATCTGCGCCCCTATGTCCTGGTCGCGCCCGACGGCATCCGCATTCCGCCCGGCGGGCTCACGCGGGTGGCGCTGAAGAAGGGCTCGCTGGTGGTGAACTCGTCCCAGGGCGGCGGCACCAAGGACACCTGGGTTCTGGAGGACTGACGCGACATGCTCGGGAGAACCGCAAACGGCCTCTACTGGATGTATCGCTATCTCGAGCGGGCCGAGAACATCTCGCGGCTGATCGAGACCGGCCAGCGCATCGCCCTGACCCGGCTGCAGGCCAGCGACGGGGAATGGACCCCGATGCTGCAGACCGCCGGCAGCTATGCCGGCTATTGCGCCCATCACGACAGCGTCACCCGGACCGAGGCGATCGACTGGCTGCTGCGCTCGGCCGACAATCCCTCCTCGGTGCTCAGCAGCATCGCCGCGGCCCGGCAGAACGCCCGCATGGTGCGCACCGCCCTGACCCACGAGGTCTGGGAGGCGGTGAACTCGGCCTATCTGACGGCGAAGGAAATGCTGGCCCGCCGCCCGGCCGAACGTGACCTGCCCGGCGTCATGAACGAGATCCGCCGCCGCGCCGCCCTGGTGCGCGGCACCACCGACGGCACGCTCTTGCGTAACGAGATCTACGATTTCGCCCGCATCGGCACCTTCCTCGAACGGGCCGACAACACCGCCCGCATCCTCGATGTGAAATACTATGTGCTGCTGCCCTCGGTCCGCTCGGTCGGCAGTTCGATCGACAATGTCCAGTGGGAGACGATCCTGCGCTCGGTCTCGGCCCGGGGCGGGTTCCGGATGGAATACGGCAACCAGTACGACCCGCGCGACATCGCCCATTTCCTGATCCTCGACAAACGGATGCCGCGCAGCCTGGCCTTCTGCCTGGCCAAGATTCGCACCAATCTGGGCTATCTGTCCTCGACCCACGGCGCCCGATCCGAATCGTGGCACCTGGCCGATGCGACCGACCGGCGCTTCATGACCCACGACATCGACGCCATCTTCGATTTCGGCCTGCATGAATTCGTCGAGGAGGTGATCGGCCAGATCGCCGGCCTGGGCCGGCAGATCGAAATCGACTATCGTTTCTACGAGTAAGCCCCCGGGAAAGCCCCATGCGCCTGCAGATCAGCCACACCACCCGATACCTGTTCGACAACCCGGTCAGCTATGGCCTGCAACAGCTTAGAAAGACGCCGAAATCCGGCCACGGCCAGTCCGTCCTCAGCTGGCAGACCCAGGTGATCGGCGGCGACAAGCAGGTCCAGTTCGAAGATCATCACCGCAATCAGGTGGACACGATCAGCTTCGAAAAGGACTGCACCGAGCTGACCGTGATCTGCCGTGGCGAGGTGCGGCTGCAAGACACCACCGGCATCGTCGGCCGCCATATCGGCCCGGCGCCGCTGTGGCTCTATGAAACCGCGACGGCGCTGACGCGGCCCGGGACGGGCGTGCGCCGGCTGCTGCGCGGCCTCGGCGACCTCCCCGATATCGAGCGCCTCCACGCCCTGTCCCAGGCCATTCTCGATGCCGTGCCCTATGATCTGGCTTCGGAAGACGCCCATGGCAGCGCCGAAGAGGTGCTGGCCCGGGGCACCGGCGTCTGTCAGGATCACACCCATGTCTTCCTGGCCTGCGCGCGCGAGCTGGGCTTCCCCGCCCGCTATGTCTCGGGATATCTGATGCTGGACGACCGGGTCGAACAGGACGCCATGCACGCCTGGGCCGAGGCCCATGTCGAAGGGCTGGGCTGGGTCGGCTTCGACGTCTCGAACGGCATTTCCCCCGACACCCGTTACGTGCGGGTCGCGACGGGGCTGGACTATGCCCAGGCGGCTCCTGTAATCGGAACCACGCTTGGCGGCGGTGGCGAAACGCTCTCCGTCGCGATCGAGGTGGCGCAGCAGTAAGAAAAGGCGACGGGGCCCAGATGACATATTGCGTTGGGATGATGCTCGACCGCGGGCTGGTTTTCATGTCCGATACCCGCACCAATGCCGGGCTCGACAATATTTCGACCTTCCGCAAGATGCATCACTGGCAGGTGCCGGGCGAACGCGCGCTGACGCTGATGACCGCCGGCAACCTGGCGACGACGCAATCGGTGGTCAGCCTGCTCGACGAACGCACCAAGGCCGCCGAAGACCGCGATCCCTCGCTCTTCGCCGTGCCCTCGATGTTCCAGGCGGCGCGGCTGGTGGCCGACACCCTGCGCGAGGTGATCGGCAAGCAGGCCGAGGCCGGCCAGCGCGCCGACAGCGCCTTCAACGCCACCATGATCCTCGGTGGACAGATCTCCGGCGGCCCGCCGCGCCTGTTCCTGATCTATCCCGAGGGCAACTTCATCGAGGCCGGCACCGACACGCCGTTCTTCCAGATCGGCGAAACCAAGTACGGCCGCCCGATCCTGGTGCGCGCCTATGAACCCGGCCTCGGCTTCGACGCCGCCATGCGGCTTCTGCTGGTCAGCTTCGATTCGACGGTCAAGGCCAACCTCTCGGTCGGGGCGCCGTTCGATTACCATCTCTACAAGGCCGACAGCCTGACCCTGGGCGAGACCGACCGCATCGCGGCCGAGGACCCCTATTTCCAGACCGTCTCGAAGGGCTGGGGCGACGCGCTGAAGAGCGCGCTCGACAGCCTGCCGGTCTTCAGCCACCACAGCTGACCCCGGGCCGCGCCGGACCCCGCAGGGTGGGTGCCAACCCACCTCCTCCTCCGAAACGACCGCACGGCGCGTTAACCCTGCCCCTTGCCAAATCCTTGCGCCCCCGCGCGCCCGACGGATGGCAGCCGGCGGGCAGCCGGGATGCAGACCGTTAACACCCGACCGTGCGCTGCCGTTAACCCTTCGGCGCCGGCGGCGGTATCAGTCGGCCGCGACGACCTCCTGCCGCTGGGTGCCCAGCCCCTCGACCTCCAGCTCCATCACATCGCCCGGCCGCAGGAAACGCGGCGGCTTCATCCCCATGCCCACGCCCGAAGGCGTGCCGGTGGCGATGACGTCGCCAGGCTGAAGCCGCATGAACCGGCTCATGTACGAGACGATCTCGGCCACGCCGAAGATCATGTCATCGGTGTTCGAATCCTGCGCCACCTCACCGTTCAGGCTCAGCCACAGCCGCAGCGCCTGCGGGTCGGCAACCTCGTCGGCGGTGACCAGCCAGGGGCCGGTGGGGCCGAAGGTCGGGGCCGATTTGCCCTTGATCCACTGGCCGCCCTTCTCGATCTGGAAGGCGCGCTCGCTGACATCGTTGATCACGCAATAGCCCGCGACATGGTCCAGCGCACGGGCCTCGTCGACATAGAGCGCCTCGCGCCCGATCACCACGCCCAGCTCGACCTCCCAGTCGCCCTTCTCGGACCCGCGCGGGATCACCACCGGATCGTAGGGGCCCGACAGGGCCGAACTGGCCTTGGAAAACAGGATCGGCTCGGCCGGCACCGGCATCCCCGCCTCCTCGGCATGCTTGGCATAGTTGAGCCCGACGCAGAAGAAGTTGGGCACGCTGGCCAGGCAGGCCCCGATCCGGCCCGGCTCTTCGACCACCGGCAGCTTGTCCACATCCAGCGCGCGCAGGCTGTCCAGCCGCTCCAGCGACACGCCCCGCCCCTCGAAATCGGGCCCGGACAGGGCCCGCACCCGGCCCTCGCCGTCCAGAATGCCCGGCTTTTCCTGCCCGGCGGGGCCATAGCGCAACAATTTCATGATGTCTCTCCTGTGGCCGCGGCGGCGGCATTTTCGGGGGGTTCGGTTTTGGCCTCGGTTTCCATCACTGTGCGGATATCGTCGGCCAGATGCCAGAGATGATTGTCGATCGCCGCGCGCGCGGCATCCGGATCGCGGGCACGCAGCGCCTCGACGATGCGGCCATGCTCGCCGACCACCCTTTCGCGGTTGCGCCGCTGCGAGGCCGCCAGATAACGCGCGCGCCACAAGCGCTGCAGGAAACTGCGATGAGTGTCCGCCAATGCCCGGTTCTGCGAGGCCTGCGCGATGGCGGTGTGAAACCCCATGTCGATCTCGAACATGTCGAGCGGGTCGGTATCGTCGAAATGCGCGGCCATATAGGCGGCAATGCCCGCGATCCGCTCGAGATCGGCGTCTGACGCCTGTTTGCAGGCCAGTTCGGCCGAAAGCTGTTCCAGCGCGATCAGCACCGCGACCTGGTCCGAGACCTGCTTGACGCCGGGCCGCGCAACGACCGGGCTGCGCGACGGGCGCAGCTCCACCAGCCCTTCCTTGGCGAGAATGCGGATCGCCTCGCGCATCGGCGTGCGGCTGACCCCCAGTTCGGCCGCGTTGTCGCGTTCCTTGATCGCGGCACCCGGCGCCAGCCTGCCGCGCAGGATGTCCCGGCGCAGGCGATTGGCAATCTCATCCGCCAGAATCGGGTCCGCCATCGGGTCCTTCCAGGGGTCACGCGACGCGCGCGCGGGGTTGGTGAATTTGGTATACCAACCTTCGTCGCCTGTCGATACCGCCAAACCCCGGGGCCCCGAAAGCGGCCCGAAAAGAGGCCGGCCTCAGCCCGCCTTCTCTTCCACTTCCGCCGCCAGCGCCTCGGCCCGGGCGGCCAGCTCGGCCAGGCTGTCGACCACGCCATCGGGCAGCACCGGCACCTCGATCCGCTCGGGTTCGGGCGCGGGCGCGGCGCGCAGGCGTTCTATCTCGCTCTCCATGCTGGCCAGCTTGTGCTTCAGATCGTTCAGCTTGTCCTCGACGCCCGCCGTCTTGTCGGCCAGCATCAGCCCGGCCATCAGCAGCATCCGCGCCTCGGGCAGGCGCCCGATCTGGTCGGTCAGGGTCGAGGCCTCCTTGTCCAGAAGCGAGGCGGCCGAGCGCAGATAATGCTCTTCCCCCTCCTGGCAGGCCACGTCGAAGGCGCGACCGCCGATCATGATCTCGACTTCCGGCATTATGCGCCCTCCCCGGTTTCAAGAAGCTTTTCAAGCGATTGCAGCACCACCTGGACCTCGACACTGTCGGCGGCGCGGGCGGCGCGCAGGCCTTCCAGTTCGGTCAGCATCGCCTTGTTGATCAGGTGCGGCTCGCCCACGCCCTTTTCATTGGCCTCGCGCAGCGCCGCGTTCGAGGCGCGCAGCTGGTCGTTGGCCTTGCGCAGCCGCTGCAACTCGCCATCGAGCTGCGCCAGCACCTCGGCCTGCCGGGCCATCTCGGCCTCGGCGGCGGCGGCCTGCGCTTCGGCCTCGGCCAGCTTGCCGTCCTGCTTTTCATGCAGCGCCTTGATCCTCTCATCCAGCTGCGCCGTCGCCAGCTTCTCGTCGGCCAGTTCGGCCTTGACGCGTTCCAGTTCTTCCGGATCGGCCGCGGGCGCCTCGACCGGCGCGGACAGGGCATCGACCCCCCGCGCGATCCGGTCCAGTGCGGCGGTGATCCGGCTTTCCATTTCCTCTACCTGTCTCATGCCCCGTTCCTTTCCCTGCGCATTGTCTGCGCCTTTTTTGCCCTAGATACAGCGGCTTGCACCCCTGTTCTCTGCCTGCCGGTCCGGCCGTTCGGTGCCCCGCGTTTCTGCCCGCGCGGCGCTTGTTCGCGCGATGCGCGAATCAAGCCTGACTTGCCAGATCGGTTCAAGTTTAAAGCCTTTCGCCTTGTTTCCAAACAAGGAAACCTGCCCCACCGGCCACCGCGCGCGGACCCGCCACCGGACCCCGCGCGTTTTCGCGCATTTGCGGGCCGGCGGCTTGCTGATATGCAGGCACCGAAGCCACGCAGACGCCACCGACAAACGAGGACCTTCGCCCATGGATATCGCCGCCCTTCGCGCCGCCAATCCCGACCACTGGATGCGGGCTGCCGCGATCCGCACGCTGACGCTCGACGCCGTTGCCGCCGCCAATTCCGGCCATTCGGGGATGCCGATGGGCATGGCCGATGTCGCCACCGTGCTCTATTCCAAGCACCTGAAATTCGACGCCAGCGCGCCCGACTGGCCCGACCGCGACCGCTTCATCCTCAGCGCCGGGCATGGCTCGATGCTGCTCTATTCGCTGCTCTATCTCACCGGCACGCCCGAGATGACCTTGGAACAGCTGCAGAATTTCCGCCAATGGGGGGCCATCACCGCCGGCCACCCGGAATACGGCCACGCCCCGGGGATCGAAGCCACCGCCGGCCCGCTGGGCCAGGGTCTGGCGATGTCGGTGGGCTTCGCCATGGCCGAAGAGGTGCAGCGCGCGCGCTATGGCAAGGGGCTGGTCGATCACCACACCTATGTCATCGCCGGCGACGGCTGTCTGATGGAGGGCGTCAGCCATGAGGCGATCGCCCTGGCCGGGCGGCAGCAGCTGGGCAAGCTGATTTTGTTCTGGGATAACAACGGCATCACCATCGACGGCAAGGTCGATCTGTCGGACCGCACCGACCAGCCCGCGCGCTTCCGCAGCGCCGGCTGGCACGTGCAGGAGATCGACGGCCACGACCCCGCCGCCATCGACGCCGCCATCACCGAGGCGAAGAAATCGCCGCTGCCGTCGATGATCGCCTGCAAGACCCACATCGCCCTGGGCCACGCGGCGCAGGACACCTCGAAAGGCCATGGCGCGCTGACCGACAAGGGCCAGTTGCAGGACGCCAAACACGCCTATGGCTGGACCACCGGCCCGTTCGAAATCCCCGATACGATCAAGACCTGGTGGGAGGAAGTGGGCGCGCGCGGGGCTGCCGACCGGGCGGAATGGCAGGCCCGTCTGGGCGCCGCCTCGCAGAAGCGGCAGGACGAGTTCGCGCGCATCTATGCCCGCGATGTGCCGGCCTCTCTGGCGGGTCGCGTCCGCGCGCTGAAGAAACAAATTTCTGAGGAACATCCGAAGGTTGCGACCCGTAAAAGCTCGGAGATGGTGCTGGAGGTGATCAATCCGGTGATGCCGGAAACGGTGGGGGGATCGGCCGATCTGACCGGATCGAACAATACCAAGACCGGCGACCTTGGGATGTTCGATATCGACAATCGCAAGGGCCGCTATGTCTATTACGGCATCCGCGAACAGGGCATGGCGGCGGCGATGAACGGCATGGCGCTGCATGGCGGCGTGCGGCCCTATGGCGGCACCTTCTTCGTCTTCACCGACTATGCCCGCCCGGCGATGCGCCTGGCCGCCCTGATGGGCATTCCGTCGGTCTTCGTCATGACCCATGACAGCATCGGCGTGGGCGAGGACGGCCCGACCCACCAGCCGGTCGAGCATCTGGCGATCTGCCGCGCCACGCCCAACAGCCTGACCTTCCGGCCCTGCGACACGGTCGAGACGGCCGAGGCCTGGGAACTGGCGCTTTCGTCCAAGACCGCGCCGTCGGTGCTGGCCCTGACGCGCCAGAACCTGCCCACGCTCAGAACCCAGCACAAGGCGAAAAACCTTGTGTCGCAAGGGGCTTACGTTCTGGCCGAGGCGGAAGGCCGGCGCCAGGCGATCCTGCTGGCCACCGGCTCGGAGGTCTCGGTCGCCATGGCGGCGCGCGATCTGTTGCAGGCCGAGGGCATCGGCACGCGGGTCGTCTCGATGCCCTGCTGGGAGCTGTTCGAGGCCCAGGACGAGGCCTATCGCAAGCGGGTCCTGCCGGGCGGATCGGTCCGCGTCGCGGTCGAGGCCGGGGCGCGGCTGGGTTGGGACCGCTGGCTGTGCGGCGAGCGCGGGCGCGAGGTGAAATCGGGTTTCGTCGGGATGGAGGGCTTCGGCGCCTCGGCCCCGGCGGAAGTGCTCTACGAGAAATTCGGCATCACGGCCGAAGCGGTGGCCGAGAAGGTCAAATCGCTGCTCTGACCCAGGTTCGAAAAGTGCAAGAACGCCCGGGGCAACCTCGGGCGTTTACCTTTCGAATCGGGGCGAAAACACCTGTCTGCCGCCCGGCTGCCGTCCGGCTGCTTTCCGTCTGGCACGAAAACGCCCGCCGCCGCGCGGGCCGTTCGTTACCGCTGCGTGCGCTGCTTTGCAAACCGGGCGCTTTGCAATAGGCTGACCTGCAAAGACCCACAAGCAGACCCGCGCCGGAGCCCCGCCCATGGCCAACCCGAAAATCTATGCCGGTGCCAAGCTGCGCGAGACCCGGCGCCGGTTGAACCTGACCCAGAAGGATTTCGCCGCCAAGCTGGGCGTCAGCCTGCCCTATCTGAACCAGATGGAGAACAACAAGCGCCCGGTCAGCACCACCGTGGTGCTGGCGCTGGCGCAGGAGTTCGGCTTCGACGTCACGGAACTCGCCAGCGGCGACAGCGAATGCCTGGTCAGCGACATGCGCGAGGCGATGGCCGACCCGGTCTTTGCCGAGGACCCGCCGCCGCTGGCCGACCTGCGACTGACCGCCTCGAACGCGCCGGGGTTGGCGCGGGCCTTCCTGCAGCTGCACCGCGCCTATCGCCAGACCCATGAACGGCTGGCCAGCCTCGACGAGGCGCTGGGCCGCGAGGATGCGCGGATCGAGGCCAGCCCCTGGGAAGAGGTGCGCGACTTCTTCCATTACTGCGACAACTATATCGACGCGGTCGACCGCGCGGCGGAACGCTTCGCGCAGGGCGCCGCCCAGGGCCCGGGCGGGATTGCCGGCCACGCCCTGCGCAACCTGACCAAGGAAGGCATCCGCGTGCAGGAGGCCGACAGCGACGTGCTGCGCCGGTTCGACCCCGAAACTCGGGTGCTGACCCTGTCGGCCCGCGCCGCCCCCGAGACGCGCAGTTTCCAGCTGCTGCTGCAGCTGGCGCTGCTGCGGCAGGACGCGCTGCTCGAGGCGACGCTGGATCTGGCGCGATTCCAGGCGCCCGAGGCGCGCAGCATCGCCAAGATCGGGCTGGCCAATTACTTTGCCGGCGCCGCGCTGATGCCCTATGGCGCCTTTCTGGCGGCGGCGCAGGAGACGCGCCACGATCTGGAGCGGCTGGCGCAGCGCTTCGGCGCCTCGATCGAGCAGGTGGCGCATCGGCTGAGCACGCTGCAGCGCCCCGGGGCCAAGGGCATTCCGTTCTTCTTCGTGCGGGTCGATCAGGCCGGCACCATCACCAAGCGCCACAGCGCCACGCGGCTGCAATTCGCCCGCTTCGGCGGCGCCTGCCCCTTGTGGAACGTGCACCGGGCGTTCGAGACGCCGGGGCGCTTCCTGCGCCAGCTGGCCGAGACGCCGGACGGGGTGCGGTACATCTCGATTGCCCGGGACGTGTCGAAACCCGGCGGCAGTTTCGGCGCGCCGGTGCGCCGCTTCGCCATTTCGCTGGGCTGCGAGGTGACCCATGCCGGCGACATCGTCTATGCCGACGGGCTGGATGTGAGCGAGAAGCAGAGCTTCGAGCCGATCGGCATTTCCTGCCGCATCTGCGAGCGGACGCAATGCCATCAACGCTCGGTCCCGCCGCTGGAGCGGCGGCTGACCATCGACGCCAACGCGCGCGGCGTGCTGCCCTATGAGGTGGGATGAGGGTGATGTTGAAACTGACCGTGCTTGCGGCGGTGGTGGCGCTGGGCGGGGTGTTCGGGCTGGACCGGCTGGAGCGCGCGCTGGTCTATCCGTTCGATGCCACGCGGGTGGCGCCCGCCGATCTGGGGCTGGCGCTGCGCGAGGAGATTTTCGAGAGCGGTGGCCAGCGGCTGGTCTTGTGGGTCGGCGCGGCGCGGCCGGGCAAGCCGGTGGTGCTCTATTTCCAGGGCAATGCCGGCAACCTGGCGGCGCGGGCCGGGCGGTTCCGGCTGATGCAGGAACGTGGTTACGGGCTGGTGGCGCTGGGTTATCGCGGCGCGTCGGGGTCCGAGGGCACGCCGGGCGAGACGGCGCTGGTGTTCGACGCGGCGCGGCTGTGGCGGCGGATCGGCGATTATGCCGGCGCGGCCCCGGTGGTGATCTATGGCGAAAGCCTGGGCACCGGCGTGGCGCTGGCCGCCGTGGCCGAGACCGGCAAGCAGCCGGCGGGCATGGTGCTGGAGGCGCCCTATAGCTCGATCAGGGCGGTGGCGCTGGCCAGCGATCCGCGGCTGGCGCCGCTGGTTGCGCGGATGAAGAACAGTTGGGATTCGCTGGCCCGGGTCGGCGCGCTGACCGCGCCCTTGCTGGTGATCCACGGCACCGAGGACGAGCTGATCCCGATAGAGATGGGGCGGCAGGTTTTCGCCGCCGCCCCGTCCGTTGCCAAGGATTTCATTGCCGTGAAGGGCGGGCATCACACCGATCTGTGGCGATCCGACGTGCTGCCCCGGCTGTGGCGCTTTATCGACGCCGCCGGCTGAGCCCTTACTGGTGCAGCATCGCGTAGAGCTGATCCTTCAGCACCATGCGCTGCTTGCGCATTTCGCCAAGGTGCAGATCGTCGGTCGGCTCGACATCGGTTTCGGCCCGGTGCACGGCGCGGTTGATCTCGTGATATTCGTCGAACAGCTTGCCGAAATGCGCGTCCGAGGTCTTCAGCTCGGTCATCTTCTCGGCGTATTCGGGGAATTCCTCGTGCAATTCGTGCGGCGTGTGGGTCATGCGCATCTCCTCCGTGTTGTCCTGTTGGCCTGCGACGCTAGGCCATGCTTGAGCGCCGCGACCTTGATGTCGATCAAAGGCGGCAGGTTCGGGCGGGGATATGTCGCGTTTTTCCGACAGGCGCAACCCGGCATCTGACGGCGCGGGCGCCCCGGGCCGCGGGTTCAGTCCAGATCGGGGGTGTATTTCAGCAGCACCGGCACGATCACCTCTTCCTCGTCCGCGAGATGGCGGTCGAGAAACCGCGCGAACCGTTCCTGCACCTCGAGGAGCCGGCCCGGTTCGCCCGCCTCGCCCGCCCGCATCCGCGCGAGAAGCGCATTGGTCGCCTCGGCCAGCGCCGCGATTTCGGCGTCGAGCGCGTGGTGATCGGCATCGAGCATCTCGAACCCGCGATGCAGGCGGAAATCGAACCGCTTGAGGCGGGGGAAATAGTGATGATCCTCGATGCTGTGATGGTCGTGCAGCTGGCCCAGGAAGAAGCCGGTATAGCGGGCGATCTCGGGGGCGAAACGGTCCTGCGGCGCGGCCATCTGCATCCGCGTGGCGCTTTGCATCCGCGACAGGACCTCGCGGAAGGTCAGGTGCCGGTCGAGCCAGAAGGCGATCAGGTCGGAAAAGTTCGGATGGTCGTGCCAGCCGCTGCGCGGATAGAGCCGCGCCAGCACCCGCAGCTCATCGGGCAGCCCGGGGCGGCTGGCAAGGTCGAGAGGATCGTTCACAGGCGATAGATCCGGTCGGCGGTGCCCTTGAAGAGCGCATCGCGGGCGCCGCAGTCATGGCGCGCCGCCAGCTTCTTCATCGCGTTCCAATAGACCGCATAGCCGACCGACAGCTTGTCGACCGGGAAGTTCGATTCGAACATGCAGCGCTCGGGGCCGAATATCTCGATCATATGGGCATAGTAATGGCCCTGCGCCGCGATCAGCTCGTCCGATGTGGGCGGGGTGGCGCGGCTGTCCCAGCCGAAGCCGTTCACCGGCATGGCCAGCCCGCCCAGCTTGGCCACCACGTTGGGGCATTGGGCAATCGCCGCCATCTCGCGTTGCCAATCGGCAAACCGCGCCTCGCGCTGGCCGGCGAAGCGCAGCGTGCCCATCGGGCCGCCGAAA
>JAWKXE010000032.1:0-48547 GCA_041397165.1 Paracoccaceae bacterium | reverse complement strand
CTCACCCGCCGCGTGACGCTGCACGACGCCACCCAGATGGCCGACACGGTCTATCGCACCGCGCGGGGGCTCTACGACGCGGCGGGCGACGCCGGCCCGTTCCGCCTGATCGGCGTCGGCCTGTCGCATCTGGTGCCCGAGGCGCAGGCCGACCTCTCGCCCGACCTGCTCGACCCCGGCGCGGCCAAACGCGCCACCGCCGAACGCGCCACCGACGCCATCCGCGCCCGATTCGGCAAGGACGCGATCCGCAAGGGACGCTCGCTCAGATAGGCGCAGACCAAGGGCTCAATCGGTGAACAGCGCAACATAGGGGTCATAGCTGAACATTCGGTTCCGCCGCTGACCTGTGATCTCGCACACCACGCCCAACTGCTCCAGCCGGTCGGTCAACGTATTCGCCGCCTGCTGCGACAGGCCAAGTTGCTCGGCCACCGTCGCCACGGTAAAGATCGGCCGGCGATAGAGCGTTTCGAGGAACTTCAGACCGTTGGCCGCACCCTTGCCCAGCGTCTCGATCAGCTTCTGGCGATGGTCCTCACGCAGCTGCACGATCTGCCGGGCAGTGTCGGTGGCCTCGTTCGCCACCTCGGCAACCCCGGTCAGGAAGAACTTGATCCAGGCCTCCCAGTCGCCCTCGGTGCGCACCGCTTGCAACAGGTCGTAGTAACGACCGCGATTACGCTTCAGATAATGCGACAGGTACAACACCGGCTTCTGCAGCACCGTCTGCTGACACAAGGTAAAGGCAATCAACAGCCGCCCCATCCGGCCATTTCCGTCCAGGAACGGGTGCAGCGTCTCGAACTGCGCATGGATCAGCGCGATCCGCACCAGCAGTGGCAACTTGCCCTCGACGTGTAGATAGTTTTCCCAGGCGCCCAGAAGACGCGGCAAGTCCGATGGCGGCGGCGGCACAAATGTCGCCTGTCCGATTGTCGCCCCCTGCGGCCCGATCCAGTTCTGCGTCACCCTGAACGCGCCCGGCGTGGCGTGCTGTCCACGCACCCCTTGCATCAGCCTAGCGTGAATCTCGCGGACCAGGCGCAGCGACATCGGCAGCGTCTCAAGCCTCGACAGGCCGTAATTCATCGCACTGACATAGTTCAGGATCTCGTCGGTATCGTTCGGCCGCGTCGGGTCGAAGATCTGCGCCTCGACCTTCAGGATATCGCCAAGCGAGGCCTGCGTGCCCTCGATCTGCGACGACAGCACCGCTTCCTTGCGCACATACATGAAGACGAAAAGATCGGGGTTGGGCAGCGATTGCACCGAACCGTCCAATCGCCCCAGCGCCCGGTCGGCCCGCGACAGCAGGCCCTGCATCTCGTCGTCGAACTGCACCGGCGGCATCGGCGGCAGGTCCTCGGGCAGGAAGGCGTCATAACCTTCCAGTTGCCGCACCATTCGTCCTGTCGTCCGACTGAGTGTGGACGCCATCCTGAAGCCTCCGGTTTAGACGCTTTGGATTGAATATCTGTCACGCAGCAGCTATAATCAAGCGATATTACTGATTAACAAAGAGGGTTGCCTCCTTTAACCCATCAGACTGGATCAAGACCGGCTTTTCCTTCCCGACACTTCCCCTCCCTCCCCAAACACCCCGCCCGCCACGTTAACCCGTTCCTTGCCGAACCCTTGCACCACCGCGCGCCCGACGGATGTCAGCCGGCGGGCAGCCGGGGGGCCGACAGTGCGAATTCGTTAATATCCGTCGATTAACCGCCCGGGACGCCGTGGTAAGTGGCGCTTAACCCCGCCCGCCTCACTCGGCGGCAAGCGGCGGCTCTTCCGCCAGGCTCTCGGGGCGGCCGATGGCGGCGATCTCGGCGGTGACCTGGCGCATCAACCGCCTGAAAGCATTGAAGTTTCCATTCGGCCGCACCAGCGTCTCGTTCATATAGAGGGCGCGGTCGATCTCGATCTGCACGGCGTGGCGGTTGTTCTTCGGGCGGCCATAGGTCTGCACGATATAGGCCCCGGCGAAGGGCGCGTTGCGGACCACCGCCAGGCCCGCCGCCGTGAAGGAAGCTTCAATCCTTTCAACCACTTCGCTGCCGGCCGCCGCGCCGAACCGGTCGCCGATCACCACTTCGGGCCGGCGCTTCACTCCGCGCGCCAGCACGTCCAGCGCCTCGTGCGGCATCGAATGGCAATCGACCAGAATCGCCTGGCCGAACAGGGCGTGCGCTTCGTTCAACTGGCGTTCCAGCATCCGGTGGTAAGGTCGCCAATATTGCTCGATCCGGCGATGCGCCTCGGCCTGGGCCAGCTTGCCGCGATAGATCGCCCGCCCACCCGACACCACCCGCGGGATCACCCCCAGCCCGCTGGCGATGCGCGGATTGTGGCCCTGCTTGGCGATGCCTTCGATCAGTGCCGGGTCCAGCTCGTCCGGCCCGCGATTGAGGTCGACAAAACAGCGCGGCGCCCCGGCCCGCAGGAAAGGAGCGCCGAATTGTGGTGCGGAATCAAAGAGTTGATCGACGAACGCATCCTCGGACGAACGGATCGTCTGGCGGTCCAGCTGGGTCGTGCGCAGGAAGGTCCAAGGGTAATCGCGCCCCGAATGCGGCGAGGCGAACACCACCGATGTGGTGCGCCGTTCCGGGTGGGCAAGATCGAAGGCAACCTTGGGCATCGCGTCTCCTTGAGCCATATGAATAGCGGCTTTCGACGCGCCTCAAAAGCCCTTGATCCTGCTGACGTTACCTTTTATAGACGCGCAGACCGGCGCGGATTTCCCGCGCCCCTTCTTTTGGGGCGCCATCCGACCGGGCCATAGGGCGGTTAGCTCAGCGGTAGAGCACTACGTTGACATCGTAGTGGCCACTGGTTCGATCCCAGTACCGCCCACCATGGAATTCAACGGTTCCGCGCTTGCCGCGGGGCACCCGCAACCCAAGGCGCAGGCCCGCGCCGCGAAACTGAGGAGAGAGACGATGAAGGTCAAAAACTCGCTTCGTTCGCTCAAGAACCGGCACCGCGATTGTCGCGTCGTGCGCCGCAAAGGCCGCGTCTACGTGATCAACAAGACCCAGCGCCGCTTCAAGGCCCGCCAGGGCTGAGCCGACCGCAAGGCAAGATCGAAGAACCGCCCGTTTTCCGGGCGGTTTTTTCGTTTTCCGGCAAAGGTTTCGGCAAATCTGCGGGCGGCCCCTTTGGTTTTCCCCCGGGCTTCATATCTTTGCCATGAACCGCGCCCAGAAAGCCGCCAGGATCACGCCAGACAGAATCGCCCGAGACCATGACCCAGACCCCCTGCTCCCCCGCCGACGCCGCCGCCACCACGCCCGACCACGACGGTCACCCCCATGACCTGCTCGACCGGGCGCTCCGGGCGCATTTCGCGCGGCTGACCATGGGCACCTCGCCGCATTCGGCCGCCGGCGCCTGGATCGACTGGGCGATGCACCTGTCGCGCGCGCCCGGCCGCCAGATCGAACTGGCCGAGCGCGGGGTCGAGAACGCCTGGAAACTCTATGCCCACGCGCTGGGCCAGGGCGATGCGCCCTTCGCTCCGGGCCCCAACGATCACCGTTTCACCCATCCCGGCTGGGCCAAACCGCCCTTCAACCTGATGCAGCAAAGCTATCTGGCGATGGAAAACTGGTGGGATCACGCCACCTGCGACATCCCCGGCCTGCGTCACTCCGATGCCCAGCGGGTGCATTTCATGGCCCGCCAGGCGCTCGACACCGTGTCGCCCTCGAACTTCCTGATGTCGAACCCCGAAACCATCGAGGCCACCGCCAAGGCCCATGGCGGCAACCTTGCCCAGGGGGCACAGCTGTTCTGGCACGATCTGCTGAACGCCGCCCAGCATGAGAAAGACGCCCCCCCGGCCGAATTCCAGGTCGGCCGCGATCTGGCGGCGACGCCCGGCAAGGTGGTCTTCCGCAACGATCTGTTCGAGTTGCTGCAATACAGCCCCCAGACCAAAGAGGTCCGCCCCGAGCCGGTCCTGATCGTGCCGGCCTGGATCATGAAATACTATATCCTCGACCTGCAGCCGCAGAATTCGCTGATCAATTTCCTTGTGGGTCAGGGGTTTACCGTCTTCTGCATCTCCTGGGTCAACCCCGACGAAAGCCTGCGCGACGTGTCGCTCGACGATTATCGCACCGATGGCGTGATGGCGGCGATCGACGCGGTCGGCACCATCACCGGCGGCGAAAAGATCCATGCCGCGGGCTATTGCCTCGGCGGCACCATCCTGTCGATCGCCGCCGCCACCATGGCGCGCGATGGCGACGCGCGGCTGGCCTCGCTGACCCTGCTGGCGGCCCAGACCGATTTCACCGAGGCCGGCGAGCTGCTGCTGTTCCTCGACGAAAGCCAGGTCTCGCTGCTGGAAGACGTGATGTACGAGCAGGGCTTTCTCGACGCCGATCAGATGGTCGGCGCCTTCCGCGCCATCCGCGCCGAAGACCTGGTCTGGACCCGCGCCGTGCGGCGCTATCTGATGGGGATCGAGGAAAAGGCCACCGACATGGGCACCTGGAACGCCGACGCCACGCGGATGCCGGCCCGGATGCATTCGGAATACCTGCGCGCTCTGTTCATGGAAAACCGTCTGACCGCCGGGCGCTTCGCGGTCGATGGCCGCGTGATCGCGCTGTCCGACATCACCGCGCCGATGTTCCTGGTCGGGACCGAGAAGGACCATATCGCGCCCTGGCAGTCGGTCTACAAGACCAAGCTCTTCACCGATGGCGACCTCACCTTCGTTCTGACCAAGGGCGGCCATAACGGCGGCATCGTGTCCGAGCCCGGCCACAAGGGCCGGCATTACCGCATCCACCACCGCCCCGCCGGCGCGCTCTATACCGGGCCCGATGCCTGGATCAAAGGCAACGGCAAGCAGGAGGGAAGCTGGTGGCCCGCCTGGGCCGATTGGCTGGCCGGCAAGAGCGGCGAGCCGACCGACCCGCCGCCGATGGGCGCCAAGACGGCCGGCCTGCCGGTGCTGGGCGATGCCCCGGGCGACTACGTCCTGGTGCGCTAGGGCCGGGGCCTTTCGGCCAAGGCCCGGATTTTTCGTCTAAAATCGGGGCTCACCTCACCGGGCCAGCATCAGCACCACCATGGTCTTCTGATTGACGAAGCCGGTCACCGGCAGCCCCCGCTCGCGCTGGAAACGGCGGATGGCGCGGCGGGTTTCACGGGTGAATTTGCCGTCCACCTCGCCCGGCTTCAGCTGGCGCTTGTCCAGAATCACCTCCACCGCCTGACGCGCCGCCGCGTTGGGCAGGATCTGCGCCTCTGCGCGTTTCCAGGCCTCGATCTGGGCGGCGTTGGCGGCCTCTTCCTCGAGCTCGGCAATGCGCTGGCGGGCCTCGTCGGCGAAGCTGCCATTCGGGAAAT
This sequence comes from Paracoccaceae bacterium, assembly GCA_041397165.1. GTDB lineage: Bacteria > Pseudomonadota > Alphaproteobacteria > Rhodobacterales > Rhodobacteraceae > JAWKXE01. The sequence continues at coordinate 43,180 of JAWKXE010000032.1, read as the reverse complement.
CCGCCAGGAAGCCGCGATAGGCGGCCAGGGTATCGGCCTGTTTCGCGCCCCTCCAGGCCTGAATCTCGCGCGCCTCGGCCGCGGCGGCGGCACGCTCCAGGATCAGGTCCAGCCGGGCCTGCGCGTCCTCGGCGAAAAGGCCATCGGGATAGCGCTCCAGATAGCGCCGCAGGTCCGGCTCGTCGCGGCCCAGCGACTGCCAGAACTGGCGGTCGGCGCGTTCCTCCTCCTGCCGGCGCAGCTCGGCTTCGCGTTCCAGCTCGGCCGCGCGGATATCGGCCTGGCGCTGCAGCTCCTGCTGTTGCGGCCGGGTCAGGAAGCCGGTCTCGGGATATCCCGCAACCTTCTGCCAGGCCGCGATCGCCGCGCGTGAACCGCGGCCGAAGAGGCCGTCGATGCCGCGCGGATCGAAGCCCAGCAGGTCTAGGTTGCGCTGCACCTGCCGGCGCGCATCGCGGCCCAGGTTCAGCGCCTCTTCCGCCTCGCGCGCCAGGTCCAGCGGGTTGCGGGTCAGCGCGATCATCCGCTGCCGCGCCTCGGCGGCGAAGCGGCCGGTGGGAAAGCGGTTGAGATAGGCCTGCAAGGCGTCGACCGTGCCGATATCGCCGACCGCGCGCCAATATTCGATCTCGTCGCCCGCCGCGCCATCGGCGCCCGCCACGGCAAAGCCCTGCGCCCGGGTCGAATAGCCCCGCGCCGCGGCCCCCGCCGGCAGCCCGCGCAGCGCCCGGTCCAGCGGCACGCCCGGCACCAGCAGCACGTCGCGGGTCCAGCGGCGCAGCCCCGCCATCGGCCCTTCGACCACGACCACCCCCTGCGGCGCGGCCAGCGCCGTGCTCCCGGGGCTCAGCCCCTCGCCCAGCGGCACGCTGTCGTCGGTGCCGATCAGCATCGCGGCATGACCCGCCTCGAGCCCGGCGATATCGGCCAGCGCCCCCAGGCTGAGGCCGCGCGCGCCGACGCTCAGCGCGTCGGCCACGCCCTCGGCATCGGCCAGAAGCCAGCCGTCGCGCCCGTCCCAGGCGGTGGCGCCGCTGACGGCGATGATCACCCGGTCGGGTTCGGGCGTGCGCCGCATCGCCGCCCGCAGGCGCCGCGCCTGATCGCGCATCGCCTCGACGCTGTCGTCGCTGGCGGTGAACACGCTCCAGCCCTGGGCGCGCAGGTCCTCGGCCAGGCCGCCGGCGGCGCCCGCCGCCTCCAGCGGCTTGCCCTGATAGGCGCGTTGCGCCAGCACCAGCGCCAGATCCTCGGCCCGCGCCTGTGGCGCCAGCGCCAGCATCACCGCGGCCAGGCCGCCCCATCCCCGAACACCCATCTGCATCCCCCCTCGTCGACGGGGGCGGCAGGGCCCCCGGGTCAATCGTAGCTGCGGGTATCTTCGATGACTTTGCCGTCGTTGGGAAGGCTTCCGGGCGCCACCACTTCGATCTGGCCCTTCAGCTTCAGCACTTCGGCCGCCGACTTGGCGAAGGCCGCCGCGTCGCCGCCATTGGCCTCGATCCGCACGGTCATGGTGTCCATCTCGCCCTCGCGCCCGGCGATGACGCGGGCCTTGACGATCTCGGCATGTTTGCCGACCAGCGCGGCCACCTGCTCGGGCCGCACGAACATGCCCTTGATCTTGGTCGTCTGATCGGCCCGGCCCATCCAGCCCTTGATGCGCATATTCGTGCGCCCGCAAGGGCTTAGCCCCGGCAAAACGGCGCTCAGATCGCCGGTGGCGAAGCGGATCAGCGGATAATCCGGGTTCAGCGTGGTGACCACCACCTCGCCCACCTGGCCGGGTTCGACCGATCGCCGGTGCCCGGCGTGACGATCTCGACGATCACGCCCTCGTCGACGATCATGCCTTCCAGCGCCGGGCTTTCATAGGCGATCGAGCCCAGATCGGCGGTGCCATAACCCTGAAGGCACCGGAACCCCCGATCGGCATATTCCTGCCGGAGCGACGGGAACAGCGCGCCGCCGCCCACCGCCGCCTTCGAGAAGCTCAGGGTCAGGCCCATCTCGTCGGCCTTGTCGAGGATGATCTTCAGGTAATCCGGCGTGCCGGTATAGGCGGTGCAGCCGATATCAGCGCCGCCTGGGCCTGGAAGCTCGGTCTGGCCGGTGCCGGCCGGCAGCACGGCACAGCCGATCGCCCGCGCGCCGGTTTCGAACATCATGCCGGCGGGCGTCAGGTGATAGCTGAAACAGTTCTGCACGATGTCGGTCTTGCGGATGCCGGCGGCGAACATCGCCCGGCCCGAGCGCCACCAGTCGTGCGAAATCCCGCCGGGCTCGTAGATCGGGCCCGGGCTCTGGAAGTAATGCGCCACGTTGACACCGGCAAGCCGCCGAAAGGCGGGGTCGCCTTCGCCGCGCCGACAGGTCGGACTTGCGCAGCACCGGCAGCCCGGCAAGCCCCGCCAGCGAGGTCAGCGCCACCATGCCGTTGTGGCCCAGCTGGGCGTTCAGCGCCGCCACGCTGCTCGGCCTCGCGCCGGTCCGCCGAGCGGGTTTCCAGATCGTCGAAAAACTCGGTCATGGTCCTGACCTCTCCTCATTCCGTGTCACGGCGCGGCCTTGCCCTGTCGGGTCGTCCTGGACGGCCCGATGCGGCCCATCAGACCGGTGTTTCCCTCTCAGTTCATCAGCCGAGCCAGCGCTTGCGGCGGCGATAGGAGCGCACGTCGCGGAAGCTCTTGCGGCTTCCCGTCGGATATGCTGAGATAGAACTCCTTCACATCCGGGTTCTCGCGCAGGCTCTGGCCGGCCCGTCCATCACCACCCGCCCAGACTCAAGGATATAGCCGTAATTGGCATAGCGCAGCGCCACGTTGGTGTTCTGCTCGGCCAGCAGGAAGGTCAGGCCTTCCTTCTCGTTCAGGGTCTTCACGATCTCGAAGATCTCGCTCAACCAGCTGCGGCGCCAGCCCATGCTGGGTTCGTCCAGAAGCACCGTTTCAGGACGGCTCATGATCGCCCGGCCGATGGCGACCATCTGCTGTTCCCCGCCCGAGGTATAGCCCGGCCTGGCTTCGCGGCGCTCCTTCAGGCGCGGGAAGTAATCATAGACCATCTCCAGATCGGCGCTCACCGCGCCGCCGTCGCGCCGCGTATAGGCGCCGGTCATCAGGTTCTCTTCCACCGTCAGGTGCTCGAAACAATGCCGGCCCTCCATCACCTGAATGACGCCGCGCTTCACCAGCTCGGCCGGGTCCAGGTCCTGCACCCGCTCGCCGCGATAGGAGATCGTGCCCTTGGTCACCTCGCCGCGTTCGGAATGCAGCAGGTTGGAGATGGCCTTCAGCGTCGTGGTCTTGCCCGCGCCGTTGCCCCCCAGAAGGGCCGTGATGCCCCCCTTCGGCACCCTGAGCGAAACGCCCTTCAGCACCAGGATCACGTGGTTGTAGATCACCTCGATGTTGTTCACTTCAAGAAGCGTGTCCTGAGCGGTATCACCGGCGTCCAGCATGGGGCGGTCCTCGATTGAAACTTCATCTGGGGTGCCCCGGCCGGCACGAAACCGGCCGGGGCGGTTCTCGACTCGGGCTCAGTTGCAGCCCGGGGTGATGTTGTTTTCCTTGGCGAAGGCCTCGGAATCCTCGGTGATCAGCGGGTTCAGCACGTCCTGATCCGACTGCATGTAGTCGGTGATCATGTTCCACTTGCCGGCAGCCGCATCCCATTGCGTCACGGCGGCATAGCCGTCGCCGCCATGGTTCTGGCAGGTCACCTTGAACTCGGGGCCGAAGCCCGGCATCCCCAGCGCGTCCATCTTGGCGTTGGTGATTTCCAGCGCTTCCATGCCATCGCGCATCTCGGCCGGGGTGATCGCCGAATGGCCGGTCGCGGCCTGTGCGGTCTTCGCCGCCTCGGCTGCCAGCATCGCGGCATAGAGCCCGCGGTTGTAGAGCACGGTGCCGATCTGGTCGCCGGCGCCCGCCGCCTTGCCGCTATCCACCACGTATTTCTGGATATCGGCGAAGATCGGCATGTCGCTGCCCACCTTGTGGAAGGTCAGCGCCTTGTAACCGTTGGCGCCCGCGCCGGCCGGCTTCACGTCGTTTTCCGAACCCGACCACCAGATGCCGATGAAATGATCCATCGGGAAACGGATGTTCACGGCTTCCTGGATGGCGACCTGGTTCATCACGCCCCAGCCCCACATGATCACGTAATCCGGCTTTTCGCGGCGGACCTGCAGCCATTGCGACTTCTGCTCCTGGCCGGGGTGATCGACCGGCAGCAGGGTCAGCTCATAGCCATGTTTCTTGGCCAGCTCTTCCAGCGTGCGGATCGGTTCCTTGCCATAGGCCGAGTTGTGATACACGAGGGCGATCTTCTTGCCCTTCAGGTCGCCGCCGTTCTCGTTCAGCAGATGCTTGATCGCGACCGAGGCGCCGTCCCAGTAGTTGGCGGGATAGTTGAAGATGTTGCGGAAGATCTCGCCGTTCTTGGCCGAGGTGCGGCCATAGCCCATCGAGTGCATCGGGATGCCGTCGGCGGTGACCTTGGGGATCAGCTGATAGGTGATGCCGGTCGAGAACGGCTGATAGACCAGCGCGCCGGTGCCCTTGGTGGACTCATAGCATTCCACGCCCTTCTCGGTGTTATAGCCGGTCTCGCATTCGACCAGGTTCACCTTCTCGCCGCCGATGCCGCCGTCACGCTCGTTCAGCAGCGTGAAATAGTCGGCATAGCCATCGGCGAAGGGAATGCCGTTGGCGGCATAGGGCCCGGTGCGATAGCTGAGCGAGCTGAAGGTCAGGTCTGCCAGCGCCGGGCCTGCGGCAACCGCCGCGCCGAGCGCCAGAGTGGCCAGTTTCATTTTCATCGGGTTTCTCCTCCCATTGGTTATTCCGATGTCGGTCCGGGGAACGCCCCCGAATTCCGTCTCCCCCCGCGACCTGCGGAAAGGGCCTTGTCTTGGGGTGGGCAACCTGCTCCACCTGCCCCTCCCTCAGGGGAATGACCATCCGTAGCGGGGTTCACCCCGCCACCCCGTCAATGCGGGAAGGGCCAAAGCTCAGCTTCCTGATCACCCGCCACAACTGGGCCAGCCCGTGCGGTTCGAGGATCAGGAAGGTTACGATCAGCCCGCCAACGATCATGAATTCCAGATGCGCCGCCAGGTCGGTGGGCCAGCCCAGCCCGCCCACCAGCACGTTCTTCAGCAGGACCGGCAGCAGCACCAGGAAGGCTGCCCCGCGAAGGACCCGAAGATCGAGCCCAAGCCCCCGATGATCACCACGAAGAGCACCAGGAAGGATTTCGAGGATGCCGAAGGCCTCGCCCACCTCCACCGCGCCCAGATAGACGGCAAAGAACAGCGCCGGCGATGCCGATGAAGAAGGACGACACCGCAAAGGCGCCTGGCTTGGCCTTCAGCGGGTCGACCCCGATGATCTCGGCCGCGATGTCCATGTCGCGGATCGCCATCCACTTGCGCCCCACGCTGCCGCGGGTCAGGTTGCGCGCGATCACCGCCACCAGCGTCAGGAACACCAGGCAGAACAGATAGGTCGCCCAGGCATGGGTGTTGGGCCCGGTCACCGCCTGGCCGAACATGAAGCGCTCGGGCGCGTTGATCTGGCCGGACGAGGAATAGTTGTAGGCCCAGGCCCATTTAAGGAACAGCCAGGAAGAACTGCGCCGCCAGCGTCGCCACCGCCAGATAGAACCCCTTGATGCGCAAGGACGGCAGGCCGAACAGCACGCTGACCACGGCCGTCACCCTGCCCGGCCAGGAGGACCGAGAAGAAGATGTTGATCGGCGGCAGCGCGTATTGCACGCCCCTGATCCAGATATCGAGCCCGGTCATCAGCTTAGGCAGGCATAGGCCCCCACCGCCATGAAGCCGCCGGTGCCCAAGCGAGGCCCCGCCGGCATAGCCCACCAGGATGTTCAGCCCGATCGCCGCGATGGCATAGATGAGGAACGGCAGGAAGATCGCGCTGACCCAATAGTCGTTGATCAGGAACGGAATGATCGCGAAGCCCGCGAACAGCACCGCGTAATAGCGATAGCGGTCGAACTTGATCGGGAAGGTCTGCCCGTCATCGACGTAAGAGGTTTTGAAGTCCCCGGCCTCACGATAGAACATGGATCAGCTTTCCTCTTGGGCACCGGCCTGCGCGGGCGAGATGACGTTGCAAATTCTGATGTAGGTGAACATGCCGCTGAGAAAGCCGATCCCGGCCAGGATGGCGGCGATCAGGATTTGCGTCTGGCTCAGATCCGTCGCGGTCAGCGCGATATATCCGAAGGCCCAGAACCCCATCCAGGCAATCACGTTCATCAATGCGATAAGTTTGGTCATCGTTCGGTTCTCTCAGCCATCGGGTGTTGTTCGTCTTGCGACACCACCCTTGCGATGATCCTCATTCAAAGCAAGTCCCATGCCCGCGGGGCGGGGCGCGAAGGCCCCCGCGCAACCGGGGCGATATGGGGTGAAAGGCGCGCGCATCACACCCTCTCGATGATCTTCGCCGAACAGGCCCTGCGGCCGGAAGACGAGGAACAGAAGCGCCAGCACATAGGCGAACCAGTTCTCGGTCGCGCCGCCCACCAGCGGCTGACCCACAGCTCGAACAGCTTCTCGCCCACGCCGATGATCAGCCCGCCGACGATGGCCCCGGGGATCGAGGTGAAGCCGCCCAGCATCAAGACCGGTAGCGCCTTCAGCGCGATCAGCTGAGCGAGAACTGCACGCCCGGAGCTCGAGCCCACATCACCCCCGCGACCAGCGCCACGAAGCCCGCCAGCGACCAGACCAGCACCCAGATGAAGTTCAGGTTGATGCCAACGCTGAGCGCCGCCTGGTGATCGCCGGCCACCGCGCGCATGGCGCGGCCCTGCTTGGTGTATTGGCTGAACATCACCAGCCCGGCCACCAGCACCACCGCCACCACCGTGGCGACGATGTTCAGGTTGTCGATATAGAAGCCATAGTCGAACAGGTTATAGGTGATCTCGTCGATGCTCGAATTATGCCCTTGGGCAGGCCGGACATCCAGCGGCTTTGATATCGCTTGCCCACATGATGTCGCCGAAGCCTTCCAGGAAGTATGCCAGGCCGATGGTCGCCATGAAGAGGCGATCGGCTCCTGCCCCACCAGATGGCGGAAGATGACCTGCTGCACCACCCAGGCGAAGGCGATCATGACGGCTATCGTCAGCACGATCCCCACGAAGGCCGGCAGGTGCCAGCCGAAATCATGCACATCGGTGCCGAAGACGGCGTTGATCAGGTGCGAAAACGGCACCTGCCCGTCCATGATGCCCACCAGGGTCAGCGCCGCGAACAGCGCCATCACGCCTTGGGCATAGTTGAAGATGCCGCTCGCCTTGTAGATCAGCACGAAGCCCAGCGCGACGAGGGCGTACATGACCCCGGACAGAAGCCCGTTCAGCGCCGCTTCCATCGAATAGAGAAGTTGATCAGGCATGTGTCCCTCCCATCGCCGCCGGGCGCGAATTTTCGCGGAAAATTCGTGTCTGCTCAGTCATGTGCGACCCCCAGATAGGCGTCGATGACATCCTGGTTCGAGCGCACCTCGTCCGGGGTGCCGTCGCCGATCTTCTTGCCGTAATCCATCACCACCACGCGGTCCGAAAGGTCCATCACCACGCCCATGTCGTGCTCGATGAGGGCGATCGTCGTGCCGAACTCGTCGTTCACATCCAGGATGAAGCGGCTCATGTCCTCCTTCTCCTCGACGTTCATCCCCGCCATCGGCTCGTCGAGCAGCAGAAGCGAGGGCTGCGCCGCCAGCGTGCGCGCCAGCTCGACCCGCTTCTTCAACCCATAGGGCAGCCGCGCGACCGGCGTCTTGCGGATGTGCTGGATCTCGAGAAAGTCGATGATCTGCTCCACCACCTCGCGTTCGCCACCTCTTCTCGCGCTCGGCCCGGCCCTTCCAGATCGCCTGGCGAAGATCCCGGTCTTCATGTGTTCAGCCGCCCGGTCATGACGTTGTCCAGAACCGTCATCCCCTCGAAGAGGGCAATGTTCTGGAAGGTCTGGCGATGCCCTGCTGCGCCACCTCATAGGGCTTCATCGCCGGGCGCGGCGCGCCTTTTGTACCGACCTCGCCTCCTGCGGCACATAGAAGCCCGAGATCACGTTCAGCATACTGGACTTGCCGGCGCTGTTCGGCCCGATGATGGCGCGGATCTCGCCCTCGCGGATGTCGAAGCTGATATCGGTGATCGCCTTCACGCCCTCGAACCGCAGCGTGATGTTCTTCATCTCCATCAGGAACTGGCCCGATCTGCGGCCGTCGGGGGTGGTGTAGCCTTCGGGATTGCTCATGTCGTTCATCGGCTCAGTCCTCTTCGGGATGGCGGGTGTGCTGCCGCAGGCGCACGTCACCCGTCATTCCGCTGCCACCTGTCTCGCGCCTGCCACCGGCACCACCTTGGCGTCGCGGATCTCCAGCTCGTTTTGATCGCGCCCTTGCGGCCGTCCTCATAGGTCACTTCCGTCTCGGTGCTCACCCGTTCGGACCCGTCGTAAAGCGCCTCGACGATGTCGTTGAACTTGTCGGCCACGAAGGCGCGGCGCACTTTCCGCGTCCGCGTCATCTCGCCGTCGTCGGCATCCACCTTTGTGCAGCACCACGAAGCGGTGGATCTGGCAGCCCGACAGCATCGGGCCTTCCGCCACCGAACGGTTCACCGCCTCGACATGGGACTGGATCGAGCCCAGAACCTTCGGGTGCCCGGCCAGTTCCTGATAGCTGGAATAGCCGATATTGCTGCGCTCGGCCCAGCTGCCCACCGCCGTCAGGTCGATGTTGATGAAGGCGACGCGTCACTCGGCCATTGCCGAACAAACCGCCTCGAGGATGTTTCGGGATAGAACCAGCTTGTTCTCGATATTTGGGCGCGAACATCGCGCCCGATGCCATCTTGCCTACATCCTTGGCCTGTCGAAGATGCGCAGATTGGCCGGTGCCTTTCCGAAGAAGCCGGTATCGCCGGTATCGACCCAGCCTCGGCATCCTTGGTGTCGGCGGTCGACTCGGGGTTCTTGTAATATTCCACGAAGGTGCCGGGGCTGCGGTAATAGATCCGGCCCTCCTCGTTGATCCTGATTTCCACCTTCGGGGGCGGGCACGCCCACTGTATCGGCGCGCACCTCGCCATCGGGCTGCATCGGTGATGAAGACCGAGGCCCGGTCTGGCCGTAAGCTGCTTCAGGTTGATGCCCAGCGAGCGGTAGAATCTCGAAGATCTCCGGCCCGATGGCTTCGCCGGCGGTGTAACCCACGCGCACGCGGCTGAGGCCAAGAGTGTTCTTCAGCGGGCCATAGATCAGCACCTCGCCCATGCGATACTTGGAAGATAACCTGAGCGGCTCAGGGTATATGTTCAGCAGGATCGGATCCCTGGCCTTGAAGTGCTCGCGCACGGCCAGAGGGTGGCGCATCCGGGCAAAGAACAGACGGATGGCGTTTCCACCATGGTCTCGGCGGCAAGCACGGCCCACGGCGAATCTCCCACGCCTGCTTGATGCGCCGCTTCAGGTCGGGTTTGCCAGGCTGCGCCTGGGCATCCCGTATTTCTCGCCCGCGCTGCTGCGCGCGAACCCATGAAATGGTGGAAGAGGGCATATTTCAGCGGCCCGGCATCCTCCATGCGGATCATCACATTGGTCAGCTGGGTCTCGAACACCCGCGGCGGGCGAAGTAATAGGTCGGCCCGATCTCGCGCAGGTCGGTCATCATCGTGTCGGCGCTCTCGGGGCAGTTGACGCAGAAGCCGGTCCAATAGGCCTGCCCGATCGAGAAGATGAAATCGCCCACCCAGGCCATCGGCAGATAGGCCAGAACCTCGTCCCCCGGGCCCAGGTGATCGAACTCGCTGGCGTTCTGGGCGCTGCGGATGATGTTGCGATTGCTCAGCACCACGCCCTTGGGCTTGCCGGTGGTGCCGCTCGTGTAGAGCATGACGCATTGGTCTTCGATGGTCAGCTTCTCGCGCCGCGCCTTCAGCTCTCCGATCAGCTCGTCATGCGCGGCGCGGCCCTGGTTCTGGACATGGGCGAACTCGTGCAGCGCGCGGTGGTCGTATTTCCGCAACCCCCGCGGATCGATATAGATCATGTGCTCGAACTGCGTAGCCGGTCCTGCACGTCGATCACCTTGTCGACCTGCTCCTGATCCTCGACGATGGCAAAGCGCGCGCCGCAATGTTCCAGCACATAGGCCATCTCCTCGGCCGCGCTGTCGTTATAGAGCGGCACCGGGATCGCGCCCGCCGACTGCGCCGCGACCATGGACCAGTAGAAATGCGGCCGGTTGCGGCTGATGATGGCGATGAAATCGCCCTCGTTGACGCCCATGTTGATCAGGCCCAGCGCCAGCGCCTCGACTTCCTTCTCGGTCTCGGCCCAGCTCCAGCTTTGCCAGATGCCGAATTCCTTCTCCCGATAGGCGGCTTTCTGGCCGAACTCGCGCGCGTTACGCTGCAAAAGCGCCGGAATGGACTCAAGTCCACCGGCCGTCCCAGACGGATTGCCCAAAGCTCGTTCTCCTCCCGTATGCCTGCGTCCTCACACAGGCCCCCGCAATGGCCGCGGGTGATTCTCCCGCCTCCTAGGGTGCGAGTCTGACACTGGCGGTCAAGTTTTTCGCCAAGTTTTCCGGAATCTAACGAATTGTAACAAGATACGACGCCACCCGCGATATGCATCGTTCGGGCTTGCGATCGACCTCGGCCAGGCCGATCCTCAAGGCGAAGAACCGGGGCACGTAGCCCCGAGACATCCTTGCAGAGGTCGCGGAACCGGGAGGGCGGACATGTCGAAGCTTGATATCCTGTGGCCGATGGGGGCGCTGGCGATGCTCACATTCGCGGTGCTCGGCCTGATCCCCATCCGGCGGATCGGAGCGGCCCTGCGCAAGGAAATCGCGCCCGACGACTTCCGCTTTGGCGAATCCGATCGTGTCAGCGGCCATGTCTCGCTGCCCAACAGGGCCATGATGATCCTGCTGGAAATGCCCGTGCTGTTCTATGTCATCTGCATCATGGCCTATATGACCGATACGGTCGGCAAGGTCCTGCTGCTTGCCGCCTGGCTCTATGTCGGCCTGCGCGCGGTGCACACGGCCATCCACCTGACCAGCAACAAGGTGCTGCACCGGCTCATTGCGTTCACGGCAAGCAATGTCGTCCTGATCGCGATGTGGGTCATCTTCTTCCTGCGCCTCGCGACGCAATAGGCCCCCGTCACGGCAAGGCGTCCCTGCCTTGCCGTCACGCCTCCCCTTTCCCACCTGCCCCGTTTTGCGCTACCTCGTTCCCATGTCCGACCGCCCAACCGACACCCACGCCATGACCATGGCCGGGCTGAACCTCATTCAGCAGGCGTTGTCGATCTATGACAGCGACCTCCGGCTGGTGGTCTCGAACGCCCCCTTCCGCACCATGTTCGACCTGCCCGAGGCGCTCACCACCCCCGGCGCCTCGTTCCAGGACACCATCCGCTTCCTCGCCACCCGCGGCGAATACGGGCCGATCGACGATATCGAGGCCTTCGTCACCGACCGCACCGACCAGGCCCGCGCCTTCGCCCCGCATTACATGGAGCGCCCCCGCGCCAACGGCCGCTGGATTTCGGTCGAGGGCTCGCCCCTGCCCGAAGGCGGCTGGGTCACCGTCTATACCGACATCACCGCCACCAAGCGGGCCGAACAGCTCCTGCACGCCCGCTCCGAGGAACTGTCGGACCAGGTTCTCGGCCATGCCGAGGAACTGTCGGCCGCCAACCGCGAGCTTGCCGCCACGGTGACCGCGCTGGAAGAGGCCAAGCGCCAGCTGACCGAGGCCGAGGCCCGCGCCCGCCTGACGGCCGAGATGATGCCGGCCCATATCGCCCATGTCGGGCCCGACCGGCGCTACAGCTATTCCAACCGGCGGCTCAGCGCGGTGATGCCCGGCTCGCGCCCCGATCCGGTGGGCCTCTCGGCGGAAGAGGCGTTGGGTCCGCAACCCTGGGCCGCCATCCAGCCGCATCTCGACCGCGCCTTCGATGGCCAGGCGGCGGTGTTCGAATTCACCCACGAACCCTCCTCGCGCCGCATCCGCGTGGCGCTGACGCCCGATCCCGCCTCGCGCGGGGTCTATATCCTGTCGATGGACGTGACCGAGGAAACCCAGACCCGTTCCGCCCTGCAACAGACCCGCCGGCGCGAGATCGCGGCGCAGCTGACCTCGGGCCTGGCGCATGACTTCTCGAACCTGCTGACCATCATCCTCGGGATGCAGTCGCGGCTCCGCGCCATGGCCATGCCGGCAGGCGCGGACGAGCTGATCGCCGCCACGCTGTCCGCCGCCCGGCGCGGCGGCACGCTGCTCAATCGCATCGCCGACATGACCGGCGCGCGCGAGGTCACGCCGCGCCCGACCGACATCCACGCCTTCCTGCGCGACTTCGAAACGCTCGCCAGCTCGGCGCTGCCGCCGCAGGTCACGCTGACCGTCGACGCGCTCATCCCGCAGGACGCGCTGCTGCTCGATGCCGGGATGCTGCAGGACAGCCTCCTCAACCTGGTGCTCAACGCCCGCGACGCCTGCACCCAGTCGGGCCAGGGCTCGGGCGCCATCACCCTCACCGCCCGCAGCGTCCAGGACACCTGGGCCGAGTTCTCGGTCTGCGACACCGGCCCCGGCTTCACCCCCCAGGCGCTCGACCACGGGTTCGAGCCGTTCTTCACCACCAAGGGCGGCGAAGGCTCGGGGCTCGGTCTCGCCATGGTCTATGACATGACCAAACTGGCCGGCGGCCGCGCCAGCCTGGCCAATTGCGCCACCGGCGGCCAGGTCACGATCCGCCTGCCGCTGCGCCCCGCCGCCCTGCCCGCCGCCCCCGGCCTCGTCCTGCTGGTCGAAGACAGCCCCGACCTGCGCGCCGGCATCCGCGACATGCTCACCGCCTCGGGCCATACCGTGATCGAAGCCGCCTCGGCGGACGAGGCGCTCGCCCTCGCCACCCAGATCCCCGACATCTCGCTCATCCTGTCGGACCTCAACCTCGAAGGCGAAGCCACCGGCCTCGACCTCATCGCCCGCCTGCCGGAACCGCACCCCTCCGCCGTCCTGATGACATCGCTGCCACAAGCCCACCCGCTTCACCAACAGGCGCTCACCCGCGCGCCGGTCCTGCCGAAACCCTTCACCTCCGACACCCTCGCCGCCTTCCTCTGCCTCGCGCCCCACGCCCCTTCATCTGACCCCAACATCCCGGGGGTGTGGGGGCTGGCCCCCACTCGAACCTGCGTGTGGGGGCCCGCCCCCGATCCCGCGCCACCACACCGGACCCCGCCCGATGACCGATGCCCCCCTCGTCACCATCCTCGACGACGAACCCGCCATCCGCGCCATCCTGACCCAGGCGCTGGAAGAGGCGGGCTTCCGCACCATGGGCTTCGCCCGCGCCACCGAATTCGAGGCCGCGCTCAAGACCACCACGCCGGATGTCTGCCTGGTCGACCTGTCGCTGCCCGATCGCGACGGGCTCGGGCTCGTCCACCGTCTGGCGCTGGAACAGGGCGCCACGGTCATCATCATCTCCGGCCGGGCCCAGGTTCAGGACCGCGTCACCGGGCTCGAACTCGGCGCCGACGACTATATCATCAAACCCTTCGACCCGGCCGAGGTGGTGGCCCGCATCCGCGCCCGCCTGCGCAAGCCCGCGGCCCAGGCCCAGCCCGGCGAAACGGCCCGCTTCAACGGCTGGACCGCGCATTTCGACCGCTACCTCCTGGTCGACGAAACCGGCGCCGAGACCCCCTTTTCCCATGCCGAGGGCGAGGTGCTGCGGCTCTTCCTCGAACGCCCCAAGCGGCTCATCTCCCGCGCCATGATGCAAGAGCTTCTGGGCGCCGCCGCCTCCGACAGCTTCGACCGCGCCATGGATGTGCGCATCTCGCGGCTCAGAACCAAGCTGCGGGAAGACCCGAAGAACCCGCGCCTGATCAAGACGATCTACGGCGCCGGCTATATCTTCCTCGGCGATGTCGGCTGGAGCTGATCCGGCGCGCCCGCCCCCGGGACGGGCGCCGCGATGACACGCGCAATGGCCGGCCTCACCGCGCTCCCGATCCGGGCCGCCCCGGCGCTGCAATTCGGCCCGATCCGGCGGAACAGGGCCGCCGACGGCGCCGGCGTGGCGGCCACCGCCTGGCGATTTCGCGGCGTCTTCACCGTGCTCACCAATATCGCCGCCGCCATCGCCTCGGCCCTCGCCCTGCGGCCGGGCTCGGTGCCGAGCCGACCGGCCTGACCGCCCGACAGCCACCGATATGTTGAGGGCCCCCGAAACCGGAATCATAGATGTAGATTTCGGACGATTTCTGGTGTAGCCTGTTTCCGTCAGGACAGGGCCGAACCCTCCGACCCGGCGCCGTCCGAATGCGCCGAAACCCGGCGAGGGAACGGGCAGCACCAGACCTCTTTTCCCGCCCCCGATCCGGCCGGACGCCCCCGCATCGCGGCGCAGGCACCGGCCTTGTGGAACAGCCCTGCCAACGCTCCCCCGGCAGGGCAGAATGGCCGGTGCGGCCCCGCTTCGGCGGGTGGGTCGTACCGGCCTCTTTTCGATTTTTCGATCGGGCCTCGTGGCCTCACGCCCCGATCCGCGCCACCGCCCCGGCCAGCACCTTCAGCCCGGTCACCAGATCGCGCTCGTCGGTGTCTTCCTCGAAGGCATGGCTGATGCCGTCGATCGACGGCACGAACAGCATCGCCACCGGCATATGCACCGCCACGTTGGTGGCATCGTGCAGCGCGCCCGATTGCATCGTCCGCCACTTGCCCGGCGCCGCCTCTTCCGCCGCCGCCTCCAGCGCGCCGCGCAGGCGGGCGTCCATCGCCACCGGCTCCAGCCCCAGCATCGGCCCGAAGTCCAGCTCCAGCCCGCGGTCCCCGGCCACCTCGGCCGCCGTGGTCCGGATGATCTCTTCCATCCGCTTCAGCCTGTCGGCATCGGCATCGCGCCATTGCATCGAAAACACCGCCCGCCCCGGCACGATGGAATGCGCGTCCGGGTGCAACGCGACATGGCCGATGGTCCAGACCGTTTCCGGCGTCACCACGTTGCGGAACCGCTCGTTGATCCTCGCGTTGAACTCGGCCAGCCCCTGAAACGCATCGCGGCGCAGGTGCATCGGCGTGGTGCCGGCATGGTTCTGCTGGCCCTCATAGGTGATCCGCATGTCGCGGATGCCGACGATGCCGGTCACCACCCCCGCCGCCTCGCCGGCCCGGTCCAGCCAGGGGCCCTGTTCGATATGCATCTCGATGAAGCCGCTGAACCGCTTCGGGTCCACCCAGTCGCCGATCAGATGCGCCATCGCGCCGCGCGCCTCGGCCAGGGTCACGCCCTCGCGGTCGGTCAGGTCGTCGGCCGCCTCCAGCGCCAGCTTGCCCGACCAGACGGTGCTGCCCGTGGTCACGCCGAACCGCCCCTCCTCGTCCTGAAAGCTCACCACCGACACCGGCGGCCCGCCCGCCTCGCGGCTGGCGCGCGCCACCTCCAGCGCCGCGATCACTCCCAGCGCCCCGTCCAGCCAGCCGCCCTCGGGCTGGCTGTCGGAATGCGATCCCAGCAGCAGCGACCGACCCTCGGCCAACCCGAAGAGGCTGCCCATCGGGTCGTAATGCGTCGCCAGCCCGGCCTCGTCCATCCGGCCCCGCAACCAGTCCCGCGCCGCGATATCCGCCTTGCTGAAGGCGGGGCGCACCACCCCCTTGCCGATCCCGGCCGCGCCGAAGCCGCGCAGCTGATGCAGATCGGCCAGAAATCTCTCGGGGTTCACGGGAATCATAGGGCGGGGCCTCCTCTGTCTCTGTGCTCACCGGATACGCCGCCCGGCGGGTATGGTCAAATTATCATGATGAATTGTCACGATAAATTACCGCCACCTCGCCCCGGCCGCGAAGCCCCGGCCCCCCGCGGCCCGGCGGGGTGGGAGAGCGCAACGGCCCTGCCCCGCCCGGCCTCGAAGGGGCGGGAGCCGGGCCGTGGGGGGGCCGGCCTCACTCCGCCGCCACGCCCAGTTTTTCCACCCGCACCGCCGCGAACTTGAACTCGGGGATCTTGCCATAGGGGTCCAGCGCCGGGTTCGTCAGGATATTCGCCGCCGCCTCGACGAAGGCAAAGGGCAGGAACACCATATCCTCGGACACCGCCCGGTCGGCCCGCGCCATCACCTCGATGGTGCCGCGCCGCGTCGACAGCCGCACCATGCCGCCCGGCTCCACCCCCAACCGCCGCAGCGTCGCCGGGTGGAGCGAGCAATTGGCCTCCGGTTCCACCGCGTCCAGCACCTTCGAGCGCCGCGTCATCGACCCGGTATGCCAATGCTCCAGCTGCCGCCCCGTGGTCAGGATCATCGGATAATCCGCATCCGGCGCCTCGTCCGGCGCGATCACATCCGTGGGCGCGAACCGCGCCCGGCCCTCGGCGCGCGGGAAGCCCTCGGCGAAAACGATGGCCTGCCCCGGGTCCTCCGGCGACAGCGACGGATAGGTCACCGCCCCCTCGCGTTCCAGCCGCTCCCAGGTGATGTTGTCGAGCGATTTCATCCCCCGCTTCATCTCGGCAAAGACCTCGGCCGGGCTGGCATACTCCCAGTCCAGCCCCAGCCTTTGCGCCAGATCGACGGTGATCGCCCAATCCTCCCGCGCCTCGCCCGGGGGCGGCACGGCGGGGCGGCCCATCTGCACCTGGCGGTTGGTGTTGGTCACCGTGCCCGATTTCTCATAGAAGGCCGCCGCCGGCAGGATCACATCGGCATAATTCGCGGTCTCGGTCAGGAAGATATCCTGCACCACCAGATGCTCGAGCTTGGCCAACGCGGCGCGTGCGTGATCGACATCCGGGTCCGACATCGCCGGGTTCTCGCCCAGGATATACATCCCCCGGATCTGACCCTCATGCACCGCATCCATGATCTCGGTCACGGTCAGGCCCTTCTCGGCATCGGCAAAGCGGGCATCGCCCCAGATCTCGTTGAACGCCCCGCGCACACCGTCATCGGTGACGCTCTGATAATCCGGCAGGAACATCGGGATCAGCCCCGCGTCCGAGGCCCCCTGCACGTTGTTCTGCCCCTCAGCGGGTGCAAGCCGGCGCCGGGCTTGCCGACATTGCCGGTCATCAGCGCCAGCGCGATCAGGCTGCGGGCGTTGTCGGTGCCATGGATATGCTGGCTCACCCCCATGCCCCAGAAGATCATCCCCGCCTTCGCCCCGGCGAAGACCCGCGCCACCTCGCGGATCACCTCCGGCGCGATGCCGCAAACCGGCGCCATCGCCTCGGGGGTGAAGGCGCGCAGATGCTCCTTCTCCGCCGCCCAGTTCTCGGTGAAGCGGTGGATATACTGCGAATCATAAAGCTCTTCCTCGACGATCACGTTCATGATCGCGTTCAGCAGGCTGACATCCGCCCCGGGCCGGAATTGCAGCATATGCGAGGCGAACCGCTTCAACCCGACACCGCGCGGATCCATCACGATCAGCTTGCCGCCACGCTTGGCGAACTGCTTGAAGAAGGTGGCGGCAACGGGATGGTTCTCGATCGGGTTGCAGCCGATCACGATCGCCGCATCGGCATGTTCGATCTCGTTGAACGTGGCCGTCACCGCGCCCGAGCCCACATTCTCCATCAGCGCCGCCACCGACGAGGCATGGCAAAGCCGGGTGCAGTGATCGACATTGTTATGGCCAAAGCCCTGACGGATCAGCTTCTGGAACAGATAGGCCTCCTCGTTCGAGCATTTGGCGCTACCGAACCCGGCCACGCTGCGCCCCCCGGCGGCATCGCGCAACTGCGCCAGCCCGCCGGCGGCGCGCTCCATCGCCTCCTCCCAGCTGGCCTCGCGGAAGGTGTCGGCCCAGTTGGCCGGGTCCACGTTCAACCCCTTCCCGGGCGCGTCGTCGCGCCGGATCAACGGCTTGGTCAACCTGTGCGGATGGTGGATGTAATCGAACCCGAACCGGCCCTTGACACACAGCCTTCCCTCATTCGCCGGCCCGTCCACACCCTCGACATAGAGCACCCGGTCGCCCTTCACCTTCAGGCTCACCTGACAGCCCACGCCGCAGAACGGGCAGACGCTCTGCACCTCGCGGTCGAAATCGCCACCATCGCCATGCTGCGCCGCGTCCAGCACCGTCGCCGGCATCAAGGCGCCGGTGGGGCAGGCCTGCACGCATTCACCGCAGGCAACACAGGTCGAGGCCCCCATCGCGTCGCCCTGATCGAACACCGGAAAGGCATCGTGGCCCCGGCCCGCCATGCCGATCACGTCGTTCACCTGCACCTCGCGGCAGGCCCGCACACACAGCCCGCAGGAAATGCAGGCATCCAGGTTCACCCGCATCGCCACATGGCTGTCATCCAGAAGCGGCACCCGCCCGGCCTCCAGCCTGGGAAACCGGCTCTCGGCCACGCCATTCGCCTCGGCCATGTCCCAGAAATGCGCGCTCGCGTCATGCGCCACGTCCCGCTCGGGCTGATCGGCCGCCAGCATCTCGATCACCATCTTCCGCGCGGTCACCGCCCGGGCACTGGCGCTCTTCACCACCATCCCCTCGGCGACCTCACGAATGCAACTTGCCACCAGGGTCCGCTCGCCCTCGACCTCGACCATGCAGGCCCGGCAATTGCCGTCGGGGCGGTATCCCTTCGCGGGCTTCAGGCAGAGATGCGGGATCGTGGTCCCGCGCCCCTTCGCCACCTCCCAGATGGTCTGCCCGGCCTCGGCCGTCACCTCTTCGCCATCCAGCGTGAACTTGACCCGCTCGCCCATGACCGAACCCTCCTGTTGCACGGCCCAGCATAAACCACGCCGCACCCCCGACGCATCCCCCATTCCCGACCCAAGGCCACTCTTTCGCGTCGCCACCCCTTTCATCTTTCCCGAAATACTCCCGCCGGAGGCGCCCGCCCCTTCCTTCCAGCCAAACGTCGAAGGTCTTTCTCCTGCCTCTTCCCCCCGCCGCCCAGCTGTCATAGGGATAACCCCTGAAAGGAGCGCCCCCATGCCCCACATCACCCTCGTGCGCCACGGCCAGGCCAATGCCGCCGCCAAGGACGAAGGCGGATACGACCGGCTGTCGGATCTCGGCCACCAGCAGGCCCGCTGGCTGGGCGAACATTTCGAACAGACCGGCGAACGCTTCGCCCGGGTCTATTCCGGCACGCTCAACCGCCAGATCGACACCGCCCGCGCCATGGGCGCCGAAACCCATGCCCCCCTCGTCCAGGACCCGCGCCTGAACGAGCTGAGCTATTTCACCATGTCCCAGCTGATGCACGACCAGCACGGCCTCGCCCTGCCCGCCACGCGCGAGGATTACGTCGCCCACCTGCCGCAGGTCTTCGGCGCCTGGGAGCGCGGCGAAATCGCCGACGCCCCCGAGACCTATGCCGATTTCGCCGCCCGGATCGACGCGCTGCTGGACGAGATCGCCGCCGGCAACGGCCGCGCACTTCTGGTCACCTCGGGCGGCGTCATCGCCACGATCATCCGCCGGGTTCTGAACCTCGATCTGCAGGGCTGGGCGCATATCGCGCTGACCATCATGAATTCCTCGGTCCACCGCCTGCATGTGCTGCACGGGCGGCCGACGCTGGCGCATTTCAACGCCATCCCGCATCTCGAAACCCGCGAACGCCAGTTCGCCCAGACCCATCTCTGAGGCTCCCATGCTCCGGCTCCATTGCGCGCCCCAGACCATCTCGGTCGCCACCGCAATCACGCTTACCGAGGCAGGGCTGCCATTCCAGCCGGTCGCGGTCGATTTCGCCACCGCCCAGCAGACCACGCCCGGCTATCACGCCATCAACCCCAAGGGCCGCGTCCCCGCTCTGGAAACCCCGCAGGGCATCCTGACCGAAACCGGCGCGCTGCTGGAATACGCCGCGGCGCTGGCGCCCGAAGCGGGTCTTGTCCCGCAAGACCCGTTCCAGGCCGCCCTGATGCGCGAGATGATGTTCTATCTCGCCTCGACCATGCATGTGAACCACGCCCACAAGATGCGCGGCCATCGCTGGGCCGAGCGCGAGGACAGCCATCTCGACATGCGCGCCAAGGTGCCCCAGACCATGGCCGCCTCCTGCGCCTGGGTCGAAAGCCGCCTCCAGGGCCCCTACCTTCTGGGCGATGCGCTCTGCCTGGCCGACCCCTATCTCTTCACCATCTGCACCTGGCTGCCCGGCGACGGGGTCGATATCTCGGCCTATCCCCGGCTTGCCGCCCATCACGCCGCGATGAACGCCCGCGCCTCGGTGGCGCATGTCCGCGCCCTTGGCCTGCTTTGAAGGATCGACGATCATGACACATCTCTGGGTCCGCGCCGAGGGGCGCGCACATGAAGACCGGGTGGGCCTGACGCCCGACGGCGCCCGCGCCCTGATCGACGCCGGCCTGCGCGTCACGGTCGAGGAAAGCCGCACCCGCGCCATTCCCCTGCAAGGCTATATCGACGCCGGCGCCGAGATCGCCCCCGAGGCCAGCTGGCCCAGCGCCCCGGCCGACGCCATCGTCTTCGGCCTCAAGGAACTGCCCGAGGACGGCACCCCCTGCCGCATCGCCACATCATGTTCGGCCATGCCTTCAAGGGCCAGCATTCCGGCCGCGCCCTGCTGGAACGGTTCAAGGCCGGCGGCGGCACGCTCTATGACCTCGAATATCTGGTCGGCGAAGACGGCCGCCGCGTCGCCGCCTTCGGCTATTGGGCGGGCTTCGCCGGCGCCGCCGTCACGCTGATGGCCTGGGCGGCCCAGCAGCAGGGCGAAACCTGCGGCCCGGTCCACGCCTATTCGGGCAAGGACGCGATGCTTTCGGACCTCGGCGCGCGGCTCGACGCCACCAAGGCCCCCCGCCCCGACGCGCTGGTCATCGGCGCGCTCGGACGGGTCGGCACCGGCGCGGCGGACCTCTGCACCGCGATGGGCGTCGCGGTCACCAAATGGGACATGGCCGAAACCGCGTCGGGCGGCCCCTTCCCCGAGATCCTGGCGCATGACCTCTTCTTCAACTGCATCCTCGCCCGCCCCGGCACACCCGTTTTCGTGCCCCAATCGGCCCTGACCGCGCCGCGCAAACTGACCGCCATCGGCGACATCGCCTGCGACCCCGACAGCGATTACAACCCGGTGCCGATCTATTCCCGGGCCACCACCTGGGACGCGCCGGTGATCCGCGCGCATGACGCGCCCCCGCTCGATGTGATGGCAATCGACAACCTGCCCTCGATGCTGCCCGTCGAAAGCTCCGAGGATTTCGCGGCCCAGCTCCTGCCCTCGCTGCTGACCCTGCCGCAGATCGACGCCGGCGTCTGGGGCCGCGCCCGCGCCACCTTCGAAACCCATATGAAAGCGCTCTGAATGGCCCCCTATGTCGGCTTCCTCGCCGCCTTCCTCGGCACCGTCTGCTGGATTCCGCAGGCCTGGAAGGCCTGGGCCACGCGCGACACATCGGGGCTGTCGCTGGCCTCGAACCTGCTCTTTCTCACCACCGTGTCGCTCTGGCTGCTCTATGGCCTCATGGTCATGGACTGGCCGCTGATCCTGGCCAACACCTGCGCCGCCATCGCCGTTCTGACCATCGTCGCGGCCAAGCTGAAATTCAAGTAAAGGAGACCCCCCATGACCATCCACTGGTGCGGCACCGGCCTGTCCTCCATCCCCGGCCTGCGCCGCCTGATCCAGGCGGGCCATCCCGTCACCGTCTGGAACCGCACCGCCGCCAAGGCGCGCGAGGCGGTCGGCGACCTGACCGACGACATCCGCGCCTTCGACCCCGACGCGCTTGCCGCCGCCACCCATCCCGGCGACCTGGTGGTCTCCATGCTGCCCGGCGACTGGCACGTCCCGCTGGCCAAGATCTGCCTCGACAAGGGCGCGCATTTCGTCAGCTCCTCCTATATCTCGCCCGAGATGCGCGCGCTGGACGAAGCCGCCCGCGACAAGGGCCTTTCCTTCGTCAACGAGGTCGGGCTCGATCCGGGCATCGACCACCTCATGGCCCACCGCCTGGTGGCCGATTACCGCGCGTCCAAGGCCTATGCGCCGGACAACGAGATCAGCTTCATCTCCTATTGCGGCGGCGTGCCCAAGATCGCCAACGCCTTCCGCTACAAGTTCTCCTGGGCGCCGGTGGGCGTGCTGAAGGCGCTGCGCTCGCCCTCGCGCTCGATCCGCAGCTTCTCGGAACTGAATGTGCAGAAGCCCTGGGACGCGATCAGCCGCTATGACGCCCCCCTGCCCACCCCCGAAAGCTTCGAGGTCTACCCGAACCGCGACAGCCTGCCCTTCATGGCGGATTACAACTTCTCGCCGGACTGGCCGGTGCGCGATTTCGTCCGCGGCACGCTGCGGCTGAACGGCTGGGCCGACGCCTGGGCGCCGATCTTCGACGAGGTCGGCACCGCCTCGGACGCCCGCCTGCAAGAGATCGCCGATCAGCTCCTGGCCGAGAACGCCTATGACGATGGCGAACCCGACCGGGTGGTGCTCTGCGTCGGGCTGAAGGCGGTGAAAGACGGCACGCCCGTCTGGCACAAGACCTATGTCATGGACGCCTGGGGCGACGCCCGCGGCACCGCCATGGCGCGGCTGGTCTCGATCCCGGTATCGCTGGCCGTCGAATCTGTGCTGATGCGCGAGATCCCCGCCGGCGTCTCGGCCGCGCCCTCCGACCCGCGCCTGGTCGAGCGCTGGCTAGGCGAAATCGACACGCTGGCCCAGCACATGCAGATCGTGTCCGAGGCCTGATCGCCCGACAACGCCAATGCAAAACGCGCCCGGACCTCCGCCCGGGCGCGTTTTTCGTTTCCGTGTGACGCCTCAGCGGCCGTGAACGCCCAGCAGCGGCGCCCGGTTGGCATCGCTCTGGAAGACGGTCACCTGCTTGTTGTCGCCGAACGTGCCCTCGGGGCTGTTCGAACGGTCCTGTACGATCACCTTCTGGCTTTCGCCCATGGTGAACAGGTGGGTGTTGTCGGTCGGGTTTTCGACCGCACGCTCATAGGTGCCGATCATGGCCGAGGCGCCGCTGGCAAGGGCAAGGGTGGTGGCGAGGGCTGCGAATGCGAGTTTCATGAGAGGGTTCCTTTCGGGGAGTTGGACTGTTGTTTGTTGAAGGCTTGTCTTGCGGCTCAGCGCCCGTAGGCACCCGGCTGCGGCGCCAGGGTGGCATCGCTCTTGAAGACGGTCACGTTCACCTTGCCGCTGGCATTCCAGTCGGCCTCGGGGCTCGAAACGCGGTCCGAGACGCGCACGGCCTGGCTTTCGCCCATGGTGAACAGGTGGGTGTTGTCGGTCGGGCTGTCGACGGCGCGCTCATAGGTGCCGACCATGGCCGAAGCGCCGCTGGCAAGGGCAAGGGTGGTGGCGAAGGCTGCGATTGCGAGTTTCATGAGGGGGTTCCTTTCGGGGAGTTCGAATGTTGTTTGAGGAGGGATCGTCTTGCGGCTCAGCGGCCGTAGGCACCCAGCAGCGGCGCCAGGTTGGCATCGCTCTGGAAGACGGTCACATGCTTGTCGTCGCCAAACGTGCCCTCGGGGCTGTTCGAACGGTCCTGCACGGTCACCTTCTGGCTTTCACCCATGGTGAACAGGTGGGTGTTGTCGGTCGGGTTGTCGACCGCACGCTCGTAGGTGCCGATCATGGCCGAGGCGCCGCTGGCAAGGGCGAAGGTGGTGGCGAGGGCTGCGAATGCGAGTTTCATGACGGGGGTTCCTTTCGTTTCTTCAGTAAGCGGTTAAGCGGTTTTGTCTGTTGGCCGTTTCCGTCGGCCTGAAGCGAAGATGCGCTTCGCGCCGGGCGATTTCAAAACACCTGCACTCACCGCGCCGTGTGCCGCCGCGAAAACCCCGCTCGCCATGGCCCTTGGGCCGGGAAAAACCGTATTACCTCATATTTTTTCATATGGTTACGACATGCCAAAAAGACAGCATCGGAAATATTACTCACACCTCACGCGCCCGTTTCCGGCCCGTTATGCAAATCGTGATCGAAACACCCGGGAACGGCACGGCAAAAGACCCGCGCGCGGCCATCTCCGCGCGGGTTTCGTGATCTATGTTACAGAAATCGTCCCGGTTTCGCCGGCCACGCCGCCTGAATCGGCCCGTCGCCGCGCCCGCGTGCCCGGCCTCAGCCGCCGCGGATCAGCTCGTCTTCGTCGTCCATCGCCGACAGGCCCAGCGCGTCGAGCCCGTTTTCCAGGTGGTCGCTCAGATGCGGCGTGCCGATCAGGTAATCCGCCGTCGGCGTCGTCGCCTCGGACAGCGCGGTCTCATAGGCCTCTTCCAGCTCGTCCGCGCCAAAGCTCTCGCGCCCGATCCACATCACGGCGACCAGCCCGGCCTGTTCCTCTTCGCTCAGCCGGTCGATGAAACCGCGCAGCTCGCCCTCGGCCCGGTCCAGTTCGCGCGCCATCAGGATGACCTGGGCGATCTTGTTGACTGAAAGTTCCATGCCTCATCGCCCTCCTTGTCGCGCGTGGGCCGCATATTCCGACAAAGCAGACGCAGGCGCAATCCCTCCGTCACCGATCGGGCGCAAAACCACTGCCTTTCATCTTTCCCGAAATACTCCCGCCGGAGGCACCCCGGCCAGCCGATCAGCCGGCGCTGTCGGACCGGGCCAGCCGCACCACCGGCCCGTCTTCGGGGGCCAGCTCCTCGAAATCGAAATTGTCCAGCCGCGCGGCGCGCTTTCCGGCGCGCTCGGCGGCCACGCCGATGCCCTCCAGATCGCCGCGCGCCTGGTGGAAATGCGTGTTCAGCTTCTCCACCCGCTCGACCACCAGTTCCACGTCGCGGTGCAGCTGGCGCAGCATCTTGCGGATCGCACCCGCCTGCTCGCGCATCCGCGCATCCTTCAGGATCGCCCGCATCGTGTTCAGCGTCGCCATGCAGGTGGTGGGCGACACGATCCAGACCCGCGCCTCGAACCCCTCGCGCACCAGCTCGGGGAAATTGGCGTGCAGCTCGGCATAGACCGCCTCCGAGGGCAGGAACATCAGCGCCCCGTCGGCGGTTTCGCCCTCCAGGATATACTTGTCCGAGATCGCCCTGATATGCCCCCGCACCGAGGCCCGCAGCGCCTGCGCCGCCCGGTTCAGCTGGTCCTGGGTCTCGGCCCGGCGCAACGCCTCATAGGCTTCCAGCGGGAACTTCGAATCCACCACGATCGGCCCCGGCGGGTTGGGCAGATGGATCAACACATCCGCCCGCCGCCCGTTCGACAGCGTCGCCTGCACCGAATAGCTGTCCTTCGGCAGCGCCTTCGAGACGATATCGTGCAGCTGGATCTCGCCGAAGGCGCCGCGGGTCTGCTTGTTCGACAGGATATCCTGCAAGCTCAGCACATCGCCCGACAGCTTGGTGATATTGGCCTGCGCCTTGTCGATCGCCGCCAGCCGCTCCTGCAACTCGCCCAAGCTCTTCGCCGTGCGCTGCGCGCTGCCCGCCAGGTTCTCCTGCATCTTGCCCGAGACATCGGCCAGCCGCCGCTCCATCAGCTCCAGCATCGCCTTCTGCGCATTGGCCTGGGCCTCGCCGACATGGGTCAACCCCCGCCAGCTGGTGCTGCCCGTCCGACAGCGATTGCACCCGCGCGCCCATCGCCGCCAGCTGATGCACCAGCGGCTCGGTCGCCCGCGCCGTCCGCCCGGCGGCGCGCAGCCAGGATCAGAAGGATCAGCATCAGAAGCAGAACCAGACCGCCGCCGATGGCGGCCAGCTGCCACGCGCTCAGGACCGTGCCGTTCACCTCGATCATGTGCGCCCGAACAGCCTTTCGATATCCTTCAGCTTCAGCTCCACGTAAGTCGGCCGGCCGTGGTTGCACTGGCCGGAATGCGGCGTCGCCTCCATCTCGCGCAGAAGCGCTTCATCTCCTCGGCCCGCATCCGCCGCCCCGAGCGGATCGAGCCATGGCAGGCCACGCGGCTCAGGATCGCCTCGATCCGCGCCTGCACCGTCAGGCTTTCGCCCAGGTCATCGAGCTCGTCCAGGATGTCGCGCAACAGCGCCCCGGCATTGACCTCGCCCAGGATCGCCGGGGTCTCGCGCACCGCCACGGCACCGCCGCCGAACGGCTCGACGCCCAGACCAAAGCGCGCCAGTTCGTCGGCCAGCTCCAGCAGGCGGGCGCTGTCGCCGGCGCTCATCTCGACGATCTCGGGGATCAGCAGCGCCTGCGCAGCGACGCCGGTCTCGGCCATCTGGCGCTTCAGCTTCTCATAGACCAGCCGCTCATGCGCCGCGTGCTGGTCGACGATGACGATGCCGGTCTCGGTCTGGGCGATGATGTAATTCTCGTGCACCTGCGCCCGCGCCGCGCCCAGCGGCAGCGCCTCATCGCTCCCTTGCGGGCGCTCTTCGGCGGGCTCGACCCGGGCGCTCGTCGCCTCGGCAAAGCCCGGGGCCGCATATTGCGGCGCCTGCGCCCGATACGCCGCCGACAAGGCCGGGCGCGCGGCGCGGTCCATCTGGTAAACCCGCGCCGGCCCCGGCGCCGGAGCTTCGGGCCGGAACGCCCCCAGGGTGGCCTCCGCCACGGTCGAGGACGCCCGATGCCCCGCCCCGGCCAGCGCATGGCGCAGCGCCGATACGATCAGCCCGCGCGCCACGCCGGGTTCGCGGAAGCGGACCTCGGATTTCGCCGGGTGGACGTTCACATCCACCAGATGCGGGTCGCATTCGATGAACAGCGCCGCCGCCGGGTGGCGGTCGCGCGACAGGAAGTCGAAATAGGCCGCGCGCAGCGCGCCATAGAGCATCTTGTCCTTCACCGGCCGGCCGTTGACGAACAGATACTGCGCCACGCTCGAACCACGCGAATAGGTCGGCAGCGCGGCATAGCCGGTCAGCATCAGCCCCTCGCGCTCGGCCTCGATCTTCAGCGCGTTCTCGGCGAAGTCGCGGCCCAGCACCTGGGCCAGCCGGGCGTGCAGCGCACCCCAGAGCTTGCCCTGCTCGGCGTCCGCGCGGAAGGTCTCGCGGCTGTCTCCGCCCGAGACATCGCGCAGCACGAAGCCGACGAAGGGCTCGGCCATCGCCAGGCGCTTCACCACATCGCCGATGGCCTGCGCCTCGGCCCGGTCGGATCGCATGAATTTCAGCCGCGCCGGGGTGGCATGGAAGATATCGCGCAGCTCGACGATGGTGCCGCCCGACAGCGCCGCCGGCTTCACCGCGCCCGCCACGCTGCCCGCAACCTCGATCCGCGCAGCGTCGAACCCGCCCGCGCGGGTGGTGATCGCCAGCCGCCCGACCGCGCCCAGCGACGGCAGCGCCTCGCCGCGGAAGCCGAAGGTGTGGATGTCCAGCAGATCGGAACCGTCGATCTTCGAGGTCGCATGACGGCTCAGCGCCAGCGGCAGGTCCTCGGGCGCCATGCCACAGCCATCGTCCTTCACCCGGATGAGGGTCTTGCCGCCATCGGCATAATCCACCTCGATCCGCCGCGCACCGGCGTCGATGGCGTTCTCGATCAGCTCCTTCACCGCGCTCGCCGGCCGCTCGACCACCTCACCGGCGGCGATACGGTTGATCGCGGCATCGTCAAGCTGCCGGATGCGGGGGCGGTTTTCGCTTATCTGGGGGTGCGACTGGGACATTCCACAAGACTTAGCACAGCCGCCTGCGATTCGGAACAGCCCGTGAACAACGGTTCGGGCCGGACAGCGCCGCCCGGCGGGCGATTGTCCCTCGGGCAAACGAAAAGACCCGGGCGCGAACGCCCGGGCCGGTTTTCACTGTCCTTCGCGTGACGGGCGATCAGCCCTTGGCGAATTCGGGATAGGCTTCCATGCCCAGCTCGGCCTGGTCGAGACCGGTGATCTCTTCCTCTTCCGTCACCCGGATGCCCATGGTCACCTTGAGGATGAACCACACCACGGCCGAGACGATGAACACGAAGAGGCCAACCACCACGATCGAGTAGAGCTGCTTGCCCAAGGTCGCGTCGGGGTTGGTCAGAACCACGGCGATGGTGCCCCAGATGCCGGCGAAGAGGTGCACCGGAATGGCGCCCACGACGTCGTCGATCTTCAGCTTGTCCAGGAAGGGCACGGCGAAGACCACGATGATGCCGCCCACGGCGCCGATCAGCGTTGCGGCACCCAGCGACGGGGTCAGCGGCTCGGCGGTGATCGACACCAGGCCGGCCAGCGCGCCGTTCAGCACCATGGTCAGGTCGACCTTCTTGTAGAGCAGTTGCGTCAGGATCATCGCCGCGATGGCACCGCCGGCGGCTGCCGTGTTGGTGTTGGCGAAGATGCGGCTGATGTCGGCGACATTGGCGGCCGTGTCCATGTAAAGCTGCGAACCGCCGTTGAAGCCGAACCAGCCCATCCACAGGATGAACGTGCCCAGCGTGGCCAGCGGCAGGTTCGAACCCAGCATCGGGTGCACGCGGCCGTCCTTGTACTTGCCGATACGCGGCCCCAGGATCAGCGCGCCCGCCAGAGCCGCCCAGCCACCGGCCGAGTGCACGACGGTCGAACCGGCGAAGTCGAGGAAGTCGGTCACGCCTTCTTCACCCGGCGCCAGGAAGCCGCCGCCCCATTTCCACGACCCTTCGATCGGATAGATGATGCCGGTCAGGATGACGGTGAAGATCAGGAACGGCCACAGCTTGATGCGCTCGGCCAGGGTGCCCGAGACGATCGAGGCGGTGGTGGCGCAGAACATCAGCTGAAAGAAGAAGTCCGAACCGACGCTGGCATAGGTCAGATCCGGCTCGGTATCGGCCAGCCCGACCGGGTCCAGACCGGCGGGCGAGAAGGCGCCGAGAACGCCGCTGACGGTCCAGGCATCGGCCGGGTACATCAGGTTATAGCCGACAAGGTAATACATCAGCGCCGCGATGGCGAAGAGCGCGATGTTCTTGGTCAGCTGCATGGTCACGTTCTTGGTGCGCACCAGGCCCGCTTCCAGCATCGAGAAGCCGGCCCCCATCCACATCACCAGGAAACCGGTGACCAGGAACATGAAGGTGTTGAGGATATAGCCGACTTCTTCCATCGGCGGCGTCACGTCCGCCTCCTGGGCGCCGGCCAGCGCGGGCCACGCGATCAGCGCGGCGGCCAGCCCGAATTTCGTAAGGCTCTTCATTGGTGTTGTTCCTTTCCCCTGCCGCCTCAGATGGCGTCTTCGTTGGTTTCGCCGGTCCGGACGCGCACCGCCTGGGCCACGTCCAGCACGAAAATCTTGCCGTCACCGATCTTGCCGGTGCGCGCGGTGGTGGTGATGGTTTCGATGACCTGATCGACCATCGCGGCACCGACCACGATCTCCAGCTTGATCTTGGGCACGAAATTCACCGCGTATTCCGCACCGCGATAGATCTCGGTATGGCCGGACTGTGCGCCGAACCCCTTTACTTCGGTCACCATCATGCCGCGCACGCCGATTCCGGTCAGCGCCTCGCGGACCTCCTCGAGCTTGAACGGCTTGATCGTCGCAATGATGAGTTTCACGAGCTTCCCCTTCCGTTTCGCCGGGTGGTCCGGCCAGATTGCAGGGGCAGAAAACCCTGCCGATGGGGAGAATCGGAAGCTGGAGCCGCCAAATCCGCGGCGATTTCATGGGCAATTGCACAAAAAATGTGCGCACTTCCAGTTACGACTATTTTTTAGGCGCTCGATGAATCCGAGGGCGGAAATGAGCGCTCTACATTTCCGTCCCCCGGGGCTATTGTGGGCCGAAGAAAACGTGCCGGGCAGAGCAGAGCATGAGCAATTCAGGACGGAAGAAGCCACCTCTGGTGGCCGACAGGCGCTATCCCAAGACCGCGGCCAAGCCCAAGGCCGCCAAGCCGGCGGCCAAGCGCGGCAAGCCGGCCGCGCGCCGGCCCAGGCGCCATCGCAACCCGATCGTCGCCTTCTTTCTCGGCATCGTGGGCTGGGTCATGCGGGTGATCTGGGCCTTCACCTGGCGGATCGGGCTGATCTCGACCGTCATCCTCGGCCTCGCCGTGGGCTATGTCGCCTATACCCTGCCGCCGGTGGATCAGCTGTTCGACGGCCGCGCCCGGGGCTCGGTCACCCTGCTCGACGACCAGGGCAAGGTCTTCGCCTGGCGCGGCGATCAGTTCGGCGGCGTGGTCACGGCGCAATCGGTCTCGCCCAACCTCAAGAACGCCGTCGTCGCCACCGAGGACAAGCGGTTCTATCGTCATTTCGGCCTCTCCCCGCGCGGCATCGCCTCGGCGATCAAGATCAACCTCGCCGCCGGGCGCGGGCCGCTTTCGGGCAATGGCGGCTCGACCATCACCCAGCAGACGGCCAAGCTTCTCTGCCTCGGCGTGCCCTACGATCCGTCCAAATGGAAGAACGAGGCCGATTACGAGGCCGACTGCCGCCAGGGATCGCTGGCCCGCAAGGCGAAAGAGGCGATCTATGCGCTGGCGATGGAGGTCAAGTATACCAAGGACGAGATCCTGACGATCTATCTCAACCGCGCCTTCCTCGGCGCCGGCGCCCGCGGTTTCGAGGCGGCCTCCGAGCGCTATTTCGGCAAGCACGCCTCCGAGGTGACGCCGCAACAGGCGGCGATGCTGGCGGGGCTGCTGAAGGCGCCCACCACCTATGCCCCGACGAACAACCTGGAACGCGCCCAGGCACGGGCCGAAACCGTGCTCAAGCTGATGCACGAGCAGGGCTATCTGACCAACGCCGAACATGCCGAGGCCGTCGCCCACCCGGCCACGCTGTCGGCGGCGGCGCAGAAGAAGGCCGGCGGCTATTTCGCCGACTGGGTGATGGTGGTCGGCCCCGAATTCTTCACCCGCGACACCACCGAAGACGTGGTCATCCGCACCACGCTCGACCAGCGCATCCAGGCGGCGGCGGAAGAGGCGATGCGCACCGTGTTCGACGCCAAGGTCAGCGAAGGCTCGGAAGCCCAGGCCGCCATCGTGGTGATGTCCGCCGACGGCGCCGTGCGCGCCATGGTCGGCGGCCGCAAGACCCGGGTGACGGGCGAGTTCAACCGCGCCACCATGGCCAAGCGCCAGACCGGCTCGGCCTTCAAGCCCTTCGTCTATGCCGCCGCGCTCGACCTCGGCCGCTCGCCGCTCGATGTGATCGACGATGCGCCCTATTGCGTGAACATCCCCGGCTCGGGCCAATGGTGCCCGAAGAACTATGACCACAAGTTCCACGGCCCGGTGACCCTGACCGAGGCGCTGAAGAACTCGCTCAACATCCCGGCGGTGAAACTGGCCGAGGAAAGCGGGCTCGAGGTGGTGCGCACGGTGGCCGAACAGTTCGGCATCTCCTCGGACCTGGCCCAGGGGCCGGCGCTGGCGCTGGGCGCCTCCGAGGCCTCGCTCCTGGAGATGACCGGCGCCTATGCCGGCATTCTCAACGGCGGCAGCGCGGTCGAACCCTATGGGCTGACCGATCTGCGGCTGAAGGGCGCGGCGGAACCGATCTTCTCGTCCAGCACCGGGATCGGCGAACGGGTGATCCAGGAAAGCACCGCCGCCCAGCTGGTCTGGATGATGAACAAGGTGGTGGCCGAAGGCACCGGCCGGCGCGCCGCGCTCGATGGCTGGCAGGTCGCGGGCAAGACCGGCACCTCGCAATCGGCGCGCGATGCCTGGTTCCTGGGCTTCACCGCCGATTACGTCACCGGCGTCTGGATGGGCTATGACGACAACACGCCGCTGAAGGGCGTGACCGGCGCCGGCCTGCCGGCCGAGATCTGGCACGAGACGATGAAGCGCGTGCACGAGGGCCTGCCGGTGCGGCCGCTGCCGATGCAGCCGCCGCGTCCGCCCTCGCCCGCCAGCATCGCGGCGCCGGCGCAGCTCCAGCCGCGGATCAGCGGCGAACGCTCGGGCACCGGAGGGCGCCATCGACGGCGTGCTGCGCGGGCTGGACAAGTTCGACGGACATTGATGAAGGGGGGGCGGGCTGAACCCCGCCCTACGCCGGACAGGCCACGATGCGGGGTGGGGGCAACCCGCCGTCCCGCCGCCATGGCCGCAAACCAGAGCGCTCTTCCGCGCGCGCCGTCACGCGCCTCGCAGGGTGGGTTTTCCGCCCACGCTGCGCCGTTGCGATCAGCTCGTCGCCTTCAGATCCGCGATCAGCGCGTCGATATCGCCCTTGCGCCGGTCCAGCATGGCGCCGACCTCGGTGCGCTCGGTCAGCAGCATGTTCACGCCTTCGATGAACAGGTTGAAGAACTTCGGCCGCCCCGACTTGTCGCTGACCAGGAAGGTCACCTCGAACGGCGATTCGCCGCGCAGATGGGCGATGGTCTTGACCTCGAAGAAGCTCTTGACCTTGCGGGCCTCCTGCACCTCGATCTTGCCGCCGATGAACTCGCGGAAGCGCTTGCCGTATTTGCGGCTGACATAGACCTGGAAGGCGCTGGTGAAGGCCTTCATCTGGCCGGCGCTGGCCCGCCGCGCATCCGCGCCCAGGGCATAGCGCGCGATGGTCGGCACGTCGGAATACTGCACGAAGATATTCTCGAAAGCCTTGATCTTCTGCGCGTCCGAGGTCGGCGCCGCGATCACCTTGTTGATGTCGCCGACGATGGCATCGACCAGCTGCTTGGCCCCGCCCGCGTCCATCGCCCAGGCCGGTCGCGCCATCCCGCCCAGCACCGGGGCGGCAAGGGCCAGCGTCGACACCAGCCCCGTCAGGACGCTGCGGCGGCTGGGTTTATTCTGAGTACGGGTCGGCATAAGGGTCAACATTGGGGTCACCACCATAGGGGTCATCGTAAGGATCGACATAGGCACTGTCGCCGCTTCCGCCAAGCTCGAAGCGGCGATTTTGCAGATAGATCAGCCGCGCCTGGGCATAGCTGTCGGCGCTTTCGTAGAGGATCGAATCGACGGTGTCGGAATACCGCCCGCGATCGCCCACCTTCGACACCACCTTGGCGCCGGTGCCGGCGTATTTCTCGGGGCTGGGCAGGACATAGCTCAGCGGGTTGGTGAACAGATCGACCACCGATCCCACCGCGTCGCGCTCGGTCGAGGGGCCGAAGACCGGCAGCTCGACATAGGCGCCCTCGGGCACGCCCCAGACATGCAGCGTGGCGCCGAAATCGGTCTCGACCGCATCGAGGCCCATCTCGCTGGCCGGATCGCCCAGGCCGCCGATGCCGAAGATCGTGTTGAAGACGAAACGCAGCGTGTTGTTGCCGGCGCCCTTCAGGTCGCCCTGCAGCAGGTTGTTCACCACCGTCCCCGGCAGGCTGAGGTTCGAGGCGAAATTCGACACCGTATCCTGCACCGGCGCCGGGATCGCCTTGGCATAGCCCTTGCCGGCGGGGCGCACGAAGGCGCGGTCCAGCGCCAGGTTCAGCTGGTGATTGGCGCGGTTCACCTCTTCATGCGGATCGTATATGCCGCCGGGCGCCTGGCCCGGGCCCGGCACCGAACAGGCGCTCAGCGCCAGCGCGGTCAAAAGGCCCGCCACCGCCTTGCCGTTTGCATTGCCGCCGAACCTATGCCTAAAGATGCCTGCCAATGGAGTTTCCGCCCTGAACCCGGTAAGCTCTGTTTAAGTGTAGAGGCGGTATAGCCCAAGCCACATCCGGGCTTCAATCGCGGATGTGGCAGATAAGCGACAACTGCCGCAAGCCGGTCTTGATCGAAACGGAATTTCACGCCCGGAGCCCGGGCGATAAGCGAAAAGCAGCCCATGCGCAGACAGACACCACAAATCGACGCGGGTCTTCACGAACTTCGCGCCGCCCGCCGCGAAAGCCGGGGCCTCTACTGGGCGGTGGCGATCTTCGGGGTCTTCGTCAACATCCTGATGCTGACCGGCCCGCTCTACATGCTGCAGGTCTATGACCGGGTGCTGGGCTCGCGCTCGGTGGCGACGCTCATTGCGCTGTCGGGGCTGGTGCTGTTCCTCTATGCCATGTACGGCCTTCTGGATTTCGCCCGCGGCCGGGTGATGGCGCGGGCCGGCGCGCGGTTCCAGGCCCGTCTCGACGGCCGGGTGTTCGACGCCATGCTGCGCAAATCCGCCGCCCACGGCCCGGGCGAGGCGGCCTCCAGCCTGGCCGATCTCGAATCGGTGCAACGGCTGATGTCCTCGCCGGCGCTGCTGGCGATGGCCGACATGCCGTTCACGCCGCTCTTCCTGATGGCGATCTTCATCTTCCACCCCTGGCTCGGCATCCTGGCGGTGTCCGGCGGCGGCCTGCTGATCGCGCTGGCGGCGGTGAACCAATGGGTCTCGCGCAATCCGCTGACCCGCGCCGGCGCCGCCTCGATCCAGAACGAACGCATGGCCTCGAACCTGCGGGAAGAGGCCGAGCTGGTGGTCTCGCTCGGGATGCGCGACGCCGCCTTCCGCCGCTGGGCCCGGGGCCGGGCGCAGGCGCTGGAAACCCAGGTCGCCGCCACCGACCTCTCGGGCAGCTTCACCTCGTTCTCCAAGGCGTTCCGGCTGCTCCTGCAATCGGCGATGCTGGGCATGGGCGCCTATCTGGTGCTGCAGGGCATGATGACCCCGGGCGCGATGATCGCCGGCTCGATCCTGCTTGGCCGGGCGCTGCAGCCGGTCGAACAGACCATCGGCCAATGGGCGATGATCGACCGCGCCCGGCGCGGCTGGATGAACCTGGCCAAGCTCCTGTCCGAGGTCCCGCCCGAGGCGCCGCGCACCGCCCTGCCGCGGCCGCGCGCCCGGCTCGACGTGCAGAACCTCACCGTGGTGCCGCCGGGGCAGAGCCAGGCCAGCCTGCGGATGATCAACTTCAAGCTCGAGCCCGGCACCGCGCTGGGCGTCATCGGCCCCTCGGGCGCCGGCAAATCGACGCTGGCGCACGCGCTGACCGGCACCTGGCGCCCCGCCGGCGGCTATATCCGGCTCGACGGCGCCGCGCTCGATCAATACGACCCCAACGTGCTGGGCGGCTATATCGGTTACCTGCCCCAGCGGGTGCAGCTGTTCGACGGCACCATCGCCGAGAACATCGCGCGGCTGTCGCCCCAGCCCGACGACGCCAAGGTGGTCGAGGCGGCGAAGAAGGCCGACGCCCATGACATGATCGTCGACCTGCCGCAGGGCTATGACACGCCCGTCACCTCGGCCGGCGGGCGGCTCTCGGGCGGGCAGATCCAGCGCATCGGCCTGGCCCGCGCCATGTATAGCGACCCGGTGCTGCTGGTGCTGGACGAACCCAACTCGAACCTCGACAATTCCGGCTCGATGGCGCTGAACAACGCCATCAAGGCGATGAAGGCAGCCGGCGGTTCGGTCATCATCATGGCCCACCGCCCCGCCGCCATCCAGGAATGCGAAATGCTCCTGGTGCTTGAAAACGGCGGCCGCAAGGCCTTCGGGCCGCGCGATCAGGTGCTGCGCGAAACCGTGCAGAACGCCGCCCAGATCGCCCAGGCCCGCCAGCCCGGAGGCATCCGCTGATGATCCCCCAACCCCCGAACCAGCCCCCGAACCAGGCGCCGAAATCCTGGTCCGCCCGCACGCCCCTGATCCTGGGCTTCCTCGGCGTCCTGCTTCTGGTCGGCGGCTTCGGCACCTGGGCCACCCTGACCCAGATCGCCGGCGCCGTGGTCGCCCATGGCCGGATCGAGGTCGACCAGAACCGCCAGGTGGTGCAACACCCCTATGGCGGCGTGGTCGAGGAGGTGCTGGTCAAGGAAGGCGACCGCGTCGCCGCCGGCCAGACCCTGATCCGCCTCGACCCGACCGAGGTCCGCTCGCAGAAGGCGATCATCGAATCCGAACTGTTCGAGCTGATGGCCCGCTCGGCCCGGCTCGAGGCCGAGCGCGGCGACACGACCGAACTCAGGTTCAACGACGAACTTCTGGCCCGCGCCGCCACCGACCCCGATATCGCCGAGCTGATCAACGGCCAGCAGAACCTGGCCGTGGCCCGCGCCGAATCGGTCGAACGCGAACGCGATCAGCTGTCGCGCCAGCGCGAACAGCTGGGCAGCCAGATCGAGGGCATCGACGCCCAGGCGGCGGCGATGCAGGCCCAGCTCGATCTCCTGGACGAGGAGCTGACCTCGCAGCAGGCGCTGCTCGACAAGGGCCTGGCCCAGGCCAGCCGCGTGCTGGCGCTGCGGCGCGAACAGGCCCGGCTGCAAGGCTCGCTGGGCGAGCTGACGGCGCGCCGGGCCCAGGCCCAGGAGCGCATCACCGAGATCGAGATCGGAATGCTGAAGCTCGGCACCCAGCGCCGCGAGGATGCCATCTCGCAACTGCGCGACCTGCGGATTCGCGAGCTGGAACTGCTCGAGAAACGCCGCGCCGCGGACGAGAAGCTGGCGCGGCTCGACATTGCGGCGCCGGTCTCGGGCGTGGTCTATGGCCTTGCCGTCTTCGCCCGCCGCGCGGTGATCAGCCCGGCCGAACCGCTGCTCTACGTGGTGCCGCAGGACCGGCCGCTGGTGATCACCGCCCAGGTCGACCCGATCCATGTCGACATGGTCTATGTCGGCCAGAAGGTGACCCTGCGCTTCCCGGCCTTCGACAAGCGCGAGACGCCCGATATCTTCGGCCATGTCGACAAGGTCTCGGCCGATGCCTTCCATGACGAGCGCACCGGCGCCACCTTCTACCGCGCCGAGATCGTGATGGAGGATGGCGAATCCGCCCGCCTGCCCGAGGGCGAGGTGCTGATCCCGGGGATGCCGGTCGAAAGCTATATCCGCACCGACGACCGCACGCCGCTGGCCTATCTGCTGCGCCCGGTCGTGGTCTATTTCTCCAAGGCCTTCCGCGAAAGCTGATAGCGCGGCGGACGGCGCGGCGGTCCGTCAGGACCGACAAGCCCCCGGGCGCAATCCGTCTCGCAATTGTCATGCGCTTGCTCTAGCGTCGACGCGATTCGACTATGCAAGAGGTCCCCCATGTCCCAGATCGAAGCCCGCCTGGCCGAGCTTGGCGTCACCCTGCCCGACGCGCCCGCGCCCGCCGCCAATTACGTGCCCTTCGTGCAGGTCGGCGATCTGGTCTTCGTCTCGGGTCAGGTCTCGACCCGCGACGGCGGCTTCTTCACCGGCACGCTCGGCGCCGACCTCTCGACCGAGGAGGGCGCGCTGGCGGCGCGCTCCTGCGCCATCTCGCTTCTGGCCCAGCTCAAGGCGGCCTGCGGCGGCGATATCGACCGGCTGAAGCGGGTGGTGAAGCTGACCGGCTTCGTCAATTCCACCGCCGATTTCACCGAACAGCCCAAGGTGATCAACGGCTGTTCCGACTTCCTGGTCGAAGCCCTGGGCGATGCCGGCCGGCATTCGCGCTCGGCCGTCTCGGCGCCGGCGCTGCCGCTCGGCGTCGCGGTCGAGATCGAGGCGATCTTCCAGATCGACTGACCCCCAACCCCATCGCCCGGACCCGCGCCCATGCCCGCGCTCGACAGCCCCCTGACCGACAGGACCCAGACCGACAGGACCCAGGCCCGGCGGCCCGGCCTCGACCCGGCCCTCCTGGCCCGGCCCATCGCCCACCGGGCGCTGCACGATACCGCCGCCGGCCGCCCCGAGAACAGCCGCGCCGCCATCGCCGCCGCCATCGCGGCGGGCTATGGGATCGAGATCGACCTGCAGCTCACCCTCGACGGCCAGGCCATGGTGTTTCACGATTTCAGCCTCGAACGGCTGACCCCGGCCGAAGGCCACACCCGCCAGCTCACCGCCGCCGAACTGGCCCGCATCCCGCTGTCCCACGGCGACGGCGAAACCATCCCCACGCTGAGCGAGGTGCTCGACCTGGTCGCCGGCCGGGTGCCGCTGCTGATCGAGATCAAGGACCAGGACGGCGCCATGGGCCCCAATACCGGCCCGCTGGAATATGCCGCCGCCGAGGCGCTGAAACGCTATGACGGGCCGGTCGCGGTGATGTCGTTCAACCCGCACGCGGTCGAACTGATGGCGCGGCTGCTGCCCGATTGCCCGCGCGGGCTCACCTCTTGCGGCTTCAGCCCGCTCGACTGGCCGCTCCTGCCCGACGCCACCTGCGACCACCTGCGGATGATCCCCGATTACGACCGTGTCGGGGCCAGCTTCGTGTCGCACAACCAGCACGACCTGCATAACCCGCGCCTGGCCGCGCTCAGGGCCCAGGGCGCCCGCATCCTGACCTGGACGGTGAAATCGCCCGAGGACGAGGACGAGGCGCGCAAGATCGCCGACAATATCACCTTCGAATCCTACCTGCCCTGAGGCGGGCGCGGACCCGCTTGCTCCCCCGCCCCGGCTGACCGATAGTCGCGCCATGGACGCCGACACCCAGATCGAGATCCGCATTCACCCCTCCCTGGCCGAGATCCCGGCGCGGGACTGGGACGCCTGCGCCTGCCCCGAGGCGGCGAATGGCGGCCGCCCCGCCGACCCCTTCACCACCCACCGCTTCCTCTCCGCTCTTGAACAGAGCGGCTCGGTCGGCCCCGGCACCGGCTGGCAACCGCGTTACCTGACCGCGCATGTCGACGGCGCCGGCCCGATCGCCTGCGCGCCGCTCTATGCCAAGTCGCATTCCCAGGGCGAATATATCTTCGATCACAACTGGGCCCATGCGTTCGAACGCGCCGGCGGGCGCTATTACCCCAAGTTCCAGATCGCCGTACCCTTCACCCCGGTCACAGGCCGCCGCCTGCTGACCCGCCCGGGGTTCGAGGTTGCGGGCCAGAGCGCGCTGATCCAGGGCGCCGTGCAACTGGCCTCGCAAAACGACATCAGCTCGCTCCACATCACCTTCTGCACCGCGGCCGAGGCCGAAGCCGGCCAGCAGATGGGCCTTCTGCACCGCACCACCCAGCAGTTTCACTGGGACAACGCGGGCTATGCCGATTTCGATGCCTTCCTGGCGCAGCTCTCCTCGCGCAAGCGCAAGAACATCCGCAAGGAACGCGCCCAGGCGCAGGGCTTCGGCGGCCGCATCCTGGCGCTCTCGGGCGACGACATCCAGCCCGAACACTGGGACGCCTTCTGGCGGTTCTACCAGGACACCGGTTCGCGCAAATGGGGCTCGCCCTATCTGACCCGGGCCTTCTTCGACATCGCGCAAGCGACCCTGCGCGACGACATCCTGCTGGTGCTGGCCGAACGGGACGGCGCCTATATCGCCGGCGCGCTCAACCTGATCGGCCGCGACACGCTGTTCGGCCGCTACTGGGGCTGCAACCGGCATGTCCCCTGCCTGCATTTCGAACTGTGCTACTATCAGGCCATCGACTTCGCCATCGCGCAGGGCCTTTCCCGGGTCGAGGCCGGCGCCCAGGGCGAACACAAGCTGGCGCGCGGATACATGCCCAATACCTGCCACGCGCTGCACTGGATCGCCGATCCGGGTTTCGCCGACGCCGTTTCGCGCTATCTTGAGGCCGAACGCGAGGCCGTGGCGGAAGAGATCGAGATTCTCACCGCCTATGGCCCGTTCCGCAATACGCCCGAGGAGGACCACGATTGAACGAGCTTCTGTCCGATACCGCCCGCGAAAGCCTGTTGCCGCCGCTCTACGAGACCGGCTGGGCCCCGGTCGAGGGCCGCGACGCCATCGTCAAGACGTTCGAGTTCAAGGATTTCGCCGGCGCCTTCGCCTGGATGACCCATGCCGCGCTCTGGGCCGAGAAATGGAATCACCACCCCGAGTGGTGCAATGTCTGGAACAAGGTCACGGTGACGCTGATCACCCATGACGCCGACGGCTTGTCGTCGCTCGACGCCAAGCTGGCGCGCAAGCTCGACAGCCTGTGACCCCCGCGCAGAGCCTGCGCCGCGCTGACGCGCGTCGCCGTATCGAAAGGTTGCCTTGCGCCGCGCTGACGCGCTGGCCGCCGAAGTGCCAGCTCCCGGCCAATCGAGGGGGCAGGGCCTTCGGCCCGACAGGGTGGGGTTCGAGCCCACCATCCCGCCCAGATCCCGCCAGGAAATGTAGGGTGGGCTTTCAGCCCACCGCCCCTGCGCCGATCAAAGATCGTCCAGCATCGCCTCGCCGCCCAGCTCGCAGGTGCCGTTGGCCCGCCTCAGCGTTCAGCACCTTGACCACATAATCCTCGGCCATCAGCGCATAGCGCTTCGAGGCGCCCGACGAAGCCAACCGGCGGGGCGTCGAAATCCATCCCCAGCGCCTTGGTGAACCCGCCCGAACTGTCGGCCAGCATGGTGATCCGCCGGCGCTGGCGCCAGTCGCCTCGCCCCAGGCCTGCATCACCCAGGGTCGTGCACCGCGTGCAGATCACCTCGTCGACGCCCTTGCCCTTCAGCCCGTCCATCACCCGCAGGAAGCTGGGCACATGCGCCGAATGGCAGGTCGGCGTGAACGCCCCGGCACCGCGAATCCACCACCTTGCGCCCGTCAGCCGGCCGGCCAGCTCGACCGGCTCCGGGTAGATCGCGCCCACCACCATCATGGTGGCCTCGGGCAACCTGTACTCCTACTGCAATCGTCATAGCATATCCTCCGTCCTGGGCTAAGCGCGTTGCCTTCTCTGCCGCTCAGGTTATAGGCTCTCCCGGCGCAGACAACGCCAAAATTCGCAGGAAGGGCCGCCATGTCTCACATCGTCGTTATCGGGGCCGGACAGGCCGGATCCGCCCTTTGCGCCAAGCTGCGCAACCTGGGCCATACCGGCGCGATCACGCTCATCGGCGAGGAACCCGCGCCGCCCTATCAGCGCCCGCCGCTGTCCAAGGCCTATCTGCTGGGCGAGATGGAACTGGAACGGCTCTATCTGCGGCCCGAAAGCTTCTATGCCGATAACGGGATCGAACTGCGCACCGGCACCACCGTCCAGGCCATCGACCGCGCCGACCGCACCATCGTCGCCGGCGGCCACGGCATCGCCTATGACATGCTGGCGCTCTGCACCGGATCGGTGCCGCGGCTCCTGCCGCCCGCCATCGGCGGCGCGCTCGAAGGCGTCTTCGCCGTGCGCACCCTGGCCGATGTCGACGCCATGGCGCCCGAATTCGCGCCCGGCCGCGGCGTGCTGATCATCGGCGGCGGCTATATCGGGCTCGAGGCCACGGCGGTGGCGGCAAGAAGGGCCTCAAGGTCACGCTGGTCGAGATGGCCGGGCGTATCCTGCAACTCGCCGCGCCGAGACCTCGGATTACTTCCGCGCCCTGCATACCGGCCACGGCGTCGATATCCGCGAAGGCGTCGGCCTCGACCGGCTGACCGGCGAGACCCGCGTCAGCGGCGCGATCCTGTCCAGAGCGGCGCCACGCTCGACATCGACTTCGCCATCGTCGGCGTCGGCATCACGCCCGCCACCGCACTGGCCGAGCGGCTGGGCTCGAGATCGAGAACGGGATCAGGACCGATGCCCGGGGCCGCACCAGCGACCCGCATATCTGGGCGGCGGGCGATTGTGCCTCGTTTCCCTGGAAGGGCGGGCGTATCCAGCGGCTCAGATCCGTGCCCAACGCCATCGACCAGGCCGAATGCGTGGCCGGGGAACATGCTGGGCGCGGGCAGGGGATTACGTCGCCAAACCGTGGTTCTGGTCGGATCAGTATGACGTCAAGCTGCAGATCGCCGGGCTCAACACCGGCTATGACCGGGTGGTCACGCGGCCCGGCGACAAGCCCGGCGCGACCAGCTTCTGGTATTACACCGGCGACAGCCTGCTGGCGGTCGACGCGATGAACGATCCGCGCGCCTATATGATCGGCAAGCGCCTGATCGAAGGCGGCAAATCGCCCGACCCGGCGCTGGTCGCCGACCCCGCGACCGAGCTCAAAGGCACTGATGTGATGGCGCGGCTGCGCAGGGGTGGGGGTCCACCCCACCCCCGGTCGTGATGCGCATCATCGGCGGAGATTTCCGTGGCCGGGCGCTGGCCTCGGTCGGCAAGGGCACGATGCTGGCGCGCATCTGCGCCCCACCACCGACCGGGTGCGCAGCCTGTTCAACGTGCTCTCAGGCGGCGGCCGCTTCGGCGATCCGGTCAGCGGCGCCCGCGTGCTCGACCTCTTCGCCGGCACCGGCGCGCTGGGGCTCGAGGCGCTCCAGCCGCGGCGCCACCACATGCCAGCTTCGTCGATGACGGCCGCAAGGCGCAATCGCTCATCCTGCAGAATATCGCGCTCTGCCGGGCCGAACCCGTGGCCACCCTCATCCGCCGCGACGCCTGCCGCCTCGGCCCCAATCCGGACGCGCCCTGCGACCTCGTCTTCCTCGACCCGCCCTATGGCAAGGGCTTGGGCGAAAAGGCCCTGGCGGCCGCGCTGGCCGGCGGCTGGATCGCCGCCGGCGCCCTGATCGTCTGGGAGGAAAACACCGCCATCGCCCCGCCGCCCGACCTTACCCTGCTCGACGCGCGGCGCTATGGCGACACCACGATATCCTTCCTCTCACGCGACGATTGAATTGCCCCGGCCGAATGGCCCGGCCATAGTTTCCCCACGCCCACCCGCATCGGAGTCCGACCGTGAAACCCTCCCTCGCCGCTCTCGCTTTCCTCGCGCTGACCCTGCCCGCCCGGGCCGGCCCGGTCGCCGATTTCAACGCCGCCTATGACGCGGCCTGGGCCAGCTATCGACAGGCCCTCTTCGCCACCAACGCCGGCGATACCGCCGCCTCGGCCAGGGCCCGCAACGCGCTCTCGGACCAATGGCGCGCCCTGATCGACGCCTGGGAATCCACCCCGCCGCCGCATTATGCCGACGATCCGGGCTTCGCCGATACGCTGGAACAGGTGGCCTGGCTGATCAACAAATCCTCGGGCCAGATCGTCGAGGGCGACCTGCACGGCGCGCATGAAACCCTGGAAGGCATCCGCGACGAACTGGCGGCCCTGCATGAACGCAACCGTATCGAGACCTTCTCGGACCGGATGAACGCCTATCATTCCATGATGGAACAGGTGCTGAGAACCGACCTGTCGGCGCTCGATGCCGCCGCGATCGACCGGGTGCAGGAGGACGCCGCCCTGCTTGCCTTCCTGGCCCGGGACCTGCTGTCCTCGCCGCCGCCCGCCTATTGGGACAACCCCGATTTCGACCCGCTGAGCCAGGCCTTCCAGGCCTCGGTCGCGGCGTTTCAGGACGCCGCCCGCTCGGGCGACCCGCAAGCCATCCGCGCCGCTGCGGCCGGGTTGAAGAAACCCTATGCCAAGCTGTTCCTGAAATTCGGCTGACCCCACCGCGCGCCAGAGGTTGCGCCGGCTTCGCCGTCGCGGCGGGGCCTCGCTTCGCTC
>JAWKXE010000031.1:0-50013 GCA_041397165.1 Paracoccaceae bacterium | reverse complement strand
AAGGCCGAGACCGCCGCGCCGGGCGTCGGCGCGATCCGGCTCAGGCTGGTGGCGACCTCGGACGGCTCGGTCGGCGCGCTCAAGGGCGAGGACGGCAAATACCTGCCGGGCGTTCTTCTCGATCTCGATTATTGGGCGTTGATGCCGCTCTGACGCGCATTTTTGCGGCACGGCCGGCACTCTGCCCGAATTTGCGGCAGCCGCCCCTATCTGCCGCTTGCCAGATCGCGAAATCCGGCGCTTGGCTTGGTGCACCACTCACTTTCAAGGTGCTTCCATGAAAACAAGCCTCCTCGCCGGATCCGTTCTTGGTCTGGCGCTCGCCTCGGCAGCCTCTGCCGATGGCGTCAACGTCTATGCCGGCGCGACCCTGACCTCGAACTATGTCTATACCGGCATCACCCAAACCAACGACAAGCCCACCATCCAGGGCTATATCGAGGCCGAATATGGCGGCTTCTATCTGGGGGTCTGGGCCTCGGGCGTGCGCTTTGCCCCCGACAAGGCCGAGATCGACCCCTATCTCGGCTATCGTGGCGAGGTCGGCAAGCTCAGCTATGACCTGACCTATACCCGGACCACCTATGATTCCACCGGCTTCTGGTCCGATGCCGTGGCGCTGAAGCTGGGCGTCGCGGTCAGCGACGCGGTCACGCTTTCGGTGCGCGACAGCTATGATTTCACCAATGACTGGAACCAGATCAGCCTGAGCGGCGACTTCGCCCTGACCGACAAGTTCTCGCTGTCGCTGCTGGGCGGCCACGACGACGGGCTGGGCGGCACCTGGGGCGAAGTGGGCGTCAGCTATGCGCTGAACGACACGGTGTCGATCGGCGCCTCGGTGCAGAAGAACGAGTTCGCCTCGGCCATTTTCGCGGCGACGATTTCCTTCGACACCCAGCTTCTGGGCAACTGAGCCCCATCCAGGGGACCACGACCCAGCCATCCGGGCCGGGCGCCGTCGCAAGAGGGCACCCGGCCCGTTGCCGTTACCGCGTTACCGCAAACGGATTCGCCCCGGCGGTATTTGTGCGGAATTTCGTGATCACGCGCGACATTTCAGTGATCACAAACCGGATTTTCATGCCGAACCGAAGGTCATTTCATGCTGCGACTGCACATGAAGGCGTGACACCGCCGGTGAAAGCGTTATCAAAGGCACAGTGGACCGGCCGGAGACCGGCCAAAGCCTAATGACTTCAAGGGGACATGCCCATGGCCACGCAGAAACCTGTGGAACGCCCGCTCAGCCCGCATATCCAGATCTACCGCTGGCAGATTCCGATGCTCACCTCGATCCTGACCCGGATCACCGGCAACGCGCTTGTCGTATCGGCCCTGCTGGTGGTCTGGTGGCTGTTCGCCGCCTCGACCTCGGCCGGTTATTACGCGCTGGCCGACGCGGTGCTGACCTCGTGGTTCGGCGATCTGGTGCTGTCGCTTTCGGTGCTGGGGCTCTGGTATCACTACCTGACCGGCCTCAGGCACCTTTACTATGACGCCGGCCACGGGCTCGACGTGCCCACCGCCGAAAAGCTCGGCATCGCCTGCCTCGTCGGCTCGG
Source organism: Paracoccaceae bacterium (assembly GCA_041397165.1). Lineage (GTDB taxonomy): Bacteria > Pseudomonadota > Alphaproteobacteria > Rhodobacterales > Rhodobacteraceae > JAWKXE01. The sequence continues at coordinate 48,449 of JAWKXE010000031.1, read as the reverse complement.
TCGTCCTGACCGTCATCACCCTTCTCATCGTGTAAGGAGAGAAAGATGCGCTACCTTACCGCCCGCAAACGCGCCGAGGGCAAAGGCGCCGCCCATTCCGGCACCGAACATCACTGGTACATGCAGGTCAGCGCCGTCGCGCTGGCCTTCCTGATCCCGACCTTCGTCATCGTCCTGGGCCGCGCCATCGGCCGCGATCACGAAACGGTGCTGGCCACCTTCGCCCACCCGTTCGTGGCGCTGCTGACCGGCCTCACGCTGATCGTCGCCATGCAGCACTTCCAGCACGGCGCCCGCATGATGATCGAGGATTACTGGCACGGCTCGCTCCGCAAGGGCCTCATCATGCTGGCGATCGGTCTTTCCTGGACCATCACCGCCACCGGGCTTTTCGCCCTCGCCAAGATCGCACTCTGAGGGGCAGACCAATGGCCGCATACGAATATGAGACGCACGAATATGACGTGGTCGTGGTGGGTGCCGGCGGTGCCGGGCTGCGTGCCACGCTGGGCATGGCCGAACAGGGGCTGCGCACGGCCTGCGTGACCAAGGTCTTCCCGACCCGCTCGCATACCGTGGCCGCCCAGGGCGGCATCGCCGCCAGCCTTGGCAACATGGGCCCCGACAGCTGGCAATGGCATATGTACGACACGGTGAAGGGCAGCGACTGGCTGGGCGACACCGACGCGATGGAATACCTTGCCCGCTCGGCCCCCAAGGCGGTCTATGAGCTGGAACATTACGGCGTGCCGTTCAGCCGCACCGAAGAGGGCAAGATCTATCAGCGCCCCTTCGGCGGCCACACCACAGAATTCGGCGAAGGCCCGCCGGTGCAGCGCACCTGCGCCGCCGCCGACCGCACCGGCCACGCCATCCTGCACACGCTCTATGGCCAGAGCCTGAAGAACAACGCCGAGTTCTATATCGAATATTTCGCCATCGACCTGATCATGTCCGAGGACGGGCAATGTCAGGGCGTGGTCTGCTGGAAGCTCGACGACGGCACCATGCATGTCTTCAACGCCAAGATGGTGGTGCTGGCGACCGGCGGCTATGGCCGCGCCTATTTCTCCTGCACCTCGGCCCATACCTGCACCGGCGACGGTGGCGGCATGGTGGCCCGCGCCGGCCTGCCGCTGCAGGACATGGAATTCGTGCAGTTCCACCCGACCGGCATCTATGGCGCCGGCTGCCTGATCACCGAGGGGGCCCGTGGCGAGGGCGGGTATCTGACCAATTCCGAGGGCGAGCGCTTCATGGAGCGTTACGCCCCCACCTACAAGGACCTCGCGCCGCGCGACTATGTCAGCCGCTCGATGACGATGGAAATCCGCGAGGGCCGCGGCGTCGGCAAGAACGGCGACCACATCCACCTGAACCTCAGCCACCTGCCGGCCGAGGCGCTGCATGAACGCCTGCCGGGGATCAGCGAATCCGCCAAGATCTTCGCCGGCGTCGATGTCACCAAGGAGCCGATCCCGGTTCTGCCGACCGTGCATTACAACATGGGCGGCATCCCGACCAATTACTGGGGCGAGGTGCTGAACCCCACGAAGAAAGACCAGAACGCCGTCGTCCCCGGCCTGATGGCGGTGGGCGAGGCCGGCTGCGCCTCGGTCCACGGCGCCAACCGTCTGGGCTCGAACAGCCTCATCGACCTCGTCGTCTTCGGCCGCGCCGCCGCCATCCGCGCCGGCCAGGTGGTGAACCCCGAGGCGCCCAATCCGGTGCTGAACCAGGCCTCGGTCGACGCCGCCTTCGAGCGCTTCGACGGGCTGCGCCACGCCAAGGGCGGCACCCCCACGGCCGAATTGCGGCTCGAAATGCAGAAGACCATGCAGGCCGACGCCGCCGTCTTCCGCACCGACAAGTCGCTGAAAGAGGGCGTCGAGAAGATGACCGCCGTCGCGGCCAAGCTCTCGGACCTCAATGTCACCGACACTTCGCTGGTCTGGAACTCGGACCTGATGGAGACGCTCGAGCTGACCAACCTCATGCCCAACGCGCTGGCCACCATCGTCGGCGCCGAGGCCCGCAAGGAATCCCGCGGCGCCCACGCGCACGAGGATTACCCCGAGCGCGACGACAAGACCTGGCGCGTCCACACCATCGCCCATGTCGACGGCAACAAGGTCACGCTGACCCACCGCGACGTGATCAAGGACCCGCTGACCACCGAGGCCGAAGGCGGCATCAGCCTGAAGACCATCGCGCCCAAGGCGCGCACCTTCTGATGCGCGCGGCGCTCGCCCTTGTCGTGGTGGCGGGCCTTGCGGCCTGCACGGCGGTCCAGCAGGCCGCCGACGACGCCGCGCGGGGCCGGGCCAAGCGGGCGGTGAATGCCGTTGTGGCGCAGGAGTTCCCGGGCGTCGATGCCACGCCGGTCACCGATTGCGTGATCGACAACGCCTCGGCCCAGGAAATCCTGCAGATCGCCGGCAGTTCCGCCACCGGCGCGACGGGCGAGGTCACCCAGATGGTGCTGCAGATCGCCCAGCGCCGCGAAACCGTGACCTGCATCGCCGGCCAGGGCGTTGCGCTGGCATTGGCGGGATAAGGGGGCGGGGGATGAGCGCAGCCAGGTCCACCGCCGACGGCCTCCGCCGCGTCATCGTCCATATGGGCGTGCAGAAGACCGGCTCGACCTCGCTGCACGATCACCTGCAGGCGCATGAGGCGGCGTTGATGCCGGGGCTTCAGGCCCTGACCCCTCGCCGTGCTTCGCCCACGCGCGACATGGGCCGCGCGGCACTGCTCTATACCGACGATCCCAGCCCCGAAGCCGGCCGCCGCGCCCGCCTGATCGAAACCATCGAGACGGTCCGCGACCTGATCGCGCCGGGGCCGGGGGTGACGCTGATCAGCCACGAAAACCTGCCCGGCGCCATGCTGGGCCGCGCCGGCACCGTCACGCTCTATCCCTTCCTGGAAGAGATCGTGTCGCTGCTCGATACCCATCTCGCGCCCTACCGGCCCGAATACGTGATCTATACCCGCGACCTGGCCGCCTGGAAGCGTTCGGCCCATAACCAGGCGGTGCGCTCGGACGGCTATACCGAAACCCTCGGCACCTTCCTGTCCAGGACCGCCGACAGCGGCGACTGGGCCGATCTGGCCCGCCGCCTGACGGCCGCCGCGCCGGGCCGCGCCCATGTCCTGCGGCTCGAGGACGAGACCGACCGCGCCCGCCCCGGCAGCCAGCTTCTGGCCCTGGCCGGGCTTTCGCCCGAGGAGATCGCCGCGCTGGTGCCGCAGACCACACGCCGCAACGAAAGCCTGAATTTCGGCGCGCTGGAATTCCTGCGGCTGCTCAACACCCTGGACCTTCGCCCGAAACAGCGCCGCTCGGTGGCGCAGATCGTCGAGAGGAACCAGCAGCTTTTCACCCCTTCCGCGCCCGCCGACGCGCCGCGCCCCGCCTGAGAGACCAGCCTGAGAAAGGAACGATCCCATGGTTCAGCTGTCCCTGCCCAAGAATTCCCGCATGGTCACCGGCAAGACCTGGCCCAAACCGCAAGGCGCCACCAAGCTGCGCAAGTTCCAGATCTATCGCTGGAACCCCGATGACGGCCAGAACCCGCGCATCGACACCTATTTCGTCGACCTCGATGATTGCGGCCCGATGGTTCTGGACGGGCTCATCTGGATCAAGACCAACCTCGACCCGACGCTGACCTTCCGCCGCTCGTGCCGCGAAGGCATCTGCGGGTCGTGTGCGATGAATATCGACGGCATCAACACGCTGGCCTGCATCTATGGCATGGACGAGATCAAGGGCGACACGGTCAAGATCTATCCGCTGCCGCATATGCCGGTGGTGAAGGACCTGATCCCCGACCTGACCCATTTCTATGCCCAGCACGCCAGCATCATGCCCTGGCTGGAAACCAAGACCAACCGCCCCGCGAAGGAATGGAAACAGTCGATCGAGGACCGCAAGAAGCTCGACGGGCTCTATGAATGCGTGATGTGCGCCTCCTGCTCGACGTCCTGCCCGTCCTACTGGTGGAACTCCGACCGTTACCTCGGCCCGGCGGCCCTTCTGCACGCCTATCGCTGGATCATCGACTCGCGCGACGAGGCCACGGGCGAGCGGCTCGATGCGCTGGAAGACCCGTTCAAGCTCTATCGCTGCCACACGATCATGAACTGCGCCAAGACCTGTCCCAAGGGCCTGAACCCGGCGGCGGCGATTGCCGAAATCAAGCGGATGCAGCTGAACCGGGTGGTCTGATGGCCGAAAAGCCGGCGCTCGACTTCCGCTCGAAAGAAGAGTTTCGCGCCCTCTGCCATTACCTGGCGATGCGGATGCATTACCTGAACCGCGTGGCGATGGGCGAACAGAAATTCCCCTGGCAGGTGGCCGAGGCGCTGGCGGCGCTGGGCCGGGTCTTCGACGAGCGTTACGACGATCCGGACATCCGCGCGCTTTTCGGCGATGGCTGGACGCCGGGCAGCCTGACGCGGGACGAGGCCGCCGATTACCTCCTCGGCCTGATCCGCGACGCCCGCTGAGGCGGGCGTCTTTCGTCGAAAAACCGCGCCGCGCCCGGGCGGCTGTGTTATCCTTCGCCGGACAGGAGGCGCGTCATGTCCACATCCGTTCTTATCGGCACCACCAAGGGGGCCTTTCTTCTGACATCGGATGCCGGCCGCGATGGCTGGCGGGTCTCGGGGCCGCATTGCGACGGCTGGACCATCAACCATGTCATCGGCGATGCCGCGACCGGCCATCTCTGGGCCGGCGGCGGCAGCGATTTCACCGGCGCCGGGATCTGGCGCTCGACCGATGGCGGGGAAAGCTGGACGCTGTCGCAGCTCTCGGGCGGCGCGATGGACGACTGGGCGGCGAACGATCCCGATTTCGCCGCGATGATCGGCTGGGAAAAGCGCGATCACCCCTTCGGCAAGGAGGTGCAGTCGATCTGGTCGCTGCACCGGGCCCATGGCGTGCTCTATGCCGGGTCGAAACCGGCCCAGCTTTTCGCCAGCCGCGATGGCGGCGCCACCTGGGAAAAGAACGCCGGCCTGGCCGACTTCCCCGGCCGCGACGGCTGGACCCCCGGCGCTGCCGGGTTGACGCTGCACACCATCGTCAGCGATCCCGACGATCCCGCCAAGCTCTGGCTCGGCATCTCGGCCGAGGGTGTCTTTGCCAGCGAAGACGGCGGCGCCAGCTGGGACCGCCGCAACCGCCTGTCGAACGAGGCCGGGCAGGGGCATCACGACCACCCCGCCGCGCCCTGCAACGGCGAGATCGGCCATTGCGTCCACAACATGGCCCGCGCCGCCGATGGCCGGCTTTACCAGCAGAACCACCATGGCACCTGGGTCAGCCGCGACGGCGGCCGGCACTGGGACGATATCGGCGCCGATCTGCCCTCGACCTTCGGCTTCCCCGTCGCCGCCCATCCGCGCGACCCCGACACCGCCTGGGTCTTTCCCCTGAACGGCGACAGCGCCGGCCGCTTCCCGCCCGGCGCCTCGGCCGCGGTCTGGAAGACCAGCAATGGCGGCGCCAGCTGGGAGGCGAAACAGGACGGGCTGCCGACCGAGAACTGCTTCTTCACCGTCCTGCGCCAGGCCATGGCCCGCGACACGGCCGATCCGGCGGGGGTCTATTTCGGCACCAATTCCGGCTCGGTCTTCGCCAGCCTGGACGAGGGCGAAACCTGGTCCGAGATCGCCCGCCACCTGCCCACGATCCTGGGCGTCGAGGTGATGGCATGACCGGAACCCAGCAACCCGAACACCGGTGACAGGAGAACGGATGAAACGGTTTCTCGCCATCGCCCTCCCCAGCTTTGCCCTTGGCGCCGGCTTCGGCGCCGCGTTCTGGTATCTCGCCTCGCCGCTCTGGATCGACCGGGTGGTGGACGAGACGCTCACGGTGGCCGGGGAAGGCTCGGTCCTCGCCCGCGGCACCTTCTCGGATGCCGACGCCGCCCACAAGGGCAGCGGCACTGTCGCGGTGGTGAAACGCCCCGATGGCATGATCGAGATTCAGCTCACCGATTTCCGCGTCACCAACGGCCCCGATCTCGAGGTCTGGCTCAGCGCCCATCCCGATCCGAAATCCTCGAGCGATGTGACGGGGGCGGACTGGGTCTCGCTCGGGCTTCTGAAGGGCAATGTCGGCAACCAGAGCTATGTCGTGCCGCCCAGCGCCGATATCGCCCGCTTCAGGTCGGTGGCGATCTGGTGCGAACAGTTCGGCGTGCTGTTCTCGCCCGCGCCGCTGTCGCAATAGCGCCCGGACGCGCGGTTCGGCTTTACAGTCTGGCCCATGCTCTCCTAGCCTTGCCGGAAACGGGAGGGCGCATGGATCAGGACATCATCATCGTCGGCGGCGGCCTGGCGGGGCTGGCCGCCGCCCATGCCGCCACGGCGCGCGGCCGCAAGGTGCTGCTGCTGGATCAGGAGGGCGAGCAGTCCTTGGGCGGGCAGGCCTTCTGGAGCCTCGGCGGGCTCTTCATGATCGACACGCCGGAACAGCGCCGCATGGGCATCCGCGACAGCCTCGATCTGGCGCGGGCCGACTGGATGGGCAGCGCCGGGTTCGACCGCCCCGAAGACGAAAACCCCCGCCGCGTGGCCGAGGCCTATCTCGACTATGCCGCCGGCCCGATGCGGACGGATCTGAAGGCGCTGGGAATGCGCTGGTTCCCGGTGGTCGGCTGGGCCGAGCGCGGCGGCGGGCTGGCCACCGGCCACGGCAATTCGGTGCCGCGCTTCCACATCACCTGGGGCGCGGGCGAAGGCATCGTCGCGCCCTATGTCGAGCAGGCCCGGGCGGCCGAAAGCGCGGGCCTTCTGCGCATCGGCTTCCGCCACCGTGTCACCGGGCTCGACGTGACGAACGGCCGCGTCACCGGCGTGCGGGGCGAAATGCTGGCGGTGGATCACGCCCGCCGCGGCGCCTCGACCACGCGCGCGGTGGTGGGCAGCTTCGATTACAGCGCCGAAAGCGTGATCCTGACCACCGGCGGGATCGGCGGCAACCACGATCTGGTCCGCGCCCATTGGCCCGCCGACCGGCTGGGAAAGGCGCCGAAACACATGGTCTCGGGCGTGCCGGATTACGTCGACGGCCAGATGGCCCAGATCGCCAAGCAGGCCGGGGCAGGGGCGATCAACGAAGACCGCATGTGGCATTACACCGAAGGCCTGCAGAACTGGGACCCGATCTGGCCCAACCACGGCATCCGTGTCCTGCCCGGCCCCTCGCCGATGTGGTTCGACGCGCTGGGTGAGCGGATGGAGGCGCCCTGCCTGCCGGGCTTCGACACCCTGGCGACGCTGAAGCGCATCCTTGCCACCGGGCACGAACACAGCTGGTTCATCCTGACCCAGAAGATCATCGAAAAGGAATTCGCCCTCTCGGGGTCGGAACAGAACCCCGATTTCGTCTCGGGCAGCCTGTGGCAGGTGCTGAAGGAACGCACGCTCAGCAAGGGCGCCACCGGCGCGGTCGAGGCCTTCAAGCGCGAGGGCGCCGATTTCGTCGTGGCCGCAGACCTCGACACGCTCATCGCCGGCATGAACCGCCTGACGCCCGAGGCGCCTCTGGACCCGGCCCATATCCGCGCCCAGATCGAGGCCCGCGATGCCCAGATCCTGAACCCCTTCTCGAAGGATGCCCAGATCACCGCCATCCACGGCGCCCGCGCCTATCGCGGCGACCGGCTGGTGCGCACCGCCAAGCCGCATCGCATCCTCGATGCCACGAAAGGCCCGCTCATCGCCGTGCGGCTGTCGATTCTCACCCGCAAGAGCCTCGGCGGGTTGCATACCGACCTGTCCGGGCGCGTGCTGCGCCCCGACGGCACCCCGTTCGACGGGCTTTTCGCCGCCGGAGAGGTGGCGGGCTTCGGCGGCGGTGGCTATCATGGCTATAACGCGCTGGAAGGCACGTTTCTGGGCGGCTGCATCTTTTCCGGCCGCGCCGCCGGCCAACACGCCTGATCCGGGGAAGGAAGCGGCAGATGCAGGACGACACGCCCGTCGAAATCGAATTCCTCTGCCCGCCCGAGCTGGACGGGCGCATTCCGCCGCCCGCCCCGGCGGCGCGGTTCCTGCCGGAATGGTATCGCGATCTGCCGCGCGAGATGGGGATGTCTGACGCCCACGGCCTGCCCGGCCTGACGGTCCGGGCCTGCCTGCCGGTGGCCGATGTCATGGCGCTGGGCTGGATCATCCCCTTGCCCTTCGCCGTCTGGACCGTGCTCGACCCGGCGACACGGCAGATGGCGTTTCACTGGGACGCCGACTGCCCGTTCAACGCGATCGAGCCGCATCACCCCGGCCAGATCGGCGCCGACGAGCCCGGGCCGTTCGAGGGCGCTCAGCCGCTCAAGTTCCTCAACCCCTGGCGGGTGCGCCTGCCGGCGGGCTGGTCGGCCAGCTTCCTGCACCCGATCAACCATTTCGAGCTGCCGTTCCACGCCTTTGCCGGCGCGGTCGATTGCGATGCGCTCGACGTGCCGGTGAACGTGCCGTTTCTCTGGACGGCCCAGCCCCGCGCCCTCCGCCTGCCGGCCGGCACGCCGATGGTGCAGGTGATCCCCTATCGCCGCGCCGCCCAGCCGCGCGCCGTGATCCGCGCCGAAACCGGCGAGGAGGCGGCGACACGCAACGCCGCGCTGACCCGGAAATATTCGGAAGAATCGGTCTATGCCCGGGAATGGCGCCGCCGCCACGAACGCAACGGCTGAGCGATGATCGTTCCGGCGCTCGGCCTCGTCCTGGCTTTCGTTCTCATGCTGATCTTTTCCAACCGCAGGACGCGGCACTGCCGCTGGCGGGCCCAGGCCACACCCGATGGCGCGCCGCGCCGCTACAGATGCATGGCCTGCGGCGCCCAGACCACAACAGATAGCGGAAAGCCGCCCGAAACCTGCCTCGGCCCGCGCCGCCCGCCCCAGGCCTGACACCGCCCTGCGTCCGTCGCGCCACAGCCGGGGCAGGGGGCGGAGAAAATTAAACACGGCGATATTTTCCATCTTGAATCGACTCAGGCTTTGCCCCAAATGCGATTTCAAGACGCCAACGCACGCGCCTCTGTACTCACAGGCACACATGCAGCGACGGTAACGTCTCTGATTGCAACCCGTCCGGCTGAAATATGTCCGGGGTCTCTTTTGGAGATGACCATGACCGCTCATGTGACCGAACGCGCCTTTGGCGCGCGCGCCCTTGCCCCTTCCCGTGTGGAAACCTTCATCCGCGATCATTCCTTCGCCCAGCCGACCCTGGTGCTGGATATGGAGGCCGTTGCCCGCCAATACGCCGCCCTCTCGGCCGGCCTGGGCCGCGCCCGCATCCACTATGCCGTCAAGGCCAACCCGGCGCCGCAGGTGATCGAGACCCTGGTCAATCTCGGTTCCGGCTTCGACGCCGCCTCGCGCGCCGAGATCGAGCTCTGCCTCTCCCAGGGCGCCGACCCCGATCACATCTCCTTCGGCAACACCGTGAAGAAGCCCGCCGACATCGCCTTCGCGCATCACGCCGGTGTCAGCCTCTTCGCCGCCGATGCGTCCGAAGAGCTTGAGAAGATTGCCGAAAACGCCCCCGGCGCCCGCGTCTACATCCGCCTGATCGTCGAGGCGTCCGAGGCCGACTGGCCGCTGACCCGCAAGTTCGGCTGCGCGCCGAGCGAAGTTCTGGGCCTGATGGACGAGGCCCGCGCGCTGGGCCTCACCCCGGTGGGCCTCAGCTTCCACGTCGGCTCGCAAACCCGCCGCGCCGACATGTGGTCGCCCATCCTGGGCCAGGTCGCCGCCACCTGGCACGAAGCCCGCGCCGCCGGCTTCGACCTGTCGCTGCTGAACATCGGCGGCGGCTTCCCCGCCTTCTATGGCGAGGAAATCCAGGCGCCCCAGGCCTATGCCGCCCGGGTCATCGACCTGATCGAGATGTATTTCGGCCAGGTGCCGCAGATCATGGCCGAGCCGGGCCGCGGCCTGGTCGCCGAATGCGGCGCCATCGCCGCCGAGGTGCTGCTGGTGTCGAAGAAATCGCATGACGAGCTGCACCGCTGGGTCTTCCTCGACATCGGCAAGTTCTCGGGCCTGGCCGAGACCATGGACGAAGCGATCCGCTATCAGTTCCTGACCGAGCGCGACCACGAGCGCTTCGGCCCCTGCATCCTGGCGGGCCCCTCCTGCGACAGCGCCGACGTGCTCTATGAAAAGCGCATGATCGACCTGCCGCTGGGCCTCAAGGCCGGCGACAAGGTGATCATCCGCAATTGCGGCGCCTATACCTCGTCCTATGCCTCGGTCGGCTTCAACGGCTTCCCGCCGCTCGACGTGGTGGTGATCTGAGACACAGGATCGCCCCCGGGGCAACGCCCACCCACCCTCCCCGTTGCCCCGGGGGCGATCCTTTCGGTTGAACCTCGGCGCGTTCCGGGAAAGGGTGGGGCGACCCCCCTGACCGGAGCCCGCCCATGCCAGAACCCGCAGACGCCGCCCAGCGCCGCGCCATCGCCCCCGTCATCTGCTACCCGAACGAGACGTTGGCCAAGCCCGATCTCGCGCTCTACCGCGCCGCCCGGCACGGCGCCGTGAAGACGGGCGAGGTCTGGGCGCCGGCGCGCGAGGCCTGCAGCTTCCGCGTCCCCGCCGGCCACATCTTCCGCATCTCGGCGCCCGAGGGCCCGCAGGTCGGCGATTTGAACCTGTGGAACGCGGATGACCTGTCCGAACGCTTCTATTCCGGCAAGACCCGCGCGCTGCACGGCACCCACCTGACCACGGGCGAGAGGATGTGGTCCACCTTCCCCTTCCTGCGGCAGATGGCGACGATCATCGAGGATACGCTGGGCTGGTATGGCATCGACCAATTCGGCGGTTCGGTGCATGACGTGATCGGCACCCGCTGCGATCCCTATACCGGCAATCTCCTGTCGGGCACGCAGTATCACCACTGCTGCCATTCGAACCTCACCCGCGCCCTGGCCGATGCGACCGGCCTGACGCTGGCCCAGGCCGAGCCCCATGTCCATGACGTGCTCAACGTCTTCATGTGCACCGGCTTCACCCGCGACACCGGCCAGTATTTCATGAAGGCCTCGCCCGTTCGTCCCGGCGATCACCTCGAATTTTTCGCCGAGATCGACCTTTTGGGCGCGCTGTCCGCCTGTCCCGGCGGCGATTGCTCGTCCGAGCATTCCTCGGATACCGCCACCTGCCACCCGCTCCTGGTCGAGACCTTCGCGCCCGCGCCGGGGGCGCTGACCGGCTGGACCCCGCCGCCGGTCAACGGCTATGACCGCAGCCATGGCCGCTAGGGTGGGGGCCTCTGAGCGCACGCCGCGTTAACGCCCGTCCGGCCAAATCCTTAACGGCTGCGGCGCCCGACGGATGCCAGCCAGGGCGCAGCCGGGCGGCAGACAGGCGCCGCCGCCCCGGATTAACCCGTTAACCGCCGTGGACGTAGTGCAGCAGGGCGAACCGGGCCCGATATCTGGCGGTCTCTTCCGCCATCTCCTCGGGCCGGTTCGAGCGCAGCGCCGCCGCGATCCTCCGGCCCAGCTCGGGCATGTCGTCGGGCGTCATCCCCCAGCGCACCAGCTCGGGCGTGCCGATCCGCAAGCCGTTGAGATCGCCCGGAACGTCCGCCACCGGCAGGCCGATGCCGCAGGCCAGGAACCCCGCCTTGCGCAGCGTCTTCGACGCCGCCTGACCGCCGCCGAAACCCTCGGCCAGCACCGCGAATTGATGGCTTGTCGTCGCCCCGTCGCGGCTTTCGAACAGCGGAATACCCTCGCTTTTCAAGGCCTTGGCCAGCGCCTGCGCGGTCTCGACCATGGCCTGCGCATAGGCCGCGCCATGGTCCTTCCAATCCAGCAGCGCCATCGCCAAAGCCGCCGACTTTGCCGCGTCGAAATTCGCTGTCATGCCGGGAAAGGCGATGGAATCCAACCGCTTGGCGATCTCCGCGTCATTCGTGACGATCAACCCCGAGGGCGGCCCGCCCAGCGACTTGTAGGTGCTCATCGTCATCAGATGCGCGCCCTCGTCCAGCGGGTTGGCCCAGGCGCGCCCGGCGATGATGCCGCATTGATGCGCCGCGTCGAACAGAACATGCGCCCCGACCCGGTCGGCAATCTCGCGGATCTCGCGCACCGGATGCGGCAGCAGGTTCAGCGATCCGCCGATGGTGATCAGCTTCGGCCGCACCGTCTCGGCCAGCGCCGCCAGCCCGTCCAGATCGACGGAATAGCCATCCGCATCGACCGGCGCCTCGACGCTGTGCAGCCCGTAAAGCCCGGCGCAACCGCCCACGTGGTGGGTCACATGCCCGCCGATTTTCGCAGGCGGAACAATGATTTGATCGCCGGGTTGGGTCAGCGCCATGAAACCATAGAGATTGGCGATGGCGCCCGAGGGCACGCGGATCTCGGCATATTTCGCGCCGAACACCTCGGCCGCCAGCTCGGCCGCGATGACCTCGATCTCCTCGATCGCCTCCAGCCCCATCTCGTATTTGTCGCCGGGATAGCCCAGCGACGGCCGCGTCCCCAGCCCCGAGGCCAGCAGCGCCTCGGCCCGCGGGTTCATCACGTTGGTCGCGGGGTTAAGGTTGAAGCAATCCTTTTCGTGGATCGTCCGGTTCCGGGCGGCCAGATCCTCGATCCGGCCGGCAATCGTTGCCGAGCCTTCGCCCGCCACGCGGCTGGCGATGTCCTGCACAAGGGTTTCGGCGGTTTCGGGCACCCAGGGGCGCGGGGCAAGCTGTGTCATGTCGGACCTCCGTGATCTGGGCGCAGCTAAGCGGGAAAAGGGAAGGGACGCAAAGCAGATTTCATGATATCTAGGCCAAGAAAAACTGAGTCTTACCGATGCCGGTCGATCCTCCCCGCCCTCGCGGCCCGTCGCTGAACGCCCTGCGCGCCTTCGAGGCGGCGGCGCGGCTGGGTGGATTTTCCAAGGCTGCGGAAGAACTTAATGTGTCTCCCGGGGCGGTGGCGCAGCATGTGAAGGCGCTCGAGGACTGGGCCGGCGCGGCGCTCTTCGCCCGCCATGCCCAGGGGCTCAGCCTGACCGGCGCCGGCGCTGGGGCGCTGGGCCCGCTGACCGACGCCTTCGACCGGATGGGCGAGGCGGTGCAATCGCTCCGAGCCTTCGCCAACCCGGCGGCGCTGCATATTGCGGCGCTGCCGGCCATCGCCCAGCTGTGGCTGGCGCCGCGCCTGCCGGCGATCAGGGCGGCGCTGCCGGGGCAGGACATTTCGATCACCGCGCTGGAGAGCCCGCCCAACCTGATGCGCGAAACCTTCGATCTGGCGCTGTTCTATGCCGATGAGGGTGGGGACATCATTGACGAAGATGAGATTTTCCCGGTCTGCGCGCCGCATCTGGCCGAACGGATCGGCACGCTCGACGATCTGGCGCAACTGCCCTGCCTGATCGATTCCACCTGGTCCGGGGACTGGGCGCGCTGGGGCTTCTCGGCCCGGCCCGACCGCCCGTTCCGGCCGCGCGGGCCGGTGTTTTCGCTCTATGCGCTGGCCCTGGACGAGGCGCTGGCCGGGGCCGGGGTGCTGATGGCGCACCGGGCGCTGGTGGCGGGGCCGCTGGCGGCGGGCCGGCTGGTGGCGCCGCTGGGCCCGCGGCTTCGCACGGGGCGCGCGCTGCGGCTTTTCCGCCGCCCCGGAGAGCAGACGCAAGCGCTTGAAAAGCTTGTGGGTTTACTTGTCCGCGAAGGCCGCTTCCAGGGCGATCTCGACCATCTCGGCAAAGCTCGTCTGGCGTTCTGAGCTGGGCAGGGCCTCATGCGTCAGCAGGTGGTCGCTGACCGTCAGAACCGCCAGCGCCCGGGCGCCGAACCGGGCGGCCACCGTGTAAAGCTCGGCCGCCTCCATCTCGACCGCCAGAATGCCGTGACGGGTCATTTGTTCATTGAGATCAGGGCGTTCGTCATAGAACACATCGGCCGAATAGATCCCGCCGACATGGGTTGTCACACCCTTCGCCCGCGCCGCCGCGACCGCCCGTTCCAGCAGGCCATAGTCGGCGCAGGGGGCGAATTGCAGCTCCTTGAAGAAGCCGCGCGACGGGGTCGACATCGAACTCGCCGTCATGGCGATCACCACATCGCGCAGGCCGACACCGTCCTGCATCGCCCCGCAGGAGCCGATCCGGATCAGCGTTCGGGCGCCATAGTCGCGGATCAGCTCGTTGGCATAGATCGACAGCGACGGCATCCCCATGCCGCTGCCCTGGATCGTCACCGGCTGCCCGCGCCAGATCCCGGTGAAGCCCAGCATCCCCCTGGTTTCATTGACGCATTTCACATCGCTCAGGAAGGTCTCGGCGGCCCATTTGGCGCGCAGCGGATCGCCCGGCATCAACACGGTTTCGGCGATCTGGCCGGGCTTCGCTCCGATATGAATGGTCATGTCGCCCCCTCAGCGCTGGTATTTGATGAAGGGCGTGACGGTGGCGATCCGGTCGTAAAGCTGCCGCGCCGTGGCGTTGAACTCTTGCGTCATCCAATAGACCGAAGGCCGCCCGGCCGCGTCCGCCGCCGCATAGACCGCCTCGATCAGCTTGCGGCCCACGCCGGTGCCCCGTGCCGCCGGGTCGGCGAACAGATCCTGCAGGTAACACACGCCCTCGGGGCGCCAGTTATGGGCGTGGAAGATGTAATGCACCAGGCCCACGGGCGTGCCGTCCTGCACCGCCAGGAAACCCATCTGCTCGGAATTATCCTTGTCACACAGGCGTTTGAAGGTTTCCTGATAGGTCGTCTCGGGCAGGCTGGTCTCGTAGAACTCGAGATAGCCGGCCCAGAGCCGGTGCCAGGCGTCGTAATCGCCGGGCTCGATCGGGCGGATGGTAAGGCTGGACATGGTCCCTCGCAAAGAAAATGGCGCCGGGGGAAACCTAGCGCCATTCGCAAGGGCTTGGCCAGAGGCCTTATTCCGCCGCCGCCACCGGGGCCTCGGCCAGGGCGACGATGTCCATCATGATCGCGTTCAGCTCGAAATCCTTCGGCGTATAGACCTTGGCCACACCCAGCGCCAGAAGCCGCCTGGCATCCTCGTCCGGGATGATTCCGCCAACGATCACGGGCACATGCGACAGGCCCTCGGCGCGCATCCGGGTCAGGACCTCCTCGACCAGCGGCATGTGACTGCCCGACAGGATCGACAGGCCGACGACATGGGCGTCCTGCGCCTTGGCCGCGTTCACGATCTCTTCGGGGGTCAGGCGGATGCCTTCGTATTCGATATCCATGCCGCAATCGCGGGCGCGGAAGGCGATCTGTTCGGCGCCGTTCGAATGGCCGTCGAGCCCCGGCTTGCCGATGACGAATTTCAGCCGGCGGCCCAGCCGATCGGAGGCCGCATCGACGGCGGCGCGGATATCGTCCAGCCCCTCGGTCTTGTTCGAGACCGAGCGCGAAACCCCCGTCGGGCCACGATATTCCCCGAAGACGGCGCGCATGACGGCGGCCCATTCACCGGTGGTCGCACCGGCCTTGGCGGCCGCGACCGAGGCCGGCATCACATTTTCGCCCGCCTTCGCCGCGTCGCGCAGCGCCCCCAGGGCCAGCTGCACCGCGCCCTCGTCGCGCGCCGCCCGCCAGGCGTTCAGACGCTCGACCTGTTCGGCCTCTACGGCGGGGTCGACGGTCATGATGCCGCCATCGCCGGTCATCAGCGGGCTGGGTTCGCCATGGGTCCATTTGTTGACCCCGACCACCACGGTTTCGCCGCCCTCGATCCGGTTCAACCGCTCGGCATTCGACTCGACCAGCCGCGACTTCATGTATTCGATCGCCGCCACCGCGCCGCCCATCGCGTCGAGCGTTTCCAGCTCGTGCCGGGCGCCGTCCTTCAGCGCCTCGACCTTGGCGTCGACCGCCGGGTTGCCGTCGAAAAGGTCTTCGTATTCCAGCAGATCGGTCTCATAGGCCAGGATCTGTTGCATCCGCATCGACCATTGCTGATCCCAGGGGCGGGGCAGGCCCAGCGCCTCGTTCCAGGCCGGAAGCTGCACGGCGCGGGCGCGGGCCTTCTTCGAAAGGGTCACGGCCAGCATCTCGATCAGGATGCGATAGACGTTGTTTTCCGGCTGCTGCTCGGTCAGGCCCAGCGAATTCACCTGCACGCCATAGCGGAAGCGCCGGAATTTCGGGTCCTCGACGCCATAGCGGTCTTGCAGGATCTCGTCCCACAGATCGACGAAGGCGCGCATCTTGCACATCTCGGTGACGAAGCGGATGCCGGCATTGACGAAGAAGGAAATCCGCCCCGTCAGCGCCGGGAAGTCTTCGGCCGGCACCTTGCCCTTCAGCTCGTCCAGAACGGCGGTCGCGGTGGCCAGCGCGAAGGCCAGCTCCTGCTCGGGCGTCGCGCCGGCCTCTTGCAGGTGATAGGAACAGACGTTCATCGGGTTCCACTTGGGCACGTGGGTATAGCAATACTCGGCCACATCCCCGATCAGCTTCAGCGACGGCTTGGGCGGGCAGACATACGTGCCGCGGCTTAGGTATTCCTTAATGATATCGTTTTGTACTGTGCCCTGAAGTTTGGTGATGTCGGCGCCCTGTTCCTCGGCCACCGCGATATAGAGCGCCAGAAGCCAGGGCGCGGTCGCGTTGATCGTCATCGAGGTGTTCATCTGCTCCAGCGGGATCTGGTCGAACAGGGTCGCCATGTCGCCCAGATGGCAGATCGGAACGCCGACCTTGCCGACCTCGCCGCGGGCCAGGACATGGTCGCTGTCATAGCCGGTCTGGGTGGGCAGGTCGAACGCCACGGACAGGCCGGTCTGACCCTTGGCCAGGTTGGCGCGATAGAGTTCGTTCGAGGCTTTCGCGGTCGAATGGCCGGAATAGGTGCGGATGATCCAGGGTCTGTCTTTCTG
Source organism: Paracoccaceae bacterium (assembly GCA_041397165.1). Taxonomy (GTDB): domain Bacteria; phylum Pseudomonadota; class Alphaproteobacteria; order Rhodobacterales; family Rhodobacteraceae; genus JAWKXE01. The sequence continues at coordinate 31,566 of JAWKXE010000031.1, read as the reverse complement.
CGTCGGCGACATCGGCGGGCCTCGTGAATCGGGATTGGCAATTTTCTTTCGTCCCGATGTAGATACGTGGAATTTTGTGGCGCTGTCAATTCGCTGCGCTGCGGCATGAGGTGATTTACCGAATGGCAAAACCCTGCCACGCTGCGCCCCATGTTCGCGCCCATTCAAATGCCGCTGTGGCTGTTCGTCGTGATTACCGGCTTCGCGATCTATGCGGCGCTGGAAAAGATCATGCTGCCCTCGGTGCGCTGGTTCTTCCGGCGGCGGATGGAACGCGCGGTGGCGCGGCTGAACGAACGGCTGGAGCGCCCGATCCAGCCCTTCAAGCTGGCCCGCCGCCACGACATGATCCAGCGGTTGATCTATGACCCCGAGGTCTCGAAAGCCATCGCCGAACACGCGGCCGAGGAAGGCGTGCCCGAGAATGTCGCCTTCGAAACCGCCCGGCGCTATGCCCGGGAGATCGTGCCGTCGTTCAGCGCCTCGCTTTATTTCGGGCTGGCGATCCGGCTGGCCAGGCTGATTTCGACCGCGCTCTATCGTGTGCGGTTGGGGCATTACGCCGAGGCCAAGCTGGCCGGGGTGGACAAGGACGCGACGGTGATCTTCGTGATGAACCACCGCTCGAACATGGATTATGTGCTGGTCACCTATCTGGCGGCGACCAACAGCGCGCTCAGCTATGCGGTGGGCGAATGGGCGCGGGTCTGGCCGCTGAGCCGGCTGATCAAGGCGATGGGGGCCTATTTCATCCGGCGCAAGTCGCGCGGTGCGCTCTATCGCAAGGTCCTGGCGCGCTATGTGCGGCTGGCCACGGATGGCGGGGTGATGCAGGCGGTGTTCCCGGAGGGCGGCCTTTCGCTGGACGGGGCGCTGGCGCCGCCACGGATGGGCATCCTGAAATATATCGTCGAGGGCCACGATTTCACCGGCCGCGATGTGGTCTTCGTGCCCGTGGCGCTGAATTACGACCGGGTGTTCGAGGACCGTATCCTGGTCGCGGCGGGGCAGGCGGGCGAGCGTCGGTTCCGCGCCAAGATGTCGGTGATCGCGGGGTTCCTGGCGAAACAGCTCTGGCTGCGGCTGCGCGGCAGGTATCACCGCTTCGGCTATGCCGCCGTCAGCTTCGGCGCGCCGCTGTCGTTGCGCGATTTCGCCCGGGGGCGCGAAGGCGAACTGGTCGAGCCGCTGGCGCAGGAGCTGATGCGGCGGATCGGCGAAGAGGTGCCGGTGCTGCCGGTGCCACTGGTGGCGACGGCGCTGCTCGAGCCGAGGCGCCGCTCAGCCAGGCCGGGCTCGAGGATGCGGTCAGCCGTCTGATGGCCGAGCTGCGCAACGCCCATGTCCATATCCCGCGCGACGACCGCTCCTATGCCGTCGAGGTCGGCTTGCGAAACCTGCGGCGGCGGCGGGTGGCGGTCGAACAGGACGAGCGTTTCGCGGTCGCGCCCGACGACCGGCCGCTGATGGCGTTCTATGCCGCGTCGATTGCGCATCTGTTTCAGGGGCGGGGCGGATCGTGATTTTCTGCAGTTGCGCGGTTATAAAATTACAAAATCCCCCCAGGTTGGCATTGCATTGTTGCGTAGACGCCGATATTTCGGGTCAGACGTCGCGCGATTCTGCATTGCGGCAACAGAAATACGGAGCATCACATGGCATTGGATACCGAAACCGGAATCGCGTCCTACGACGCGCCCGAGAAGGACCTTTACGAGATCGGCGAAATGCCGCCCCTGGGCTATGTGCCCAAGCAGATGTACGCCTGGGCGATCCGCCGCGAGCGTCATGGCGAGCCGGACAAGAGTTTCCAGGTCGAGGTGGTCGACACCTGGCAGATCGACAGCCACGAGGTGCTGGTCCTGGTGATGGCCGCGGGCGTGAATTACAACGGCGTCTGGGCCGGTCTCGGCGTGCCGATCAGCCCGTTCGACGGCCACAAGCAGCCCTATCACATCGCCGGTTCGGATGCCTCGGGCATCGTCTGGGCGGTGGGCGACAAGGTCAAGACCTGGAAGGTCGGCGACGAGGTTGTGATCCACTGCAACCAGGACGATGGCGACGACGAGGAATGCAACGGCGGCGACCCGATGTTCTCGCCCACCCAGCGGATCTGGGGATACGAGACCCACGATGGGTCCTTCGCGCAGTTCACCCGTGTGCAGGCGCAGCAATTGCTGCCGCGCCCCAAGCACCTGACCTGGGAGGAAAGCGCCTGTTACACGCTGACGCTGGCCACCGCCTACCGGATGCTGTTCGGCCACCACCCGCACGAGCTGAAGCCGGGCCAGAACGTGCTGGTCTGGGGCGCCAGCGGTGGGTTGGGGTCGTTCGCGATCCAGCTGATCAACGCCGCCGGCGGCAACGCGATCGGGGTGATCTCGGATGAATCCAAGCGCGATTTCGTCATGGACCTGGGCGCCAAGGGCGTGATCAACCGGCGCGATTTCAATTGCTGGGGCCAGCTGCCCACGGTCAACACGCCGGAATACAATGCCTGGCTGAAAGAGGCCCGCAAGTTCGGCAAGGCGATCTGGGACATCACCGGCAAGGGCGTGAACGTCGACATGGTGTTCGAACACCCGGGCGAAGCGACCTTCCCGGTCAGCTCGCTGGTCTGCAAGAAGGGCGGCATGGTGGTGATCTGCGCCGGCACCTCGGGCTTCAACTGCACCTTCGACGTGCGGTATATGTGGATGCATCAGAAGCGTCTGCAGGGTTCGCACTTTGCCCACCTGAAGCAGGCCGCGGCGGCGAACCGGCTGATGGTCGAGCGCCGGATCGACCCCTGCATGTCCGAGGTCTTCCCCTGGGCCGAGATCCCGCAGGCCCACCTGAAGATGCTGCGCAACGAACACAAGCCCGGCAACATGGCCGTGCTGGTGCAGGCGCCCCGCACCGGGCTGCGCACGGTCGAGGATGTGATCGAGGCCGGCAAGGCCTGATCGCGCCGTAACCTGAAATCTGCCGCGCCCGCGAATCACGCCGTTGAGTCGCGGGCGCTTCTGCGTCTGCCGGTCAGTTTCGGGAAAATCAAAGGCTTGGGAAAATCCGCCTCGCCATTTCTGGGGAGAAAATTTCCGCGAATACCGCCGAAAACCGCTGCATGCTAGGATTGTGTTAACCCTTCGTTAACCCTTGTTAAGCGAGAGTCACTATGAAGAACGACTGGATACTGGATGTTCTCGCCGATCTGAAGGCTTTCGCAAAGGCCAACGGGCTGGTGGCCCTGGCCGAGCAGCTGGAAGATACATCGCTGATCGCAGCGGCCGAGATCGCATCCGACGGGGAAGGATCGAGCGGTGACGCGACGCCCGAACAAGGGACGGCTGGAGGAGATTCTGGCCGAATTGGAACAGGCCACTGAGTTCGATCAGCTTCAGGCGGTTTCGGAAAAGCTGCGCGATGTTCTGGAGATCGACCATCTCGTCTATCACTGGGTGTCGAGCAACGGCGAGCAATACGGCTTCGGCACCTATCCCGACGAATGGGTGCAGCGTTATGTCGACAAGGACTATCTGCGCGTCGACCCGGTGATCCAGGGCTGTTACCAGCGCTTCCACCCGGTCGACTGGAAGCGGCTCGACTGGACGGGCAAGCCGGCGCGCGCCTTTCTGGAAGATGCGATGGCGCATAATGTCGGCAATCAGGGCTATTCGGTGCCGATCCGCGGCCCCAACGGGCAGTTCGCGCTGTTCACCGTGTCGCATCATTGCGACGATGCCGCCTGGGCCGAATTTACCGAGGCCAACCGGCGCGACCTGATCCTGATCGCGCATTTCTTCAACCACGCCGCCTTGCAGCTGGAGCCCGGCCGCACCCCGAGCAGGCCCAGCCGTTGTCCCCGCGCGAGATCGACGCGATGACCTTCCTGGCGATGGGATACAGCCGCGCCCAGGTGGCCGCGACCCTGTCGATTTCCGAGCATACGCTGCGGGTCTATATCGAATCCGCCCGTTTCAAGCTGGGCGCCGTCAACACCACCCATGCGGTCGCGCGGGCGCTGTCGCGCGGGCTGATCGTGGTGTGAAAGGTAAACGAGCGGTAAACGCGCCGCGCGGGCCATCGACGCTTGCTTAACCGTTCTATGCCTAACCTTCCCCAACTCGATCAGGAAAGGGGAAGACGATGCTTCGGTTCATCTATGCGGACGATCTTGGGCACTATCCGAAACTGGCGCATTCCATGTTCTGCGACCGCACCGCGCAGTTCCGCGACCGGCTGGGCTGGCCGGTCGAGGTGAACGATGACGGTGAAGAGCGTGACGCATACGACGCCGACAACCCGCTCTATGTGATCTGGCAGAACCCGGATGGCGGCCATGGCGGATCGCTCAGGCTGCTGCCCACCACCGGGCGCACCATGGTGAACGATCATTTCGGCCATCTGACCGGCGGCGTTCGGATCGAAAGTCCGCTGATCTGGGAATGCACCCGCTTCTGCCTGTCGCGGGACGCGGCACCGCGCGTGGCGGCCGCGCTGATGCTGGGCGGGGGCGAGGTGATGCGCCAGTTCGGGGTCGAGCATTTCGTCGGCGTGTTCGATGCGCCGATGGTGCGGATCTATTCCAAGATCGGCGCCTCGCCCGAGGTTCTGGGCGCGCAGGGCCTGGGCCGGGCGAAGACCTCTGTCGGCCTGTGGGCCTTCACCCCCGCGGCGCAGGCCCGGGTGGCGCAGCAGGCCGGGCTGTCGCCGACGCTGGTCCGGCTGTGGTTCGAACGCAGCTTCGGCCGCGCCCCGGCGCCGCGCGCCCGGATGATCGCCTGAGGCTTATTGTGATTGCCCGGGGCGGTCTGTAGGCTTGCCCGCATGACCGCCCCGGCAATCACCTTTTCCCACGATCAGGCCGAAGCCTTCGACCGTATCGCCGAGGCGTTGCGGCCCTTCGGCGTCGATCTGGACGAGGCCACGCTGCTGCCCCCGCGCGAGGGCAAGGCGATGGTCCTGGCGGTGATGGGCAAGGCCGGATCGGGCAAGACCCTGCTGCTGAGCCAGCTCTTCAAGCAGCTGGAGGAGACCGGGGTCGAGGTGGTGTCCGGCGATTACGAAAGCCGCCGCCGCAAGGATCGCCGCAGCCTGGCCGTGCTGGCGCCGACCAACAAGGCGGCCAGCGTCCTGAGGATGCAGGGCGTGCCGGCGACCACCATTCACCGCATCATCTATAGCCCCGTTTACGACCCGGAATACGAACGCATCGCCGAATGGCTGGCGGGCGAGGGCGAGCGGCCCGAGACCGAGGTTCTGACCGATCAGGCGCTGGACCGGGCCGAGGCGTTCTACAAGATCAACCGTTCGATCCCGGCGGCCCTGGCGGCGGCGGGCCTCAGGGGGTCGGATTTCATCACCGGCTGGAAACGCCGGGACGAGCCGCTGGATATCGGGCTGGTCGACGAGGCCTCGATGCTGGACGACAAGCAGTTCGAGGACCTGCAGGAAATCTTTCCGGTGCTGATCCTGTTCGGCGACCCGGCCCAGCTGGCGCCGGTGAACCAGTCGGGCGCCATGGTGTTCGACCGGCTGAAGCCCGAGGCCAGGCTGGAACTGCACCGCATCCACCGGCAGGAGGCGACCAACCCGATCCTCGATCTGGCTCATGCGCTGGCCGATCCGGGCGTGGGGTTCGAGGATTTCGAAGCGCTGGTCGAGGAGACCGCCAGGCGCGACGACCGCGTCGTCTGGGCCCAGCGGGTCGAGGTCGACCTGATGGCGCGCAGTCCGGTCCTGGTCTGGCGCAACGCCACGCGGATCAGGCTGATCCAGGCCTTCCGCCATGTCTATGGCGCGCCCGAGGATGCGCTCTTGCCCGGCGAGCCGCTGATCTGCGACGGGATCGAGCTGCCCCTGAAGCACCGCAAGCGGCGGCTGGATCTGGAGGCGCGCGGGCTGATCAAGGGGGCGCAGGTGGTCTATCTGGGGCCGGGGCGCAAGCCGGGGTTTTCGCGGCTGCATGTGATCGGCGCGCCCGACCCGCAGGTCTCGGCCGCGTCGATCGTGAAGATCGAGAAACCGGACGAGGAAGAGCCCTTCATCCCCTATGCCGCCCGCATGGGCGCGGCCTTCCTGCATGGCGCGGCGGTGACGATCCACAAGGCGCAGGGCTCGCAATGGGAAGAGGTGCAGGTCTTCGCCCCCGATCTTTTCGCGGCCGCCCGCATGGGCCGGGTCGAGGCCGGTCAGCCGTTGTGGAAGCGGCTGGCCTATGTCGCCATCACCCGGGCGCAGGAGCGGCTTTACTGGGTGGTGCGCAACCGGCTGTCGAAACCGAGCCGGGCGCTGACCACCGACGATCTGGCCGCGCCGGCGGTGCCGCTGGAACTGGCGGCGGAGGAAGAGCTCTGACCGGCGCGGATCAGTTGCGCTGGAAGATGCGGAAGAAGGCCGAGGCGCCCCAGCCGGCGGCGATGGCGATGGCCAGCGACATCAGACCGTAGATCAGCGGCTTTTCCCGCGACAGCGAGAACAGGAACCGCTCGAGCCCGACCTTCTGCACGTCGATATGGGTCTCGTAATCCGAGACCACATCGCCGCCCCGAGTCAGGAAGATGCGGGTCTTGTAGGTGCCCTCGGTCAGGTTCGACGGCAGCGCGACCGAGGTGCGGAACAGGGTCTGCTGGTCGATCTCGACGCTGTCTTCCAGGAACTGGTAGAGCCCGTTCTTGCGGCGGATGCGGATCACCGCATCGGTGAAGGAGTCCGGGTCCGAGACATGCTCGGTGGCCCCGACCGAGCGGATCGCCTTGGGCACCGAGACGTGATAGCGCTGATCCTCGGTCTCGCTCAGCACCTCGTGAAAGGGGCCACTGGTGGCGACGGCATAGAAGGCCGGCGCCGAGCTGATCTTGAGCGAGTCGGTGTTGATCCAGATGCCGTATTTCTTTTCCTTGCGCCGCACCGTCACCGGAACCGAGGGGCCCTCGATGGCGATGATCACCTCGATCGGGGCGGCATCGGCGGCAACCGGCGTATCGCGCTTGACGGCGCCGAAGATCAGGATCTCGGAGCCATCGAAATTGGCGGTGATCGCGACGCGGTTCTGGCTGAGGCCGAGCACCACATCCTCGCCCGCGGCCAGCGGCAGCGCGCCGGTGAAGAGTGCGACCAAGGGGGCGATGAAGCGGGTGAAGAGTTGGCCGAAGAAGGGGCGTGCCAGGCTTTGCATATCAGTGACCTCCCGCGGCGCCGATGGTGTAGAGTTCGGAGGGCTGCAACAGCAGGTCGAGCGCCAGCTTGCCGCAGACCATCAGGACCATGAGCGCCAGCAGGATACGCAGTTGCTCGGCCTTCATCTTGACGCCGATGCGGGTGCCGATCTGGGCGCCGATCACCCCGCCGATCAGCAGCAGCACGGCCAGTGCCATGTCGACGGTGAAGTTGGTGGTGGCGTGCATCAGGGTGGTGAAGGCCGTGACGAAGATGATCTGCAGAAGCGAGGTGCCGACCACGACCTTGGTCGGCATCCCCAGGATATAGATCATCGCCGGCACCATGATGAAGCCGCCGCCGACCCCCATGATCGCGGCCAGGATACCGACCAGCACGCCGACGACGATCGGCGGGATGACCGAGATATAGAGCCCCGAGGTGCGGAACCGGGTCTTGAACGGCAGGGCATGGACCCAGCTGCGCTGGCGCCGCTTGGGGGCGGGGGCGCCGCCCGATTTCTTCGACTGCCGGATCGCGTTCAGGCTTTCGATGAACATCAGGCTGCCGATGATCCCGAGGAAGACGACATAGCAGAGCTTGACCAGCAGATCGACCTGACCCATCGACTTGAGATAGTTGAACAGCATGATGCCCAGCGCCGCCCCGACGAGGCCGCCGATCAGCAGAACGGTTCCCATCTTCAGGTCGACGGTCTTGCGTCTCAGATGGGCCAGAACGCCCGAGAAGGACGAGGCCACGATCTGATTGGCCTCGGTCGCCACGGCCACGGCCGGGGGGATGCCGATGAAGAACAGAAGCGGCGTCATCAGGAAGCCGCCTCCGACACCGAACATGCCCGAGAGAACCCCCACTATGCCACCGAGGCCCAGCAGGAGATACGCGTTGACCGAAACTTCGGCGATGGGGAGATAAATCTGCATGGCCGTAACTATCCCGGCTTGCCCTTGCGGATCAAGAACCTGCGGCGGCCTTTGCCCGGGGTGCGACGAAATATCGTCGGATGTGAATGTCTCGATCCGTTGCCGGCGTCATCTTTCCTTGACGTAGGGTTCGCCGCCGGCGCGCGGCGGGATGGCGCGGCCGACGAAACCGGCCAGAATCACCACGGTCAGGATATAGGGCAGGGCCTCCATGAACTGGACCGGGATGACGAAACCGCCGAGGTCGATGTTCTGGAACCGCACCGCGATGGCCTGCAACAGGCCGAAGAGCAGCGTCGCGCCCAGCGCCTGCCAGGGCCGCCACTTGGCGAAGATCAGCGCAGCCAGCGCAATATAGCCGCGCCCCGAGGTCATCTCGCGCACGAAACCGGCCTGCAGGGCGGTGGCCAGATAGGCGCCGGCGATGCCGCAGAGAATGCCGGCGATGGCGACGGCGGCAAAGCGCAGCCCCACCACCGACACGCCGGCGGTATCGACCGATTCCGGGTTCTCGCCCACCGCCCGCAGCCGCAGGCCGAAGCGGGTGCGATAGAAGATCCACCAGGTCAGCGGCACGCAGGCCAGCGCCAGATAGACCAGGATGGTGTGACCCGAGATCAGTTCGCGATAGATCGGGCCGAGGATGGGCACGCTGTCTCCGATGGCATCGGCGAAGGGCAGGTCGACCGGGGTGAAGCGGGCGGTTCCTTCCAGCGACGGCGTGCGCCCGCCCTGGCGGAACCAGTTCTGCGCCACCAGCACGGTCATCCCCGAGGCGAGAAAGTTGATCGCCACCCCGGAAATCAGCTGGTTGCCGCGAAAGGTGATCGAGGCGAGGCCGTGAATGGCCGACAGCGCCATCGAAGAGGCGATCCCCGCCAGCAGGCCCAGCCAGGCCGGCGCGATCGGGGCGCGGACCTCGTGCAGCACCGTCTGGCAATTCGCCCCGCCCGGGTCGCATTGCAGGGTTTCGTAGGAAAACAGCGGATGGACCGAGTAATGATAGGCAACCGCCGCGGAAAAGAACGCGGCGGTCAGCATCTTGCCTTCCAGCCCGATATCGAAGATGCCGGCGCGTTCGGAATAGAGCCCCGCCAGGCAGGCCAGCAGAAGCGGCATCGCCAGCCGCATCGAACTGTCGAGCAGGTCGAGAAGCGTGGTGAAATCCATCAGCGGGCCTCCTTCCGGCGCAGGGCCAGGAACATCGCCTCGAGCGGCATCCGCACCATGTTGTCGAGCGCCCCGGTAAAGAGGATCACCAGCGCCTGGATGACGATGATCAGCTGGCTGGGGATATTGGTCCACAGCGCCAGCTCGGCCCCGCCCTGATAGAGAAAGCCGAACAGCACGGCAGCGATGAACACGCCCACCGGGTGGTTGCGCCCCATCAGCGCCACGGCGATGCCGATGAAGCCCGCGCCCTCGGTCGAGTTGAGGATCAGCCGCTCGGCCTCGCCCTGGGTGGCGTTCACCGCCATCAGCCCGGCCAGCCCGCCCGAGATCAGCATCGCGACGATGGTGATCCTGACGCCCGAGATGCCGGCGTAATTCGCCGCCGTCTCGGATTGGCCGAAGGCGCGGATCTCGTACCCCAGGCGGGTGCGCCAGATCAGCAGCCAGACGAAGACGCAGGCCAGGACCGCCAGGAAGAAGCTGGCATTGGCCGGCGCGCCGCGAAACAGGATCGTGTCGGCGGTCGAGAACATGTCGCGGAAGGTGGGCAGGTGGGTGGCGGGGGGGAATTTCTCGGTCGCGGGGTCCATCGAGCCTGCGGGGCGCAGCAGGTTGACCAGCACGTAATTCAGCACCGAAAAGGCGATATAGTTGAACATGATGGTGGTGATCACCACATGGCTGCCGCGCTTCGCCTGAAGATAGGCCGGCACGAAGGCCCAGGCCGCCCCGAAGAGCGCGCCGCCGACCGAGGCGCCGACGATGGCCAGCGTCCAATGCGGCCAGGGGATGTAAAGGCAGGCCAGCGCCACGCCAAGCCCGCCCAGCATCGCCTGGCCCTCGCCGCCGATGTTGAAGAGCCGCGCGTGGAAGGCGACCGACACGGCCAGCCCGGTGAACATGAAATTCGTCGCGTAATAGAGGGTATAGCCCCAGCCCGCGCTGCTTTTCAGCGCGCCGTCGAACATGATCTTGAAGGCGGCGAGCGGGTCTTCCCCGATGGCCAGGATGACCAGCGCCGACAGGATCGCCGCCAGGATCAGGCTGAGAAGCGGCACCAGAACCGCGTCGGCCCATGTCGGCATTCGTTCCATGGCTCAGACCCTTTCCTCGACCGGGGCTTCGTCGGCCGCGGCATCCGAGATCGTCCAGCCGGCCATCGAGGTCGTATCCTTGCCGCCCAGCCCCGCCATCAGACAGCCGAGGCCAAGCTGGGTGGCGGTTTCGGCCGGGCCGAGCCCCATCAGATGCCCGTCGAACATCACCGCGATCCGGTCGGACAGGGACATGATCTCATCGAGCTCCACCGAGACCAGCAGCACCGCCTTGCCGGCATCGCGCAGGCCCACGATCTGCTTGTGAATGAACTCGATGGCGCCGATATCGACGCCGCGGGTGGGCTGGCCGACCAGAAGCAGGTCGGGGCCGCGTTCGATCTCGCGGGCGACGACGATCTTCTGCTGGTTGCCGCCGGAAAAGTTCTTGGCCGACAGGCGCGGGTTGGGCGGGCGGACGTCGAAACGCTCCATCTGGCCCTGGGCGGCGCGCAGGATGCCGGCATTGTCCATCAGCAGGCGGTTGGCCTGATAGGCCGGGTCGTGCTGATAGCCGAAGACCAGGTTTTCCCAGGCCACGAATTCCATGATCAGGCCTTCGTGCTGGCGGTCTTCGGGCACATGGGCGATGCCGCGGGCGCGGCGCGACTGGCCGTCGGAATGCTTGCCGGTCAGGTCGATCTCCTGGCCCTTCATCCGCACGCTGCCGCTGCCCGGGCGCATCCCGCCCAGCACTTCCAGCAATTCGGACTGGCCGTTGCCGGCCACCCCGGCGATGCCCAGCACCTCGCCCGCGCGGAGGGTGAAGCTGACGCCTTTCAGGCGCTCGATCCCGTCATCGTCGGTGACGCGCAGGTTCTCGACCGTCAGCACCTCGTCGCCGGGTTTCGCGGGCACCTTGTCGACGCGCAGCAGTACCTTGCGCCCGACCATCAACTCGGCCAACTCCTCGGGGCTGGTCTCGGACGTCTTCACCGTCGCCGTCATCTCGCCCCGGCGCATGACGCTGACCGTGTCGGTTATCTCCATGATTTCACGCAGTTTATGCGTGATGAGGATGATCGTCTTGCCCTCGTCCCGAAGCCGCGCGAGGATGCGGAACAGCTGATCGGCCTCGGCCGGGGTCAGCACGCCGGTGGGCTCGTCCAGGATCAGGATCTCGGCCTGGCGATAGAGCGCCTTCAGGATCTCGACCCGCTGCTGCTTGCCGACGCCGATTTCCTCGATCAGCGCATCGGGGTCGACCTTCAGCCCGTATTCCCGCTCCAGCTCGATCAGGCTCTTGCGCGCCTTGGCCAGCGAGGGCGCAGCAGGCGGCCGTCCTCGGCGCCAAGGATGATGTTTTCGAGAACGGTGAAGTTCTGCACCAGCTTGAAATGCTGGAAGACCATGCCGATGCCGGCGCGGATGGCGGCCTGGCTGTCGGGGATTTCGGTCTTCTGGCCCTTGATGAAGATCTCGCCGGCATCGGCCTTGTAGAAGCCATAGAGGATCGACATCAGCGTCGATTTCCCGGCGCCGTTTTCGCCGATGATGCCGTGGATCGTGCCGGGCATCACCCGGATCGAGATGTCCTTGTTGGCCTGAACCGGGCCGAAGGCCTTGGAAATCCCCTTCAGCTCGATCGCCGGAGCGGCGGTCTCCCGCCGCTCCGTGTCATTGCCCCCCCGCATGGGCCGATTACTCGACCGGGCAGGCGTTGTCGGACATGTAGTCGTGGACCGTCAGCTCGCCCGATGCGATCTTGGCCTTGGCGGCGTCGACGGCGGCCTTCATGTCGTCGCTGACCAAGGCGGCGTTATATTCGTCCAGCGCATAGTCGATGCCGCCATTGCCGACCCCCATCACGTTGATGCCGGTTTCCGGTCGGGTCCGGCCTTCATCGCCTCGTAGACCGCGTTGTCGACGCGCTTCATCATCGAGGTCAGGACCTTGCCCGGATGCATGTAGTTCTGGTTCGAGTCGACGCCGATCGACAGGATGCCCTCGTCGGCCGCGGTCTGCAGCACGCCCACACCGGTGCCGCCGGCGGCGGCATAGATCACGTCGGCGCCCTGGCCGATCTGTGCCTTGGTCAGCTCGGACCCCTTCACCGGATCGTTCCAGGCGGCCGGCGTGGTGCCGGTCATGTTCTGGATCACGGTGGCATCGGGGTTCACCGCCTTCACGCCCTGGACATAGCCGCAGGCGAATTTGCGGATCAGCGGGATGTCCATGCCGCCGATGAAGCCCACGGTGCCCGATTTCGAGGCCATCGCCGCCATCATGCCCACCAGATACGAGCCCTCGTGTTCGTTGAACACGACCGAGCGCACGTTGGGCGCGTCGACCACCATGTCGATGATGGCGAATTTGGTATCGGGGTAATCCGGCGCGACCTCGCCCAGCACGTTGCCGAAGGCGAAGCCGGTCATCACGATGGGATTGGCGCCGGCCTCGGCGAAGCGGCGCAGCGCCTGTTCGCGCTGGGCTTCCGACTGCATCTCGATCTCGCGGAAGCTGCCGCCGGTTTCGTCCACCCAGCGCTGAGCGCCGTTGGCGGCGGCTTCGTTGAAGCTCTTGTCGAACTTGCCGCCGAGATCGTAGATCATCGCCGGATCGGCCAGCGCCGCACCGGCGCTGAGGGCCAGGGTGGCGGCAGCGCCCATGAATTTCTGCATCAGGGTCATTGGTTTCTCCCTATTGGTTATAAACGGATGGCGGGCTGTAGCGGCCCGCGACACCTTGCAAGCGAGCAGATCACGTTTGGATCGGCTTCGATTTAGGCCGGGTTTGGACCATATGGTCAACAGCAAACTGGGATCAGGCGGGCAGAGACCGGGCCATGATCAGCGCATCGGCGCGGCTGCCGTCAGGTAAGGCGTAATAGCCGGGTCGGGTTGCCAGCACCTGATAGCCTGCGCCAAGATAGAGCGCGATGGCGGCGGCGTTTTCGGCATCGACTTCGAGCAGGGCGCGGGCGGCACCGCGGCTGGCGGCTTCGGTATCGAAGGCCGAAAGTTGCGCCCGGGCCAGACCCTGGCGGCGATGCGCGGGATCGGTGGCGATGGTCAGCAGTTCGGCCTCGTCCGCCACGGCGCGGCCCAGGGCAAAGGCGTGCGGCACGGCGCAGAGGAAGACATGCGGGCTGTCCAGCAGGGCGGTGAATTCCCCCGCCGACCAGGGCCGCAGCCGGTCATAGGCGCGGGCGTGCAGCGCGGCCAGCGCGTCAGGCGTCATCGGGCAGGATCGCCGGGGCCGGCGTGCGCGACGGCGCGGCATCGGCGGGGCGGACATAGAGCGGGGCGGGCGGCTCGGTTCCGCCGCCCGTTGCCGCGATCCGGGCGATGTCTTCAGCCAGCCGCGCCGGCTCGGGCGGTGACAGGACGGGCAGGCCATGGCTGCCGGCGGTCTCGGCCGGGGCCAGCACGGGCGCCTGGCCGGGCAGGCGCAGATAAAGCTGTCCGCGCGGCGCGGGAACGACGGGCAGGGCAGGGCCGTCATGGCCCAGGGCGGCGGCATCGAAACTGTCGACCCCGCGCGCCGGAATGCCAAGCGCCAGAGCCAGCCCCCGCGCGGCGGCCACGGAAATGCGGATGCCGGTGAAATTGCCCGGGCCGATGCCCACGCCGATCCCGCTCAGGTCGCGCCAGGTGGCCCCGTGGGCGGCCAGCAGCCGTTCCAGCATCGGCATCAGCCGCTCGGCCTGGCCACGCCCCATCTCTTCGGCCACGGCACCCAGCAACCGGTCGCCCGCAAGCAAAGCGGCCGCGCAATGCGCGGCCGATGTGTCGAAGCCCAGAACCAGCGGTTCAGACGGCAACCGGGCGCACCTCGGTCACTTCGGGGATGTAATGCCGCAGCAGGTTCTCGATTCCCATCTTCAGCGTCAGGGTCGAGGACGGGCAGCCGGCGCAGGCGCCCTGCATATGCAGATAGACGACGCCCTTGTCGAAGCCGTGGAAGGTGATGTCGCCACCATCCTGGGCCACGGCGGGGCGCACGCGGGTATCGAGCAGGACCTTGATCTGGTTGACGATGGCGCTGTCTTCGCCGGTATCGTCGCTGTGGCCGCCATCAGCCGTGGCGCCTTCGGCCATGACCGGCGCGCCGGATTGGAAATGCTCCATGATCGCGCCCAGGATGGCCGGCTTGACGTGATCCCACTCCTGGCCCTCGGCCTTGGTCACGGTGACGAAATCGCCGCCCAGGAAGACGCTGGTCACGCCGCTGACCCCGAAGATGCGCGCCGCCAGCGGCGAGACGTCATCGCCCACGGCCTGGGTGAAATCCGCGGTGCCGCTGTCCATGACGCGCTGGCCGGGCAGAAACTTCAACGTTGCGGGGTTGGGGGTGGATTCGGTCTGGATGAACATGGAACAGATTCCTTATCGCTTTGCTCAGATATGCAAAGAGACATCCCGGATGTCAATATTTAGACCGGTTCTAAATTGTGTCCGGCCGGGCCGGCGCGGCTCAGGTGATGGCCTGAAGCCGCTCTTTCGACATGTCGCCCGGCACGATGGTCATCGGCACCGGCAGGGTGCCGACCTGGCGCATCAACGCCGAAATGATCGGCCCCGGCCCGCCCTTGCCCGAGGCGGCGCCCAGCACCAGAATGCCGATTTCCGAGTTTTCGTTGATCCGTTCGAGGATCTTGTCGACGATGACGCCTTCGCGGATCACCAGACGCGGGTCGATGTCGTGCTTTTCCCGCATCCATTTGGCGAAGACCTCGAAATGCGCGTGGATCCGCTCTTTCGCCTCCTCGCGCATCAGGTTGCCTATGCCGAGCCAGTGATTGAACTCCTCGGGCGGAATCACCGACAGGATCTCGACCTCGGCGCCGGTATGTTCGGCGCGAAGCGCGGCAAACCGCATGGCGTTCAGGCATTCGCGGCTGTCGTCCAGCACCACGAGAAACTTGCGCATTCGGGATATCTCCTCGTTTTGGCGCGATCATGGCGCAAGGGCGCGGCGCTGGCAACGGCAGACAGGCCCCCTGCGACTATCCGTTCGAGGCGGCCCAGTCCCAGTAAAGCTCGCGCACGCGGCGGGTGACGGGGCCGACCTGATATTGGGTGTCGTCGAAGGCGGTGACCGGCGTGACCTTGGACATGTTGCCGGACAGGAAGACCTCGTCGGCGGCGTGGAAGTCCTCGAAGGTCAGCACGGTTTCGTTGACCTTCATGCCTTCGGCCGCGAGGTTCGAGATATGCCGCGCCCGGGTGATGCCCGACAGGAAGGTGCCGTTGGCGATGGGGGTGAAGATCTCGCCATCCTTGACCATGAAGACGTTGGCGGTGGCGGTTTCCGCGACATTGCCGGTGGCATCGGCCACCAAGGCGTTGCCGAAGCCCTTGGATTTGGCTTCCTTGATCATCCGGGCGTTGTTGGGATAGAGGCAGCCGGCCTTGGCGTTCACCACCGCGTCTTCCAGCACTGGGCGGCGGAAGCGGGTGCGGGTGAGTGTGGTCGCGCCGGTCGCGGGGGCCATCGGCACGGCCTCGAGACAGATGGCGAAGCCGGTTTCCTCGCCACCGGGCGCGATGGCCGAAAGCGACATGTCGCCGTCGATGCCCCAATACATCGGGCGGATATAGACGGCCTCGGATTTGTCGAACATCTCGAGGCCTTCGCGGACGATCTCGACCATCTTCGCGGTCTCGACCGTAGGCGTCAGCATCAGCGCCTCGGCCGAGCGGTTGATGCGGGCGCAATGGGCATCGAGATCGGGCGCCAGGCCGTCGAAATACCGCGCCCCGTCGAACACCGTGGTGCCCAGCCAGGCGCCGTGGTCGGCGGCGCGCATCACCACCGGGTTGCCCTGATGCCAGGTGCCTTCGAAAAACGTCTTGATGTTGCTGCTGATCGCCATCTGAAATCTCCCTTCGCTCGGGCGGAAGGGTAGGGCGGGCAAGCGGGAGGGTAAAGGGGGGGTGCGCAAAATGCGCACCCTACGGGGCGAAGGACCGATCGTTGCTCAGCGCACCATGCCGACGATGTCGTAGGTGCGCTGCAGGATCGGCGCGGCGATCGCCCGGGCGCGGTCGGCACCGGCCGAGAGCACGCGGTCGATTTCCGTCGGGTCCTGCATCAGGCGCGCCATCTCGGACGAGATCGGCGCCAGCTTCGCGACCGCAAGGTCGGCCAGCAAGGGCTTGAATTCCGAGAACTGTTTGCCGCCGACCTGGCGCAGAACCGCGTCGACGCTGCTGTCGGAGAGGGCCGCATAGATGTTCACCAGGTTGCGCGCGTCCGGCCGGCCCTTGAGCCCCTCGGCCTCGGACGGCAGGGCTTCGGGGTCGGTCTTGGCCTTCCTGATCTTCCTGGCGATGGTGTCGGCATCGTCGGTCATGTTGATCCGGCTGGCATCCGAGGGATCGGACTTGGACATCTTCTTCGAGCCGTCGCGCAGGCTCATCACCCTTGTCGCCGCGCCTTCGATCACCGGTTCGGTGATCGGGAAGAACTCGACGCCATAGTCGTGGTTGAACTTGATGGCGATGTCGCGGGTCAGTTCGAGATGCTGCTTCTGGTCCTCGCCCACCGGCACATGGGTGGCGTGATAGACCAGGATGTCGGCCGCCATGAGGGCCGGATAGGCAAAGAGCCCGAGCGAGGCGTTCTGCGCGTTCTTGCCGGCCTTGTCCTTCCATTGCGTCATCCGCTGCATCCAGCCCATGCGGGCGATGCAGTTGAAGATCCAGGCCAGCTGGGCATGTTCGGCCACCTGGGACTGGTTGAAAAGAATGGATTTTTCCGGGTCGAGCCCGGCGGCGATGTAACCGGCGGCCAGTTCGCGGGTTTGCCGGCGCAGGGTCTCGGGCTCGAACAGGGTGGCGGTGATGGCGTGCAGGTCGACGACGCAATAGATCGTCTCGGTGCCTTCGTCCTGCATTTGAACGAAACGCTTGATGGCGCCCAGGTAGTTGCCGAGCGTCAGCCCGCCCGACGGCTGGATACCCGAGAAGACGCGGGGGGTGAAGGCGGGCTCGGCCATGGGGCACTCCGATCTGGCATTCTGGTCGCGGCTGGCTTACCCATGGGGGCAGGCGCCGTCAAGGAAATGACGGGCAAGAGGGCATGAGGCGATGAGCGATTACGAACCCCGGCCGAGGCCGCCGGCACTGGTCAACCCGGTCAGCCCGGTCGTTGTCGTGGTCTTCTTGATCATGCTGGCGGTCGAGGCGGCGTTTACCCTGGGAAATCAGGGGCTTGTGGGCGGGCCGCAGGCGGTGGGCTGGCGCGTGGCGGCGGTGCAGGACTATGGTTTCAACGGCGCGCTGTTCGACTGGATGGTCGAGAACGACCGCTGGCCGGCCGAGCATGTGATGCGTTTCGTCACCTATCCCTTCATCAGCGGCAGTTTCACCGCGATGCTGGTGGCGGGTGTCATGCTGCTGGCGCTGGGCAAGTTCGTGGGCGAGGTCTTCGCCTGGTGGGCGGTCGCGGTGGTGTTCTTTGGCGCGGGCGTGGGCGGGGCCTTGATCTGGGGGGTTTTGTTGAACGATCCCAGCTACTTGATCGGAGCGTTCCCGGGGGTTTACGGGCTGATCGGGGCGTTCTCCTGGATCATGTGGCTGAAGCTGGGGCAGAGCGGCGACAACCGGGCGCGGGCCTTCACGCTGATCGGGTTCCTGATGCTGATCCGGGTGGTGTTCACCGCGCTTTACAACCTGTTCGGCCAGGCGACCGGGACCGACTGGCTGGCCGATCTGGGCGGCTTCGGCACCGGGTTCCTGCTGTCCTTCCTGGTCAGCCCCGGCGGCTGGGCGCGGCTGCGGGCGAAGCTGCGGCACGACTGATGCCGCCGAAGGTTAACGCGCGCTAAGGCAGGGTTAAGCGCAACGTTCGGTCGAAAACCGGATGTCTGCATCCCGGCTGCCCGCCGGCTGCCTTGTGTCGGGCGCGCGGCGGTGCAGGGTTTCGGCAAGGGTTCGGGTTAACGCGCCGCGCGGTGTCTCATGGCGAACGATGGGGTGAACCCCCGCCCGAGATGTCAGCCGCGGCGACGCATCGAACTGCGGAAATCGGAAAGCGCGAAGGCGCCGAGCAACCGCCCGAAGAGCGCATAGCTGACCATGCCCGAGGCGATCAGGATCAGCAGAGCGAGATAGCGCCAGCCCGGCGCCATGATGATCGGACCCAGAAGCAGGTTCACCCCCAGAAGCACCGCGCCCATCAGCCCCGAGGCCGCGACGATGCGCCAGAGCCGGCGGCGGAAGCGGTCGTCGAAGCGGGCGATCTCGCCCATGGGCCGTGCGCCGCGGGCCAGCATCCAGACCATCGCCCAGCCCGCCGCGGTGGTGGCCAGCGCCGGCGCGATCCAGCCGAGCGGGCCCAGCACCGGATAGAGCCCGATGGCGATGGCGGCGTTGATCAGCATCGACCAGACGGCGAAGCGGAACGGCGTGCGGGTGTCCTCGCGCGCGAAATAGAGCGGTTGCAGCACCTTCTGCAGCACGAAGGCCGGCAGGCCGGCGCCATAGATCGCGGCGGCCAGCGCGATGGCGGCGCTGTCGTCGGCCGTCTGGCGGCCGCGTTCGAACAGGACCGAGACGATGGGCAGCGGCACCACCATCAGCGCCACCGCCGAGGGCACGGTGAGCGCCAGCGAGATCTCGCCAGCGCGGGACAGGGCATGGCGCGAGCCATGGTGATCGTCGGCCCGGAGGCGGCGGGCCAGTTCGGGCAGCAGCACGATGCCGACGGCGATGCCGACGACGCCCAGCGGCAGCTGATAGAGCCGGTCGGCGGCGAACAGCCAGGAGACGGCCGAGGTGGTCTGCGAGGCGACCTGCTGGCCGACCAGCAGGTTGATCTGCATCACCCCCGAGCTAAGCGCGGCGGGCAGGGCGACGGCGACGAGGTGGCGCATCTCGGGCGACCAGCGCGGCCGGCCGGGGCGCAGGCGCACACCGGCGCGGGCGGCGGCGGTCCAGACCAGGGTCAGCTGGGCCGTGCCCGCGACCGGCACGGTCCAGATCAGCCAGCGGATGACCTCTTGCCCCAGAAGGGCGGCGGCGGTCATGGCGCAGATGACGAAGATGTTCAGCAGCACCGGCGCGGCGGCGGCGGCGGCGAACCGGCCGGTGGCGTTCAGCACGCCTGAAAACAGCGCCGAGAGCGACATGAAGAGGATATAGGGAAAGACCACCCGGCCGAAGCCGACGGTCAGGTCGAACCGGTCGTCGCCGGCGAAGCCCCCGGCGGTGGCCCAGACCAGCGCCGGCATGAAGATCATCGCCGCCGCCGTCAGGATCAGGACGACGAAGGCGAGGCCCGAAAGCGCCTCTTGCGCGAAGCCGTTGGGGTCGTCGCCGGCCTCGTAGCGCTTGGCATAGATCGGCACGAAGGCGGCGTTGAAGGCGCCTTCGGCGAAGAACCGGCGGAACATATTGGGCAGGCGGAAGGCGGCGACGAAGGCGTCCATCACCGGGCCGGGGCCGATATAGGCCAGGATCATCATCTCGCGCACGAAGCCCAGCAGGCGCGAGAGCAGCGTCCAGACCCCGACGGTGAGAAAGCCCGACATCAGGCGGATGGGTTTCATGTGCTGCCTTGCCTCTGTCTTTTCCGCCTTCTACCGCGCCGCGCTCCGATTGGGGAGGGGGCGCGGGCGATCTGCACGAAAAATACCTGAGGCGCGGCGGAAAGGCGCGATCAGTCCCGCTGCGTGCCTTCGAGCGCGTCGAGCCGGGCGGTGAGGCTTGCGACCTGGCCGGCAAGCTGCGCGATGAGGACGGCCTGATCGCGGTTCCGACCCTGTTCGGCCTGGAGCACGTCCTGCTGCTGGGCGATATAGAGATGCGCGTGCTCGAGCTCGTTCAGCATCCGGCCGAGTTTGTCGGTGACGTTGATCGGGGTGTTTTCCAGCGTCGGGCCGACATTGGGCAGATATCCCAGTGCCTGCATCTGCGCGGCGTGCTCGGCGATGCTGAAGGCAGCGGGTAGTCCGGCGCGAAGACCGCATCACAGCCGCCGCCGCAGCTGGTGCCGCCGGTCACCAGCGTGCCGGTCAGGGTGGCGTTGCCCGACGGGTCGATCTCGAAGAGCTTGGTCTTGACGTTCGAGGCGCTGCCGACGGCGCCTTGCTTGAGGATGAAATTGGTGCCGGCGCCGAAGCTCCATTCGCCCCCGTGTCGGTATTGCCCATGACGATCTCGGGGCGGCCGTTGTTGAGAAGGGTCAGCAGGGTGCGGGGTGCGGTGATGCCCGAGGCTGCCTCGACCCGGATGTTGCTGTCGTCGTTCGGGCTTTTGACCTCGAGCGTGGCGGAACCGGAATATGGGATACCGCCGCCGATGCCGACACCGGTCGGGGTTGTCACGAACATGTAGCTCGGCGTGCCTGAGCCGATGAAGACGGGCGTCTTGGACTGGGTGACGTCTCGGATGCTCATGCTCACGTCCGACCCGGTGATCGACCAGGTATAAGGTGGGCTGATTGTGGCGTCCTGTTCCAGACGGATGGCCGGGCCATCGGCCGAAACGATGTGCAGCTCGTCCTGTGGCAGCGCGGTGCCGAGACCGACATTGCCGTCGGTACCGATGGCGAGGCTCGACTGTGGCGCGGTGCCGTCGATCCGGAAGACCACGGCGTTGTTGGTCTCGTTCTCGATCGCGAAGTAGTTCCAGTTGATGTCGTTGGCCTGGATCGACCAGTCGTTGGTGGAACCGGATCCGGTCGAACTGTCGTCCATCAGGATGAAGGGATAGATGGATTTGACCTTGAAGTCCGAGTCCCCGAAGGTTTCGCCGAGGCCGCAGTCGGGGCCGACGCACAGCCGTCCGTCGATCACATAATTGCCCGTAAGCAGAGTCTGGGCGGCAAGCGGCGTGGCGACAAGCGTCGCGGTCGAGAGGGCGGAGAGAGAGGCCAGAAGGGTGGCACATGCGCGGCGGGACATGGGGTAAATCCTTGGTGAATGGTGTTGGTTCAATTTCGCCGCACCGGCCGCTAATGCGAGGCGCCGGGGCAGGGTGCCGGCAGACTAGTCCCGCCGGGCGGTTTCTCAAAATGGAAATTTTCGCGCCGCCGCAGCGCCGCTGTCAGGCCCTAGTCGGCCGCAAGCTCGGCCAGCCGGGCCTCGAGCGCGGCAAGGCGGTCGGCATGTTGCCGGCGCAACCCGTCGAACTGTGCCTGCTGCGCGTCGCGGCGGGCCTTATCCTCACGGCGCGCCGCTTCGAGCTGGGCGATGTAGAGATGCGCGTGCTCGAGCTCGTTCAGCATCCGGCCGAGTTTGTCGGTGAGGTCGATGGGGGCGCCTTCCGGTGTGGGGCCCACGTTTGGCAGGTAGCCGAGCGCCTGCATCCGGGCCGCATGATCGGCGATCGAGGGCAGCGGGTAATCCGGCGCGAAGACCGCATCGCAGCCGCCGCCGCAGGTGGTGCCGCCGGTCACCAGCGTGCCGGTCAGGGTGGCATTGCCGGCGGGGTCGATTTCGAAGAGCTTGGCCTTGACGTTCGAGGTGGTGCCGACGGCGCCCTGTTTCAGGATGAAGTTGGTGCCTGCCCCGAAGCTCCATTCGCCGCCCGTGTCGCTGTTGGCCATGACGATTTCGGGCCGGCCGTTGTTCTTCAGTTCGAGCAGGGTGCGCGGGCTGGTGGTGGGGCTGAGCTCTTGCACCCCGATCCCGCCGGTTCCGTTCGCGGCCATGACCTGTAGCAGGAACCGGTTGAGCCCGACCGTGGCGGGCAGGGCCGAGACGACGAGCCCGGTCCGGTAGGCGAGCGAGCCAGGGTCGGCCTGGACATGCAGGCGCGCCTCGGGCAGCTGGGTGCCGACCCCGACCCGTTCGCCCTCGAACACCATGAGGGCGGATTCGGCCGAATTGCGGGCGATCAGGGGAATGGTGCCGTTCCCGGCATTGCTGAGAAAGAGAGTGCCTTCGTTGGCGATGAAATCCCAGGTGTTCGGAGTGGACCAGCCGGTCTCTTCCACGCGCAGCCGCACGAAGCTGTCGGCCAGGTGCAGATTGCCCTGGGGAAGGACGGTGCCGATGCCGATCCTGCCGCTCTGGCCGATGTGAAGGCTGCTGTCGGAGGCACCGGCGTCGATGGCGAAGGGGGTGGTGCCGGCGGTCAGGTCATTCAGCGCGAAATAGCTGGGGCCGGACTGGCTGCCGTCGTTGATCTCGATCTGCCAGTCGGTCTGGGGCGTGGTCGAGGCATCGTCGAAATGGATGCGGACGGCGTTCTGGCGGAACTTGACGGTGCCGTTGGCGAAGCTTTCGCCCGCGGTGCAGGCGGCGCCGGCGCAGAGCGAGCCCGAGACGATGAGCGTGTCGGCGATGAGCTGCTCGGCCCGCGCGGCAGGGTGGACCGAGACGGCGAGGCAGGCCGAGGCGATCAGCGGGCGCAAAACGCGGAGAGCGGGCATGGCGGTGCTCCTGTGGTCAATGACATTGCAGAATGGGCGGGGCGCAGCGGTTGCAGGCCCGCGCGCCCCCGATTGAAATCTGACTGCAAGGATACCGCCTTCGCCCCGTCGCGCAAGGGCGGCGCGGGCCCGGGTCAACGGGGATGGCGGGGAGGCCGGGGACGGGCCGAGCGCGCGCCGGTCCGGCCCGGCGCCGGCCGGTTCAGTCGAGCCGGCGGGCGAGCTCGGCGAGCTGGGCTTCGAGGGCCGAGATACGGGCCGCGTGCTCGGTCTTGAGCGCGTCGATGGCGGCCTCTTGCTGGGCGATATAGAGATGGGCGTGCTCGAGCTCGTTCAGGATGCCTCCGAGCTTGTCGGTGACGTTGATCGGGGTGTTTTCCAGCGTCGGGCCGACATTGGGCAGATAGCCGAGGCTGTGCATCTGCGCCGTGTGCTCGGCGATCGAGGGCAGGGGATAGTCCGGCGCGAAGACCGCGTCGCAACCGCCGCCACAGGTGGTGCCGCCGCCGGTGACCAGGCTGCCCGTGAGGGTGGCGTTGCCCAGCGCGTCGACCTCGAAGAGCTTGGTCTTGGCGTCCGAGGCGCTGCCCACCGCCCCCTGCTTGAGAATGAAGTTCGTTCCGGCGCCGAAGCTCCATTCGCCGCCGGTCGAGGTGTTGCCCATGACGATCTCGGGGCGGCCGTTGTTCTGCAGGTTCAGCAGGGTGCGCGGACTGGTGGTGGCGCTGGCCTCTTCGATCAGCATCTGGGCGGTGCCGTCGTTGCGATAGAGGTTGAGCAGGGCGTCGGGCGTGTCGGTGCCGATGCCGACGCGGTTTTCATCGGCATCGGTGAAGAGCAGCGTCGAGGAATCGTCGGACCGGACCCTGAAGTTGACGTTCTTCGCGGTGCTGTTGACCATCATCTCGCCCGGGGTCAGTTGCAGCTGAGTGTCCAGCACACCGTTCAGGATGGAAAACGCGGAGGAGGAGGCGCCCGTCGCCGGCTGGATCGCGAAGCCGCCCCCGGTGACGCCGAAATCGTAGGCGACCGAGCCGTTGATGGTGGTCGGCGCCTCGATCCGGATGACGGCGAAGTCGCCGACGACGCCCGAGACATGCAGGTCGCGGCCGGGCACGCTGGTTCCGATCCCGATCAGCCCGCTCGCGTTCATGAAGAACCGATTGTCGGGCGCGCCGCCCAGGATGGTGAGGGGCACGGTGGCCGAGGTCTGGTCGATCAGGCTGAACATGTCCAAGCCGCCATTGTAGCTGTCATTGGCCCGGAGCTGCCAGCTGTGGGTCGGAAAGCTGGACGAGCTGCTGGTATCGGCGAAGGTCAGGCGCGTATTGACGCCCTTCAGCCGCAGCTCGGCATCGATCTGCGAGTCATAGCTTTCCGGGTCTTGGCAATCGGCGCCGACGCAAATGTTGTTCTGGATGATGGCCGGGCTGGTGGTGAGGATGGTGTCGGCAGGGCAGGGTGGCGAGCGCGGCGGCGGAAAGCGGAGGGCAAGGGCGGAGCGGAGGGACATGGCAAGGCCTTTCGGGTCAATGGACGGGCGCAACCGGCGGGATCATGGCCTGCCGAGAGCGGGAATGGGGGTAACCTGCGTTCGAAGCTGAGCCATGTCAAACAGTTAACCGGCGCGGATGGCCGTTATCTCAGTTCCGTTCGGCGGGTGCCGCGATCCGCGCCTCGAGCGCGGCAAGGCGGGCGGCCTGGCGCTCAGCTGCGCCATGAAGGCGGCCCTCTGGCCCGAGAGTCTGCCTGTTGGCGGGTCATCTCGGTGCGCAGCCGTGGCAGGGTGCGCAGTTCGCGTTCCAGCTGGGCGATGTAGAGATGGGCGTGCTCGAGCTCGTTCAGCATCCGGCCCAGCTTGTCGGTGAGGTCGATGGGCTGGCCTTCGGGCGTCGGGCCGACATTGGGCAGGTGGCCCAAGGCCCGCATCCGCGCGGCGTGCTCGGCGATGGACGGCAGCGGGTAATCCGGCGCGAAGACGGCGTCGCAGCCCCCGCCGCAGGTGGTGCCGCCGGTGGTCAGGCTGCCGGCCAGGATGGCATCGCCGCTGTCGGTGATCTCGAACAGCTTGGTCTTGTAGGACGGCGGCTGGTCGATCGGGCCTTGCTTGAGGATGAAGTTGGTGCCGGCCCCGAAGGACCATTCGCCGCCGGTGGCGGTGTTGGCCAGGGTGATCTCGGGGCGGCCGTTGTTGCGCAGGCTGAGCATCTCGCGCGGGGCCTGCACGGGGTCGTGCTCCTCGATCAGCAGCTTGGCGTTGCCGTGGACGCTCTTGATTTCGGCCATTTCGTGCGGCGGCACGCCGTCGCTGTTCTCGCCGTCGAACAGGTAGAAGCCCCTGGGATAGGTGGCGTCGTCGGGATCGAGGTCGATATGCAGCTTGGCCGCGGGAAAGGCGGTGCCGATGAAGACGGCATCGTTCTTCACGCCCAGCGCGTTTTGTTCGCTGCCGTGCTGGATGAAGAAGACCCGCTTCACCCCGCCGTCGAGGTCCTGAAGCGAGAGATCGTTGTCGCTGGCCTCGATCCGCCATGTCGCCAGCGGGGCGCCGCCGCCATCGCGGACGTCGAAGCGGATCGCCGGGGTAAGCTGTTCGACGATGTGAAGATCGTCCAGGGGGAAGAGGGTGCCCAGGCCGATATCGCCGCTGGCGGTCAGCAGGAAGGCGCTGTCGGGGGCGCCGGCGTCGATGGCGAAGGGGGTGGTGCCGGCGGTCAGGTCGTTGAGGGCGAAATAGCTGGGGCCGGACTGGCTGCCGTCGTTGATCTCGATCTGCCAGTCGGTCTGGGGCGTGGTCGAGGCGTCGTCGAAATGGACGCGGACGGCGTTCTGGCGGAACTTGACGGTGCCGTTCGAGAAATCCTCGCCCGAGGCGCAGGCGGCGCCGGCGCAGAGCGATCCCGAGACGATGAGCGTGTCGGCGATGAGCTGTTCGGCCCGGGCGGCCGCCAGCGGCGCGAGGGACAGGCCGACGGACGCGAAAACGAGAGGGGGCAAGCGCATGGGGCAATCCTTTACCGAATGGCGACAACAAGGCCTTTGGTGCCGCAGCGCGGGCTGCGGCGGAAATCGGGGCAGAGGATAGCATGGCGGCGCCGGCGGACAAAGCCCGCCGGGCCGGTCTGGGGTCAGTCGACGGTGGTGGCGGAAAGCGCCGAGAGCCGCGCCTCGACCAGCGACAGCCGGGTTTCCAGCGAGGCCTTGGCGTGCTTCAGGGTTTCGATTTCGCCGCGCTGGGCCTCGATCTCGCCGCGTTGCCGGTCGATGAAGACATGCGCATGTTCCAGCGCGTTCAGCATTCCGCCCAGCTTTTCGCTGACGTTCAGCGGCGCGCCTTCGGGCGTCGGGCCGACATGGGGCAGGAAGCCCTGGTCCACATCTCGCGCGCATAGTCGGCGGCGGGGATGACCGCATGTTCGGTAAAGACCCGGTCGCAGCCGCCGCCGCAGGCGGTGCCGCCGGTCACCAGCGAACCGGTCAGGGTGGCATCGCCGGTGGCGGTCACCTCGAAGAGCTTGGTCTTGGCCGAACTGGTCGAGCCGACGGCGCCCTGCTTGAGGATGAAGTTGGTTCCCGCCCCGAAGGACCATTCGCCCCCCGTATCGGTATTGCCCAGCACGATTTCCGGCCGGCCGTTGTTCTGCAGGTTCAAAAGAGTGCGGGGGCCCGAGGTCAAGCTGGTTTCGTCGACCTTGATCTGCGTGCTGCCGAGCGCGCCTGTGACGTGGAGCATGGCCGTGGGGGCGGATGTCCCGACACCGATGTTTCCGGACGTGTCGAGGACCAGGGCCTGATGTGGCGCGCCGGCCTCGATCTTGAAAGGCGTGTCGCCGGTCTCGGCATCGACGAAAGCGAGCGCCTCTTCATTGCCGCGCAGGTCC
Source organism: Paracoccaceae bacterium (assembly GCA_041397165.1). Classification (GTDB taxonomy): domain Bacteria; phylum Pseudomonadota; class Alphaproteobacteria; order Rhodobacterales; family Rhodobacteraceae; genus JAWKXE01. The sequence continues at coordinate 5,010 of JAWKXE010000031.1, read as the reverse complement.
CGTGAATAGGGCGTGCCGCCGGTATCCGCCAGGCGGATGGCGGGCTGGAAGCTGTCGGCGATATGCAGGTTCTGCTGCGGCACGGCGGTGCCCAGGCCGATATTGCCGGTGTTGTCGATGAAAAGGGCGCTGGTCGGCGCGTCCTCGTTGATCTTGAAGGGAAAGGTATAGTTGTTTTCGTTCCTGATGGTGAACCCGTTGATGACGCCCGAAGTCGTATCGTCGACCGAGATGGTCCAGGTGCTGTCGCCCTCCGAGGTGTCGAAGAATTGCAGTTCGGGGATCGTGCCCTTGATCTTGATGTCGGTGGCGCCGAAGGGCTCGCCATCGACGCATTCATAGCCGCCGGCGCAGATGTTGCCGGTGGTGATCAGGTCGTCGGTGAAGAGCTGGTCGGCCGCAGCCGCGGCGGGCATGAGAAGGGTGAGAAGCGTGGCCGCTTTTCGAAAGGTATCCATTACGGGTCTCCTTGGCTTGGGATGCGCGCGGCGATGAACGACCGAGACGGTCAGTTCCCTTCCAGCGCATCGAGGCGCGCGGTCAGCGCCGCGATCTGCGCCGCCTGGTTGGCATTCGTCGTCCGCTCGGCGGCGACCTGCGCCGCCAGCGCCGCATTCTCGGCGCTCAGATCGGCGATGAAGACATGCGCATGTTCCAGCGCGTTCAGCATCCCGCCCAGCTTTTCGCTGACATTCAGCGGCGCGCCTTCGGGCGTCGGGCCGACATGCGGCAGGAAGCCCTGGGTCCACATCGCGGCGGCATAGTCGCGGGCCGGGATGATGGCCTGTTCGGTGAAGACCCTGTCACAGCCGCCGCCGCAGGTGGTGCCGCCGGTGGTCAGGCTGCCGGCGAGGGTGGCGTTGCCGGTGCCCGTCACCTCGAAGAGCTTGGTCTTGGCCGAGGAGGTCGAGCCCAACGCGCCCTGCTTGAGGATGAAGTTGGTGCCGGCGCCGAAGCTCCATTCGCCCCCCGTATCGGTGTTGCCCATCACGATCTCCGGCCGGCCGTTGTTGCGCAGATTGAGGAGCGTGCGGGGTTCGGTCGTCGCGCTGGCCTCCTGGACATAGGCCTGTGCGGTGCCGTCGCTGCGCCTGAGGTGGAGCGCCGCCTGCGGGGTCGGGGCGAACAGGCCGATCCTGCCACCAGCGGCGAGCGTGACAGAGGCGTTGTCTGCTTCGGCTGCGATCCTGAAGGGGGTGCGGGTTATCCCCGGGGCCACTTCGTAGATCGAGAAGTAGTTCGCAGTGGCCTGAACCTGGTAGCCGCGAACGATCGTCGGGCTGGCGCCCGAGATGTCCTTGATTTCGAGGAAAAGATCCGCGGACGAGGTGTCGGAAACCACAAGTCCGGCCCCCTGGACGAGCGGTTCGCCGATCAGGAGATTGCCCGTATTGGCGATCCTGATCGCGCGGTCCGGCGCATTGCGTGCGATCGCGAAGGGCACGGTGCTTGCCGTTACGTCGGTGATCCTGAATTCGGTGCCGCCCGGGCCGATATTCCAGGTCTGCGCCTGAAAACCGCTGCTGGTGTCGCGCTCGAGCCGGATCGACGGGTTGAAGCCGGAAAGCAGATGCAGTTCCGAAAGCGGGAAGCGGGTTCCGAGGCCGACATTGCCGTTGGAGTCGATCCAGAGCGCGTTTTCCGGGGCGCTGCCCTCGATGGTGAAGGGGAAGGTGCCGGCGTCGACATCCTGCACCGAGAAGCGGTCGATGGCGCCGCCGGACTCGGGCCCGCCGTCATTGACCAGAAGCCGCCAGTCACGGCCCGGGAAGCCGGTGCCGTCCGAGCCGTCCTCGAACAGGATCGAGACGGTGTTGCCGTTGATCTTGAGCGAATCCTGGGCGCTGATCACTTCGCCCGAGGCGCATTGCTGGCCGACGCAGAGCTTGCCCGCGACGACATGATCGCCGGGCAGCACGGTCTGGGCGGCAAGCGGCGCGGCGGCGAGAGCGAGAAGCGCGGCGAGGGCGGGGCGGGCAAGGGGGCGGGTCATCGCAAGGCCTCGGGCAAACGGAGCAACGGCGCGATGCTAGAGCAACCCGCCGCCCGGCGCATACCCCAGATGGGCTAGATGGCGCGCTTTTCGGAGCGTCAGTCCGAGGCGGGCCGCGCGGTTTCGAGCGCGTCGAGCCGGGCGAGGACCGTCGCCAGGGTGGCGGCCTGCTTGGCGTTGCGGGCTTCGAGCTGGGCGATATAGAGATGCGCGTGCTCGAGCTCGTTCAGCATCCGGCCCAGCTTGTCGGTCAGGTCGAAGGGTGCGCCCTCGGGCGTGGGGCCCACGTTCGGCAGGTATCCGAGCGCGCGCATCTGCGCGGCATGTTCGGCGATCGAGGGCAGGGGAAAACCGGGTTCGAACACCGCATCGCAGCCGGTGCCGCAGGTGGTGCCGCCGGTGGTCAGGCTGCCGGCCGGATGGCGTCGCCGGCGTCGGTCACCTCGAAGAGCTTGGCCTTGGCGTTCGAGGTCGACCCGACCGCGCCATGCTTGAGGATGAACCTGGTGCCGGCCCCGAACGACCATTCGCCGCCCGTGTCGGTATTGGCCAGCACGATCTCGGGGCGGCCGTTGTTCTTCAGCTCGAGCAGGGTGCGCGGCGACGGGTTGTCGTTGATCTCCTGGACCAGGATCTTGGCCTCGCCATTGTCGCGGAAGAGATGCACCGCCGCTTCGGGTTCGAAGATGCCGAGACCGGTGCGGTTGTTCGTGGTCAGCACCAGAGAATGGGTTGCGGCGCCGGTGCCGACCGAGACGGGCCAGGTGCCGGCGGTCACGTCGCGCAGGATGAAGGCATCGTTATGGCCGCCGACGATCCAGTTTTGCGCGGGAAAGCCCTGGCTGCCGTCCTGGGCCAGAAGGATCGAGGGCGTATCGCCCGAAACGATATGGACATCGGTTTCGGGCGACAGGGTGCCGAGCCCGATATGGCCCTCGGGCGAGATCACCAGCGCATGGTTGGGCGCGCCGGCCTTCACGCGAAACGGGATCGTGTCGCCATCGACATCCTGGATACCGAAATACTCCGGGCCGAAGGGGGCCGCGCCCGGATCGTTGGCGACGAGGCGCCAATCGTTGGTCGGGAAGTTCGGTTCGTCGCTTGTATCGCGAAACAGCAGGCTCACGACATTCGCGGTCAGCCTCAGATCGTCGTCGTCGTCGGTCACCAGATTGCCGCAGCTCACGCCCACGCAGAGGTTGCCCAGGATCACGGAATGGTGGGTCGCCAGGTAGGGGTCGGTCGTCTGCGCCAGGGCGGCGGCCGGGGCAAGCGACAGCAGGACGGGAAGAAGGAAGGATGTGCAGCGACGCATGAGAGGCTCCTGTGCAATATCGGTTCGAAATGCGGTTATGCGGAATGCCACCGGCGAGAAGACCGGGCGCAGACGGACGGTAGCCACGGGTTTTCGATATGGAAAGCCCGTTTCGTCCGGCAAAGCGCGAAATCGACGCGCGGCCGGCGCCGCCCTCACGGGCGGGCAACGGCCTGGGCGAGCGCGTCGAGGCGTGCGGCGAGGTGCTCGATCTGGTCCGCGCGGCTGCGGTCGCGGGCCTCCAGCTGGGCGATATAGATATGGGCGTGCTCGAGCTCGTTCAGGAGCCGGCCATAGCGTTCGGACAGGTTGACGGGCTGCCCCGGCAGGGTGGGCCCGACATTGGGCAGGTGGCCGAGGGCGAACATCTGCGCGGCATGGTCGGCGACGCTGGGCAGATCGTAGCCGGGCGCCAGCACCGCGTCGCAGCCCGCGGCACAGGCCGGGCCGCCGGTGGTCAGGCTGCCGGCCAGGGTGGCGTCGCCCGTGGGTGTGATCTCGAACAGCTTGGTCTTGGTGGAACTGTCGGTCTCGACGCCGCCCTGTTTCAGGATGAAATTGGTGCCGGCGCCGAAGCTCCATTCGCCGCCGGTGTCGGTGTTGCCCATGACGATCTCGGGGCGGCCGTTGTTGCGCAGGGTCAGCATCCGGCGCGGCGCGGTCGTGGTCGAAAGCTCTTCGATCTTGAGGCTGGCATGGCCATGGCTGCTGAGGATGAAGGCCATGTGGTCGGTGGCCACGGCGGTGTTGGTGGCGCGGTCGTCCAGCAGGAAGGCCAGCGGGTAATGCGGGTCGGCCGAGGCCGAGACCACATGCAGGCGCGCGGCGGTCGAGGCGGCGGAGCCCAGCCGCGCCCCGTCGCCCGACAGGACCAGCGCATCGGTGGGCGCGTTGCGCAGGATGCTGACGGGCGTGGTGGCGTCGGTTTCATTGCCGATGCCGAAGCCGCTGCCCAGCCCGGCGACGCGCCATTCGGCGGGGCTTCCGGCCCCGGCCGTGGCTTCGAAGCGGATCACCGGAGCGGCGTCCTTGATATGCAAAGGGTCCTGCGGCAACGAAGTGCCCAGCCCGACATCGCCGCTTTCGGCCAGCCAGAAGGCGTTGTCGGGGCCGGGCAGGACGGTGAAGGGGATCGTGCCGGTGTCGAGCGCCTGGAACGACATCCGGCTGAGGCCGCCGAGGGTGACCATGGTCGAATCGTTGACCAGAAGGCGCCAGTCCTCGGTCGGGTAGCTGCCGTCGAACGACTGGTCGATGAAGTGGATCGACATGCTCAGATCCTTGAGCCGGAGCGCGTCGGCGCCGTCGAATGCCTCGTTCCAGAGGCAAGGGGCCCCGATGCACAGGTCACCCTGGATGATGGCATTGTCGGCGACGCTGAGGTCGGCGGCGACGGGATCGCTGTCACCGACGACGATGCCGGCGGTGAAGACCTGCTGTGCGACGACGGGCAGGGCGGCGGCCGAGACGCTGGCCGTGGTAGCGACAAGAAGGAACGGGCGTATCATGGCGGGCTCCGGGAAAGGGATTTGGCGACTATCCGACCAGCTTACCTTAGGTAAGGAGAAGGGAAAGGAAAATCTGCGGACCGTGACAGGGGCCGACCCGGGCCCGGGATCAGTCCAGGCCGGCCAGGGTCGACCTGATGTCCCGAAGCTCGGCCCGAAGTTCGGCCCGGAGGGCGCTGGTCTCGGCCTCGAGC
>JAWKXE010000030.1:0-50838 GCA_041397165.1 Paracoccaceae bacterium | reverse complement strand
CCGGCCCGGATCAACCCCTTCGACAGCCGCATCGCCTGCGGCGGCGCCGCCGCCACCCCGGCGGCAATCGCCGCCACCTCGGGGGCCAGAGCGTCATCGGCAAACACCCGCGCCACCAGCCCGTGCCGCCCCGCCTCCTCGGCGCCCAGAACCCGGCCGCCCAACAGCATGTCATTGGCCAGCGCCATGCCCAGCACCGCCGGCAACAGCAGCGACGATCCCGCCTCGGGCACCAGCCCCAGCCGCGCGAAGGGCAGGCTGAAGCTCGCGGACGCGCCGGCATAGACCAGATCGCAATGCAGCAGCATCGTCACCCCGATCCCGATGGCCGGGCCGTTGACGGCGGCGATGACGGGCTTCGGACAGGCGGAAATCGCATTCAGGAAGCGCCAGACCGGCGGCACCTCGGTCTCGCGGTTGCCCTTGGCGAAATCGGTCAGGTCGTTGCCGGCGGTGAACATCGCCCCCGCCCCGGTCAGCACCAGCGCCCGGTCCTCGGCGCTGTCGCCATAGGCCACCAGCGCATCGGCCAGCGCCGCATACATGTCCTGCGTCAGCGCATTCTTCTTCTCGGGTCGCGCGATGGTCAGGGTCAGAACCCGCCCCTCGCGGGCAGTGGTGATATGCTGGCTCATCGGGCGCTCCTCTCCTGCGGCTGTTCCTTGCTACGCCAGCCGCGGCGTCCGATCAATCCGCCCGCGCCGTGCCGTGGCGGCAGGCGCCCGCGGCTCAGCCTTTCGTGTCGAAAACCTCGCGCGCCGCGTTCAGCCCGTTGATCGCCGCCGGCATCCCGCCATAGACCGCCATCTGCCAGATCGCCTCGACGATCTCGCGCCGGCTGGCCCCGGCCGCCAGGGTGTGCTCGATATTGATCTTCAGCTGCGGCCCGGTCTGCCCGCCCAGCGCGGTCAGCGCCGCCACGGTGCAAAGCTGGCGGGTCTTCAGATCCAGCCCCGGCCGCGCGTAATGCCGGCCATAGGCCCATTCCACCAGCGTCTCGGCCATCTCGGGCACCAGATCGTCATAGCGCCCGGCCAGTATGTCCTCGATCTCCGGGCTCATCTCCGCAAGCAGCGCCCGTCCCTTTGCCAGTGCGTCAGACATGCGCCCGCTCCTTTGCCGTTTCCTGTTCCAGATGCCGGTAATGGGCCACCTTGCGGTCCATCAGCTCCAGCGTCTCTTGCATCTCGCGCAGCCTGGCGCGGATCACCTCGCGATGCGCCTCCAGCATCTCGCGGCGCTCGGCATAGCTCGCCGCGCCCTGCCGGCGCAGCCGCGCATAGCGCACCCTGTCGGCCTGTTTCATGCCGGTGGCGTTCAGCTGATCCAGAAAGCCGATCCAGCCGATCACCTCTTCGCCGTAATCCCTCCGCCCGCCGTCGTCGCGCGCGGGCGGGTCGATCAGCCCGATCTTTTCATAGAATCTCAGCGTATCCACGCTCAGCCCGCTGCGCGCCGCCACTTCCGATATCTTCATGGCCCGTCTCCATCCGATGCGATTCGTCTTCACCCTACCGGTTGGAGTGCACTCCAGCTCAAGCGAAATTCACCCCCCTTCCTTTCATCTTTCTGCAAATACTCATTGCCGCCCCCCGCGCGTGCCGCCCGCACAATGAAAAAGGGCGCCCCCGCGGGACGCCCTTCGTCATGCTCATTTGACCGGCTCACTCGATCATGGTCAGCAGCTTGTCCAGGCTCTGCTTGGCATCGCCATAGAACATCCGCGTGTTCTCCTTGTAGAACAGCGGGTTCTCGATCCCGGAATAGCCGGTGCCCTGGCCGCGCTTCGACACGAACACCTGCTTGGCCTTCCAGCATTCCAGCACCGGCATCCCGGCGATGGGGCTGTTGGGGTCTTCCTGGGCGGCCGGGTTCACGATGTCGTTCGAGCCCGATGACGATGGCCACATCCGTGTCCGGGAAGTCGTCGTTGATCTCGTCCATCTCCAGCACGATGTCGTAAGGCACCTTGGCCTCGGCCAGAAGCACGTTCATGTGGCCCGGCAGACGGCCCGCGACGGGGTGGATGGCGAAACGCACCTCCTTGCCCTTGGCGCGCAGGCGGCGGGTCAGCTCGGCCACGTTCTGCTGGGCCTGGGCCACGGCCATGCCGTAACCCGGGATGATGATGACGCTGTCGGCATCCTCCAGCGCCGCGGCCACACCCTCGGCCTCGATGGCGATCATCTCGCCCTCGACCTCCATCTGCGGACCGCTGGTGCCGCCGAAGCCGCCCAGGATCACGCTGATGAAGCTGCGGTTCATCGCCTTGCACATGATATAGCTCAGGATCGCGCCGGACGAGCCGACCAGCGCGCCGACCACGATCAGAAGGTCGTTGCCCAGGCTGAAACCGATCGCCGCCGCCGCCCAGCCGGAATAGCTGTTCAGCATCGACACCACGACCGGCATGTCGGCCCCGCCGATGCCCATGATCAGGTGATAGCCGATGAAAAGCGCCATCAGGGTCATGATCGCCAGCGGCAGGAAGGCGCCGGTGTTGAAATACCAGATCAGGCAGATCACCGAAATGATCGCGGCGCCGGCGTTCAACGCATGTCCGCCGGGCAGCTTGGTGGCCTGGCTGGTGACCTTGCCCGCCAGCTTGCCGAAGGCGATGACCGAGCCGGTGAAGGTCACCGCCCCGATGAACACGCCCAGGAACAGCTCGACCCGCAGGATGTTCTGCTCGACCGGCGACTTGTGGGCCAGAAGCGCGGCAAAGCCTTCCAGCCCGTGGCGCTGCTCTTCGGTCATGGCCAGAACGTTGCCCAGCTCGATATGGGCGTTATAGCCCACGAAGACAGCCGCCAGACCGACCAGAGAGTGCATCGCGGCGACAAGCTGCGGCATCTCGGTCATCTGCACGCGCATGGCGACGAAATAGCCGATGATGCCCCCCGCCGCGACCAGCACCAGCGACAGAAGCCACAGGCCCGATCCCGGCCCGATCAGCGTTGCCACCACGGCCAGCGCCATGCCGACAATGCCGTACCACACCGCGCGCTTGGCGCTTTCCTGCCCGCTCAGACCGCCGAGCGAGAGGATGAAGAGAACCGCCGCAACAACATCGGCGGCCGTCGTGAAACCGAATTCCATATCCCCGGCCCCCCTTTACGATTTCTGGAACATGGCGAGCATTCGCCGGGTGACGAGGAAGCCGCCGAAGATGTTGATCCCGGCCATGAAGACCGACAGCGCGGCCAGCAGGATGACCAGGAAACTCCCCGATCCGATCTGCATCAGGGCGCCCAGGATGATGATCGACGAAATCGCGTTGGTCACCGCCATCAGCGGCGTGTGCAGGCTGTGGCTCACGTTCCAGATCACCTGGAAGCCGACGAAGACGCTCAGCACGAAGACGATGAAATGCTGCATGAAGCTGGCCGGCGCATAAAGCCCCGCCAAGAGCATCAGCACCCCGCCCACGGTCAGCAGCGTGACCTGGCTTCGGGTTTGCGCCTTGAACGCCGCCACTTCGGCCGCGCGCTTCTCTTCCGGGGTCAGCTCTTTGACCTCGGTCTTGGGCTTGGCGGCAATCGCCTGGATCTTCGGCGGCGGCGGCGGGAAGGTGATCTCGCCGTCATAGGTCACGGTGGCGCCGCGGATGACGTCGTCTTCCATGTTGTGCACGATCTGACCGTCCTTTTCCGGGGTCAGGTCGGTCATCATGTGACGGATGTTGGTGGCATAGAGGCTCGAGGCCTGCGCCGCCATCCGGCTGGGGAAGTCGGTATAGCCGATGATGGTCACGCCATTGGCGCTGACCACCTTTTCGTCCGGCACGGTGCCTTCGACGTTGCCGCCGCGCTCGGCCGCCAGGTCGACGATAACGCTGCCGCGCTTCATCGAGGCAACCATGTCTTCCAGCCACAGCTTCGGCGCCGGGCGGTTGGGGATCAGCGCCGTGGTGATGACGATATCCATGTCCGGCGCGATCTCGCGGAACTTGGCCAGCTGCGCCTCGCGGAACTCGGGGCTCGAAACGCTGGCATAGCCGCCGGTCGCGGCGCCGTCCTGCTGTTCTTCCTTGAAATCGAGATAGACGAACTCGGCGCCCATCGATTCCACCTGTTCGGCCACTTCGGGCCGCACGTCGAAGGCATAGACCACGGCGCCCAGCGACACGGCCGCGCCGATGGCGGCCAGACCGGCCACACCGGCGCCCACCACCAGAACCTTCGCCGGCGGCACCTTGCCCGCGGCGGTGATCTGCCCGGTGAAGAAGCGGCCATAGTTGTTGCCGGCCTCGATCACCGCGCGATAGCCCGCGATATTGGCCATCGAGCTCAGCGCGTCCATCTTCTGGGCGCGGCTGATGCGCGGCACCATCTCCATCGCGATCACATTGGCGCCCTTGGCCTTGGCGGCCTCCATGCCCTCTTCGTTGCCACCGGGATTGAAGAAGGAAATCAAGGTCTTGCCCTTGGTCAGCTTCTTCATCTCCTCGGCGTCGGGCTGGCGCACCTTGGCGATGATATCGGCATCCTTCCACAGCGCGTTGGCGGTCTTCTTGATGGTGACGCCGGCCTCCTTATAGGCCTCGTCCGAGAAGCCGGCGGCATCGCCCGCGCCGGTCTCGATCATGCAGTCATAGCCCAGCTTCTGCAGTTGCAGCGCCGACTCCGGGGTCATGGCGACGCGCGCCTCCCCCTCGAAGATCTCTTTTGGCGTTCCGATTATCACGTCTGTCTTTCCCTCTTCTCGCGTCCGCCTTGCGGCTATTTCAGGACCGGGCCTACGCTGCCCGGCCAGGTCGTCTTCCGCGTGGTTCCGGCCAATATGTCATATCTCCTCCGCATCTTCGATTGCCCGAATGTCGCAGACAAGAGTTTTTTTCTCAGGTATTTCCACGCCGTCCTGCTAAAAGCCGCGCGCCGGCCTGTCAAATCCAACGCCGCGTCTTCTGGCAATAGCGCGCGTAATCGGCGCGGAACTTGCGCCGCATCCGGTCCTCCTCGCCCAGGATGAAATGCCGTTCGATCCACCAGACGAAGATCGGGATCAGCGGCAGGCTCAGCACCGCGTCCCAATAGAGGATCATGCCGGTCAGAACCATCGCGTCGCCCAGATAGATCGGATTGCGCGAGCGTTTGAAGATGCCGGACTGGACCAGCGCGCTGGCCGTCTGGTGCGGGATCACCGTGGTGTGCTGGCGCCGCATCTCGTAGAAGGCCAGCGCCATCAGCACCACGCCGCCGCCCACCAGCAGCCCGCCCAGGAAATCCGCCACCGGCCAGCCGCCGGCGCCGCCAAAGCTCAGCCCCATCGGAAGATACACGCTCTGCGCCCAGGCCAGCACCAGGGCCAGCGCCAGCCATGTCGGCGGAATGTCGATCCATTGTTTCAGGCTCATGCCCGTTCCTTTCGTCGCACGCGGCCCCGGGCCACGGTTTTCCCATCCATTCACCCATCGGCACCGCCTGTCCAGTGCCGGCACGGACCGGCCGCTCACGAAGACGTGCATCGCCAAATGGTCGCAACCGCGTTGGCGGGGCTGTTCCTCGCGGCTCCTTTGCCCTATTCATATTCCAAAATCAATATGTGGAGCGCACAGATGCCCGTTTCCCTCTCCCGCCGCACGCTGCTTCTGACCGGGGTCGCCGTGCTCGGCCTGGCCGCATTCGCCCTTCCCGGCCTGCTCCCCGACGAGGCCAGCGCCGAAGCCGCCCCCAGCGCCGTGATGGGCGCGGACGAGGCCTTCGCCAAGGCCAAGTCGGGCGAGATCACCCTGATCGACATCCGCACCCCCGAGGAATGGGCCCAGACCGGCGTGCCCGAAGGCGCGCTGGCGCTGGACCTGACCCAGCAGAAAAGCTTTCTCGACACGCTGGTGATGCTGCGCCAGGCCGATGGCAGCAAACCCATCGCCCTGATCTGCCGCACCGGCAACCGCTCGGGCTATGTCGTCAAGACGCTGGCGGCCCAGGGCTTTCCCGGCCTCGTCGATGTCACCGAAGGCGTGGTCGGCGGCCGCAACGGCAAGGGCTGGCTGACCCGCGGCCTGCCGACCTACAAGGGCGACCCGGACGAAATCCGCGTCCGCCTGAAACAGGGCCTGCCCAAGCACTGACGCCCCGCGCGGACGGCGAAACGCAGCGTCATCGCCACCGATCCCCCCTTGCCCGATGGCACACCCGCGCTAGGCTTGGCCAGCGAAACGGGAGGGATCACCATGGGCATTCACGACGGAAAACACGCGCTGGTCACCGGCGGCGGCACCGGCATCGGCCTGGCCATCGCCCGGGCGCTGGCGGCCGAGGGCGCGCAGGTCACCATCACCGGCCGCCGGCTGTCGGTGCTGGAAGAGGTGGCGGGCCCCAACATGCACCCGATGGCGATGGACGTGTCCGACGAAGACCAGACCGCCACGGTGATCGACGAGGCGGTGAATCGCCTCGGGCCCGTTCAGATCTGCGTCGCCAATGCCGGCATCGCCGAGGGCCGCAAGCTGCACAAGACCGATACCGAGCTGTGGCGGCGGATCATGTCGATCAACCTCGACGGCTGCTTCTTCACCATCCGCGAATCCCTGCGCTCGATGACCGGCACCGATTGGGGCCGGGTCATTGCCGTGTCCTCCATCGCCGGTCTGCGCGGCACGCCCGGCGCCGGCGCCTATGCCGCCTCGAAACACGGCGTGATCGGCATGATCCGCTCCTTTGCCGAGGATTTCCTGGGCAGCCCCTATACCTTCAACTCGATCTGCCCGGGCTATGTCGACACCCCCATCGTCACCCGCAACACCGATGCCATCGCCGCCCGCGCCGGGGTCAGCCCGGACGAGGCACGCGACATGATGGTGCAGATGAACCGCCACAAGCGGCTGATCCCCCCGGAAGAGATCGCCGCCGCCGCGCTCTGGCTCTGCCACCCTCTGTCCGAGAGCACCAATGGCACCGAGGTCCGCATCGCCGGCGGCCAGGTCTGATGCCGCCCCGGCCCCGCACGCGCGAAAACGGCCCCGCGCGGGGCCGTCCTACGCGGCCGCGCGGCCGCGTGCGCCAGGCATGACCCGGGACGAATTCAACGCCTTCTGCGCCGGTCTCGGCCCGACCAGCCATGTGGTGCAATGGGGCAATGCGGATGTGTGGAAGATCGGCGGCAAGGTCTTCGCGATCTGCGGCTGGGCCGACGGGCGCGACGCCTTCACCTTCAAGGTGACCGAGCTGGCCTTCGAGGTCCTCTCCGGCCTGCCCGGCCTGCGCCCCGCCCCCTATCTGGCCTCGCGCGGGATGACATGGATCCAGCACCACGACGCCCCCGGCCTGCCCGAGCCCGAGCTTCGCGCGCATATCCAGGCCTCCTATGACATGATCGCCGCCGCCCTGCCCCGCAAGACCCGCGCCCAGCTCGGAGTTTAGGCCCGCGCTGGCCCTCTCGCCCCCAACGCGCGGCGAGCGGGGACAGGGTGGGTGGGCAGGCCCCGAGCCGCGCGTTTCGGCGCCGGCCTCACCCCGCCAGATAGGCCTCGACCGACCCCTTGGCACAGCTCGACCCCAGCGCCGCCATGAAGGCCGCGTGGACCTGCCCGGCCGGCACCTCGACCCCATCAAGCTCATCGCCGGGCACCTGGTGCATCTGCCACCACGGTGACGGCAAAGCCCAGATCGGCGGCGGCGCGGGTGGTGGCGTCGACACATCCTGACCATCGCGCCGCAGACCGTCACCGCCTCGATGCCACCCGCGCGCAGGTCCTCGAGCCCGGTGTTCAGGAAGGAATTCGGCCGATGCTTGATAACACTGCCTCCTCCGGCCGGGGCCGGCGAGGGTTGATCTCGGCGCCGGGGCTGCCGGGCGGAAGAACGGCGCCTCGGCGCTGGCGGCCTCGTGGCGGATATGGACCACCAGGTCGCCCGCCTTGCGCGCCGCCGCCAGCACCGCCGCCGCCTTCGCCGCCGCCACCTCCATCCCCGCGACCTCCCAGGCGCCACCGGGGAAGTAATCGTTCTGGATATCCACCAGGATCAGGGCCCGTTTCGTCATCGTCGTTCTCTCCTTTGGCTGTCACGATGTCCTTGCCTCTTTACGCCGTGCTTTGAGGGCGCATAGTAACAGATATGACTTTTATCATGCCATATCCGCCATGCCGCTGACCCTGCTCGCCCTTCTCGCCTATCCCGGCCACCAGCAGGCCGCCCTTCTGGGGCTGCAAGACCTCTTCACCCTCGCCGCGGGGATGAGCCGCGCCGAGGGCGGGCCGGGGATCGAAACCCGCCTCCTCGACCCCGCCGCCCTGCCTCCGCCCGACGCCGCCGACATCGCCATCCTGCCGCCCAACCTCTCCGGCGCGCGCGGCGCATCCGACCACGCCCTGCACGGCTGGCTGCGCGCCGCCCATGGGCAAGGCGCCACGCTGGCCTCGGTCTGCGCCGGAGCCTTCTGGCTGGGTCATGCCGGGCTGCTCGGCGGCCGCCCCGTCACCACCCATTGGGCGCTCGAGGACGAGTTCCGCGCCGCCTTCCCCGCCGCCGATCTCCAGCCCGAACATATCCTGATCGACGATCACGACATCGTCACCGCCGGCGGGCTGATGGCTGGACCGACCTGGGCCTCCACTTCACCGAACGCCTGCTCGGCCCCGATATCCTGACCCACCGCCCGCCACCTGCTGATCGACCCGCGCGGCCGCGATCAGCGCAACTGGCCGCAGCTTCCGCCCCGTCCTGAGCCATGGCGACGCCGCCATCCTGGCCTGCAACACCGGATCCGAGGCGGCGCCGGCCGACCTCACCGTCACCGCGCTGGCCACCGCGCCGGGCTCAGCGACCGCAGCCTGCATCGCCGCTTCCGCGCCGCCACCGGGCTTACGCCCAACGCCTATGTCCAGGCCCTGAGGGTGGAAAAGGCCCGTGGCCGGCTCGAACGCACGCGCGATCCGGTGGCGCAGATCGCCCATGCCGTCGGCTATTCCGACCTGCCCGCCTTCACCCGGCTGTTTCGCGCCTCCACCGGCCTGACGTCATCCGAATACCGCAGCCGGTTTCGGTCCCTGCGCCCGGCGATCCTCCGGAACAAGGCTGGACAAAGCGCCTCTGGATGACTTAGAATACTTCAAGCCTTGCGAAATATATGTGAGTCCCCCATGACCGATCGCATGACCGATTTCGCCCAGACCCGCGCGCTCTTCCACCTGCCCGAGGGCGTGATCTATCTCGACGGCAACTCGCTGGGGCCGCTGCCCAAGGCCGCGCCGGCGCGGATGCAGGCCACCCTGCAGGACGAATGGGGCGACATGCTGATCACCGGCTGGAACAAGGCCGGCTGGATGGAACAGCCCGCCCGGGTGGGCGATCGCATCGCCCGGCTGATCGGGGCCGAGCCAGGCCATGTGGTGATGGGCGACACCCTGTCGATCAAGGTCTATCAGGCGCTCGCCTCGGCGCTCGAAATGCGGCCCGACCGCAAGGTCATCCTCTCCGACAGCGGCAACTTCCCCACCGATCTTTACATGGCCGAAGGGCTGATCGAGTCGCTGGGCCAGGGCCACGAACTGCGCGTGGTGGCGCCCGAGGACGTCGCCGCCAACATCACCGACGAGGTCGCGGTGACGATGATCACCGAGGTCGATTACCGCACCGGCCGGCTGCACGACATGAAGGCGCTGACGGCGCTGGCGCATCAGAAGGGCGCGCTGACGATCTGGGACCTGGCCCATTCCGCCGGCGCCCTGCCGGTCGATCTGGTGGGCAGCAAGGCCGGATTTCGCCGTGGGCTGCACCTATAGAATTACCTCAACGGCGGCCCCGGCGCCCCGGCCTTCATCTATGTCGCGCCCCGCCACGCCGATGCCGTCCGCCCGCCCTTTCGGGCTGGCTCGGCCGACCGCGCCCGCTAGCGCCGAGCGCCCTCTCGCGCGGCGCCGAGATCGACGGATGCGCGTCGGCACGCCGGTGTTGGCGCTTTCGGCTGCTCGAGGGCCGCCGCTCGACATCTGGGACATGACCACGATGGCTGGCCGACGTTCGCGCCGGTCCTTGCCCTCACCGACCTCTTCATCGAAGAGGTCGAGGCCCGCTGCGAGCTTACCCTCGCCACCCCGCGCGACCCCGCACAGCCGGCAGCCAGGTCAGCTTCCGCTTCGATCGAATATGCCGCGATGCAGGCGCTGATCTCGCGCGGCGTGATCGGCGATTTCCGCGCCCCCGATATCATGCGCTTCGGCTTCACCCCGCTCTATATCGGCGAGGCCGAGGTGATCCGCGCCGCCGAAATCCTTCAGGACATCCTGCAGAACCGGCTCTGGGACGCGCCCGAATTCATGACCCGCGCCCGCGTGACCTGAGCCCCCGGCATGAGCCCGCGCGCCCTCCCCCTCGCCCTGCCCCCGCTCTGCCGCCCCGCCGGCTGGATCGCCCTCTGGCGGCGGCTGGCGCTCGGCGCGCGACGGGCCGCGCACCTCCTCTCCTGACCGCCGTAGGGTGGGTGCCAACCCACCGCCCCCAACGCCCATCAGGAGATACCACATCGACCAACAAACCTACGACCCCGCCGCCGAAGGCCCAGATGGCGTTCGACTGGGCGCATGTCCTATACCGACTATCTCTCGCTCGATCCACCATCCTCACCGCCCAGCACCCGCTCTCGGACGCCCATGACGAGATGCTCTTCATCGTCCAGCGCAGACCTCGGAACTGTGGATGCGCCTCGCCATCCACGAGCTTGCCGCCGCCCGCGCCCAGTTGCAGAGCGGCGACATGCGCCCCGCCTTCAAAAGATGCTGGCCCAGGTGGCGCGGATCTTCGAACAGCTCAATTCCGCCTGGGACGTGCTGCGCACCATGACGCCCTCGGACTATACCCGCTTCCGCGACGCGCTGGGGCAAAGCTCGGGCTTCCAGTCCTGGCAATACCGCCGGATCGAATTCATGCTGGGCAACCGCAACAAGGCCATGCTGCGCCCCCATGCCCACCGCCCCGACCTTCTGGCGCTGCTGGACGACGAACTCGCCCGCCCTTCGCTCTATGACGTGGCCCTCGCGGCGCTGGCCGGCGCCGGCCTGCCGGTGCCGCAGGCGGTGCTGCACCGCGATCCGGCCACGCCGCACAGCCCCGACGACGGCGTCGCCGCCGCCTGGACCCAGGTCTACCGCGCCCCCGAAACCCATTGGGAGCTTTACGAACTGGCCGAAAAACTGGTCGATCTCGAAGACTATTTCCGCCGCTGGCGCTTTAACCACCTGACCACCGTCGAACGCGTCATCGGGTTGAAGCGCGGCACCAGCGGCACCGGCGGCACCTCCTATCTGCGCCGGATGCTCGAGGTCAGACTGTTCCCCAGGCAGCTCTGGCACTTGCGCACCGCGCTCTGACCCCCGGCCCGGCGCCCCGCCCGCCCGGGGCGCCACCCGCCGCCGCGAGGCCGGGCCCCGCCACCGCCCCCGCCCCCGCCCGGCGCCTCCGGTCACCCCACCCTTTCATCTTTCGATAAATAGATTAAATGCTCATCCCGGACACCCGCCGATCCGGCCCCAACCAGGAGATGCAAGGTTATTGCGGCGAAAACAAAACACACGGCAAGTTCATTACGCAAACCTCCCCGATCGAAACCGATAAATAATCCCGGAACAATCGTCACAATTCGGCACGAATTTTCCTAAAACCCAGCGCAATACCGCCCCAACCGCCCTGTAGCTCTTTTCCAAACAGACCGCCCGGAAACCGGGCAGCGGGCCGCACCCGGCGCAAGACCGGCCAGCCCTCAGAGGAAACGAGTAGGTACGATGGCAACGATGGTTTCGGGCCTGGGCGGCCCCGCAGGTTACGGCGAAGGCGTCTTTTCCACCTCCACCCTGGCGGCGGGCAATCTCGACGACGGCGCGGTGCTGGTCAACATCTCCTCCCGGTGTTCGGCGCGGGCGGGATCGAGTTCTACGGCACCAACTATACCAGCCTCTACATCAACTCGAACGGCGTCATCTCCTTCGGCGCCGCCCAGACCGCTATTCCCCCAACCTCGCCAGCACCACGACACCGCTGCTGTCGCCGTTCTGAGTCCGACACGTCAGCCTCAATCGGGCGCTGGCGAGATCTACTGGGACCTCGACCCCGCCAACGGCACCGTCACCATCACCTGGCTCGGCGTCTCGCCCTATTCCGGCTCGGGCTCGAACTCGTTCCAGGTGGTGCTCACCTCGACCGGCGACGGCAACTTCACCGCCGAATTCATCTATCAGGACATCCAGTGGACCAACGGCGGCTCGGGCTCGGCCCAGACCGGCTTTACCGATGGCGGCACCAACGACACCTTCTTCGAAGGCTCGGGCAACAACACCGCGCTGGCCAATTACGAGAACAACGATTTCGACAACGGCGACCCCGCCGGCGCCTATACGCTGAACTTCGTCAATGGCGAACCGTTCGCCGGCAACGATACGGTCGAAGGCAGCGGCGCGGCCGATCTGATCGACTGGGATTATCTCGACGGCGAAAACGAAGCCATCGACGATGGCATCGGCACCGGCACGGATGGCATGGGCGACAGCATCGAAGCCGGCGCCGGCGCCGATACGGCCTATGGCGGCAGCGGCGACGACACCATCCTCGGCGAGGGCGGCAACGATCTGCTCTATGGCGACTATGGCGACTATGCCGGCGCGCCGATGGCCGGCGAAGTGCTCGACTGGTCGGCCCAGGGCGCCGACGGCTCCAGCCTCACCGGCGGCTTCACCCAGAATACCGGCGAAATGGACGTCTCGGTCTCGTTCACCGATCCGGGCAACAACAACACGACCTTCACGGTCGAATCCAACACCACGACCTATGTCGGCACGGGCGAAAGCTTCAACCCCACCTCCTCGGCCTATGTCTATGGCAACGGCGATGCCGAAACCGCCGATATCACGATCTCCTTCGCCGCCGCCGCCGGCAGCAGCGCCTCGAACGAGGTGCAGGATGTCTCGTTCCGGATCAACGACATCGACGGCTATGCCGGCAATCACACCGACATCGTCACCATCAACGCCTGGGATGCCGACGGCAACCCGGTCACCGTCACCATCACCCCCGGCTCGACCGACAGCGTCTCCGGCAACACCATCACCGCCGGCGTGGTCAACGAAAGCCAGACCGATGCCGGCGGCTCGGCCCTGATCGAGATCGCCGGCCCCGTGGCCACGATCGAAATCCTCTATTCCAACGGCCAGGGCGGCACCCATGCCGTCTATGTCTCGGACCTGCATTACACCCCGGTGATCGCCGATCCGGGCAACGATTCGATCGACGGCGGCGCCGGCAACGACACGATCTTCGGCGAGGCCGGCGACGACACGCTGCTCGGCGGTCTCGGCAGCGACAGCGTCTCCGGCGGCACCGGCAACGACACGATCTATGCCGCCCAGGGCGATACCGTCACCGGCGGCGACGGCGAGGATACCTTCATCCTCACCGATCTGGCCGAGGCCGGCGCCGGCACCATCACCATCGACGGCGGCACTACGGTCGAACCCGGCGGCGACACGCTCGACCTGAACGGCATCGGCGACCGCACCACGCTGGTCTTCGCCCCCTCGGCGGGCGATCCGGATGCCTTCGACGGCTCGATCACCCTGACCGACGGCACCGTGGTCACCTTCACCACTATCGAACACATCATCTGCTTCACCCCCGGCACGCTGATCGCCACCCCGGACGGAGAGCGCCCGGTCGAAGACCTGCGCCCCGGCGACCTGGTGCTGACCCGCGACGACGGCCCGCAGCCGCTGGGCTGGGTCGGCCGCTCCGACGTGCCCGGCATCGGCACGCTCGCCCCGGTGCGGCTCGATCCCTCGATCACCGGCGCCCGCCGGCCGCTCACCGTGTCGCCGCAGCACCGGATGCTGATCGAGGACTGGCGCGCCGAGCTTCTGTTCGGCGAACCGGAAGTCTTCGTCGCCGCCACCCATATGCTCGATTTCGAAGGCGCCGAGACGGTGCCGCAGGCCCGCGTCAGCTATATCCACCTGATGCTCGACCGCCACCAGGTGATCTATGCCGAAGGCGTGCCGACCGAAAGCTTCCACCTCGCCGAACAGGGGCTGAAGGCGCTGCCGCCGGCCGCCCAGGCGGATCTCTTCGCCGCCTACCCGGACCTGCGCGACAATCTCGACGGCCACGGCCCCACCGCCCGGATCTGCCTCAAGGCGCATGAATCCCGCGCCCTGCTCGGCCGCATGTTCGCCGCGAAACCGGTCGAGAGCGTCCCCCTGGCCGCATAACCGGCACCACGCGCGAGGCTACCCCACGCATCGCCCGCCGACCTTGTCGTTGAACTGTAGGGTGGGTGCCAGCCTACGCGTCGACCCGCCAGCGCTGCCTGCACCGACCACCCGCGCGGCGAACTGCCTAGGCCGATTTCAGCAACGGCATCGCCCGGCGCCCTTCGGCCAGGCGCGACAGGCCTTGCCGAAGGCCTCGAACAACGGCCGCGACACCGGATCGGCGGCGGCGTTGTATTCGGGATGCCACTGCACCGACAGGGTGAAGCCCGGCGCCTCGGCGACATAGATCGCCTCCGGGCGTGCCATCCGGCGCATAGCCGTCGATCACCACCCGCTCGCCGGCGCAGCGGTGCCCTGGCCGTGCAGCGTGTTGGTCATCACCTCGCGCGCGCCCAGGATGCGCTCGAACACGCCGCCTTCGGTGAAGGCGACGGTATGGCGCAGGGCGAATTTCTCTTCCAGCGTGCCATCTGGCGGCATCCGGTGATTGTCGCCCCCACGGCAGCTCGCGGATCTCGGGATGCAGGGGTCGATCCCATCGCCACCGCAGCCTCCTGAAAGCCGCGGCAGATGCCGAAGAAGGGCTGCCCCCGCTCGACGCATTTGCGCACCAAGGGCAGGGTGACGGCATCGCGGCCGCGGTCGAAATCGCCATGCGCCGAGGTCGGCTCGTGGCCGTATTCCTCGGGAGGGTGGACATTGGGCCGCCCGCCGGTCAGCACGAAGCCGTCGCAAACCTCCAGCAGCTCGTCGACGCTGACATAGCGCGGATCGGCGGGATCGAAGCGGCAGGCACCCCGCCATTCGCCACCGCGTCCGAGTTCATCGACCCGCCCGCATGCACCTCATAGGTGTCGTTGATCATGTGCTGATTGCCGATGATGCCGACCACGGGCGCTGCATGGGAACCTCGATGCTGTTTCCTGTGCTCAAGATAATATGACGGGAAGATGAGCACCAAAGCGCGCAATGCCACGGCGCATATTCACTTTGTGCTCTAAAAACCCGGCGGCTTCGGCCGCCCCCCGACAGGGGCGTCACCGGCCTTTCGCGCCGAGCTCGACCTTGCCTGCCGCAGCTCGAAGGCCCGCTTCACCGCCGGCGTAATGACCGGCCCCGATGGCGCCGAGGACAACCGCTCCGATCGGCCCGCCGGTCCGCCTCTCGAGCACGCCACTCAGGATGGGGCGGATCAGTATTTCCGGAAAGATGAAAGGAAACGGCCTCGATATGGCCCTTTCATCTTTCTGCAAACTCGAATACAACCCTCCGGCATCCTCCAGCCCCGACGCGCCGCACCGCCGACGCCCCTCGGCGGCGCGAAATTCCAGGTGGGCAGGCGCTCGCTCAACCCGCACCTCTGACAGGGCGCCGCCGAGGGCTAGCGCGCCACCTTGCGGCCTGCCCCCACCCCCTAACGTCTGCCGAACGCCCCAGCCGGAGACCGACCATGAAAGACGCCGCCCCCAGACAGTCCATCTCGAAGGATTACACCCGTTCGGCTGGCGCGTCGAAGCGTGCATCTGCCTTCCCGCCTGGCGCCCAACGCCACCCGCGTGCTGTCACGCATCCGCTTTCTGCCCAACCCCGATGCCCCCGCCCCCGTTCTTCTTCCTGCATGGCGAAGGCCTCACCGCCGTCTCGACCCGGATCGACGGTGCGACATCGCCATCCGCCCCGTCCCCGGCGGGATCGAGGCCGATGTCCCCGCCAGCCCCTTCACCTTCGAGGCCGAGTTCCAGATCGACCCCGCCGCCAATACCGCGCTCGAGGCTCTACATGTCGAACAGCATGTGTGCATAATGCGAGGCCGAGGGCTTCCGCAAGATCACCTGGTACCCCGACCGCCCCGACGTGATGGCGCGCGCTGACGTGCGCATCGAAGGCGCCGAGCCGGTGATGCTCTCGAACGGCAACCCGGGCGCCAGCGGCGCGAGCTTCGCCGAATGGCACGATCCTGGCCCAAACCCGCCTATCTCTTCGCCTGGTCGCGGGCGACCTGGTGAACCACCCCGACAGCTTCACCACCGCCAGCGGTCGCACCGTCAGGCTCAACATCTCGTTCCGCCCGGGGACGAGGACAAATGCGCCTTCGGCATGGAGGCGCTGAAGAAATCCATGAAATGGGACGAAGACACCTATGGCCGCGAATACGACCTCGACCTCTTCAACATCGTCGCGGTCGACGATTTCAACATGGGCGCGATGGAGAACAAGGGCTGAACATCTTCAACTCCTCCTGCGTTCTGGCCAGCCCCGAAACCTCGACCGACGCCAATTTCAGACGCATCGAGGCGATCATCGCCCATGAGTACTTCCCACAACTGGACCGGCAACCGCATCACCTGCCGCGACTGGTTCCAGCTCTGCCTGAAGGGCTCACCGTCTTCCGCGACGCCCAGTTCACCTCCGACATGCGCAGCGCCCCGGTGAAGCGGATCCGAGGACGTTCTCATGCTGCGCGGCCGCCAGTTCCGCGAGGATAACGGCCCATGGCCCACCGTGCGGCCCGGAGTCATTCGTCGAGATCAACAATTTTCTACACCGCCACCGTCTATGAGAAAGGCGCCGAGCTGATCATGATGGATGCTGAAGACGCTGGTCGGCGACGACGCCTATGCAAGCGCGCTCGACCTCTATTTCACCCGCCATGGCGGCGACGCCGCGACGATCGAAGACTGGCTCAAGGTGTTCGAGGATACGACCGGTCGCGATCTCGGCCCCTTCAAGCGCTGGTACGAACAGGCTGGCACGCCGCGCCTTGCCGTGACCGAAAGCTTCGACGACGGCACCTATACCTGACGCTGAGCAGAAACCCCACCCACGCCCGGCCAGCCGCACAAGGACCCGCGCGTCATCCCCATCGCGTCGGATTGCTCAACCCCAATGGCGACGAGGTGCTGCCACCACCGTGCTCGAAGCTGACCGAAGCCGAGCAGAGCTTCCAGCTTCACCGGCCTCGCCTCGCGCCCGACGCCCTCGATCCTGCGCGGCTTCTCGGCGCCGGTGATCCTCGAGCACGAGGCCGACAGCGCCACCGCGCCTTTCTGCTGGCGCATGACACCGACCCGTTCAATCGCTGGCAGGCCGGCCCGCGACCTGGCGCTCGATTGCCTGCTGGCCATGATCCGCCAGGCGCCGCGCCCGACAGCGCCTATCTCGACGCGCTCCTGCCCTCTTGCGCGACGACGATCAGGACCCGGCCTTCCGCCGCCCTCGCCCTCGGCCTGCCCAGCCAGGACGAGCTGGCCCAGAGCCTGCACGACCATGGCGACACCCCAGACCCCAGGCGATCCACGACGCGCTCGAAACCCTGAAACAGGCTTCGGGCGAGGCCATCCAGGACACCGCGACGCGGCCGCGCAGTATCCAGGTGACCGATCCCTACACCAGCCCTCGGCCGGGCAAACCGCCGCCCGCAGCCTCGCCAATGCGGCGATGGCGATGCTGAACCGGCTCGACGGCGGCGCGCTGGCCCAGCGCCAGTTCGATACCGCCGACAGCATGACCCAGCAGCTGGCGGC
Source organism: Paracoccaceae bacterium (assembly GCA_041397165.1). Classification (GTDB taxonomy): domain Bacteria; phylum Pseudomonadota; class Alphaproteobacteria; order Rhodobacterales; family Rhodobacteraceae; genus JAWKXE01. Next base: position 33,117 of record JAWKXE010000030.1, on the reverse strand, counting down.
GCTCTCGCGCTGATCTCGGTCGGCAAGGGCAGGACGCCGTCGCCCGCTTCCATGCACGGCGGCAGGCCGACCGGCTGGTGATCGACAAATGGTTCTCGGCCCCAGATCGTGAGCACCCGGCCCGAGGACGCGGCCAGCGTTGCCGACACCCTCACCGCGCATCCCGATTTCACCATGACGAACCCCAACCGCTTCCGCGCACGCGCCAGGCGCGCTGGCGATGTCGGGCGCGGGCTTCCACACGCCTCGGGCGCGGGCTATGCGCTGCTGGCCATTGGCCAGTCCGGCTCGATCCGCTCAATCCCCAGACCACGGCGCGGATGTGCACCGCCTTCGAGACCTGGAAACGCTACGACGCCGCAAGGCAAGCGAAGATCGAAACCAGCTGCAGCGCATCCTCGCCACGCCCGGCCTCAGCCGCGACACCGCCGAAATGCTCAGCCGCATTCTCGGCTGACCAGCCCGCTCGTCCCACCTGGCGGCGCGCCTCGCTTCCCGCGCGGCGCTGCCACCGGGAGCGATGAGCAGAACGTCCCAGCGACAGGCCGATGCCGCAAACAGGCACTCAATTCCGACCGCCCCCGCCGCATTTCGCTCCAGCGCCGCGAACCAGATCCGTCACAAGGCGGCCACCTGACCCCTGGAGGCCGCCATGACCCCGACCGCCCACATCCGCTGTCGTCGCTGATGATGTTCCTGGCCGGGCTCTATGCCGCCGAACACCGCCCCAGCGCCCGCCAGATAACCGCCGCCGCGCTGATCGAGGCCGCCGCGCACCCGCCAGGCCCGCTGCCCTACAATCGCGAACCGCAACTGGCGCTCGACGCCTGGCCATCGACCCCCACCCGGGGCCCGAGGTGATCGCCGCCGCGCTGCCTATCTGGTCTGGACCGATGCCGCCGGCGCCATGGCCGGGTTGAAACCCGACTGGGCGGCCGGGATGCTGATGAACGAAGCTGATCGGCCTCCCGGGCAGATCTTCACCCGATATCCGCGTCGGCCTCTTCGTCCAGGCCCCCGATTTCCACTGGCCTGCGCACCCACCCGGCCGGGAAACCTATATCCTGCTCGGCGGCGGCTCGTTCTAGGCCACGGAACCGATGCCCCCAGCCCGCGCCTGACCGGCGAGGTCATCCACCACCCGCCGATGATCCCGCACCAGACCCTGACCCGCGACGCCCCCTTCATCGCCGCCTGGCGCTGGTCCGGCGATATCGCCTATGACGGCTACGCCGCTGGAAACCGCCTGACCCACGGCACGCCGCCAACGAAGCGAGGCCGCCCGTCGGGGCAGACGGTGGCACGGTTGCGCCCGTCAGGGCGGATGAGTGGCCGCGAGTTTGCGCCGCCCCCTTGCCCGATGGCCGGACGGCGCCTGGTCTGCGCCCCATCCGTTACCCTGTGCCGAGGGTTTCCATGCCTGTCATCCTTGCCATCGTCGGTGCGCGACGCCGTCATCTTCTTCATGCTGCGGGCCCGCAATGCCTTGCGCGACCGACCTTCTCGACATGGCCAACGATGTCCGCCTCGCCGCCCGCCACTTCGGCTTTCGCCGCAAGACCAACCTGCACCCGGCCGAAGCCATCGAGGACCCCCGCGTCGCCCATCGCCGGCATCGCCTCGGCCTTTCTCGAGCTCGACGACCTGCCGACCTCGGACCAGCGCAGCGCAACTGACCCGCGCGATACGGCCACGACGCTCGAGCTCTCGCGCCAGGACGCCGACGAACTGACCATCCTCGGGCGCTGGATGGCCAATGAATGCAGCGCCGACGCGGCGGTGTCGCGGCTGTCGCGCAAGCTGGTGCGGCTTTCGGGGCAGGACGGCTTCACTCCGCTCACCATCCTCAACGCCACGCTGACCGCCAACGGCCGCGATCAACACCCGCCAGAAAGAGGCGCTCAACGACGTCAAGCGCGCCTTCCGCATTTCCTGAAGGCCGACGGTCCCATGCAACCCAACAGCGTTCTCATCACCGGCGGCTCGAACGGCATCGGCGCCGCCTGCGCCGCTGGCCGCGCGCGCCGGCCGTGACGTCATCCCCTGACCTGGCACTCGGACGAGACCGCGGCCCGCGCCGTCGCCGCCGATGTCGAGGCCGCCGGCCGCCGCGCCGCCGCCAACGCGCGCTGCGACGTCGCCGATCCCGCCTCGATCGAGGCGCTCTTCGCGCCGCGCTCGACCCCGCCACGCCGATCGACCTGGTGAACAATGCCGGCATCATCGTCGCGCCCACCGCCTCGCTCGCCGATCTCGATGCCGCGCGGCTGACCCGGATGTTCGCCACCAATGTGGTCAGCGCCATCCTTGTGTGAAACACCGCCGTCGCCCATATGCGCGCCGCGCCGCGCCGGGCCATATCGTCAACATCTCCTCGGCGGCGGCGCGGCTGGGCTCGCCGCATCTCTATATCGACTACGCCGCCTCGAAGGCGCCATCGACACGCTGACCACCGGCCTTGCCGGCGGACAGCGGCCGAGGGCATCCGGGTCAACGCGGTGCGCCCGGCCTGACTGACCATCACGCAAGGGCGGCGAACCGACCGCGCCCACCGCCTGGCCGCCTCGATCCCGATGCAGCGCCCCGGCACGGCGCCGAGGAGATCGCCGAGGCCGTGCTCTGGCTGCTCTCCGGACGCCGCCTCCTATATCACCGGGGCGCATCTCGACGTCTCCGGCGGACGGTGAAGCGCCCTATCGCTCAGAAACCGCGGCCGCTCGCGCCGGGCGGCGCGCGCTGGCGCTCGGGCCGATCTGGGCCGCTCCTGATGCTGATCTGGCGCATCGAGCTCTCGCCCTGGATCGCGGCGGCGCTTCGCCGCTACCCCTGCCCGCGGCCTGGGAGTTCCTCCGCGACCGCGCGCCACGCTTTGCCTCGACGACACCGCGCTCACCTGGCACTCCGCCTCGCTTGGCGACAATACCCGCTGAGCTGATCTCGACGGTCCGCTTCGACACGCGCTTCGATCTTTCGGTGCGGATCACGCTGACCCTTCACGACGGCCGCCGGTCCATGCTACATGCCTGCACGCCCCCCGCATCCCGGCGCTTCGAGGACGCACTGACCGCCGGCATCTTCCGCCGAGCGGCACCATTTCGCGCTCTTCGGCCAGCCCTTGCCGGCGCTGGCGCGCGCGCCCCGGGTTTCGCCGCGCTGCGCGTCGACCGAGGCCTCGCTCCGCTCGGCCCCGCGACAGGCGGCGCCTCGCTGACGCTCGGCGGACGGACGTCGAACCCTGCGCCTTTCGCGGCTCGACTATTCACCGCCCCGGCCCAACCGCCGCTCCCCATATCGGTGAGGCGCCGGCCCTGCAACGTCTCCCCTCCGGCCGCGCGGGGCGGGCGGTAGGAGAGAGCGCAACCCAACCGCGCCGCCCCGGCCGAAGGGAGCGCGGCCGGAGGCACGCGCTCATTCCGGCAGCTCCAACCGACAGCCCCGGCTCGCCCTCGAACGCCAGCCGTTCGACACCACGCAGCAGGTTTCCCCCTGCGCGTAAGGCCAGACCAACCTCAAACCACCGCGCGTCGTCCGGGTTCAGAAGGCTCCTGTCCCGGCCCTGTCACCCCGCCCCACATCCCCGGGACTCCAGCCCTGGCCAGCCTCCGGCCGCGCAGGGCAGGTGGGAAAGCACAACCCCAACCGCACGCACCCGGCCGAAGGGCGCAGCCCGGAGCCCGCGCTCACTCCGGCGCTCCGGCTGACCGGCCCCGGTTCGCCCTCGAATTCCAGCCGTTCAAGACCGTGCAGACGGGTTTCCATCCCTGCGCGCAATGCCAGACCGACTTCAAACCGCCGCGTATCTTCCGTAGCGGAAGAGGTCCGGTTCCGGCCACGTCACCGCACCGCGCGCGTTCCCGCCAATGCCCCCTCGGCCCGGCTCCTCCGGCCACGCGGGGCGCGGCTAGAAGCGCAACCTGACTCCACACGTCCCCCGACCGAGGGGAGTATGCGCCGGACCAGCGCTCGCTCCGGCGTTCCAGCCGACAGGACCGGTCCGGTTCACCCTCGAACTTCAGCGCTTCACCGCCAGGCGGCCAGGTTTTCCTCCTCTCCGCACGGCCAGTCCGACCTCGGAACCGCCGCGCGTCGTCCAGGTCGACAAGGTCTTGCCCCCTAACACCGCGCCCCACATCCCGGGGACTCCAACCCCCTCAGCCCGGCCCCTCCGGCCGCGCGGGGTGAGTGGGAAGGCGCAACCATACCCCCACACGACCCCGGCCCGAAGGGAGCGCGGCCAGGCCGTCGCTCACTCCGGCAGTTCCAACCGGTAGGACGCGGTTCGCCTCAATTCCAGCAGTTCGACACCGTGCAGCCGGGTTTCCACCCCTGCGCGCAAGGCCAGCAAGGCGGGACCCTTCCAGAGCAAAGCCGTATTCCGCACGCACCCCGGCAACAGCGCCACATCCTGCCCCGGTCCGCCGCCCAGAAATCGCCGCCGCCATGGCCGATCAGCCGATCATCGCCGGCGCCGCCCCAGCAGGATATCCTCTTCCTCGGTCCCCTCCAGCACCGCTCCGGCACCGGCGCCGCCGACACGCCGCAACACCCGTGCAGGAAGGCCCCCGGCGCCCGCGCCTCGCCGCCGACCGCGCGCCCTGCCCGTTCGCCGCCATCAACGCGTCCCAGCGCGGGTTCTCGTCCTGCAGATGCCGCAGCGCCCCATTGCCCGTGCCGCGACAGCAGAGCATCAGTCGAAGGCGTTGAACGGCCCGCCCGCCAGCCCCGCCAGCGCTCCAGCGCCTCATATAAAGCCCGGCCATCGCGGGGAATAGCTGAAAGCGGCAAAGAACGCCGTCAGATCGTCGTCAGTCACCGCCTCCCCAGCCCGACCGCATGATTGCCGCCCTCGTACATAGTCAGCCACCCCAGCCCCCACGCGCCCGCGCCGCCTGCGCGTGATAGGGCCAGCTCGCCGGTCAGCGCCTTCAACGACCCGCCCCGCACCGCCTCGGCCACCAGCGGGATCGCGCCTTCAGACCGCGCATACACCGCCTCGACCGCCACCCGCAGGCGCGGAACTGGCCCCTGCGCCTCGGCCTGCGCCGTCGCGGCCTCGCTCGGCGATCAGCCCTTCAGATCGGCAAGCCGCCCTCCACGCCGTCCGCCCAGCTCGAAGCCGAAATAGCCCGAGACGGCATAGGCGTCGAAGCTTTCGCCGGCGCCGAGGCCGCGCCCCCCGGCCACGCCCGGGGGCGCGTCGAGAACGCCGCCTCCAGCCCGGGCCAGCCAGTATGCCGCCGCCACCCGGACCAACCGCCCGGGCGCCGCGGCACGAAGACCTCCGACCAGATCCGCATGGTCTCGGCCGCGCGCAGCCCCGCCGCCTGCATCCAGGCATCGTCGCCGACGCCCTCGCCCCACAGCGCCGCCGCCCGGTCCCCCGCCCAGCGCGCCTGCGGGAAGATGAAATTCCACAGCTCGTTCAGAAACTCGACATGCACCCGCAAACGCGGGTCGAGCCGCGCCTCGACCATCTCGGCCAGCGCCCGCACATAGCCGTCATCGGCGCCATGCGGCAGGCAAAGCCACGGATCGGCCCCCACCAGATTGGCCAGCTCGATCATCGCCTCCGCCGGCACCCCGCGCCAGGCATAGGAGAAATCGCTCAGCTGCGGCCGCCCCGCCCAATCGGTCACGGGCGAACCGTTGGTCATCATCCAGTCCATGAAGCGCAGCCCCCGCAGATCGGCGATCCGCGCCACCCAATCGGGGTTGAAGGTCACCCCCAGATCGGCCAGCGCGATCTGATCCTCGCGGACGATCTCGATCTCGCGGATCGGATCGTCCGTGCCCTCGGGATCGGTCGAGACCAGCGTGATCGCCACCTCGCCCTCGCCGGGGGCATAGCGAAACCACGCCTCGCGCTCGCCATAGCGCACATCGCGCACCCGGCCGCCCAGCCTCAACTCGCCCGCCCCCTGCCAGCGCATCCGATAGCGCCCGGCCATGGCGCTGGCACCCTCGTCCTGATCGGTCAGAACGAAACTCTCGATCCAGTCGACACCGGGCGGAAAGGCCTTCACCCAGCCGCTCTCGTCCAGATGGCCGCCCTCGGCCAGCCGCGCCGCATCCCAGGCGCCCCATTGCGCGCCCTGATGGCCCAGCCAGGGCCGGGCCGATTTCATGATGTCGATGAAAGGCTGCTCGGTCGACCAGTCGGAATGCCGTTCAACCCCATCGCCAGCCCGGGATCGGCCAGGCCGACCGCCCGGACCTGCGCCGGCATCGCTTGGCGGGTCCGCCGCGCCGGCCTGCACCGCGTTGCCGCCCTGCCCCAGCCCGGCCAGGCGATAGGGCGCCACCGCGCGCGCGATCTGCGCCGCCAGCAGCGGATAGGCCGCCTGCACCTGCGCGTCGATCCCTCTACGGCAGTTCCATCACCGCCGGCACCGGCTCGCCATAGGGAAGCCGCTATAGACCTCCATCGCCGCCAACAGATAGAGCGTCGGCGTGCCATGCGGATCGGCATCGACATAAAGCGCGCGCGGGTCGATCCCGGCCAGCGCGCCGTCCTCGAACAGCCCCGCCAATACCGACGCCACCGGCACCAGCGCGACCTCGCGCCCCGGACGGGCGGCTTTCAAGGCCTCGACGAAATCCAGGAACCAGGCATGATACGCGCCCCGGTTCAAGGCGTTATAGGCGGCGAAGGCGCGCTTTCGCGGCGGGAAGCCGGCCCGCATCTCGGCCCAGCCTTCATAGATCAGCACCGGCAGGCTGGGATGCCGGTCGATCAGCGCCAGCGCGGCGGACAGCGGGCTGGCGCCGCCGGGATTGTCGCCCTCGTAAGGGCTCTCCACCCCCCGCGCCTGGATGAAATTCGCCGGCGCGATCAGGATCGCATCCCAGCCGGCGGCGTCGAACCCCACCGCCCCGCCCCAGCCGCGCGCTACCCCGGGCAGGGCCCATTCCCCCTTGGGCGCTGGCCGGGCGGCGAAATCGCGCAGGAAGCCCCATTCGCCGTCGCCGGCAAACTCGTGACCGGCGGCCTTCGCCATGCGCGCCAGCCACCAGGTCACCGCCGTCTCGGGACCGTCGCTCAGATGATGGACCAGCGAATTGCCGAAGACATAAAGCTTGCGCCCCTCCGCCCCAGCCGCCTGCGCGACCGCGATCGAGGCGACCAGCATCGCCGCCATCCACCTTGCCCACATCCCGCGCCCGCCTCCGTTTTCCGCCTCCCGGACTGTCGCCCCTTTGCCCGGCGCTGACAAGGCCCACAGACCCGCCACGCCCCCGGCGCAACCCGCGCGGCCCCGGGCGAACATCTCGCCTGCCTTTCATCTTTCTCCAAATACTCCTCCCCCCTCGCCCCTCTCCCGCCGCCCGCCCCGGGGCCCCTGCGGCCACGCGGGGCGGGCGCGCTGCGGCCGCCCCGGACCGACGGCAAGGGGCGGGAAGGCGTGGCCGCAGGGGGCCCCGGGGCGGATGGGGTCAGGCTTTGAAAACCGCACGACCCGTGCTAAGTTAACGCCACATCATTTCAGGGCAGACCATGGACCTTTTGCAGATCACCTCGTTTCTCATCGTGCTGGCCAGGGCCTTCGGCGCGATCAACTATCTCGTGCTCAAGCTGCCCTCAGCCATCAGCATCCTCGTCGTCGCGCTCTTCGCCAGCTTCGGCGTGCTGGCGACCGAGGTGATCTGGCCGCAGCTCACCATCGCCGAAACCGCCCGCTCGATCATCACCGGGATCGACTTTTCCGACCCTGCTGGAAGGGATGCTGGGCCTCATGCTCTTCGCCGGCGCCCTGCATGTAAAGCTCTCGGACCTGCGCGACCAGTGGCGCGTGGTGGTGCTGATGGCCACCATCGGCGTGGCGATCTCGACCGTGATCGTGGGCCTGGGCTTCTCGGCCCTGACCGGCGCGCCGCTGCTGATCGCGCTGGTCTTCGGCGCGCTGATCTCGCCCACCGATCCGGTCGCCGTGCTGGGCGTCTTGCGATGCCATAACCTGCGCAAGTCGCTGGAAACCAAGATCGCCGGCAGATCGCTCTTCAACGACGGCGTCGGCTGCTGTCGTCTTCCCCTGGTGCTGATCGGCCTCGCCTTCCGGCCATGGCCGGCCAGCGTGGCACGAGGGCAGGCATAACGCCCTCGCCGACGCCGCGCTGCTCTTCGCGCAGAGGCGCTCGGCGGCGCCGCCCTCGGCCTGGTCCTGGGCTGGCTCACCTTCCGCCTGATGCGACTGATCGACGACTATTCGCTCGAAGTGCTGATCACCCTCGGCCTCGCCTTCGGCGGCTATCGGCTTTCGGTCTATCTGCATGTCTCGGCCCCGATCATGGCGGTCTGCGCCGGGCTTCTGATCGGCGATATCGGCGCCAAGCACGGGATGAGCAGGAAGCCCGCAAATGTCGACGCCTTCTGGAAACTGATCGACGAGATCCTCAACGCCGTGCTTTTCCTGCTCATCGGCTTCGGTCTTCGCCGTCGCCTTCGAGACCGACTATCTCGCCATCGCCGCTGCCTCGATCCTCTTGGCGCTCTTCGCCCGGCTGGTGTCGGTCTCTCGGTGCCGTGCTGATGCTGCGCCCGTTCGGGCCTTCTCGCGCAGGGTGATCCCGATCATGACCTGGGGGCAGCTCAAGGGCGGCATTTCCGTCGCCTGGCCCTGTCGCTGCCCGAGGGGCGAATGGAAGCCGATGATCCTGACCGTGACCTATGTCATCGTGGTCTTCTCCATCGTCGTGCAGGGCCTCACCGTCAACCCGTGCTAGGGCCAACGCCACGTCAACGCCGGGGCAGACCATGGACCTTTTGCAGATCACCTCGTTTCTCATCGTGCTGGCCGGGGCCTTCGGCGCGATCAACTATCTCGTGCTCAAGCTGCCCTCGGCCATCGGCATCCTCGTCGTCGCGCTCTTCGCCAGTTTCGGCGTGCTGGCGACCGATCTGATCTGGCCGCAGCTCACCATCGCCGAAACCGCCCGCTCGATCATCACCGGGATCGACTTTTCCGACGCCCTGCTGGAAGGGATGCTGGGCCTCATGCTCTTCGCCGGCGCCCTGCATGTGAAGCTTTCGGACCTGCGCGACCAGTGGCGCGTGGTGGTGCTGATGGCCACCATCGGCGTGGCGATCTCGACCGTGATCGTGGGCCTGGGCTTCTCGGCCCTGACCGGCGCGCCGCTGCTGATCGCGCTGGTCTTCGGCGCGCTGATCTCGCCCACCGATCCGGTCGCCGTGCTGGGCGTCTTGCGTGCCGCCAACCTGCGCAAGTCGCTGGAAACCAAGATCGCCGGCGAATCGCTCTTCAACGACGGCGTCGGCTATGTCGTCTTCCTGGTGCTGATCGGCCTCGCCTTCCCGGCCATGGCCGGCCATGGCGGCGGGCACGAGGGCGAGCATAACGCCCTCGCCGACGCCGCGCTCCTCTTCGCGCAAGAGGCGCTGGGCGGTGCCGCCCTCGGCCTGGCCCTGGGCTGGCTCACCTTCCGCCTGATGCGGCTGATCGACGACTATTCGCTCGAAGTTCTGATCACCCTCGGCCTCGCCTTCGGCGGCTATCAGCTTTCGGTCTATCTGCATGTCTCGGCCCCGATCATGGCGGTCTGCGCCGGGCTTCTGATCGGCGATATCGGCGCCAAGCACGGGATGAGCGAGGAGACCCGCAAATATGTCGACGCCTTCTGGAAACTGATCGACGAGATCCTCAACGCCGTGCTTTTCCTGCTCATCGGCTTCGAGGTCTTCGCCGTCGCCTTCGAGACCGACTATCTCGCCATCGCCGCTGCCTCGATCCTCTTGGCGCTCTTCGCCCGGCTGGTGTCGGTCTCGGTGCCGGTGCTGATGCTGCGCCCGTTCCGGGCCTTCTCGCGCGGGGTGATCCCGATCATGACCTGGGGCGGGCTCAAGGGCGGCATTTCCGTCGCCCTGGCCCTGTCGCTGCCCGAGGGCGAATGGAAGCCGATGATCCTGACCGTGACCTATGTCATCGTGGTCTTCTCCATCGTCGTCCAGGGCCTCACCGTCACCCGGCTCGCCCGCCGCGTCGGCCGCGAACCCGATCTGGTCTGACCCGCCCGCCGCCGCGCGGCACGCATCAAGCTTCGTTGCGGCGGGGTCACGAAATGCCATTGGCGCGCAGCGGCCCGCGTCCCTAACCTGCCGGCCAATCCACCCGCGAAAGGCCCGACATGACCCGCTACCTCACCTTCGACGTCTTCACCGACCGGCCCTTCGGCGGCAACCCGCTGGCCGTGATCCCCGACGCCACCGCCCTGCCCGAAGACGCGCTGCAGAAGATCGCGGCCGAGTTCAACTATTCCGAGACGACCTTCGTCTATCCGCCCGCAGACCCCGCGCATACCGCCCGGGTCCGGATATTCACCCCGACGATGGAAGTGCCCTTCGCCGGCCACCCCACCATCGGCACGGCGGTGGCGCTGGCTCGGATGGGGCACGGGCCCGAGATGGTGCTGGAGCTGGGCGTCGGCCCGATCCGGGCCCATGCCACGGCGGCCCAGGCCCGCTTCACCACCTCGGCGCCGCTCGAAACCCTGGCCCGCCCGACGGTGGCCGAGGTCGCCGCCGCCCTGTCGCTCGACCCCGATCGGATCGACACCGCCACCCATGCCCCGGTCATGGCCACGCTCGGCCTGCCCTTCACCTTCGCCGAGCTGACCTCGCGCGCGGCGCTCGCCGCGGCCACGCCCGATATCCAGGCCTTCCGGTCCGGCAATGCCAAATACCCCGGCGCGCTCGACTTCGCCCAGTTCTGCTATTGGCGCGGGCCGGACGCGATCCATGCCCGCATGTTCGCGCCCCTGGACAACATCCCCGAGGATCCCGCCACCGGCTCGGCCTCGGCCACGCTGGCCGCGCTGCTGGCGCAGATCGCCGGAACCGACCAGAGCCTGACGGTGATGCAGGGCGAAGACATGGGCCGGCCCAGCCGGATCGACCTCACCACGACAGGACCGGCGGTCACCGTCTCGGGCGCCGCCTGCCCGGTGATGGAGGGCAGATTGCTGATCTGAGGCCCGTAGGGTGCGTTTTCAACGCACCTTTCCGGTTCCCTGGCCGTCTCTTACGCGGCGCTCCTGGCCTTGCCCGGGCCGCGCCGCCGGCGACGTCCGCCGCCGGGCTTGCCCTGGGACGCACCTCGTTCCGCGCCGTGGCCGGCACCATGGCCTGCGCCACCGCCCTTGGGCGCGCTGCGCCGCCGGCCGCCGCCCGAGGGCTTGGGCTTGGCCGGTGCCGGCGCATCCATCGCCGCCCAGGGCCGGCCCGAGGCGACGGGAATGCTGATCCCCATCACCTTCTGGATCGCCTTCAGCTCGCCCATCTCGTCCGGCGCGCAGAAGGCCACGGCGCAGCCATCGGCGCCGGCCCGCGCGGTGCGGCCGATGCGGTGGACATAGTTGTCGGGCACGTTCGGCAGGTCGAAGTTATAGACATGGCGCACATCGGGGATATCGAGCCCCCGCGCCGCCACATCGGTCGCCACCAGCACCCGGATATCGCCGGCCTTGAACCCGGCCAGCGCCCGGTCGCGCTGACCCTGGCTCTTGTTGCCATGGATCGCGCCGGCGGCGAAACCGGCCTTCTCCAGCTGCCGCGCCAGCTTCTCGGCGCCGTGCTTGGTGCGGCCGAAGACCAGCGCCAGCTCGTCGCGATGCCCGTCCAGCAGCTCGATCAGCAGCGCCTGCTTCTCGGCCTTGGCGATGAAATGCACCACCTGTTCGACCTTGTCGGCGGCCTTGCCCGGGGGCGAGACCTGAACCTTCACCGGATCGTCCAGGTAACTCTGCGCCAGTTCCTCCATCAGCTTCGGCATGGTGGCCGAGAAGAGCATGGTCTGGCGCTTCTTCGGCAACAGCGCGGCGATCTTGCGCAGCGCGTGGATGAAACCCATGTCGAGCATCTGATCGGCCTCGTCCAGCACCAGGAACCGGGTCTGGTCCAGCCGCACCGCCTTGCGGTCCAAGAGGTCGATCAGACGGCCGGGCGTCGCCACCAGGATATCGGTGCCGCGCCCCAGCCGCTGGATCTGGCCGCCGATACCGGCGCCGCCCACCACCAGGTCAACCTTCATCGGCGTGCCCTCGGTCAGCGCCTTCAGGCTTTCGACGATCTGCTTGGCCAGTTCGCGGGTGGGGGCCAGGATCAGGCCCTGCACCGCCTTGGGTTCGGGCCGGCCATGGCCCATCAGATGCGCCACCAGCGGCAGGCCGAAGGCAAAGGTCTTGCCGGTGCCGGTCTGGGCCAGGCCCATCACGTCGCGGCCCTCCATGGCGTGCGGAATGGCGCGGGTCTGGATCGGGGTCGGATCGCTCAGCCCCATCTTGGCCAGCCGGGTCAGCAGGTGCTTGGGCAGGCCCATCGAATTGAAATCAGTCATGTCGTCCTTTCGGCCGGGGGGCAGGACCGCCCCGGCGGATATGAAATGCCACCCGGCCCGCCCGGGTCCTCCGGGGCGTGGCGTCATGGCCTTGCGGGTTGCGCCGGACTGCCTCACGAGAACGGGCCGATTGCCCGCTCCGCCGCAGCGACGCCTGCACCCACGCGTGATCTTGGGAACATCGCCCGGCGCCTCACCGGCCCGCTCTCTCGGGGCCGTCTCGACTGCTCACGCGGCAGGAAACGCCGGACAGGGGCCAGATGGGGCCTGGCGGCGCGGAAGTCAAGCGAAAGCGCGCGCCATGGCCTTCGCAGGGCGCGTGCCTGCCGGCACCGCCGGCGCCGCGCGCTCTGGACATTCCCCCCGCAGCCGGCCATGCAGGCCGCAGGACCCGGCGCGAAAGACCCCTCATGCAAAACGACAACCTGCGCGGCATCGCCTTCCTGATCGGCGCCATGGCGCTCTTCGCCACGACCGATGCCTGCGTGCAGCTGGCGGCGCAGAGCCTGCCCAAGGGTCAGGTGCTGGCCACCATGGGGGCCGGCGGGGCGCTGATCTTCGCCGTCATGACCCGGGCCCGCGGCCACCGCATCATCGCGCCCGACCTGCTGGCCTGGCCGACGATGCTGCGCAACCTGATGGAGATCGTCGCCACCTTCTCGTTTGCCACGGCGCTGATGACGGTCGGCATCTCGCTCGCCTCGGCGGTCATCCAGGCGGTGCCGCTGGCGGTCACCTTCGCCGCCATCGTGCTTCTGCGCGAGCCGGTGGGCTGGCGCCGCTGGGGGGCCATCCTGGTGGGCTTCGTCGGCGTGCTGGTGATCCTGCGCCCCGGCATGAACGGCTTCGACATCAACGCGCTCTGGGCCGTGGCCGCGATGGTGGCGCTGGCGCTGCGCGATGTCTCGACCCGGCTGATGCCCGGCACCACGCCGTCGCCGCGGATCGCCTTCTATGGCATGGCGACGCTGGCCCTGGCGGGCGCCGTGCACATGGCGCTGGTCGAGGGCCCGCACATGCCCGACACCCCCACCCTGGCCATCCAGGCCGGCACCATCGGCTTCGGCGCGCTGGGCTATCTCCTGATGATCTCGGCCATGCGCACCGGCGAGATTTCCGTCGTCGCCCCGTTCCGCTATACAAGGATCATCTTCGCGCTCGCCATCGGCGCCGCCGTGTTCGGCGACCGCCCCGACGCGATGACCTATCTCGGCTGCGCCATCACCGTCGCCGCCGGCCTCTATGCCTTCCTGCGCGAAGCCCGCACGGTGCGCAGACCCACCCGCAAAGGAGCCCCGACATGAAAGCCACCGTCACCTGGACCGGCAACCGCACCTTCCTCGGCCAGGCCGAAAGCGGCCACGCCATCGCCTTCGGCGCCGCCCACGAAGACAGCCCCAAGCCCGGCCCCTCGCCGATGGAACTGCTGCTGCTCGGAACCGGCGGCTGCTCGGCCTATGACGTGGTGCTGATCCTCGAACGCGGCCGCGAGCCGATCGAGGATGTGGTGGTCGAGATCGACGCCGACCGGGCCGAGACCGAGCCCCGCGTCTATACCCGCATCCACATGCATTTCATCGTGAAGGGCCGCGGCCTCAACCCCGCCAAGGTCGCCCGCGCCATCGACCTCTCGATCGAGAAATACTGCTCGGCCTCCGCGATGATGGCCGCGACGGCGACCCTGACCCACGATTTCGAGATCGTCGAGAAAGCCTGACCCCCGGGCGCGACACGCCGGCGCGCGCCGGCGTCCCAGGCGCCCGCGCGGGCGCGTCGGCGCTACCCCGCCCGGTCGCGCAGCGTCGACAGAAGCACGCCGCCAAGGACGATAAGCCCGCCGCCCACCACCGTGCCCCAGCCGGGGATTTCCCCGAAGGCGACAAGCCCCAGCACCGCCGCGAAGCCCAGCCAGGTATGATCCACCGGCCCCACCACCGACAGCGGCGCGATGCGATAGCCCCGGATCGTGCAATATTGCCCGAACACCCCCAGCGGTCCCAGCGCGACATGGCCCAGCGCCGTCCAGACGCCCACCTGCCGCCAGTCCAGCGCCGCCGGCACCGCGACCAGAACCAGCCCGAACACGCCGACATGCAACATCATCGACAGTGCCGTCTCGGTCTGGCTCAGCACCCGGATCATTAACCCTTCCGAGGCCATCAGGACCGCGCTCGCCAGCGCCACCAGCGCGGGCACCGCAACCAGCCCCGACCGGAACGCACCCTGCGACGCCATCACCACCGCCGCCCCGACCAGCGAGATCACGATGGCCAGCCATTGCCGCATCCCCACATGCTCGCCCAGAACCACGACGCCCAGAAGGACGGCACTCACGCCATAGAGCATCCCCATCGCCGACGCGTCGGCCACCGGCATATGGGCCGAGGCCCAGGTGATCGCCGCCACCGCCGACACCCCCAGCGCCGCACGCAGGACATGCCGCCCCACCGCGGGGCTGGGCCGAAACGGTCCGCGCCTCTGCCCGCGCCGCCCCGCCAGAACCGGCGCCAGAACCAGCACCGTGCCCAGCGCGCCGGCATAGCGCAGGAACAAGACCTGAAAGGTGCCCATCGCGCCGCCGGCGAATTTCGCGGCGGCGAAGATCACCGTGAAGATCGCGGTGCTCAGCACCACCCAGAGGATTGCCTCGACATGCCGGCCCCGGCTTCCCATAATCCCCTCCTGAATCAGCATTCCTCTTTCCTAGGGCCTTTCATCCCCAACAGACAAAGCAGAAGAACTCACACTGAATCAGTATTCCTCATGCAACCTGCCCACGGCCTTTCCCTCAATGCGCTGCGTGTCTTCCTGATCGCGGCGCGGCATCTTTCGATCAGGCGCGCGGCCCAGGATCTGGGCGTCACGCCCGGCGCGGTCAGCCATCAGATCAAGGGGCTGGAAGACAGGCTGGGCATCAGGCTCCTGACGCGCGGCAACAATTCCATCGCCTTGACCGAGGCCGGCACCCTGCTGCTCGAACGTGCCGGCCCCGGGCTCGACAGTCTCGATGCCGCGCTCGCCAGCCTTGCTCGCGATCCGTCCGAGATCCGTGTCACGGCCTCGATGACCTTCGCCTTCCGCTGGCTGATCCCCCGGCTGGAAGACTTCAAGCGCCGGAACCCCGCCGCCCGCGTCATCCTCGAAACCGCCACCGGCAGCGGCAGCGGCGGCACCGCCGGACCCGATGCCGATATCGTCATCGGCTATTGCCGCCGCGATGCCAGTCCCGAGGGCGCGGAAGTCCTGTTCGACGACATCTGCCGCCCCTACCTCTCGCCGGCGCTGCTCGCCCGGCTGCCCGATCCCGGCGATCTGGCCAGGGTCCCGGCGCTGCAATGTGCCGCCGGCAACTGGGACTGGAAGATGTGGCTGGCCGATCAGGGGATGTCCGGCCACCGCCTTGCCTTCGCCGGCCATTTCGATCTCGACGATGCCGCGTTGCGCGCTGCCATCGCCGGCATGGGCATGGTGCTCACCTCCCGCTTCATGATCGAGGACGAGATCGCGGCCGGACGGCTCTGCCCGCTGCCGGGCAGCGCGGCCTCGCGGCTCGGCTGCTACACGCTGCACCGGGGGGCGCCCGCCAACCGGCTGCCGCGGCGCTTCGCCAGCTGGATCGCCGATATCGCCGCTGCCGACACCGCGCCCTGATCCGCCCTCAGAGGCCGCGGTCGCGCCGCGCCTGACGCGTCTCGCGCCCGTCGACGACGAAGCGCCACCAGGGGCTGGCAAGGCCCATGAACCAGGGCCAGCCGCCGGCGTGATAGGGGCGGCTCTCGAACCTCGTCTCGGCAAAGGCCGTCTCGCCCTCGGGATCGCCCAGCGCGCGCAGCGCCGCCTTGCGCCCCAGCCAGGGGCTCAGCGCCACGCCGTTGCCGCAATAGCCATAGGCGAAATGCACCCCCTCATGCACGCCCACATGCGGGGTGCGGGCGAAGGTGAAGCCGACGAAACCCTGCCAGCTGTGGGTCAGCCGCCAACCCTCCGCCTCGGGCCAGATCTCGGCCATGGTCTGTTGCAGCCGCCGCGCCGCCGCCTGCGCAGAGACCGGCACCAGCGCCGCGCGACCGCCGAAGAGGATACGCTTGCCGTCGGGCGAGGGCCGGAAGTAACTGTGCCGCGCCCGGCTTTCCACCATCATCCGCCGCCCCGGCGCCAGCCGGTCGATCACGCCCTCGGGCAGTTCCTCGGTGGCGATGATGAAGCTCGGCACCCGGAAGATGCGCCGCGCCAGGAACCGCTGTTCCACCCCGGTATAGCCGTTCGTCGCCCAGACCAGCCGCCGCGCCCAAAGGCTGCCCCTTGGCGTTTCCAGCCGGAACCCCTCGCCCTCGGGCCGCACCCCCGTCACCGCGCATTCGGCGCAGAGCGTCACGCCCGTCGCCAGGGCGCGCGCCAGCATCCCGTCATGCGCGCGGCGCGGCTGCACCGCGCCATGATCGGGGTAATAGAGCCCGCCGAAATAGAGGTCCGAGCGGATATGCGCCTGCATCTCGTCGCGCTCCAGCACCCGGGTCTCCTGCGGCACCAGCCGGTCGATCAGCTCGACCCGCGCGGCCATCGCCCGGAAATGCGCCTTGGTGAAGGCCAGCTGCACGCGCCCGGTCGGCTGGAACGCGCCCGAGGCCTCGTGCAGCGCGCGGGTATGGGCATAGGCCGCCATCCCCTCGCGCACCAGCCGTGCCGCCAGGTCGGGGCCGTAATGCGCCAGCTCGGCGGCAAACTCGGGCCGGTGCGGCGCGCCGATCATGCCGCCGTTGCGGGTGCTGGCGCCCTGCCCCGGCTGGCCGGCATCCAGCACCACCGCCTGCGCGCCCTTCTCCGCCGCCGCCAGCGCCGCGCCGAGGCCGGTGAACCCGCCGCCCACCACCGCCAGTTCGGCCCGCTCGGGCACCCGCGCGCAGGGCTCCGGCAGCGCCGCGCCCTCGTCCCACCAGTAAGGCGTCGTGATCAGATCCATCGCACATCCCCCGTTCTGGCCGAATCCTAGCCCCGCGGCGACCCCGCGTCATCCACCCTTTCGCGCAAAGGAAACCTGTTCGCGCTAACGCCCGATTTGATGGCGCTAACGCCGCCCGTTAGCGTTAACATGTCGCGTCCCCGGCCCTTTCGCTCGCCGCCAAACCGGTCTACACACCGCGCCAAACGCATAGCGGATCAGCAAGGGACAGACCCCCATGAGCACCATCATCGACATCCACGCCCGCGAGATCCTCGACAGCCGCGGCAACCCCACGGTCGAGGTCGACGTGATCCTCGAAGACGGCACCATGGGCCGCGCCGCCGTGCCCTCGGGCGCCTCGACCGGCGCCTACGAGGCGGTCGAGAAGCGCGACGGCGACAAGGCCCGCTATATGGGCAAGGGCGTGCTGGAAGCCTGCGCCGCCGTGAACGGCGAGATCGCCGAGGAACTGATCGGCATGGACGCCACCGAACAGGTGCTGCTGGACGAGGCGATGATCGAGCTCGACGGCACGGCGAACAAATCCCGCCTCGGCGCCAATGCCATCCTGGGCGTGTCGCTGGCCTGCGCCAAGGCGGCGGCCGATTTCACCACCCAGCCGCTCTTCCGCTATGTCGGAGGCACCTCTGCCCGGGTCCTGCCGGTGCCGATGATGAACATCATCAACGGCGGCGAACATGCCGACAACCCGATCGACATCCAGGAATTCATGATCATGCCGGTTTCCGCCGGCAATATCCGCGATGCCGTCCGCATGGGCTCGGAAGTCTTCCACACCCTGAAGAAAGAGCTTTCGGCCGCCGGTATGTCCACCGGGCTGGGCGACGAGGGCGGCTTCGCCCCCAACCTGGCCTCGGCCCGCGACGCGCTCGACTTCATCCTCAAGTCGATCGAAAAGGCCGGCTACCGCCCCGGCGAAGACATCTACCTGGCGCTCGATTGCGCCGCGACCGAATATTACAAGGACGGCAAATACGTGATGGCCGGCGAAGGCAAGACCCTCTCGGCGATCGAGAATGTCGAGTATCTGACCGGGCTGGTGACCGACTATCCCATCATCTCGATCGAGGACGGCATGAGCGAGGACGACTGGGAGGGCTGGAAGCTGCTGACCGAGGCGCTTGGCGGCAAGATCCAGCTGGTCGGCGACGACCTCTTCGTCACCAACCCCGAACGCCTCGCCATGGGGATCGAAAAGGGCTGCGCCAACTCGATGCTGGTGAAGGTCAACCAGATCGGCTCGCTCACCGAAACGCTGAAAGCCGTCGACATGGCGCATCGCGCCGGCATGACCAACGTGATGTCGCACCGCTCGGGCGAGACCGAGGATGCCACCATCGCCGACCTGGCCGTCGCCACCAACTGCGGCCAGATCAAGACCGGGTCGCTGGCGCGGTCCGACCGGCTGGCGAAATACAATCAGCTGATCCGGATCGAGGAAGTTCTGGGCGAAACCGCGCAATTCGCCGGCCGCTCCATCCTGCGCGGCTGAGCGGCAGGCACACCCCATCGAAACGCAAAGGGGGCGCGGGGCACAAATCCCGCGCCCCCTTTCCATTCCCGCCCCCTGTGTTAGCGTCCCGGCATCCGCCACAGCAAGGGACCCCGCGCCATGGCCCTCCGTGCCCCCAAACGCAACAGCTTCGCCATCATCGGCCTCGGCACCTTCGGCTCCTCCGTCGCGCGCGAGATGATGCGCCACGGCAACCACGTCATCGGCGCCGATCTCGACGACCGCGTCGTCGCCGACCATGCCGAGGCGCTGTCCGAAGCGGTGATCCTCGACGCCCGCGACGATATCGCCCTGCGCGAGGCCGGCATCGCCGATTGCGACGTCGCGGTGGTGGCCATGGGCGAAGACCTCGAGGCCTCGGTGCTCGCGGCGATCAATCTCAAGATGATCGGCGTGCCCACGGTCTGGGCCAAGGCGGTGTCGCGCACCCATCACCGTATCCTGGGCAAGCTCGGCGTCGACCGGGTGATCCACCCGGAACAGGAAATGGGCCGCCGGGTGGGCGAGATGCTGCAAAACCCCCGCCTGCGCGACTATGCCGGGCTCGGCAACGGCTTTTCCGTCGTGACCTATCTCGTCCCCGAAACCCTCGCCGGCAAGACCATCGACGATCTCGGGATCGAACCGGGCGGCAATCTGCGCTGCCTCGGCGCCATGCGCGGCAGCGAATGGCTGGGCCTCGCGCCGCAATCGCTGGCCGCCGACGACCGGCTGATCCTCCTGGGCAAGCCGGTCGAGCTGCGCCGCTTCGCCATGCGGTTCTGACCGATGCCGACGCGGCTCCTGCGCTCCCTGCCGCCGCCGGCGGTGCTGGTGCTGCTCTACGCCGCGCTGATCGCGCTGGGCGCGGTCCTGCTGCTCTTGCCAATCGCGCACCACGTCCCCGTCACGCCGATGCAGGCGCTCTTCACCGCCGTCTCGGCCGTCACCGTCACCGGCCTGTCGCTGATCGACACCGGCAGCGAATTCACCCTCTTCGGCCAGGTGGTCATCGCCGGGCTCATTCAGCTCGGCGGGCTCGGGTTGATGAGCTTTGCGGTGCTGATCCTCTCGGCCCTGGGCATCCGCATCGCCCTGCCCGAACGCCACATCCTGCGCGAGGACCTGAACCAGACCTCGATCTCGAACCTTTTGTCGCTGGTGCGCGTCCTGCTGCTGTTCTCGCTTCTGGCCGAGGCGCTGGGCACGCTGATCCTCGCCTTCGCCTTCGTCCCCGACCGCGGCTGGGCCGAAGGGCTGTGGTTTGCCCTCTTCCATGCGGTCTCGGCCTTCAACAACGCCGGCTTCTCGCTCTACCCGGACAGCCTGATGCGCTTCGTCGGCGACCCGCTGGTCAATCTGGCGATCCCGGCGCTGTTCCTGTCGGGCGGCCTGGGCTTCGTCGTCATCGCCGACATCGCCCGCCACCGCAGCTGGCGCCGCCTGTCGCTGCATTCCAAGCTGATGCTCTCGGGCTCGGCCGTGCTGATCGCGCTGGGCTTCGTCGGCGTCGCCGCGCTGGAATGGACCAACCCGGCCACCCTGGGCGGCCTGCCCGATACCGCGACCCGGCTCTGGGCCGCCTGGTTCCAGGCCGTCACCCCGCGCACCGCCGGCTTCAATTCCATCGACACCGGCGCCATGCATGACAGCACCGCGCTCCTGACCATGGTGCTGATGGTGATCGGCGGCGGCTCGGCCTCGACGGCGGGCGGCATCAAGGTCACCACCGCCATCGTCATGCTGCTGGCCACCATCGCCTTCTTCCGCCGCCGCGCCCAGCTGACCGCCTTCGGCCATTCGCTCGGCACCGACGAGGTGATGAAGGTGCTCGCCCTCGCCGTGGTCAGCTTCCTCGTCGTCACCACCGGGCTCTTCGTCGCCTCGGTCTCGCATGACGGCGATTTCCTCGATCTGATGTTCGAGGTCACCTCGGCCTTCGGCACCGCCGGCCTGTCGCGCGGCGCGACGCCGCTTCTGGACAGCTCCGGCCAGATCGCGATCATGGCGATCATGTTCATCGGCCGGGTCGGGCCGCTGACGCTGGGCTTCTTCCTGGCCCGCCGCCGCACGCCCCGGGTGCGCTACCCCGCCGGCCAGATCTATCTCGGATGACCCCCATGCCGCAGCTCACCCTCCGCCAACCCGCGTCCCCGGCCGACCACGCCGCCCTCCGCACCCTCTGCCGCGCCTATCGCGACAGCCTGGTCCGGCGCGCCACGCCCTGCCCGGACATCGTGGAAACCTACTATGCTGAAGAGGCTTACGAGGCGCTTCTCACCCAGCTCCCCGAAAAACACGCCCGCCCCGACGGCGCCCTCTTCCTGGCGCTGCTCGATGAGGTGCCCATCGGCTGCGGCATGACCCACCGGATCGACGCCACCACCTGCGAGATCAAGCGCGTCTACACCGCCCCCGCCGCCCGCGGCCACGGCGCCGCCACCGCGCTTGTGACCGCCGCGATGGAGCAGGCCCGCGCCGATGGCTATGGCCGCATGGTGCTCGACACCATGGCCTGGCTGTCCGAGGCCATCGCCCTCTATACCCGCCTCGGCTTCACCGAATGCGCGCCGTTCTACACCCCCGAGCCGCGCTTCGCCCGGCATCTGCGGTTCTTCTCTCGAACCCTCTGAGAGCAAGGTGGGGTGAACCCCACCCTACCCCCCGCCTCGCCCGTTGGCATTGTAGGGTGGGGTTTCACCCCACCGCCACCCCGGCAAACCGCTCCGGCCGATAGGGCGCCAGCAGCGCCGCCGCCTCGCCCATCACCTCGCCCGCCACCAGCGCGCCGGCCAGCGCCCCCAGCGTCGCGCCGGAATGCATTACCGCCAGCATCAAGCCCTCGGGCCCCGCCGCGCCCATCACCGGCAGCCCGTCGCCCGGCACCGGACGTTGCGCCAGCACCGCCTCGTGCCACGCCATCGCCACCCCCGGCAGCATCCGCCGGATCCGCGCCAGCGCCTGATCGGCCAGCGCGTCGGGCCGCTCGACCAGGGTTTCCGTGACATCGCATTGATGCCGCGCCGCCGTGGGCGCCAGAATGCGGCCGCCCGCGTCCTGGCGCAGCTCCTGCCCCGGCGCCACCAGGATATGCCGGATCGCCGGCGGCAGCGGCGCGGTGCGCATCAATATCCCCGGCCGGCTCAGCATCGGCAGGCGCACCCCCAACGGCGCGACCAGCGCCGCGCTGCCGATGCCGCCCGCCACCACCACAGCCTCCGCCGGCAGCCGCCCCGCCTCCAGCATCACGCCGCTGACCCGGTCGCCGCTGGTCTCGATCGCCACGGCCCGCGTGCCCGCCAACACCCGCGCCCCGGCCGCCGCCAGAAGCGCCGGCACCGCCACGCCCAGTTCGACCGCCCCCTCCGAGGGCAACAGCAAGGCCCGCTCCGGCGCCGCCGCCAGCCCCGGCTCCAGCGCCTGAAACCCGGCGCGGCCGATCTCTTCCAGCGGATAGCCCAACTCGCGCAACTGCGTCCGGAAGGCATCGAACCCGTCGCCCTCCTCCTCCCACCACAAGGTGCCGGGCCAGTTCACCGCGCCCTCGGGCAGCGCCGGCATCAAGCGCCGCCACTCCTCCATCGCCGCCAGCCGCAGCCGGTAATGCGCCTCGTTCAGATGGAAGCTCGCGTTGATCCAGCCGAACCCCCGGCCACTGGCGCCGCCCGCCACCGGCCCGGCCTCGACCACCGTCGCCTGCACGCCGCGCTGCGCCAGGTTCCAGGCGATGGCGGCCCCGATGATACCGCCGCCCACGATCACAACCCGCATCGCCCTTGCCCCTTTTCCGGACCCGCCCTAGGCTGAAACCATGACCGAGGCCGACCGCATCATCAAGCAGCTTCAGCTCGCCTCCCACCCCGAAGGCGGCCATTACCGCCAGACCTGGATCGCCGATCCCGCCGCCCCCGGCGCCCGCGCCGCCGGCACCTGCATCTACTTCCTGCTCAAGGCCGGCGAACACAGCCACTGGCACCGGGTCGATGCCGCCGAGATCTGGCATTTCTACGCCGGCGCCCCGCTCATTCTTTCCATTTCGGAAACAGAAGCCGGCCCCCGCCGCGACCTCACCCTCGGCTCCGACCTTGGCTCGGGCCAAGAACCGCAGCTGATCGTCCCGCCGCATCACTGGCAAAAAGCCGAAACCACAGGGGATTACACCCTGGTCGGCTGCACCGTCTCGCCCGGCTTCCAGTTCGAACGCTTCACCCTGGCGCCGCCGGGCTTCGATATCCCCTGACCCAATCGTTTCGACAATCGAAACAATCGCCCCTCCCGGTCCGAAACATGCTCCCACCCGGCCCGCGCTTCAGAGTCTGGCTCGCACCCCGCCGCCCCGCCCGGCGCACCATCGCAGCCGCCGTCCTGACCGGCGCCCTCATCGTCGCGGCCACCTGGCGCGGCCCGCCCCAGCCGGTGGCCTGGCACCGCGTCACGGTCGAGCGGGTCGAGCCGCTCCCGGCCGACCCGACCGCGCCCGCTCGCCTGCATCTCCGCTCGGCCAGCGGCAAGCGCTTCCTCCTCCGGCAAGACCGCACCGCCCCCGGCCCCGTCCCGGGTGAAACCCTCTGCCTGCTGGAAATCCGCAGCCGGCGAAGCGGCCGCGACCTCCGGATCGTGCCGCTGGCGCAATGCCCGGCCCCGGCCCGCCCCTGACCCCTTTCATCTTTCCGGAAAATACTCATCCGCCGCGCGCTCCCCGGCCCACCGCCGAAGCGAAGCCCCCTCCGGAGAGCGGGGTGGGTGGGCCGGCACAGCGCCCGCCAGGCGGCCGCCCCTCTCGAGGGAGCTCTCCGGAGGGGGCGCCGGGTCAGTCCCCCCGGGTCACGTCATGGCCGTAAAGCCAGTCGAACTGGTGCAGCATCTTCTCGGGGAAAACCCGCGCCCCCAGCCGCATCACGCCATGGGCGGCAAAGCGCAGCGGCGGGAATTTCAGATGGTATTTCCAGGCGTTGTCGGTGGCGGTGTTGATCACCCGCGCCGCCCGCCTCTCGCGCCGGGCCTGATAGAGCCTCAAGCCCACCTCGACGCTCTCGGCGCCGGAAAGCGAGGCCGCCAGCACCCAGGCATCCTCCATCGCCATCGCAGCGCCCTGGGCCATGAAGGGCAGCGTCGGATGCGCCGCATCGCCCAGGATCGCCACCGCCCGGCCATGCCAGTGCGCCGCCACCTCGTGCCGGAAGAGGCCCCAGAGATAGACCTCCTCGACCCGCGCCAGCATCTCCTGCACCCGGGGGGCGAAATCGGCGAAGGCGGCGCGCAGGGCCTTCGGATCGTCGCGCCGGTTCCAGCCCTCCTCGATCCAGCCCCGGCGCTCCTGCACCGCGACCAGGTTCACCAGGGCGCCGCCGCGGATCGGGTAACAGACCAGATGCCGCCCCGGGCCCATATGCACCATCGCCTCGGGGCCCCGTGCCATGCTGTTGGGGATCACCGCCCGCCACGCGACCTGACCGGTGAAGAACGGCGTCGCCGCCCCGTTCAGCGCCGGCCGCAGCACCGAATGCAGCCCGTCGGCGCCGACGATCAGGTCGGCCCGGCGCTCGCCGCCCTGCTCCAGCACCGCCACCGGCCCGCCACTGTCCGAGCCATCCTCGACCCGCGCCACCTTCGCGCCCAGCTCGAGCTCGACCCCGGCCTCGCGCGCGCCCGCCTCCAGCAGCCCGATCAGATCGGCCCGGTGGATGAAGAAATAATCGCGATTGTCGAGCGACCCCAGCCCAAGCCGCACCACGTCCGAGCCGCGATAATCGACCAGCCGCACCGCCTCGGCCCGCACCGCGCCGGCCGGCTCCAGCCGCTTGTCCAGCCCCAGCCCGCGCAGCACCGCCACCGCGTTGGGGCTGACCTGCAGCCCGGCGCCCACCTCGGCGATCTCGGGCGCCTGTTCCAGCACCGTCACATGCGCCCCGCGCAAGGCCAGCGCCCGCGCCGCCGCCAGGCCGCCGATGCCGCCGCCGATCACGATGGCGCGTAATCCTGCCAACATTCCCATGGCGCCGACCTTGATACGAAAAACGCCGGAGCGGAAGCCCCGGCGCGGTGAATTTCTCTTGCCCCGTTTCGGACGGTGGCACCCGGATCGATCGTCGTCGCGCCCAAGGCGCGCATCAATCGTCGTCACGCCAAAGGCGCGCGTTAGTCGTCCCTGTGCACCTTCTCGCGGCGCTCGTGCTGTTCCTGCGCCTCCAGGCTCATCGTCGCGATCGGCCGCGCATCCAGCCGCTTCAGCGAAATCGGCTCGCCGGTCACTTCGCAATAGCCGTATTCGCCCTCGTCGATCCGGCGCAGCGCGCTATCGATCTTGGCCACCAGCTTGCGCTGACGGTCCCGGGTGCGCAGTTCCAGCGCCCGGTCGGTCTCTTCGCTGGCGCGGTCGGCGATGTCGGGAATGTTGCGGGTGCTGTCCTTCATGCCCTCGATCGTGTCGCGGCTGTCGTCCAGAAGCTCGGATTTCCAGGTCAGCAGCTTGCGGCGGAAATATTCCACCTGCCGCTCGTTCATGAAAGGCTCGTCCTCGGCGGGACGGTAATCGTCGGGCAGAAAGGTTTCCGCTTTCATATCAGCTCCCACATCTTCGCCAAGATCCACCATTGGCACCCCTCTTCTGCGCGCCTCATACTCGCCCCGTCGGGGAATGTCACTACCCGAAAGCGCCAATTTGCCTCAATGTGAACGACGCGCGGCAATGCCCGGAATTCATTGTCTTCCCGGGTGAAAATAACAGCACATTGCGGTGACTTTGTGGCTCGGCTAGGGTGCCCAGGACACCAATCACCACCAACCACCACCAAGGACCGCGCGAGACCATGAAATTCGAAGGCACCTCCTCCTACGTCGCCACCGACGACCTCAAGGTCGCGGTCAACGCCGCGGTGACGCTCGAACGTCCGCTGCTGGTCAAGGGCGAGCCGGGCACCGGCAAGACCGAACTGGCGCGCCAGGTTTCCGAGGCCCTCGGCCTCCGGATGATCGAATGGAACATCAAGTCGACCACCAAGGCGCAGCAGGGGCTTTACGAATACGATGCCGTCAGCCGCCTGCGCGACAGCCAACTGGGCGACGAGCGCGTCAACGACGTGGCCAATTACATCAAGCGCGGCAAGCTGTGGGAGGCCTTCACCGCCGACGAGAAGGTGGTGCTTCTGATCGACGAGATCGACAAGGCCGATATCGAGTTCCCGAACGACCTCCTGCAGGAGCTCGACCGGATGGAATTCCACGTCTACGAGACCGGCGAGACGATCCGCGCCGCCCAGCGCCCCATCGTCATCATCACCTCGAACAACGAGAAAGAGCTGCCCGACGCCTTCCTGCGGCGCTGCTTCTTCCACTATATCCGCTTCCCCGATCACGACACCATGCGCGCGATCGTCGAGGTGCATCACCCCGGGCTCAAGGAACAGCTTCTGACCACCGCGCTGACCCAGTTCTACGAGGTCCGCGAAACCCCCGGGCTGAAGAAGAAACCCTCGACCTCCGAGGTGCTCGACTGGCTGAAGCTGCTGCTGGCCGAAGACCTCTCGCCCGAGGACCTGAAGCGCGACGGCAAGTCGGCCCTGCCCAAGCTGCACGGCGCGCTTCTGAAGAACGAGCAGGACGTGCATTTGTTCGAGCGCCTGGCCTTCATGGCCCGCAACCCGCGCTAGCGGCATGGGCGCCGGCCCCGCCACGCCCGGCCCTGTAGGCTGCGCATCCTGCGCACCGCCCAGCCGCCCGATCTTGGTCACCCTGCTGGCGGTGCTGGCGCTCGGCCTTTTCCACACCCCGGCCCTCGCCGACCCGGCCCCGACCTCGGGCCTCTGCACCCTCGCCACGCCCGCCGGTGCTGGCTGCGACGCGATCCGCGCCCGCGCGGTGCTCGATGCGGCGCGGCCGCCCTATGCGGCCATCGGCCGGGTCAACTATGCCGGCGGCGACATCCGCAGCCATTGCACCGGCGTGCTGGTCGGGCGGCGACAGGTGCTGACGGTGGCGCATTGCCTGTGGAACGGCGCCCGCAAGCGCTGGATTCCGGCCGAAAGCCTGATCTTCGTCGCCGGCTATCAGAGCGGCGGCCATGTCGCCGCCTCGCCGGTCGCGGCCGCGCGCCTGTCGCCGCAGGCCAGCGCCGACAGCGACAGCTTCGCCATCGACCCGGCGCATGACTGGGCGCTCCTGACCCTGCGGGATCCGCTGGGCGACACCATCCCGCCGCTGCCGCTGTTCCAGGGCCGTCTGCGCCTGGCCGGTGCGGGGACCGCCACGCTCGCCGGCTATGCCGGGCTGCGGCCGCATGTGCTGACACGGGCCGACGATTGCGGCCGGCCCCTGACGGTGGGCGGCGCGCTTCTGGCCGCCTGCTCGGCCATGCCCGGCGATTCCGGCGCGCCGCTTCTGTGGCAGGGCCGCGACGGCACCGGCCGCGAAGGGCTCTTCATCCTCGGTCTCGCCACCGCCGTCAGCGCCGAGACCGCCCCCTACACCACCCGCTTCGCGCCCTGGTTCCGCCTGCGCGACGCGGTCGAGACCGCCACGGAGTCTTCCGGGAACTGAGGCGGGCCGCCGCCAAACCGCGCGGCCGCCCGCCTGGACGACCGCCTGCCCGGGCTCAGAACGCCTCGCGCGCGATCTGCTCCACACGCTCGGGCTCGGCCGCGATCACGCTCAGCAAGATGCGCGCCGCCCGGTCCGGCAACCGGCGGTGCTGTTCCCAGTTACGCACCGCGCTCAGGGCGAAGCCGAAGGTTTCCGAAAACACCTGTTGGGTCATGCCCAACTCGTTCCGCAGGACGCGGACATCGACGAATGGCACGCCGCGCACAACCACCACCGGCAATGCACGGGTGCCGTCCAGATCGGCCTGAACCTCTGCCAGAGCAGCGGCATCGCGGTCCCTCTCGGACATGTTAAGGTAAGTCTTGACGCTCATGGGTCCACATATTCAATCAAGCAGGTCCAGAACCTTCTTCTTGATTGCCTCCAATGCAATTTCCGTCACCGCCTGCCTGGCTTGCGTCAGGTTTCGTGGCGGCTTGCGTTTCGGCAAAATCCGCATCAGGTATACCGTGATCCGGTCTTCCGGCCCGATCCGCATCATGTATTTCGCCACACAGCCACGCCAGTCCAGCCGGAAATGCCCGTTGCCATCCTTGCGGCCCGCCGTCGGGTCGCGCTGAAGCAGAATGCAAAGTCGCGCGACGTCTTCGGCCGAAAGATACAGATAAGCGGCGTCCAGACGTGCGGTTTGCGTAATTTTCACAGCAATTTCTACATGGTCCATTTCCCATCCTGTCCTGTGATCGACAGAAGGGAATATGCGCCATTGGCGCACCAATGTCAAGATAAACTACGTCAGTGGCGTAGATTGGAGCCGTTCAGCCCCATCCCAAGCCGGCCTTTGGCGCCCCCTACCTGACCCGCACCGCCGCCAGGATCGGGCCGAAGCCCTTGCGCTGCACGATCACCGCCGCCGGCAGATCGCCCGCCGCCCGCGCCTTCAGGGAAAGCGGCGCGCTGCCGTCCCATTCGCCCACCACCTCCCAGTCGCGCACCACATTGGCATAGGCATAGGTATGGCCGGCATTCTCGCCCCGGCGGATATCGACCACCGCCTCGGGCTCGAACCGCACCAGCTGCACCAGCATCGGGCCCAGATCGGCGCCCGCCTCGGCGCTGATCGCCACCTGCCCGCCCTGCCACGCCGCGCGCAGCCGCACCGGATGGGCACGTTTCTGATAGGCCGCGATCAGCTCGGTCACGTCCTTGGGGTGGTTGCCGACGACATGGTCCTGGCCCTGGATGATCATCTGCGGGGTATAGACCGACCGGCGATGCCCGGCCTTGGCATAGCCATGCTGGCGCAGGGTGAACGCGTGCTGGGCAAAGGCATCCTTCCAGCCGATGTAATCCCAGTAATCGACATGCAGGCTCAGCGCCACGACATCGTCGCGCGCCGCCAGCCGGTGCAGGAAGGCATCCGCCGGCGGGCAGCTGGAACAGCCCTGGCTGGTGAACAGCTCGACCACGATCACCGGCTCATCGGCGCGCGCCGACGACGCCCCGCCCCACATCCCGGCCGCCAGGCACAGCGCCGCAAATCCCGTCAAAAACCGCCGCATCGCGTCACGTTCCCCTTGCCGTTCGGTCTCTCGGCTCCCGTCTTACGCAGGCCGGGCTGAAATAACCAATCAAGGTTTTGCGAGACGCCCGTGCGCAGCGCGACGCTTGCCGCCGCCGCCCCTGACCCGCTAAGGTAGAGCCATGCCGCCACCGGACGGGCCCGCGCATGTATCTCAAGCATCTCCAGTTCCGCAACATCCGCTGTTTCGCCGATACCGGCGTCGGTTTCGACCGCGGCCAGGGCGACAACCGCAAATGGACCGTGCTTCTGGGCGAGAACGGCACCGGCAAATCCACCGTGCTGCGCGCCGCCGCCGCCGTGATGGCGGGCTCCGATGCGGTGGTCGAGCTGATCCGCGACCCCGCCGACTGGCTGCGCCACGGTGCCGGTGAGGGCAGCATCTCGGCCGTGCTCTCGACCAAGCGCAATGAAACCCGCGAGATTTCGCTGAGCTTCCGCCAGGGCGACACCGTCTCGGACTTCCTCAGGCGCGCCACCGACACCCTCGCACCTCTCGAAGAGGCGCTGAAACACACCACCCGCAACTATCCCGTCTTCGGCTATGGCGCCTCGCGCCGGCTGGGCACCGGCCGCGCCTTCGAGACCTCGCGCGCCTACAGCCACCCCCGCGCCCGGGCGCTGGCCACGCTGTTCGACCGGCACGCCCAGCTGAACCCGCTGGAACAATGGGCGATGCGGCTCGACTATACCAGCGAGGGCACCCAGACCGGCCTGATCAAAAGCGTTCTGGACGAGTTCCTGGGCGGCGACCTGTCCTTTGCCGGCATCGACAAGCAGGCCGAGACGCTGCTCTTCGACACGCCCGACGGCCGGGTCGCGCTGGAAGACCTCTCCGACGGCTATCAGAACGTCGCCGCCTGGGTCGGCGATCTGCTCTATCAGATCACCGACACGTTCGAGGATTACCAGAACCCGCTGCACGCCCGCGGCCTTCTGCTGATCGACGAGGTCGACCTGCACCTGCACCCGAAATGGCAGCGCCGGCTGATCGACCTGCTCGACCGGCAATTGCCCAACATGCAGATCCTCGCCACCACCCATTCCGTGGTGACGGCGCAGCAGGCCCCCGAGGGCGCGCTCCACTACGCCATCCGCCGCGACGGCGCCGCCCCGGTGATCGAGGCCTTCACGGGCGACCCCGGCGCGCTTCTGCTCAACCACCTTCTGGTGACCGAGGCCTTCGGCCATGTCAGCGACGAATCCGTCGATCTGGAGCGGCAGAAGGCCGAATACCGCGCCGCCGCCCAGGCGCAAGGCGACGGCCCGCAGCTGGAAAGCCCGACGCTTTCGCGCATCGCCGAACGCGCCTCGAGCGTTCCGCGCGACCCGGCCGCGGCGATCGACCTGTCGCCGCGCCAGCGGGAATTGCTGCAAAGCCTGCGCGGCACCCCTGGCGAGGGCGACGAATGATCGCGCTGACCCGCATCCGCAGCAAACAGGCCATCCCCAGCGCCTTTCGCGGCAAGACCGCGCGCAACCGGCTGGTGAAACTGATGCGCCAGGTCCGCGACCAGATCGCGGCGGGCCAGGACCCGGCGCCGGAAATCGACTCGCTCTGGAAAGACAGCAAGCCCCAGATGATCGTCGAATCCTCGGGCAAATGCGCCTATTGCGAAAGCGCCGTCACCGCCACCTATCACGGCGATGTCGAACATTTCCGGCCCAAGTCGGTCTATTGGTGGCTGGCCTATGTCTATGACAACTACTTGCTGTCCTGCGCCATCTGCAACCAGACCTTCAAGGGCGACCGCTTCGCGCTTGCCGGCACCCCGATGCCCGCCCCGCCCCTGACCGGGGCCGAGGACGACGCCGCGCTCGATGCCCTGGCGCGCGACTTCTCGCCCGATCCGCTGGACGCGGGCGCCGTCGCCGGGTTCGCCGCACTGCATCGCGCCGAACGGACGCTGATCCCCAACCCCTATTTCGACGCGCCCGAACCGATCTTCGCATGGGAGGTCTTCGCCCCCATCGGCGAGGTCTGGCTGCGCCCCAACCCGGCCCATCCCCGCGCCGCCGACATCGTCGCCGCCTGCGAGCGAATCTTCGGCCTCAACCGCCCCGACCTGCTGCGCCGGCGCTATGAGCTGTGGGAATATTACGATTTCGCCGCCGCCGTGCTGTCCGATCCCGCCACCCCCGCCCCCCGCGCCGCCCGGGCCCGGGAACTGATCGACAGCATGACCGCCGGCGACCGCGACTATGCCGCCATGGTGCGCTATTTCGAGGCCAAACGCCTGGCCGGCTGAGACCGCCGCCCGCGCCGATGCGTCCGCTTGATTTTTTGTGTGCAATGGTATACTGAGCCGCACGACACCCCTTGATCCCCTGCTTCCGATAGGTCAGAAGCAGCCCAGAAACCACCCAGCCGGAGACGCCGCCATGCCCATTACCGTCGGTCAGGACACAGCCAAGACCCGCAAGACTCTCACCGTCGGCGGACAGTCAGTCGCCTATTACTCGATCCCCGCGGCCCAGGCCGCCGGCCTGGGCGATTTCTCGCGCCTGCCGGCCGCGCTGAAGGTGGTGCTCGAGAACATGCTGCGCTTCGAGGACGGCAAGACCGTCTCGGTCGATGACATCCGCGCCTTCGCCGAATGGGGCGCCCAGGGCGGCAAGAACCCGCGCGAGATCGCCTATCGCCCGGCCCGCGTGCTGATGCAGGACTTCACCGGCGTGCCGGCGGTCGTGGACCTCGCCGCGATGCGCGACGGCATCAAGGCACTGGGCGGCGATCCCCAGAAGATCAACCCGCTCAATCCGGTCGACCTGGTCATCGACCACTCGGTCATGATCGACGAATTCGGCAACCCGCGCGCCTTCCAGATGAACGTGGATCGTGAATACGAGCGCAACATGGAACGCTACCAGTTCCTGAAATGGGGCCAGAACGCCTTCAACAAC
Source organism: Paracoccaceae bacterium (assembly GCA_041397165.1). Classification (GTDB taxonomy): domain Bacteria; phylum Pseudomonadota; class Alphaproteobacteria; order Rhodobacterales; family Rhodobacteraceae; genus JAWKXE01. The sequence continues at coordinate 1,291 of JAWKXE010000030.1, read as the reverse complement.
TTCCGCGTGGTGCCGCCGGGCACCGGCATCTGCCACCAGGTCAACCTGGAATACCTGGCCCAGACCGTCTGGACCGATACCGACCAGGCCGGCGCCGAAGTGGCCTATCCCGATACGCTGGTCGGCACCGACAGCCACACCACCATGGTCAACGGCATGGCCGTCCTGGGCTGGGGCGTCGGCGGGATCGAGGCCGAGGCGGCGATGCTGGGCCAGCCGATCTCGATGCTGATCCCCGAGGTCGTCGGCTTCAAGCTGACCGGCGCCATGGTCGAAGGCACCACCGGCACCGACCTGGTGCTGAAAGTGGTCGAGATGCTGCGCCAGAAGGGCGTCGTCGGCAAGTTCGTCGAATTCTATGGCGAAGGCCTCGACCACCTGCCGCTGGCCGACCGTGCCACCATCGCCAACATGGCCCCCGAATACGGCGCCACCTGCGGCTTCTTCCCGGTCGACGACGAAACCCTGCGCTATCTCAAACAGACCGGCCGCGACGAGGCCCGCATCGCCCTCGTGGAAGCCTATGCCAAGGAAAACGGCTTCTGGCGGACCTCGGACTATGATCCGATCTATACCGACACGCTGGAACTCGACATGTCGACCATCGTGCCCGCCATCTCGGGCCCCAAGCGGCCGCAGGACTATGTGCCCCTGAGCAACGCCAAGCCCGCCTTCCGGCAGGAGATGGAGACGACCTTCAAGCGCCCGATGGACAAGGAGGTCGCGGTGAAGGGCGAGGATTACACCCTCTCCTCGGGCGACGTGGTGATCGCCTCGATCACGTCCTGCACCAACACCTCGAACCCCTATGTGATGATCGGCGCCGGCCTCGTCGCCCGCAAGGCCGCCGCGCTGGGCCTGACCCGCAAGCCCTGGGTCAAGACCTCGCTGGCGCCGGGCAGCCAGGTCGTCTCGGCCTATCTCGAAGCCGCCGGGCTGCAGGACGATCTCGACAAGATCGGCTTCAACCTGGTGGGCTATGGCTGCACCACCTGCATCGGCAACTCGGGCCCGCTGCAGAAGGAAATCTCGGAAGCCATCGCCGAGGGCGATCTGGTCGCCACCTCGGTTCTCTCGGGCAACCGCAACTTCGAGGGCCGGATCAGCCCCGACGTGCGCGCCAACTACCTGGCCTCGCCGCCGCTCGTCGTGGCCTATGCCATCGCCGGCACCATGGATATCGACTTCGCCAATGATCCCATCGGCATCTGCCCCGATGGCACCGAGATCATGCTCAAGGATATCTGGCCGACCCAGAAGGAAGTGGCCGACCTGGTGCATGCCACGGTGA
>JAWKXE010000029.1:0-51355 GCA_041397165.1 Paracoccaceae bacterium | reverse complement strand
CCAGCCCGACAGCACGTTGCCCTCGGCGTCGAGCCCGGAATTGGCGAAGTCGTGCCAGGGGTTGTCGCTCTCGTATCCCTTGGCCTTCAGCCACTTGTTGTATTCCTTGGCGCCGTCCGGATCATACGAGCCGTCGGGCCCCTCGGGCAGCATTCCGTCGTCGCGCTCGAACACGTCGAAGCCGCATTCGGCCACCCGGGCGCCGATCAGGCTGTCGGGCTCCAGCCCCAGCCGGGCCATGCCCTCTTCATCAGCGCGCATATGGGTCTTGCCCACAAGCCAGCAGTCCATGCCTGCCTTGCGCAGATGATCGCCCATCGTCATCTCGCCCACCTTCAGCGGAATGCCGTTCCAGGACGCCCCGTGGGAATGGACATAGCGCCCGGTATAGGTGCTCATCCGGGACGAGCCGCAGATCGGCGACTGGATATAGCAGCGGGTGAAGCGCACGCCCATGCCGGCCAGCCGGTCGATATTGGGCGTATGCAGATGTTCGTGGCCATAGCAGCTGAGGTAATCCCAGCGCAGCTGGTCAAACATGATGAAAAGGACGTTCTTCGGTTTTGCCATCGTGCAACGCCACGCACCCTTCGCCGGGCCAACAACCCCGGGCGCGTAGCCGATCCTCCCTTGTTTCTTGCCGCCATTGTGCCCGGCCAGGGCCGTAGCGCAAATACTGATTCGCGATTTGCCATAGCGAAATTGTTATGACAGCCCTTGATCGGTCACCTCGTCGCGGATCGTCTGGATCAGGAATTGCGCCGGTGCGCTCGGCTCGCGGCCGGCGGGGGTGGTGATGCCGACGGCGCCCATCATCTCGCCCTGGCCCTGGCCCAGGTTCAGCACGGTCACCTGACCCGCCGCCATCTCGCGCCGCATCGCGCCCAGCGGCTGGCAGACCACGGCATCGCTGTCCAGCATGTATGTCCGCGCAAACTCGAAGGAAATCGTCTCGATCGCGTTCGGAAAGCGGGTCAGTCCCTGGCCGATCAGGAATCGGTCAAGCTCGGCCCGGATGATGGTGCCGGTGATCGGCACGATGACGGTGAACCGGGCAAGCTCGGCCAGGCTCGGCGCCCCGGCACCGTCCAGCGGGTGGCCGCTGCGGGCGAAAAATACCAGCGGCTCGCTGAAGAGATGTTCGAAATGCATCCCCTCCATATGCTCGGCCGCCAGCAGCCGGCCGAAGCCGAAATCGACCTGGCCGTTGTGCAGGTATTGCCGCAGCCCGCCGCCGGTGGTGGCCATGAAGGTGACGTCGATCTCGGGGAAATGCGCCTTGAACCGCCGCACCGCGCCGGGCATGACCATGCGCACCACATTGGGCAGGACATAGGCGGTGACGCGCCGGTCGCTCAACTGGCCACGCAGAACCTCGAGCCCACGGTCGATCTGCCCCAGCCCGTTGGCAACGTAAGAGAGCAACGTCTTGCCCGCTTCCGTCAGGGTCAGCCCGGCGGCGTTGCGGTGAAACAGCGCGCAGCCCATCTCGACCTCCAGCTCGCGGATCGAGCGCGAGACGCTGGGCTGGACCGTGCCCAGCGCCTCGGCGGCGCGGGTGACCGAGCCGGTCTGCGCGACCATACGGAAGCAGCGCAGATGCCGCATCCTGATCCGTCCCGCCCCGATCCGATCCGATGTCATGATGCCGTCCCCCTCTGCCTGCGATCTTGCGTGCCCTGTCGCCGCCGCGCAAGCCCCGGGCCAAGGGGGGGCGGCAGCGGCAGGAATCGGCTTGCCACCTGCGGTGTCCGGGCTAAGGTATCGACCACAATAATCTCGGGAGGAGAGGATGATGAAGAGAACCCTTTGCGGGGCGGCGATGCTTGCGCTGCTCGGAACCTCGGCGCTGGCCACGGAAAAGATGCGCATCTCGCTGCAGCTGCCGCTGACCAGCCATCTGGGCGAAAACCTGCAGCTGTTCGAGAAAGAGGTCGAGGCCCGCACGGGTGGCGCCATCGACGTGGAAATCTATGACAGCGCCCAGCTCTACAAGGACAAGGAAGTGCCCGCCGCCGTCGGTTCGGGCGCGATCGAGGCGGGCGTCGCCTCGCTCACCCGCTATGTCGGCGATGCGCCGGTGGTCGACGTGTTCTATCTGCCCTTCCTGTTCAACACCGAAGAGAAGGTCCGCGCCGCGGTCGCCGAAGGCAGCCCGGTGCGCAGCATCATCGAGGGCGAGGTCGCCAAGACCGGCGGCCAGATCCTGTTCTGGCAGGCCTATGGCGGCGCGGTGATGCTGTCGAACGGCGCACCCGTCAAGCGCCCCGAGGATCTGAAAGGCAAGAAGGTGCGGGTGTTCGGCAAGACGCTGGGCGATTTCGTCACCGCCGCCGGTGGCGCGCCGACGCTGATCTCGGGGTCCGAGCAGTATCTGGCCTATCAGCGCGGCACCGTCGATGTCGGCATGACCGGCGTTTCGGGCGTGAAATCGCGCAAGCTGTGGGAGGTGATGGACACCATCACCGTGACCAACAATGCCGATATCGAATTCGTCGTGGTGGTCAACACCGACTGGTGGAACAAGCTCTCGCCCGAAATCCAGGGCCAGATCAGCGAAGCGGCCTCGGTGGCGCAGGAAGACGTGCGCAACCGCATGAGCCAGATCGAGGCGGCGGCCTATGACGCGGCGAAAGAGAACGGCATGACCATCGTCGAACTGACCGACGAGGATGTCGCCGCCTGGAAAGCCGTGTCGCAGCCGGTCTACGATGCGTTCCTCGCCGCCACTGGCGATGTCGGCAAGGCCGTGCTGGAGGCTGCCGGCAACTGATCCCGGCGCAAAGCCGAAACGGGCGGGCGGTCCTGCGGGCTGTCCGCCGAACCTGTTTCTGGGGCGGACATGACCTTCATCACCTCGATCTCGCGCCTGGCGGGCTATGTCGGTGCCGCGTTTCTGGCGCTGACCGGCTTCATGCTGACCTATGAGGTCATCGCGCGCTATTTCTTCATCCGGCCGACGACCTGGGCGGCCGAGCTGAGCCAGCTCTGCCTGATCTGGGGCTGCCTTCTGGCCATGGCGCATGTGTTGGCAACGCGCCGTCACATCACCGTCAACGCGCTGACCGCGCTGCTGCCCGACACGGCGCAGCGGCTTTGCGCGGCGGCGGCGCTGGTCTTCGTCATCGCCTTTTCGGCTATCGTGACGGTGTATGGCTGGGACATCTTCTGGGACAGCTTCGAGCGTGGCCGCACCACCGGGTCGCTTCTGAACATGCCCACCTGGGTGTCCGAGCTGCCGGTGCCGCTGGGTTTCGCCCTGCTGGCGCTGCAATCGCTGGTCGAACTGAACGGACTGCGCCACGGCGGTCCGGCCAGCCTGGGGGAGAGCCACGAATGACCGTTATCGTTATCCTGGCGGCGCTTTTCGCGCTCCTGCTCCTTGGGGTGCCGGTGGCCTTCGCCCTGGGCGGTGTGGGGCTGGGAATGCTGATCCTGGGCGGGTTCTCGCCCCTGATGGCGCCGCAGGCGGTGCTGTCGACGCTCGATGGCTTCATTCTTCTGGCCGTGCCTCTGTTCCTTTTGATGTCGAACATCCTTCTGAAGGGGGGCGTCGGGCGCGATTTGTTCGGCGCGGTGCAGGCCTGGGTGGGGCATTGGCCGGGCGGGCTGGCCGTGGCGACGATCTTCAGCTGCGCGCTTTTCGCCGCAATCTCAGGCTCTTCCGTGGCCACCGCGGCCACCATCGGCACCGTCGCCATCCCCGAGATGATCTCGCGCGGTTATGACCGCCGCTTCACCTATGGCCTCTTGGCCGCAGGCGGCACGCTGGGCATCCTCATTCCGCCCTCGATCCCGATGATCGTCTATGGCTTCGTCACCGAACAATCGGTGATCGCGCTGTTCCTGGCCGGTGTCGTGCCGGGGATCGTCCTGGTCGTCGCCTTCACCGGTTTCGCCATGCTGCATTCGCGGTTTTCCGACGCCTATATCCCGATTGAAAAGGCCAGCTGGGCCGAGCGCCGTGCCGCCACGCTACGCGCGGCACCGTCGCTGGCGCTGTCGGCGCTGGTGGTGGCCGGGCTCTATTCCGGCGCCTTCACCCCGACCGAGGCCGCAGCGGTGGGCTTTGCCGCCGCCCTCCTGATCACCGCCTTCTGGCTGCGGTCGCTCAGCTGGCTGGCGCTGTGGGAGGCGGTGCGCGACAGCGCCATCACCACCACCGCGATCCTTCTGATCATCGCCGGCGCCAAGATCTTCGGCAAGGCCATCGCGCTCTATCGCATCCCGCAGGACATCTCGGTCTTCATCTCGCAGAACATCCACGGGCCGCTGGCCTTCATCCTGGTGGTCTCGGGCGTTCTGCTTTTGATGGGGCTGGTGTTCGAGACGCTGTCGATGATCCTGATCATGACACCGGTGCTGCTGCCTGCCGCGATGGGGCTGGGTTTCGATCCGATCTGGTTCGGCATCTATATGGTCGTGATGGTCGAGGTGGCCCTGATCACGCCACCGGTGGGGCTGAACCTCTATGTCATTCAGTCCGTCGCCCATGCCCGGCTGGTCGACGTGGCAAGGGGCGTCTGGCCCTTTGTCGTGATGATGCTGGCTGCGGTCGTCTTGCTCTATCTGGTGCCCGACCTGGCGCTTTATCTGCCCTTCAAATGGTGATGCCCATGCACGCTGCCCGAACCCTCAAGGCCCTGCTCGAACAGGACAGATGCCACACCATGCCGTGCTGCTTCGACGCGCTTTCCGCCAAGCTGATCCAGCAGGAGGGGTATGACCTCACGTTCATGTCCGGCTTTGCCGCCTCGGCCAGCCGGATCGGCGCGCCCGATCTGGGGTTGATGAGCTATGGCGAGGTGGTGGATCAGGCCCGCAACATCGCCGGCGCGGTGTCGATCCCGCTGATCGGCGATGGCGATACCGGTTATGGCAACGCCATGAACGTCCGCCGCACGGTCGAGGGATTTGCCCGCGCCGGCTGTGCCGCGGTGATGATCGAGGATCAGCTGGCGCCGAAACGCTGCGGCCACACGCCCGGCAAGGCCGTCGTCGGGCGGGATGAGGCCTTCGACCGCATCCGCGCCGCCGTTGACGCGCGCGAGGCGCTGCGCGCGCAGGGCGGCGATATCCTGATCCTGGCGCGCACCGATGCGCGCCACGAACACGGGCTGCCCGAGGCCATCGACCGGGCCGCGCGCTTCGCCGATCTGGGCGCCGATATCCTCTTCGTCGAGGCGCCGCGCAGCGAAGACGAGATGCGCGCCATCTGTGCCAACCTGCCGGGCCCCAAGATGGCCAACATCGTCGAGGGCGGCGAAACGCCGGACCTACCCAATGCTGCGCTGCGCGAGATCGGGTTTTCCATCGCCGCCTATCCGCTGTCGCTGATGGCGGCGGCGATGCAGGCGATGGTGACCAGCCTGCGCGCCATGAAAGAGGATGAACGCCCGGGCCAGATGGATTTCGCGGAACTGCGCCGGCGGATCGGGTTCGATGCCTATTACGAGGCGTCCGAGGCCTATGCCACATCGCGGCGCGGCTGAGGCCAAACCGCTTGCCCCGGCGGGCGGCATTGCCGATCATGGGCGGGGTCATCCGGCCAAGGGGTAACAGGTGCAAAGCGATATCGAGACAGGGCAACCGCAATATCTGACCACCAAGGAAGTGGCCGAATTGCTGCGCATCCGCGAACGCAAGGTCTATGACATGGTCGCGGCCGAGGAGATCCCGCATCGGCGGATGACCGGCAAGCTTCTGTTCCCGCGCACGGAAATCCTGGCCTGGATCGGCGAGCCCGAGGCCATGACCGTCGCGCGCCCCGCGGTCCTGACCGGCTCGCACGACCCGCTGCTCGACTGGGCGCTGCGCGAATCCGTTGCCGGGCTTTCGACGCTCTGGACCGGCAGTGCCGAAGGGCTCGACCGTTTCGCCGCCCGCGAGGCGGCGCTGACGGGGCTGCATCTGCCCGATGACGACGGCTGGAACATCGGTGCCGTTGCCGCCCGGGGGCTGCGCGATGCGGTGATGATCGGCTGGGCCCGGCGGTCGCGCGGGCTGATCCTGTCACCGGGGCTTGAAACCCGCGTCTCGGGCCTTGCCGATCTGAAGGGGCGGCGTCTGGTTCAGCGTCAGGCCGGGGCGGGGGCGCAGGTGCTGCTGGACCGGTTGCTGGCCGAAGCGGCGCTGACCCATGCGGATTTCGCCACCGAAACCGGGATCGCCCGCACCGAGACCGATGCCGCCACCGCAATCGCCGCCGGCGAGGCCGACGCGGCGCTGGGTCTGGAGGCGGTGGCACGGCAATTCAACCTGCCATTCCTGCCTCTGACCCAGGAACGCTTCGACCTGCTGATCTGCCGCCGTGCCTATTTCGAGCCACCGGTGCAAAAGCTTCTGAGCTTCGCGCGCGGCGAAGCGCTGCGGGCCAAGGCCACGGCGATGGCGGGGTACGATCTGGAGGGAATGTTCGAGGTGCGCTGGCTGTCGCCCTGAGCGCGGCAGGGCGGGCGCCGGCAACCATGGGTCGCCGGCGCCAAGGTCTTACTTCCCGGCGTTGGGGAAGAACAACTGCTGACCGTCGATCTTGTAATCGGCAATCGCCGCCTGGCCTTCGGGCGAGATCACCCAGTCGACGAAGGCCTGCCCCAGATCGGCCTTCACGTTGGGGTGCTTCTCGGGGTTCACCAGCATGATGCCATATTGGTTGAACATGCGCGGGTCGCCTTCGACCACGACCTTGAAATCGCCCTTGTTGGCAAAGCTGATCCAGGTGGCGCGGTCGCTCATCGTATAGGCGCCCATGCCGACGGCGGCGTTGAGCGTGGCGCCCATGCCCGACCCGGTCTCGCGATACCAGCCGCCCGAGGCGGCGGCGGGATCGACCGAGGTCTGTTTCCACAGCCGCAGCTCGGCCTTGTTGGTGCCGCTGTCATCCCCGCGCGAAGCGAAGGGCGCCTGCGCCGCGGCGATCTTTTCCAGCCCGGCGACGACGTCGTTCATGCCGGCCACGCCGGCCGGATCGGCGGCGGGGCCGACGATGACGAAGTCGTTATACATCACGTCGAACCGCTCGACCCCGTCGCCGGCGGCGACGAATTTCTCTTCCGCCGGCTTGGCGTGAACGAACAGCACATCGCCATCGCCATTGGCGGCGTTCTTGATCGCCTGGCCGGTCCCCACGGCGACGACCCGGACCTCGATGCCCGTCTTTTCCTGGAAGATCGGCAGGATATAGTCGAACAGGCCGGAATTCTGGGTCGAGGTGGTCGACTGCACGATAATGAACTTGTCTTCCGCCGCGGCGGGCTGGGTCAGCCCGAGCGCCAGCAAGGCGGTGGCGGCTAGGCCGATAAAATGTCGTCTGATCATGATGTTGCTCCCTGATGTTCAGATTTCGGGTTGGGGTTTCGATTCGAAGAAAAGCCGGCCCTCCGTCCAGGCCCGGGCGGGGGCCGAGCGCGGCGCATCGAGCACCCGGGCGACCGGCCCCGTCTCGGCCACGCGGCCGGCGTGAAGGAAGATCAGATCGTCGCCCAGACGGCGGGCCTGACCGATGTCGTGGGTGACCAGAACCACGGTGACGCCGCGCTGCTTCGCCGCCGCGATCAGGCTTTCGACGGCGGCGGTCGAGGCCGGGTCGAGGCTGGCCGTAGGCTCGTCGAGCAGCAGCAGCTCGGGCGTGCCGGCCAGGGCACGGATCACCGCCAGCCGCTGTTGCTCGCCGCCCGACAGGACCCGCGCGGGGCGGTTCGCCAGGTGCTCCAGCCGCGCCTCCTTCAACGCCGCCGCCTCGCGGGCGCGGCAGTCGGCGCCGCGAATGCCGCGCGCGGCCAGCGCGAAGCGCAGGTTGGCCAGAACCGAGCGGCGCAGCAGCACCGGGCGCTGGAACACCATCGCCTGGGCGGCCCGCGCCGCCCGGTCCAGCGGGTGGCCGCGCCATGACACACTACCGTCGGTCGGGGTCAGCAGCCCATGGATCAGCCGCAGGAACAGGCTCTTGCCGGTGCCGTTCGCGCCCATGACCACGGTGCAGCGGCCCTGGGCGATGGTCGCGTCGATGCCGTCGATCAGCCGCTTGCCACCGACCTCGAAGCAAAGCCCCCGTGTCTCGACCAGTGCCGGGATCGCAGCGCCGTTGTCGGCGGAAGGGGAAAGGCGGCCGGGCTCAAACATAGGCGGCCTTCACAGCGGTGGCCCGCACCGCCATCACGGCGGCATTCACCGCCAATGCGATGCTCAGAAGAACGACGCCCAGCGCCAGCGCCAGGTCGAGATTGCCCTTAGAGGTCTCGAGCGCGATGGTCGTGGTCATCACCCGGGTGACGTGGTTGATATTGCCGCCGACGATGATCACCGCGCCGACCTCGGCCACCGCCCGGCCGAACCCGGCCAGCGCCACGGTCAGCAGGCTGAACCGCGCATCCCAGAGCAGCGCGCCAACCCGGCGCAGCGGACCCACGCCCAGCGAGGCGAACTGTTCGGCATATTCGCGGTGCAGATCCTCGACCACCTGCCGGGTCAGGGCGGCGACGATGGGGGCGACCAGAACGGTCTGGGCCACGATCATGGCCGTGGGCGTATAAAGCAGTCCCAGAACGCCCATCGGCCCCGAGGCCGAGAGCAGCAGATAGACGGTCAGGCCCACCACCACCGGCGGCAGGCCCATCATCGAGTTCAGCAGAACCGAGACGGGCAGACGCCCGGGAAAGCGGAAGGCGCCGACCGCGGCACCCAGCGGCAGGCCGATGACGCAGGCGATGATCACCGCCGTCAGCGTTACCCGCAGCGACAGCACTATGATCTCGACCAGGTTCGGATCCCAGTCGAGGATCAGCCCGAAAGCATCGAGCAAAGTGCCGCTGAAGCTGTGCATTTTCCGGATTTTCTCCCCTTCGCGGGAATCAAATCATAAAAATGCACAAGAATCCACACCGAGTGTCGGTGGGACGCGCGGTTACATCGCCGCCTCGATCAGATGCGGACCGGGTGCGGCAAGGGCGTCGAGGATCGCCCCGTGCAGTTCGGGCGCAGTCTCGACCCTGCGGCCGGGCACCCCGAAGCCCTGCGCCAGATCGGTCCAGCCGATGGGCGGGTTGTCGAGGCTCATCAGCGGGTCCGAGCCCGCGTCGGGCGTGCCGGCACCGATCTTCGACATTTCGTTGGTCAGGATGCGATAGCGCCGGTTCGACAGCACGATCACGGTCACGTTCATCCTGGCCCGCGCCATGGTCCAGAGCGCCTGAAGCGTATAGGCGGCCGAGCCGTCGCCGACCACGGCCAGCACCGGACGGTCGGGGCAGGCGGCGGCGCAGCCCACGGCCAGCGGCATGGAATAGCCGATCGAGCCGCCCCGGTTGTTGATCCAGTCATGCGCCGGACCAGCGGCGCAGGCCGGGTGCAGCGCCACGCCATTGGTGACGGATTCGTCGGCGACGATGGCGCCTTCGGGCAGGGCATGAGCGACGGCGGCGCCCAGGGCCTCGGGGGTGATCGGACCGTCGGGCAGCGCCGGCAGGGCAGTTCCACCGGATCGGCCGGGGCGGCGCCGAGGCGATCCGCCAGCGCTTCGAGCGCGGCCTCGACATCGGCTTCGGGGCGGCGAGGGTCAGTTTCCGGCAATCGGAGGGCAGCAATTCGCTGGGCCGGCCGGGATAGGCGAAGAAGGCCACAGGGGCGCGGGCGCCGGCCAGAACGGCGGTCCGGGTGTCCTTCAGCGTCTCGAGCGCGGCGTCGATCTGGAACGGAATGCGGGCCACAACCGGCAGCCCGCCCCCGCGCGATGTGCGGCTGGTTGCGGCCTCGGCCAGCAGCCGCGCGCCGGTCTTCGCGGCGATGCCCAGTGCCAGCGCCTGCATCCGGCGGGTGATATGCGGCGCGCCCAAGATCAGCGCGGCGCCGGGGCGGGTCAGCGCCTCGGCCGCGGCACCGATAGCGGCGGCATCGGGGGCGGCACGCGGCGGCAGGGCGACGGGCGGCTCGTTATCGGCGGCGGCTTCGCCCCAGGCGATGTCGTTGGGCACGATCAGGGTGCCGACACCGCGTTCGCCGCTTTGCATCTCGACCAGCATGGCGCGGGTGGCGGGCCCGATTTCGGCCGCCGAGCGCAGCGTCGTCACCACCTTGCTGACCGGCCGGGCCAGCCCTGCGATATCGGCGGTCAGCGGTGCGTTATGGGCAATGTGGGGCAGGGCGTGTTCGCCGACGATGTTCAGCACCGGCGTCGCCGCCTTGCGGGCGTTGTGCAGGTTGGCGATGCCATTGGCCAGCCCCGGCCCCAGGTGCAGCAACGTCGCCGCCGGGCGCCCCGCCATCCGGGCAAACCCGTCGGCGGCCCCGGTTGCCACGCCTTCGAACAGGCAGAGGTGGTTGGCGATGCCCGTCCCCGCGGTCAGCCCCGCGACCAGATGCATCTCGGTCGTGCCGGGGTTGGAAAAACAGGTGTCGATCCCGTTCTCGACCAGAACCCGCACCAGTGCGTCGGCGCCGTTCATTGCCATCTGACTGTCTCCTCGATCCGTCGTTTCTGCGGCCAAGCCTGACCCAAGCCCGGGCCCCATGCAACGAAGGCCGTCGCGTCACATCACTGGAACTTGCGGAAAAACCGGGTGCGGTCGAACATCTCTTCCAGCGCCGACATCCGCGCGCGCGAGGTCTCCCATTTGCGGGCCTGAAGCTCGGCCAGCAGGGTCTCCAGCAGCAGGAGCGGCACCACATTCGAGTCCCAGGCCGAGGGCACGCCGATCCGCGCGCTGAGCGTGCAATCGGCATGGGCATGGATGGGCGAGCGCCACTGGTCGGTGAACAGCAGGATGCGCGCGCCTTTTTGTGCCGCTGTTTCAGCCAGTTGCAGGGTGGTGTTCTCGTACCGGCGGACGTCGAAGACGACGACCGCGTCTTCGGGTTTCACATCAAGCAGGTAATGCGGCCAGGTGTTGGCATTCGAGGGGATGAAGGTCACGCCCGCGCGGACCACCTGCAGATGCAGGAACAGATAATCGGCCAGCGTCCGGGTGATGCGGCCGCCGACGATGTGGATGCCGCGCGTCTCGTCGCCCAGCAACTCGCAGAAGCGTTCGAAATCCTCCAGCCGGATTTGCGCCAGGGTGCTGCGGATGTTGCCGGCGGCGGCCTCGGCAAAGCGGTTGAGGATATGCTCCTGCGGTGCGGCGCTGGCCCAGCTTTCATGCTTGGCGATGGGCGTGCTGACCGCCGCCTCCAATTCGTGCCGCAGGCGGTCCTGGAACTCGGGGAAGCCGGAAAACCCCAGCTTCTTCACCATCCGCACCACCGTGGGGGTCGAGACATCGGCCTCGCGCGCGACCTTGGTGATCGAGCCCAGCCCCGAGAATGGAAAGTTGCCCAGGATATGCTGCGCCAGCTGCCGCTCGGCCCGGGTCAGGGCATCGTCGAGCCGGGCCAGTTTCTCGGGGATGGTTTCGTCGGACTCGTCCATTTTTGGAACAATAGTAACGAAGGAGGGTTCGGTGAAGCGATATTTTCAGAAATCCGTTGACAGGCGCGGGTCGGCTGATTGAACCTTATGGTCAAAAGTGACTCGTCTTTCGGGTCTTTGCCGCGATCCGCGGCGGGACGAGACGGTCAGGCTGCTGCAACAGGGATGGAAAGCGGGCGATCCATGATCGAATGGAACGACATTCCCTTTCGTATCGCGCGGATGACGGGGGCGGGCCCGTTCGTTCTGGTCTGCGAACATGCCAGCAATTTCATCCCGCCTGTCTTCGACGGGTTGGGTTTGCCGCCGGATTTGCGCCGCGCCCATATCGCCTGGGATCCGGGCGCCTTGGCCGTGGCCCAGGCGATGTCGGCACGGCTCGACGCGCCGCTGATCTCGGGTGAAATCTCGCGCCTGGTCTATGACTGCAACCGCCCGCCCGAGGCCGCCGACGCCGTGCCCGAGGTCAGCGAGGTGTACGATATCCCGGGCAACCGGGGCCTTTCGCCCGAGGCGCTGCAGGCGCGGGCCGAGAAGGTCTATCACCCGTTCCACGCCGCGGTGAGCCGCCTGATCGAGACGCGATCGGAACCGCCCGTCCTTGTAACCCTGCATTCCTTTACGCCGGTTTACCGGGGCGTGCGGCGCGCGGTCGAACTGGGCATCCTGCACGACAGCGACGCGCGGATGGCCGATGCGATGCTGGCCGGTGCGGGTGCGGCCGGGCGCGCGGCGCTGACAGTCAGGCGCAATCAACCTTACGGCCCCGAAGATGGCGTCACCCACATGCTGCGCCGTCACGGGCTGTCGCGCGGGTTGTTGAACGTGATGATCGAGATCCGCAACGATCTGATCCAGGACGCGGACAGCCAGACGGCGATGGCAGCGCTGCTGGCGGGCTGGGTGGCCGAGGCGGCGGCGGCGTGCAGGAAGACGGCAGGGGAAGGGGCGGCATGAGGCTGATACGCGGCTATGTGCGAACCGTGGATGCGGTGAATTATCGCCTGGGGCGGATCATCATGTATGGCATCTTCGTGATGGTCGGCGTGCTGATGTGGTCTTCGATCTCGAAGACCTTCTTCGTGCCGTCGCGCTGGACGCTCGAGGTCGCGCAATTCGCGCTGGTCGCCTATTACCTGCTGGGCGCGCCCTATTCGATGCAGCTGGCGGCGAATGTGCGGATGGATCTGTTCTATGGCAACTGGACGCTGAAACAGAAGGCCTGGATGGACGTGATCACCATCTGGTTCCTGATCTTCTATCTCGGCGTGATGATCTATGGCGCCATCGAATCCACCGCCTATTCGCTGGGCTATTTCGGCGACGATGCCTTCGGTTTCTTCCGCGACCTGGCTATGCCTTCCTGACCGGCGGCCCCGACGCGGCGGCCGAGAAGCTGGGCTTCATCGAACGTTCGCCCACCGCCTGGCGGCCGGTGATCTGGCCGGTCAAGGTGATCGCCTGCATCGGCATCTTCCTGATGCTGCTTCAGGCCTTTTCGGAACTTTTCAAGGATATCTTCCTGCTGCGCGGCATCGACCTGCGGGCCGACGACCCGGCCCGCGCCCAGCGCGACGAGGATGACCCGGACGCGCGGCTGGACGCCGGGCCGGAAGCTTGGGGGCGCGCGCTGATGTCTTACGAGGCGATCGCCATCTTCATGTTCTCGGTCATGATGCTGATGCTGCTGACCGGCCAGCGCGTGTTCGGCGCCATCGGTTTCGTCGCCGCCGTGTCGGCGATCTGGCTTTGGGGGTGGGCGGCTCGGATATTCCGTTCTCGGCCGTCATGAAGCTGATGAAATGGTATCCGCTGCTGACCCTGCCGATGTTCATCTTCATGGGCTACGTGCTGTCGGAATCGAAGATCGCCGAAGACCTCTACAAGATGTTCCATGTCTGGATGGGGCCGGTGCATGGCGGGCTGGCGATCGGCACCATCGGGCTGATGGTGCTGATCTCGGCGATGAACGGGCTGAGCGTGGCCGGCATGGCCATCGGCGCCACCATCGCATTGCCCGAGCTTCTGAAGCGCGGATACGACAAGAAGATGATCACCGGGGTGATCCAGGCCGGGTCATCGCTGGGCATCCTGGTGCCGCCCTCGGTGGTGCTGGTGCTCTATGCCATGATCGCGCGTCAGCCGGTGGGGCAGCTGTGGCTGGCGGGGATCGTCCCGGGGCTGCTGATGGCGCTGATGTTCGTGATCTATATCTATTTCCGCTGCCGCATCACGCCCGAACTTGGCCCGGTGCTGAGCGCCGAGGAACGCGCCGGCGTCACCTGGGGCGAGAAGTTCCGCCTGCTCAGTTCCGGCATCCTGCCTCTGGCCATCTTCTTCGCCATGATGTTCCCCTTCGTGCGCGGCTGGACCTCGCTCACCGAAAGTTCGGCCATCGGCGCGATGACCGCCTTCCTGGCCGCCGTGCTGAAGGGCCGCATGACCTGGAAGGTGTTCGAGAAATCGGTTCGGTCCACATTGGCGATCAGCTGCATGTTCATGCTGATCATCGTCGCCGCCATGGGCTTTGGCGCGGTGTTCGACGGGCTGGGCGCGGTGAAGGCGATCGAGAACCTCTTTACCGAGAAGCTGGGCCTGTCGCCCTGGACCATCCTGATCCTGATGCAGCTGAGCTTCCTGGTGATGGGCACCTTCCTGGACGATACCGCGATGCTGGTGATCGTGGCGCCGCTCTATATCCCGCTGGTGCGGGCGCTGGGCTTCGATCTGGTCTGGTATGGGGTGCTCTATACCATCACCACCCAGATCGCCTATATGACGCCGCCCTTCGGATATAACCTGTTCCTGATGCGGGCGATGGCGCCGAAAGAGATCACCATGCGCGACATCTATGGCTCGATCGTGCCCTTCGTGGCGGTGATGGTCGCTGCGCTGGCGCTGAACATGCTGTTCCCGCAGATCGCGCTGTGGCTGCCGCATACCGTCTATGACATCGGAAACTGAAATGAACGAGAGCCCGGAGAACCGGCCGAACCTCATGAAGACCGACCCCATGAAAACCGACCCCAGAAAAACCGACAAGGAGACCAAGACCATGACGACAAGACGCAAGTTCCTCAAGACCGCCGCTGTCGGCGCCGTTGCGGCGCCGCTTGCCACGCCGGCATTGGCGCAATCGAAGATCACCTGGCGGCTTCAGACCTATGCCGGCCCGGCGCTGGCGGAAGAGGTCATCGTGCCGATGGTGAAGAAATTCAATGCCATCGCCGGCGACGAGATGCAGATCGAGCTTTACACCGCCGATCAGCTGGTCCCGACCGGAGAGCTGTTCCGCGCCATGCAGAAGGGCACCATCGACGCGGTGCAGTCGGATGACGATTCGATGGCCTCGCCCACCGAAGTCACCGTCTTCGGCGGCTATTTCCCCTTCGCCCTGCGCTACAGCCTCGACGTGCCGGTGCTGTTCAACCAGTACGGGCTGGACGAGATCTGGAAGGAAGAATATGCCAAGGTCGGCGTCAAGCATATCTCGGCCGGGTCCTGGGACCCCTGCAACTTTGCCACCAAGAAGCCGATCACCAAGGTCGAGGACCTGCAGGGCCTGAAGATCTTCACCTTCCCGACCGCCGGCCGGTTCCTGGAACAGTTCGGCGTGATCCCGGTGACCGTGCCCTGGGAAGACGCCGAGGTCGCGCTGCAGACCGGCGAGCTGGACGGGCTGGCCTGGTCGGGCATCACCGAGGACTATACCAGCGGCTGGGCCAAGGTGACGGATTACTTCCTGACCAACAACATCTCGGGCGCCTGGATCGGGCATTTCTTCGCCAACATGGACCGCTGGAACGAGCTGCCCGAGCATCTCAAGACCCTGATGCAGGTCTGCATGAACGACAGCCATTACCACCGCCAGTGGTGGTACTGGGGCGGCGAGGCCAAGCTGCGCGTCGACGGCGCCGACATGAAGCTGACCACCATCGACGATGCCGAATGGGCCAAGGTCGAGGAAAAGGCGCATGTCTTCTGGGACGAGATCGCCGCGCAATCGCCGCTGAAGGCCAAGGTGGTGGATATCATCCGCACCTACAACGCCAACATGGCGGCGGCCGGACGGCCTTATCGCTTCGGCTGAGACCATGTGAAAAGGGCTCTGGCGCTGGACGCCGGGGCCTGTCAGAAACCCGATGCGGCCCCGGTTACGCCCGGGGCCGCGTCACGCCAGATCGAACAGGCCAGAACAGACCAGGCCAGAACAGACCAGAGAAGGGGGCCGATATGCCCGGCACGATGACATTCGACCAGTTGAAACTCGCGGTTGCCGAAGGGCATATCGACACGGTGCTGGCCTGCCTTGTCGATATGCAGGGCCGGCTGATGGGCAAGCGCTTCGTCGCCCAGCATTTCGTCGACAGCGCCTGGGAAGAAACCCATTGCTGCAACTACCTGCTGGCCACCGATCTGGAGATGGCGACGCCCGACGGCTATCAGTCCACCAGCTGGCAGGCGGGCTATGGCGACTATGTGATGAAGCCCGACCTGTCGACCATTCGCCCGATGCCCTGGCTCGAGGGCACGGCGATGGTGCTGTGCGACGTGCAGGACCACCATACGCACGAGGATGTGCCGCATTCCCCCCGCGCGATGCTGAAGAAGCAGGTCGCCCGCGCCGCCGCCATGGGCCTGACGCCGATGATGGCGACCGAGCTGGAGTTCTTCCTGTTCAAGGGCAGTTACGAGCAAAACCATGCCGCGGGTTACCGCAACCTGACCCCGATCAGCCCCTATAACGAGGATTACAACATCTTCGCCACCACCAAGGAAGAGGCGGTGATGCGGCCGCTCAGGAATCACCTCTATGCCGCTGGAATCCCCGTCGAAAATTCGAAGGGCGAGGCCGAGGTCGGGCAGGAGGAGCTGAACATCAAATACGCCGTCGCGCTGGATTGTGCCGACTATCACACCATCGCCAAGCACGCGACGAAAGAGATCTCCTGGCAGAACGGGGTTTCGGCCAGCTTCCTGCCGAAATGGCACCAGAACAAGGTCGGCTCGTCCAGCCATGTGCACCAGTCGCTGTGGCGGGACGGCAAGAATGCCTTCCATGACCCGGCGGGCGAATACGGCATGTCGGACCTGATGAAGAGCTATATGGCCGGGCTGATCAAATACGCCCCCGACGTGACCTATTTCCTGGCGCCCTATGTGAATTCCTACAAGCGGTTCATGAAGGGCACCTTCGCGCCGACCAAGACGGTCTGGTCGGTCGATAACCGCACCGCCGGGTTCCGGCTCTGCGGCGAAGGCTCCAAGGCCGTCCGGGTGGAATGCCGGGTCGGCGGGTCGGACCTGAACCCCTATCTGGCCTGCGCCACCCAGCTGGCCGCCGGGCTTGCCGGGATCGAGGAGGGGCTTACGTTGCAGCCGCCCACCAAGGGCGATGTCTATGAGGATGCCAAGGCCGGGCGCATTCCGGGCAGCCTGCGCGAGGCGATGGATACCTTGAGCAATTCCAAGATGTTGCGCGCCGCTTTGGGGGATTTCGTGGTCGATCACTATACCCGCTGCGCAGAGTGGGAGCTGGAAGAGTTCGACCGGGTGGTCACCGACTGGGAAATCGCCCGTGGTTTCGAGAAGGCCTGAGAGATGACCGACATGATCCGCTGTATTTCGCCCATCGACGGCTCGGTCTGGGCCGAGCGTCCGGTGCTGTCGCGCGAGGCCGCGCAAGAGGTGGTGGCCAGCACCCGGGCGGCGCAGAAGGCCTGGGCGGCGCGGCCCCTCGCCGAGCGTATCGCGCTGGTGATGAAGGCGGTCGAGACCGTCGGCGCGATGAACGACGTGATCGTTCAGGAACTGGCCTGGCAGATGGGCCGGCCGGTGCGCTATGGCGGCGAGTTTCGCGGCTTCAACGAGCGCGCTTCCTATATGGCCGAGATCGCCGAGACGGCGCTGGCGCCCATTGCCATCGAGGATTCGGGCGATTTCAGGCGCTATATCGCGCGCGAGCCGCATGGGCTGGTGCTGGTCATCGCGCCGTGGAACTATCCCTACATGACCGCGATCAACACCGTGGCGCCGGCGCTGATCGCCGGTAATGCGGTGCTGTTGAAACACGCCAGCCAGACCCCGCTGGTCGGCGAACGTATGGCAGAAGCCTTTGCCGCGGCCGGTGTGCCGGCGGATGTGTTCCGCAATGTCTACCTCTCGCATGATGGCACCTCCGAGATGATCGCGGCCGGGGCTTTCGATTTCGTTAACTTCACGGGCTCTGTCCCCGGCGGCCGCGCCATCGAGCGCGCGGCGGCGGGAACCTTCACCGGCCTCGGGCTGGAGCTGGGCGGCAAGGACCCGGGCTATGTGATGGAGGATGCCGACCTCGACGCCGCCGCTGAAACCCTGATCGACGCGGCGATGTTCAACTCGGGCCAATGCTGCTGCGGCATCGAGCGGATCTATGTGACCGAAAGCTTGTTCGACCAGTTCATTGAAAAGGCGGTGAAAATCGTTTCCGGCTATAAGCTGGGCAATCCGCTGGAGCCGGAGACCACGCTGGGCCCGATGGCGCAGGTACGCTTTGCCGATCTGGTCCGCGCCCAGACCGCCGAGGCGGTGGCGGCGGGGGCGCGGGCGCTGATCGACCCGGGGCTTTTCCCGCAGGATGGCGGGGCGTACCTGATGCCGCAGATCCTGGTCGATGTGGACCATTCGATGCGGGTGATGCGCGAGGAAAGTTTTGGCCCGGTGGTCGGCATCATGCCGGTCAAGGACGATGCCGAGGCCATCGCGCTGATGAACGACAGCGAGTTCGGCCTCACCGCTTCGCTCTGGACCAATGACATCGCGCGGGCCGAACGCATCGGTCAAGTGCTTGAAACCGGGACGGTTTTCATGAACCGCGCGGATTACCTCGACCCCGGCCTGTGCTGGACCGGGTGCAAGAATACCGGCCGGGGCGGCGGGCTTTCCGTCATCGGCTATCACAACCTGACACGGCCCAAATCCTATCATCTGAGGAAACTGACATGACGCTGACGGCGAACTGGTCTTACCCCACCGCGATCCGTTTCGGGGCGGGGCGCATCGAGGAACTTGGCGAGGCCTGCGCGGCGCTGGGCATGACCAAGCCGCTGCTGGTCACCGACCGGGGGCTGGCAAGCTTGCCGATCACGGCGCAGGTGTTGGGGATCATGGAGGCGGCCGGGCTGGGCCGGGCGATCTTCTCGGAGGTCGACCCGAACCCGAACGAGACAAATCTGGACGCCGGCGTAAGGGCTTACAAGGCGGGCGGCCATGACGGGGTGATCGCCTTCGGCGGTGGATCGGGGCTGGATCTGGCCAAGATGGTGGCCTTCATGGCGGGGCAGACCCGGCCGATCTGGGATTTCGAGGATATCGGCGACTGGTGGACCCGCGCCGATGCCGACGCCATCGCGCCGATCGTCGCGGTGCCCACCACCGCCGGCACCGGATCCGAGGTGGGCCGGGCCAGCGTGATCACCAATTCCGAGACTCATGAGAAGAAAATCATCTTTCATCCCAAGGTGTTGCCGTCCATCGTGATTTCCGACCCCGAACTGACGGTGGGGATGCCCAGGGCGATCACCGCCGGCACCGGGATGGATGCCTTCGCCCATTGCCTCGAGGCCTATTGCTCGCCCCATTTCCACCCCATGTCCCAGGGCATCGCCATCGAGGGGATGCGGCTGGTAAAGGCTTATCTGCCAAGGGCTTACGCCGACGGCACGGATATCGAGGCGCGCGCCAACATGCTGGCGGCGGCGGCGATGGGGGCGGTGGCGTTCCAGAAGGGGCTGGGCGCGATCCACGCGATTTCGCATCCCTTGGGTGCGGTCTATGGCACGCATCACGGCACCACCAATGCGGTGGTGATGGTCGAGGTGCTGAAGTTCAACCGTTCGGCGATCGAGGGCCGGATCGAGGAGCTGGCGAATTTCCTTGGGATTTCAGGTGGTTTCGACGGGTTCCTCAACTTCGTGGCCGGGTTGAACGCGCAGCTGGGCATCCCCGCGAACCTGACCGAGCTGGGGGTGACGGCGCCCGATCTCGACGCGCTCACCGCCTCGGCCCTGGCCGATCCTTCCGTGGGGGGCAATCCGGTGGCGATGACGGCCGAGAATACCCGGGCGCTGATCCAGGCCTGTTTGTGATCCGTTAACCCCACCGTCCCGGAGTGTTAACCGGAGGGACGTGGCGAAAACCGGCGGTCTGCCGCCCGGCTGGCGGGCGGCTGCTTTGCGTCTGGCGCGCGCGCGTTAGGGTTTCGTCAAGCTTCGGGTTAACCGAGCGCGCGGTGGCCCCGCCGCCGTCTCCCGCGCTCCCGCCCTTCTGCGGTTGTGCCGGGGGCAGGCGGCGCGCCCTCCCACCCCGCGCGGGAGACGGGGGCGGGGCCTTGTCGGCGGGTGGTGCGGGACGAGGCGGCGGATGAGTATTTGGGGAAAGATGAAAGGGCCGGGGAGCGGTGTGTCGGGCCTTGTGCCTGGTCCGGGCAGAGGTGTTCAGGGCCTGGCTTGGACAGGGGCGGGACGCCGGAGACTGTCGCAAGACCTGTCGGCAGGCCCCGCCGTGCGCCAGCACGGCGTCCGCCCTTCGTCGGGCCCGAGCGGAGCGAGGGTGCGGGTCGACGGCGCAGCCGGCGAAATCCCCCCGGGTCGGGGCAGGCCGCTCAGAGGTCGAGCGCGCCGGTGGGGGCGAGGCTCATGGCGTGGACGGCGTCGTCGCGGCCCCAGTTGAGCGTTTCGCGCAGGCGCACCACCGAGCCGACGATGATCATCGCCGGGCCCTTGAGGCGCGCCGCGTCGACGGCGTCGTCGATATCCGAGAGCGTGCCGGTAACCACCTTCTGCTCGGGCCGCGTGCCGTTCTCGATCACCGCCACCGGGGTGGTCATGTCGACGCCGCGCGCGGCGAAGCCTTCGACCAGGGCGTCGAGCGAGCTGAGCCCCATATAGACCGCCACCGTCTGGCCCGGGCGGACCAGCGCCTCCCAGTCGAGCGCCAGCACGCCGCCGCGACCGTGGGCGGTGACCATGACGCAGGCCTGGGCGTGGTCGCGATGGGTGAGCGGGATGCCGGCATAGGCGCCGCAGCCGGCGGCGGCGGTGATGCCCGGCACCACCTGGAAGCCGATGCCGGCCTCGGCCAGCGCCTCGATCTCCTCGCCGCCGCGGCCGAAGATGAACGGGTCGCCGCCCTTGAGGCGCAGGACGCGGTTGCCGTCGCGCGCCAGACGGACCATCAGCGCCGAGATGTCCTCTTGCTGGAGCGTGTGGTTCGAGGGTGCCTTGCCGACATAGATGCGTTCGGCGTCGCGGCGCACCAGGTTCAGGATCTCGTCGCCGATCAGGCGGTCGTAGAGCACCACGTCGGCGCGTTGCATCAGCCTGAGGGCCCGGAAGGTCAGCAGGTCGGGATCGCCCGGGCCGGCGCCGACCAGATAGACCTCGCCCTTGGCCGGCGTGTCGGCGGCCTTGGCCAGATCGCTTTCGATCCGGGCGCGGGCGCGGGCCTCGTCGCCGGAGAGGAAGAAATCGCCGGCCGGGCCTTCGATCATCCGTTCCCAGAAATGCCGCCGGTCGCGACCATCGGGCAGGGTGGCGGCGATCTTGGCGCGGAAGGTGCCGGTGAACTCGGCCAGCCGGCCGAAGATCGCGGGCACCGCGGCCTCGATCCGGGCGCGCAGGATGCGGCCCACCACCGGGGCGGCGCCGCCGGTGGAAATGGCCACCACGATGGGCGAGCGGTCGACCACCGAGGGGGTGATGAAATCGCACATCGCCGGGCGGTCGGCGATGTTGCAGAGCACTTTTTCGGCCCGGGTCCAGTCCCAGAGCAGGGCGTCGCGGGCATCGTCCTCGGAGGCGCCATAGACGATGGTGGCGCGGGCCCCGTCGGCGCGCGTCGGCAGGCGGGGGTGGTGGGTGACGTTCGGGTGATCGAAGAGCATTTGCAGCTCCTGATGCGGCTCGGGGTCGAAGACCTCGACCACGGCGCCGGCGGAGAGCGCGCGTTCGACCCGGCGGGCGGCGACGGTTTCGCCGCCGTCGACCACGACCAGCTTGTCCTTCACGCCAAAGAAGATCGGGAGGTTGTCCATGTCTGTCACCTGGTTGAGGCTTTGGGGCCGGGTGGGTGCCGGGGGCCTATGAGTATTTGGGGAAAGATGAAAGGGACGGATCGGCGCAGGGCGGCGGGGCGGGGGGCCTGCGGGCCGGGCCTAGCCGTCGGTCCCGGTCTGCGCGCCTTCGAGCAGGGCGGCGGCGAGGGCGCGGGCCGTTTCGCCGTCGAGGTCCACCTGGGTGATCCGTTTGCCTTCGCGCAGGATCAGGCGGGTCATCTTCATGCCGCTGTCGAAGGTCACCTCGCGCACCTGGGCCTTGCGGGTATAGGGCAGCTGCAGCGTGGCGATGTCGCGGAAGGTTTCGCCCTCACTCATAATCCAGCCCCCGGGTGAAGGCCGATTCCAGCGCCCATTCCCATTTCCGCGGCGTGTCGCGGTAATCGGGCTTGAGGTCGAACTCCATGAACATCTCGCCCGAGGCGCCGAGGTGCTGGACGAGCTTTTCGAGCTCGGAGAAGCTGGTGACATCGGGGTGGCTGATGATGAGATCGCTGAGTTTGGCCATCAGGTGTCTCCTATGCGGTTGTGAAAGCGGACCCGGAAGATCACGCGGGTATGATCGCTGTCGGCGCCGTTGGCAAAGGCGGTCCGGTTGTGCAGCACGTTATTATTGAGAATGCCCTGTCCCGGTTCAAGTCGCAGCCGCACCATCAGCGGATCGCCGGCGGGCAGGTATTCACGCAGCCACGCTTCGGCCTCGCGCGTGGCGGGGTCGTCGCGCCATTCGATCGAGCGGGTGCGGGCGGTATAGCGCATCTGCATCCGGCCGGTCGCCGCGTCGGCATAGAAGACCGGACCCACCGAGGCGGGGCGGACCGAGCCGTCGGGTTCGACATTTTCGGGGATGGTCATCGCCTGGGGATGCATCAGCGCGTGCAGGAAGGCGGGGTGGTCGTCGCGCAGGCGGATATAGAGGATTTCCGGGTCGAGGATATCGTTGGTGCCACCCTCGGCGGCCTGGGCGAAGCAATGCAGCACGAAGGCCGAGATCAGGTTGTCGGGCGCGTTGTAATAGCCGTCGGTGTGCCAGTTCATGCCCTTGGTCGAGTAGGGGATATAGCCCTTCTGCGACGGCGCGTCCGAGACCCGCAGCGCGACGATGCCCTGATCGCCGCCCGAGCGGTGGGCTTCGGCGATGCGCAGGCCGAAGGCGTCGGCGAAGCTGCGCAGCTGGGCGCGGGTGGTGGAATCATCTTGCGCCGGCGGGCTGGAATAATGCGCAAAATTGCTTGTCCGGCAGCGCTCGACGATCTCGGCGCGCTCAGATTCGGTGGGGTTGGCGAGGTCCGAGAGGACCACCGGAGCCTGTTCGCGGCTGTTTTCCGCCCTGGTCAATTTTGTCGCACGCCAGGCCCGATAACCGGCGTCGCCCTCCAGGTCGGTCCAGTCAAAATCCTGATTTTCTTCGCGTTTTCTTAACATTTCCGGGCTCTTTTTCCTGCATCTTACATACATTTATTGTTTCGGAACCTGCGACAAAGTAGTATAAAGCATATCTGGGAGTGCTTTTATTTTTTACATTCGTTTATCGTGATGTATAGATAGAAAGAGCACATGCCATGCCGGCGCGGGTCTGGGAGGACTCCGGGGGCGGTGATCCAGTATCGGATCGAGCCCTGAGACGGACAACTCCCTCAGCCGAGCCCCGTCGGTTCCAACCGCAGTCAGATCTGGGAGGATGTTGTGAAAGACGGCGACGCAAAGAAGACGGTAGACGGCAAGGATGTTCATCCGACGCCCCATCTTGACCAACTCGAAGACGGCCCCTGGCCGAGCTTCGTCACCGGCCTGAAGCGGCTGCGGGACGAGGGTTCGGACAACAACCGCCGGATGATGAACGACCTTCTGGGTCAGCTGAACCACAGCTATGAGAAACGCCTGGGCTTCTGGAAGGGCGGCACCGTGTCGGTCTTCGGCTATGGCGGCGGCATCATCCCGCGCTTCTCGGAAGTGGCCAAGCAGTTCCCCGAGTCGAAGGAATTCCACACGCTGCGCGTCATGCCGCCGGCGGGCTATCACTATGACACCAAGATCCTGCGCCAGTTCTGCGACATCTGGGAGGAGCATGGCTCGGGCCTGATCGCCTTCCACGGCCAGTCGGGCGACATCATGTTCCAGGGCACCGACACCGCGGGCACCCAGAAGGCCTTCGATGCGCTGAACGAGATCGGCTTCGACCTTGGCGGCGCCGGCCCGGCCCTGCGGACCGCGATGTCCTGCGTCGGCCATGCGCGCTGCGAACAGTCCTGCTATGACGAGGTGCGGGCCCACCGCACCCTGATCAACGCCCTGCTGGACGAGATGCACCGCCCGTCGCTGCCCTATAAGTTCAAGTTCAAGTTCTCGGGCTGCGCCAACGACTGCGTCAACGCGATCCACCGTGCCGACTTTGCCGTGATCGGCACCTGGCGCGACGAGATCAAGATCGACCAGGAGAAGGTGAAGGAGCACGTCGCCAAGGTCGGCCGCAAATACACGATCGACACGGTCGTGAACATGTGCCCGACGCGCGCCATCAGCCTGAACGACGACGACACGCTGGAAATCGACAACCCCAGCTGCGTGCGCTGCATGCACTGCATCAACGTCATGACCAAGGCGCTGAGCCCGGGCGACGACCGCGGTGTGTCGATCATGATCGGCGGCAAGCGGTCGCTGAAGATCGGCGACCTGATGGGCATCATGGTGGTGCCGTTCATGAAGCTGGAAACCGACGAAGACTTCGAAAAGCTTGAAGAATTCGGTGAAAGCGTGGTGGAATTCTTCGCCGACAACGCTCTGGAACACGAGCGTGTGGGCGAGACCATCGACCGGATCGGTCTGCCGGCCTTCCTCGAGGCGCTGGATATCGAGCCCGATCCCAACATGGTCAACCACCCGCGGACCTCGTGCTATGTCCGGACCGACGACTTCGACGACGAAGCCGAGAAGTGGTTCGAGCGCAAGGCGCGCGACGCAGGTCTTCAGATCAGCGCCGAGTAATCGGCGCCCCTTTTTCCAGAACTTCAACTGTCACCTGCCGCTGACCCGGGTCAGCGGCGGGCATGGAGGAGAGACATGACAGAAGCAGCCACCCCGCGGATGCCGGACGAAGTCGGGGTCCCCGATCCGTTCCCCTACATGCACCCGATCATGAAGAAGAACTATGGCAACTGGGACTGGCACGACCGTCCCCGTCCCGGCGTTCTTCACCATGTCGCCAAGTCGGGCGACGAGATCTGGACCGTCCGCGCCGGCACCCAGCGCCAGATGGACGTCTTCACCATCCGCAAGCTCTGCGACATCGCCGACGAGTTCTCGGACGGCCATGTGCGCTTCACCACCCGCTCGAACATCGAGTTCCTGTGCGGTGACGAAGCCAATGTCGCGCCGCTGATCGAGCGTCTGGGCAAGGAAGGCTTCCCCGTGGGCGGCACCGGCGCTTCGGTGTCGATGGTCAGCCACACCCAGGGCTGGCTGCACTGCGACATCCCCGGCACCGACGCCTCGGGCGTGGTGAAGGGCCTGATGGACCTGCTGCATGACGAGTTCATCCAGGAGAAGATGCCGAACCGCGTGCGGATCACCACCTCGTGCTGCCAGATCAACTGTGGCGGCCAGGGCGATATCGCGGTGAACGTGCAATATACCAAGCCGCCGAAGATCAACCACGACCTGGTGGCCAACGTCTGTGAACGCCCCGCCGTCGTGGCGCGCTGCCCCGTGGCGGCCATCCGCCCGGCGATGGTGAACGGCAAGCCGAGCCTGGAAGTGGACGAGAAGAAATGCGTCTGCTGCGGTGCCTGCTATCCGCCGTGCCCGCCGATGCAGATCAACGGCGACGACTCGACCAAGATCGCGATCTGGGTCGGTGGCAAGCACTCGAACGCCCGTTCGAAGCCGACCTTCCACAAGCTGGCGGTCGCCAACCTGCCCAACAACGCCCCGCATTGGCCCGAAGTGACCGCCGTCGTCCGCCGGATCGTCGACGCCTACAAGAAGGACGCCAAGCATTGGGAGCGGATGGGCGAGTGGATCGAGCGGATCGGCTGGAACCGGTTCTTCGACCTCACGGACCTGGCCTTCACCAAGCACCACCTCGACACCTGGACGGGTGCGCGCAAGACGATGAACATGTCTGCGCATATCCATTTCTAAGTCGCGGAGAGTGAAGTGAAGATCGGAGTACTCATCAGCGAGGGGCCGTATACGCACGAAGCTGCGGACACGGCTTACAACTTCGTCAAGGCCGCCCTGGCCGGCGGGCATGAGGTGCCGCGTGTGTTCTTCTATCACGACGGTGTCAATGTCTCGACCCGGCTGAGCGTGCCGCCCCAGGACGAGCGCAACATCCAGAACCAGTGGACCGCGCTCGCCCAGGAGCATGGCATCGACCTGGTGGTCTGCATTGCCGCGGCCCAGCGCCGCGGCATCCTGGACGACAACGAGGCCAAGCGTCAGGGCAAGGACGCCAGCAACATCGCCGAGGGGTTCCGGATTTCCGGCCTCGGCCAGCTGATCGAAATGGGCATCCAGACCGACCGTCTGGTGACCTTCGGCGACTGAGGAGGGATTTATGTCTGATACGAAGAAATTCCTCTATGTGAACCGCAAGGCGCCCTATGGCACGATCTATGCCCTGGAAAGCCTGGAAGTGGTGCTGATCGGCGCCGCCTTCGAGCAGGACGTGGAGCTGGCCTTCGTCGACGATGGCGTGTTCCAGCTGACCAAGGGCCAGAAGACCGACGGGATCGGGATGAAGAACTTCTCGCCGACGTTCCGGGCGCTGGGCGACTATGACGTCACCAAGCTCTATGTCGAGAAGGAAAGCCTGGAGGAGCGCGGCCTGACCGCCGACGACCTGCAGGAGATCATGTACGAGGACGAGGACGACGATTACGAGGAGAAACCCTCGATCCGGATCGTCAGCCGCGCCGAGATGGCCGATGTCATGGCTTCGGCCGACGTCGTGCTGAGCTTCTGAAGGGGGAGGGGAGAATGGCAACGCTTCATACCGTGAACAAATCGCCCTTCATGACGCAGACTCTGCTGAGCTGTCTGAACCATGCCAAGGACGGCGACTCGATCCTGATGATCGAGGATGGCGTCTATGGCGGCCTCGCCGGCACCGGGCTGGCCGATGCCATCGCGGCCAAGGCCGGGGCACTGACCATCTGCGTGCTGAGCGAGGACCTTTCGGCGCGCGGCCTTGACGCAGGCCGGCTTGTGGAAGGTGTCAGCGCTGTGGGTTATGATGGCTTCGTCGATATGGTGACCAAAACCGACCGCACTCAAGCCTGGCTTTGAGGAAGTAACGGCCCCAGAGCGGGCAATCCATGTGAGGAGAAGACTACTATGGCTGCATATGATGTGAACGGCACCGCCGTCGAGCATGACGAAGAAGGCTACATCACCAACCTGAGTGAGTGGAGCAAGGACCTGGCGCAGGTGATCGCCGATGCGGAAAACATCAAGATGACCGACGAGCACTGGGCCGTCGTGAACTTCCTGCGGGAATATTACGACGAATACCAGATCGCGCCGGCCGTTCGCGTGCTGATCAAGGCGATCAAGAAGGAAATGGGCGAAGCCGTGGGCAACAACAAGTACATGTACGAGCTGTTCCCCTATGGCCCCGCCAAGCAAGCCTGTAAGATTGCCGGCCTGCCCAAGCCGACCGGCTGCGTCTGATCCCGACGCCCGATCCGTTCCGGCCGGGGCGACCCCCTGGCCGGCATGACGAAAAGCTTTAAAATCAGAAGCTTACGCGAATACCACGGGAGGAGTCCGCGTGATCTCTGCTCTATACGCCATCCTTTTCTACGTCGCGACCCTTCTTCTGGTCGTGGGCCTGGCCCTGAAGATCCGCAAATATGCGATCACGCCGGCCCCCTTGAAGATTCCGACGACACCGGCGCCGACCACCCGATCCGGCGTGGTGCTGAGGATGTTCCGCGAAGTGGTGTTCTTCGAGAGCCTGTTCAAGTCGAACAAGTGGATCTGGCTGTTCGGCTGGATGTTCCACATGGCGCTGTGGCTGGTCCTGATCCGGCACATCCGGTACTTCCAGTGGGACGTGTCGTGGTGGGTGCGGCTGGAACAGCCCTTCGGCACCTATGCCGGCTTCGCCATGGTGCTGGGCCTGCTGGGCCTCTGGGCGCGGCGCATCCTGGTCGAGCGCATCCGCTATATCACCAACCCCAGCGACCATCTGATGCTGGCGCTCTTGGTGCTGATCGGGGTGTCGGGGCTGATGATGCGATTCGTCGTCCATACCGACATCATCATGGTGAAGGCCTTCATGCTGGGGCTGATGCGGTTCCGGATCGAGACCCTGCCCAGCGACCCGATCCTGCTGGTGCATCTGGCCGCGGTGGCGACGCTGATGATCATCTTCCCGATCTCGAAGCTGCTGCACGCGCCGGGCGTGTTCTTCAGCCCCTCGCGCAATCAGGTCGATAACCCGCGCGAGCAGCGCCACATCGCCCCCTGGGCGAAGAAACTGGAGGGCTGAGGCATGGCGGCTGACGGCAACGATATCCCCAAGCTGAGCCATCCGCTGGAGATCCCCAAGCTGAAGCCGGGCGCGATGGAAGGCACCAAGCCCTTCATCGCCGGCCCCGAGCATCAGGAGAAGCTGGGCTTCCCCGGCCAGCTGGTCGACAACTGGAAAGAGGTCGCGCTGGCCAAGATGAAGGACCTGGCCGACAAGAACCGTGCCTTCCAGGTCTATCTGGACGCCTGCGTGAAATGCGGCGCCTGCACCGACAAGTGCCATTACTTCCTGGGCACCGGCGACCCGAAGAACATGCCGGTGGCGCGTCAGGACCTGCTGCGCAGCGTCTATCGCCGCTATTTCACCTTCGCGGGCAAGTATTTCCCGTCGCTGGTGGGCGCGCGCGACCTGACCGAGGATGTGCTTTACGAATGGTATAGCTATTACCATCAGTGCAGCGAATGCCGCCGCTGCAGCGTGTTCTGCCCCTATGGCATCGACACCGCCGAGATCACCATGGCGGCGCGCGATATCCTCGACACCGTCGGCATCGGCCAGAAATACGCCAACGAGATCATCGGCAAGGTCCATGACATCGGCAACAACCTCGGGCTCAACGCCAAGGCGCTGGCGGCGACGCTGGAGGGGCTGGAAGAGGATATCGAGGACGATACCGGCGTTTCGGTGCGCATTCCGCTCGACGAGAAGGGCGCCGATATCCTGCTGATCACGCCCTCGGCCGACTTCTTCGCCGAGCCGCATATCGACGGGCTGATCGGCTATGCCAAGGTGTTCCACGAGGCCGGCGTCAGCTGGACCATCAGCTCCTATGCCTCGGAAGCCGCCAATTTCGGCCTGTTCATCGGCAATTACGAGAACATGCGCGAGGTCAGCTTGCGCATCCGCAAGGCGGCCGAGGATCTGGGCGTCAAGCGCATCATCTTCGGCGAATGCGGCCATGCGTGGCGGGTGGCGTATTCGTTCCTCAACACACTGGCCGGGCCGTTCGATTTCCTCGACCCGAATTATCCGGTGCCGCAGCACATCCTGGAATTCACCTGGGGCGAGATCCAGAAGGGCACCTTGAAGCTGGACAAGTCGAAGAACGACCATATCCGCCTGACCTATCACGACAGCTGCAACGTCGCGCGCGCCAGCCGCATGGGCACCGAGCCCGGCGGCCAGTTCGAAATTCCGCGCAACGTGATCAAGGCGGTGTGCAACAATTACTTCGACATGGATCGCACCACCACGCATGAAAGCACGCTGTGCTGCGGTGGCGGTGGCGGCCTTCTGACCGACGATCTGATGGATCTGCGCAAGAAGGGGGCCAGCCCCCGGATGACCGCGCTGCAACAGGTGACCGAGGAGCATGGCGTCACCCACATGGCAGCGATCTGCGCGATCTGCAAAACCCAATTTTCAAAGGTCATGCCTGCCTTTGGATATGAGATGGACAGCATCATGTCTGTCCACCAGCTGGTCTCGAATGCGATCGTCCTGACGGGTCAGGACGGCGCGGAGGAGGACGAGGCCGAGGAAGCTGAACAGGCGTAAGGGAGGAGACACGCAATGGATGGTGACAAGGCACTGACATTCCGCCGCTACAAGGACGGCGAGAACCCGGACGATTGGGATCTGGAGGACAAGATCTTCCAGCAGGACAAGAGTTACAAATGTCCGACCTACATCCATCGCACGCCGCCGTGCCAGGGGTCGTGCCCCGCGGGCGAGGATATCCGCGGCTGGCTGAACATCGTGCGCGGCATCGAACATCCGCCTATGTTGGACGATGGCAAGATGGACTGGAAGGATTATGCCTTCCTGCGCTCGACCGACGCCAACCCGTTTCCGGCGATCATGGGCCGGGTCTGCCCGGCGCCCTGTCAGGACGGCTGTAACCGCAACGAGGTCGAACAGAATGTCGGCATCAACGCGGTCGAGCATTTCATCGGCGATCATGCCCTGTCGACCGGGTTGAAGCTGCGCGCGCCCGGCGCCGATACCGGCAAGTCGGTCGCCCTGATCGGCGGCGGCATCGCGTCGCTGACCGCGGCCTATCAGCTGCGCCGCAGGGGCCATGCCTGCACCATCTTCGAGGCGCACGCGCAACTGGGCGGGATGATGCGTTACGGCATCCCCGGTTACCGGACCCCGCGCGATGTGCTGGATGGCGAGATCCAGCGCATCCTCGACATGGGGGTCGAGGTGAAGACCGGCGTGAAGATCGGCGTCGACATTTCGCTGGCGCAGCTGGAAGAGGACTTCGACGCCGTCTTCGTCGGCATCGGCGCCCAGTCGGGCAGCCCGATCCCGATCCCCGGCGCAAAGGAAGCCAACAACTGCATCACCGGCGTCGCCTTCCTGGAGGCGTTCAACGACGGCCGGCTGCAGCATGGCGCGCAGCGCGTGCTGGTCATCGGCGGCGGCGATACCGCGATGGACGTGGCCGCCGTGGCCCGCCGTCTGGGCCATATCGAGCACAGCCACGAGCAGGACCGCCCGGAATACGTGGTCCTGGGCCATACCGCGCATGACGTGGCCACCGTGGCCAAGCGCGACGGCGCCGATGTGAAGGTGATCTATCGCCGGCCCGTGGACAAGATGCCCGCCACCGAGATGGAGGTCCGCCATGTCCGCGAGGAGGGGGTCGAGATCATCGGCTCGCTGGTGCCGCTGGAAGTGGTCATGGAAACCCCCGACCGCGCCCGCGCGCTGAAGGTGGCGCGCGCCGACTGGTCGTCGGGCAAGATGGAGATCATCGAGGGCTCCGAGCACGAGATCGAGGCCGATCTGATCGTCGCGGCCATCGGCCAGGCGGGCGACCTGCAGGGCCTGGAAGAGCTGGACAACGGCAAGGGGCTGATCAACGCCACCGGCCATTTCCAGTGGCCCGACCGCGAGAACATCTTCGTCGCCGGCGACATCGTCAAGCCGCACCTGCTGACCACCGCCGTGGGGCAAGCCAGCATCGCGGCCGAGGCGATCGACCATTATCTGAAGCATGAGACGCTGGGCAAGCTGCCGAAGGTCAACGTGCACCACTTCAACCTTCTGGAAAAGCTGAAGGAAAGCGGCCACGCACCGAAGGAATACGCCCATGTCCAGACCGACGGAACCGACAGTTCCGACTGGGCGGTGCACAATTATGAAGACCGGTCCGCGAACCAGATCGTCCCGGCGGACGAGCTGTTCCTGGGCCACTGGGCGCATACCCCGCGCTTCGACCGCAGCGAGATCACCATCGGCCCCGAAGCGGTCGTCGGTCATTTCGGCGAGAGGATCGTGGCGCCCGATGCCGACCAAGCCCGCGAAGAAGCCGACCGCTGCATGAGCTGCGGCATGTGCTTCGAATGCGACAACTGCGTGATCTATTGCCCGCAGGACGCCGTGTTCCGGGTGAAGAAATCCGACCGGACGACCGGCCGCTATGTGGACACCGACTATGCCAAGTGCATCGGCTGCCACATCTGCGCCGATGTCTGTCCGAGCGGCTATATCAAGATGGGGCTTGGCGAGTAACCAGCGCTTGCCAGCTGCCTTCCCAAGCGAGCTGAGACATGAAAGACGAGATATAGATGAGCGATCAGGGCCATACATTCCGCCGTTTCCGGGAAGGCGAAAACGCGAGCGATTGGGAGCTTGAGGACAAGATCTTCAACGCCGACCATTCGCATAAATGCCCCACCTATGTGCACAAGACGCCGCCCTGCCAGGGCTCGTGCCCGTCGGGCCACGAGATCCGCGGCTGGCTGGCGATCGCGCGCGGCATGGACAAGCCGCCGGTCGAGGGCATGGAATGGCAGGAATACGCCTTCCAGCGCATGGTCAGCGCCAACCCGTTCCCGGCCACCATGGGCCGGGTCTGCCCCGCCCCCTGCGAGGCGGGCTGCAACCGCAACGAGGTCGACGACTATGTCGGCATCAACGCGGTCGAGCAATATGTCGGCGACTGGGCCAATGCCAATGGCGTGAAGATGGGCAAGCCGGGTGCCGCCACGGGCCGCAAGGTGGCCGTGATCGGCGGCGGCCCCGCCGGTCTTTCGGTGGCCTATTACCTGCGGCTGGATGGCCATGAGGTTTCGATCTTCGAGGCGCATGACCAGCTGGGCGGCATGATGCGTTACGGCATTCCGGGTTACCGGACGCCGCGCGACATGCTGGACAAGGAAATCGGCCGGATCATCGACATGGGCGTCGATGTGCATCTGGGCACCCGCGTCGGCACCGATGTGACGGTCGAGGAGCTGGAAAAGGCCTTCGACGCGATCTATTGGGCGATGGGCGCGCAGAACGGCCGGCCGCTGCCAATCCCGGGCTGGGAGGGCACCGAGAACTGCATCAACGGCATCGAATTCCTCGACGCGTTCAACGAAGGCTATGTCCTGGGCACCGCGCAGAAGGTCGTCGTGGTCGGCGGTGGCGACACCTCGATCGACGTCGCCTCGGTTGCGCGCCGTCTGGGCCATATCAGCGAACCGGTCCTGTCCGAGCGCAACGACGGCACGCTGATCGACTTCACCAGCCACGATGTCGCCAGCTCGCTGGTGCGCGAGGGGATGCAGGCGACGCTGACCTCGCTCTTCCCGGTCGAGCAGATGACCGCGGCCGAGCGCGAGCGTGAAGACGCCAAGCGCGAAGGCATCGACATCAAGGGCGGTGTGATGCCGCTCGAGGTGCTGCTGGACGACAAGGGCCGCGCCCGCGCGCTGCGGATGTGCGAATGCAAGATGAAGGGCCCGGTGCCCGAGCCGGTGGAAGGCACCGAGTTCGAGATCGAAGCCGATATCATCATCGCCGCCATTGGCCAGATGGGCAATTTCGACGGGCTGGACGGGCTGGCGAACGAACGTGGCTTCATCGCCATCGACGGGCCCTATCAGGTGAAGGGCCGCGAAAAGCACTTCGCCGGCGGCGACATCATCAAGCCGCACCTTTTGACCACGGCCATCGGCCATGGCCGGATCGGGGCCGAGATCATCACCGATTACCTCGACGATCACAACATCTCGAAGCGGCCCAAGGTCGACGTGCATCACTTCAACCTGATGGAAGAGCTGCACCAGCGCGGCAAGGACCCCGAGGCCTATGACCACGTCCAGGGCCGCGGCACCAATTCGGCCAAATACGCGATCCACAATTACGAGGACCGCTCGGCCAGCCAGATCATCCCGCATGACGAGCTGTACAAGGGCCACTTCGCCTTCGTGAAGCGCGAGGTGCGCGAAGAGGTGCATATCGAGGGCGATGCCGTCCTGGGCAACTTCGAGGAACGCATCATCGGTCTGAGCGAGGAGCAGGCGCGCAAGGAAGGCGAGCGTTGCATGAGCTGCGGCATGTGCTTCGAATGCGACAACTGCGTGATCTATTGCCCGCAGGATGCCGTGTTCCGGGTGAAGAAGGATGACCGCACCGTCGGCCGTTACGTCGACACCGATTACACCAAATGCGTCGGCTGCCATATCTGCGCCGATGTCTGCCCGACCGGTTACATCAAGATGGGTCTCGGGGAATAATGAAGACAGGGGGAACACCCATGGCACGACTGGCCGTCATCCTGGCCCTTCTGCTGTCGCTGGCCGGCATCGCCCAGGCGGAGGAGCGGTCTTCGCTGCTGCCGGCGGTGCCGCAGGCCAGCGGCGAGCCGCATCCCGAGGGCAGCGAGTTCTGGCGCAAGCTCCATATGGAGCTGATGCGCCACGGCCGCGACATGACGGTGCGCGATGGCGTCCGCCCGATCGAGGCCAGCCTGAAAGGGTGTTTCGACTGCCACGCGGTCAAGGACGACCACGGCCAGTATGTCACGGTGAAGAGCGAGACGCATTTCTGCCGGGTCTGCCACGACTATGCGGCGGTGAAGGTGGATTGCTTCATGTGTCACCGCTCGACCCCCGACGGTGTCGATGAGCACGCCATCGAGGGCGAAGGCCATGCCGGGCTGATGACCACGCCCGAGGGCGAAGAAGGCCAGGCGGCCGTGGCGGGTTACCTCGACCGGCTGACCCGGCCGGCGCGGCGGGCAATGACGACGACTGCGGAGGCAGAGCAATGACGTTCCGGATGCCGAATGACGTGAAGCAGCCGCCGGCGCAGCGCGCCGCCAACCGGGCCGAGATGACCCGCCGTGACATCCTGCGCAGCGGTGCCGCCGTCGCCTCGCTGACGCTGGCGCCGGGCGTGACGCTGATGGCGTTCGGCGGATCGCCGGCCGAGGCCGCGGGGGCGAAGGCCGATGCCGGCAAGCGCTGGGGCCTGTTGATCGACATTTCGAAGTGCAAGGACGATTGCACCGCCTGCATTTCCGCCTGCAAGACGGAAAACGGCTGGGGCGGCGGCGACAACCCGGAAACCGATGCCCAGTGGATCCGCAAGGTGACGCTGAAGAACACCGCGACCGGCCACACCGAAACCATGCCGATGATGTGCCAGCACTGCGAAAAGCCGCCCTGCGTCGACGTCTGCCCGACGGGCGCCAGCATGAAGCGGGTCGACGGCATCGTTCTGGTCGACAAGCACCGCTGCATCGGCTGCCGCTATTGCATGATGGCCTGCCCCTACAAGGCGCGCAGCTTCGTGCACGAGCCGGTGATCAACCAGAAGGCCGACGCCCCGCGCGGGGTGGGCACGGTGGAAAGCTGCACGCTCTGCGTTCACCGGGTCGATGCCGGCGGCACGCCCGCCTGTGTCGAGGCCTGCGCGGCCGAGGGCCATGGCGCCATCATCTTCGGCGACCTGAAGGACCCGACGAGCGACATCTC
Source organism: Paracoccaceae bacterium (assembly GCA_041397165.1). Classification (GTDB taxonomy): domain Bacteria; phylum Pseudomonadota; class Alphaproteobacteria; order Rhodobacterales; family Rhodobacteraceae; genus JAWKXE01. The sequence goes on along the minus strand of JAWKXE010000029.1, from coordinate 16,625 downwards.
GAAGCGGCTGGCAGACTATCCGTCGGTTGCGCTGCGCCCCGATCTCGATCTGAACCCCGGGGTTCGCTTCACGAATTTGGGCTGAGGGGGGACGGAACATGGCGATGGAACGCACGATCTACCGCGAAATCAAGGCCACCCCGGCCGTCTGGGGCCTGGCCGCGATGCTGGCCGCCTTCATCGGCGCGGCGCTTCTTTCGGTGCTTTATGTCGAGCATCACGGCCATATCGTGACCGGCATGAACAACCAGGTGGTCTGGGGCCTGCCGCATGTCTTCGCGATCTTCCTCATCGTCGCGGCCTCGGGGGCGCTCAATGGCGCCTCGATCGCGAGCGTGTTCGGGCAGGCGCCCTACAAGCCCATCGCGCGGCTTTCGGCCGTGCTGGCGATGTCGCTGCTGATCGGCGGGCTGGCGGTGCTGGTTCTCGACCTCGGGCGGCCCGACCGGCTGTTGGTGGCGATCACCCAGAACAATTTCAAGTCGATCTTCGCCTGGAACATCTATCTTTACACCGGTTTCCTGGCGGTGGTGGCGCTTTACCTGGCCGTCCAGATGAACCGGATCGACTATAAATACGTCCGCGCGGCCGGCACGCTGGCCTTTCTGTGGCGCCTGGCGCTGACCACCGGCACCGGCTCGATCTTCGGCTGGCTGGTGGCACGGCCGGGCTATGACGCCGCGATCATGGCGCCCCTGTTCATCGCCATGTCGTTCAGCTTTGGCCTGGCGGTCTTCATCCTGGTGCTGCTGGCGCTGTTCAAGCTGTCGGGCCGCAAGGTGGGGGGCATGTTGTGCCACCGCCTGGGCGGGCTGCTGGCGATCTTCGCGGCGGCGGTGCTCTACTTCACCGCCGTGCAGCACCTGACCGCGCTCTATGCCGCCGAACATGCCGGGATCGAGGATTTCATCCTGCGCTCGGGCGGGTATATCACCTTCCTGTTCTGGGTCGGCCAGGTGCTGATCGGGGGCATCCTGCCGATTGCGCTGATCTATGTCCCGCGCTTCCGCGACTCGAGCGCCGAGCCGGTCTGGGCCTCGGTCTTCGTGATCGTCGGCGGGCTGGCGCAGGTCTATGTCATCGTGGTGGGCGGCCAGCTTTACCCGATGGAGCTGTTCCCGGGCTACGAGGCGTCGTCGTCGTTCTTCGATGGCGAGATCGCCAGCTATAGCCCGAGTTTCAACGAGTTGATCCTGGGCCTGGGCGGCGTCGCCATCGCGCTTTTCGCCGTGGGGCTGGCGGCGAAGATCCTGCGCATCCTGCCGACCAACCTGGCGGATGCGAATATCCCGCAGGAGTAACGGTGCCGCCCCTTGCGGGGGGCGGGCCCATGGCCTTAATTGCATGACATGACAGGCCGGAGGGGGCAGAAATGAACGCGCATACACCGCACCCGTTTTCGAAATTCGTGGCCATCCTGGGCCGCGGCAAGACCAAGCAGCGCCACCTGACGCTCGAGGAAAGCACGGAAGCGATGGAGATGCTTCTGCGCGGCGAGGCGGTGCCGGAACAGATCGGCGCCTTCCTGATGCTGCTGCGCCTGAAGGAAGAGGCGCCGAGCGAGATCGCCGGCTTCGCCATGGGCACCAAGGCGACCTTCGATCTGCCGGCCGATCTGCCGCCGGTCGATATCGACTGGTCCTCCTATGCCGGCAAGCGCATCCAGCTGCCCTATTACATCCTCAGCGTTCTGGCGCTGGTGAACGCGGGCTATTCGGTGCTGATGCATGGCACCGAGGGGCACACCCCCGGCCGGGTCTATACCAGCGAGGTGCTGAAGACCCTGGGCCTGCCGATTGCCGGCACCCTGGCCGAGGCGGCCGACCATATCCGCGCGGGGCGTTTTGCCTATGTGCCGCTGGAGGTGATGAGCCCGACCCTGCGCGCGATGATCAACCTGCGCCCGGTGCTGGGCCTGCGCAGCCCGGTGCATTCCTTCTCGCGGATGCTGAACCCGTTCAACGCCTCGACCGTGATGGTCGGCATCTTCCATCGCGGCTTCATGGACATCCATGCCGGCGCGGCCCAGCTGATGGGGATCGAGAACCTGGCCGTCTTCCGTGGCGAGGGTGGCGAGGTCGAGCGCCGGCCGAACACGCCGACCCAGGTCTGGGCCACCCATGGCAGCGTCGACGAGCCGCTGATCGAGGAATGGCCGCAGCTTCTGGCCGACGGGCACCAGCCGCCGGATGAGGAGATGGACGTGAGCCGTCTGGTCGATATCTGGACCGGCGCCGAAGAGGACGCCTATGCCACCGCCACCATTGAGGGCACCATCGCGGTGACGCTGCGCACCATGGGCAAGGCGGGGTCCATCGCCGAGGCCGAGGAGATGGGCCGCGCCCTCTGGGCGGCGCGCGACAAGGGCTTCCTGCCCTATACCGCATGACCGGCGGCTTCCCCCGCTTCATGATCTCGGCGGCGCACAAGTCGTCGGGCAAGACCACCGTGTCGATGGGCCTTTCGGCCGCGTTCCGGGCGGCGGGGGACGATCTGGCCACGTTCAAGAAGGGGCCCGATTACATCGACCCGATGTGGCTGGGCGCGGCGTCGGGGCGGCCCTGCTACAACCTCGATTTCAACGCCATGGAGCGCGAGGAGATCCGCAGCTTCTTTGCCTCGCGCGCGCGCGGATTGAACCTGATCGAGGCCAACAAGGGGCTTTATGACGGGGTGGAATCCGACGGCTCGGACAGCAACGCGGCGCTGGCGAAACTGCTGGAGCTGCCGGTGGTTCTGGTCATCGACACGCTGGGGATGAGCCGGGGCATCGCGCCCTTGCTGATGGGCTATCAGGCCTTCGACAGGGATGTGAACATCGCCGGCGTCATCCTCAACAAGGTCGGCGGCGCCCGGCACGAGGGCAAGCTGCGCCGCGCGGTCGAGACCTATTCCGGCCTCAAGGTGCTGGGCGCGGTGTGGCGCAACGCGGGGCTCGAGATCGGCGAGCGGCATCTGGGCCTGACCACGCCGAGCGAGGCCGGCGACCGGGACGCGGTGATCGCGCGGATCACGCAGGTGGTCGGCGCCTCGGTCGATCTTGACGGGCTGCGCGCCCTGGCCGCGACCGCCCCGGCGCTGACCGCCGTGCCGCAACCGAGACCGGCCGAGAGGCCGGGCGAGGGGCTGCGGGTGGGATATGCCCGCGATGCGGCCTTCGGCTTCTACTATCCCGACGATCTGGAGGATTTCGAGGCCGCCGGCGCCACGCTGGTGCCGATCGACATGATCCGCGACCGCGAATTGCCACAGATCGACGCGCTGTTCATCGGCGGCGGCTTCCCCGAGATGCGGGCGGCCGAGCTGGAGGCCAATGGCGCGATGCGGGCCAGCGTCAAGGCGGCGCTCGAGGCGGGGCTGCCGGCCTATGCCGAATGCGGCGGGCTGATGTATCTGAGCGAGGGCATCGACTGGGGTGAAAGCCGCCACGACATGGTGGGGTTCATCCCGGGGCGGTCGACCATGCACCGCGTGCCGCAGGGCAGGGGCTATGTCCGTTACGATTGCACCGAGGCCAACCCCTGGGGCAGCGCGGGGCGCGAGCTCCGGGCGCACGAGTGCCATTATGCGTCGCTCGACGGGTTGCCCGAGGGGCTGACCTGGGCGCGCCGGATCACCCGGGGGCATGGCACCGACGGCAGCCGCGACGCCATCGTCAAGGCCAATACCGTGGCCGGCTTCATCCACCTGCGCAGCACCGGCCAGGTGCCCTGGGTGCCGGGGTTCCTGAGCTTCGCGGCTGGGTGCAAACGATCCTGACCCTGGCGGATGGTGGGTTGGCACCCACCCTACGAGAAGGCCCAATACATTGCAGGGCAAAGAAAAACCCCGCCGGCGGTCTGCGCGGCGGGGTCTTCCGTTTCAAGAGAACGCGCGACTTAGTTGCGCTTGATCTCAAACTTGTAGACATCGCCTTCCGACGCCTGGCTCAGCAGTTCGTTGCCGGTCTGATTGCAGAAGGCCGCGAAGTCGGCGACCGAACCGGGGTCGGTGGCCTCGATCGCCAGGACCTGGCCTGCGCTCATGCCCTTGAGCGCCTTCTTGGCGCGCAGGATGGGCAGCGGGCAGTTGAGGCCCTTCGCGTCGAGTACTTGATCTGCCATGTGGGTTCTCTCCTCCGTATGAGATTGGGTGTTCGTGTCAGATGAACAGGTTGATATCGGCCTTGAGGGCGGTTTCCATATAGGTGGCCGCGCCGCCGAGTTCGATCCCGTCGATCATGTCTTCTTTCTTGTATTCGAAGAGATCAAGCGTCATCTGGCAGGCGATCATCCGCACATCCGAACTCGACCGCTGCCTCGCGCAGGTCCTCGATCGAGGCCACGCCTTTTTTCTTGATCAGGTTCTTCATCATGTTGCCGGCCATGCCGCCGACGCCGGGAAGCATCCCGATGATGTTGGGCATGGCGATATGACCGCCCATCATCGGCATTTCCATCGCCGCGTTGCCCAGCGGGGTGAATTTCAGGTCCAGTTTCTTCTTCAACAGCGGCAGGCCGTAGAAGGTGAAGAACATGGTCACGTCCACGTCCATCGCCGCCGCCGTGGTGCCGAGGATGAAGGGCGGATAGGCCCAGTCCAGCGACCCCTTGGTGACGATGATCGACATGCTCTTGGCATTGTCCAGATCGCTTTTGTCCAGCATCCGCGCTTCCTCCCAAAAAGGTTCCAACATTTGAATATTACAATATGGAACGGGAAAATCGAGTCAATCTTGCCCGAAAACCCGCTTTTTCTTGTGAATTTGGCTTGTTTCAAAGGCGTTTTGGAAGATAAACATTTGTATACCGAGGCTTAACGGCCAGGATACGGCGTGCGAGGGAGGCGGGGTCACATGGATTTGAGCGTTCTCGAGGCGAACTCGACCCAGGCCAGCCAGCTTTTGCGGGTTCTGTCGAACGAAAAGCGGCTGATGATCCTGTGCAACCTGCTGGAGGGAGAACGTTCGGTCCAGCAGCTGCAGGAGGCGACCGGCCTGGGCCAGTCGACCGTGTCGCAGCAACTGGCGGTGCTGCGTGGCGAGCGGATCGTGACCTTCCGCCGCGAGGCGCAATCGGTGTTCTATCGCATCGACAGCCAGGACGCGGCGGCGATCCTGGAGACGCTGCACGGGATCTATTGCGGCAACTGAGCCGTTTGTTGTGCGGCAAGATACAATCATTTATGCTTATATTTGATTAAGACGCCGCGCGGGAGAGGAGCCCGCGCGGGGCACAAGCAAAGAACAAGCGGGAGGGGACATGCTGGAGGCATGGAAGGAAGCCGTGGTCGAGAGCCCGGCTTTTTACGTTGGCTGGGGCGGTCTGCTGATCGGGCTGGTCTTCGGGGCGCTGATCGTGCGGACCAATTTCTGCACCATGGGATCGCTGTCGGACATCGCCAATTTCGGCGATTGGCGGCGTTTCCGGTCATGGTTGCTGGCGCTGGCAGTGGCGATGCTGGGGGTGCTGTGGCTGGAACGGACGGGCCTGGGCGACCGCACGACAAGCATATATCTTGCGTCCCGGCTGACGCTAGGCGGGCATATTTTGGGCGGGTTGATGTTCGGGATCGGCATGGTCTTCGCCGGCGGCTGCGCCTCGAAGAACCTGGCGCGGGCGGGGGGCGGCGATCTGCGGTCGCTGATCGTGCTGATCGTGATCGGGCTGACGGCCTATATGACCATCGGCGGCATCTTCGCCCAGACGCGGGTGGCGATCGTCGATGCGACGAGTTTCGATCTGGGGCTGGAGACGCAGGGGCTCGACACCCTGCTGGCCGCCGCGACGGGGCTGGACGCGGGGCTGGCGCAGCTGATCACGGTGCTGGCGCTGGCCGGGGGGATCGCGATTTTCGCCTTTGCCGACAAGGGGTTCCGCAGCTCGCCGGTGCATATCCTGGCCGGCGTGGGCGTCGGGCTTTGCGTGCTGGCGGGCTGGGTCCTGACGGCGCTGGCCTATGACGAATTCGCCGATAACCCGGTCATCGCCTCGCTCAGCTATGTCCGGCCGGCGGGGGACAGCGTGGATTACCTGATGCGGTTCACCGCCTATGAGACGGTCGGTTTCGCGGTTGCGACCACCGCCGGCGCGCTGTTGGGGGCGTTCCTGATGTCGTTGATATCCAAGAAGTTCTTCGTCGCCACCTTCTCGGACAAGGGCGACACGCTGCGCAATCTGGGCGGCGCGGTGCTGATGGGGATCGGCGGCGTGACGGCGCTGGGCTGCACGGTGGGGCAGGCGGTGACCGGCGCCTCGACCCTGGCGCTGGGATCGTTCATCACCTTCGCGGCCATCGTCGCGGGCGGGTTCATCGGCATGAAGCTGATGGAGCGCTGGGCCTGAGCGCAGGCCTTGACGGAACCTGGAACGCAACGCCCCGGCGGGTTAATCCCCGGCCGGGGCGTTTTTCGTCAAGGTCTGCACTCGCTGCCCGCCGGCTGCTTTCCGTCGGGCGCGCGGTGGGGCAAGGGTTCGGGTCACGACTGCGGTTAACGCGGCGCGCGGTGGGAATGCTCAGGCCCCCTCGGCGGAGCGCCCACCTGCCCACCCCGCCCGCCGAGGGGGCCCTCGACGGTGCGTTCCGCCGGTGGCCTATTCGCCGTCGGCCTGGGGAAGAGGCGGGCGGCGACCTTGATGGCGATCTTCTTGTAGATCGCGCTGTGGGTGCTGTCGGGCTGGGAGACCACCACCGGCGTGCCGGCATCCGAATTCTCGCGGATGTCCATATGCAGCGGATCGCGCCCGTGAAGCGCACGCCGAGGCGGCGGGCGTCTTCCTCGGCGCCGCCATGGCCGAAGATGTCGGACGGCTTGCCGCAATGCGGGCAGATGAAGGTCGACATGTTCTCGATGATACCGAAGATCGGCACGTCGACGTTCTTGAACAGCGTTGAGCTCCCTGCGGGCGTCGATCAGCGAGGTCCTGCGGGTGGAGACGGATGACCGCGCCCGAAAGCGGGTCTGTTGCGCCATGGTCGCTGCGCGTCGCTGCGCCCGGCGGCATGTCGAGGACCAGAACGTCGATGCCGCCCCAGTCGACCTCGCGGGTGAATTGCATCAGCGCCGAGACCACCATGGGGCCGCGCCAGATGACCGGGTTTTCCTCTTCAGCGAAGAAGCCCATGGACATGACCTTGATGCCGTATTTCTCGACCGGGAAGACGCGGTCGCCTTCGGATGCGGGGTTGCTCCTCAGATGCCCATCAGCTTGGGCGCCGAGGGCCGTAGATATCGGCGTCGAGAAGGCCAACCTTGAAGCCCAGCGAGCTGAGCGCCAGGGCGATGTTGGTGGCGCAGGTCGATTTGCCGACGCCGCCCTTGCCCGAGGCCACGGCGAGGATGGTCTTGATGCCGGGGATGGCCTCCATCGCCGGGCGGTTGTCGGGGCCCTTGGCCTCGGTCGGGCGCTTCTTCAGGCGCGGCACGGTGGTGGGGGCGGCGGGGGCGGCCGGCGCGGCGGGGGCCGACATCTTGGCCGAGGCGGGTTCCGAGGCGGAACGCTCGGACGTCAGCACCACCAGAACGCTGTCGACGCCGTCGAGCGGCTTGATCTTGGCCTCGATCGCGGCCCGGATCGCCGGATGGCGTCGCCCTTGAAGCCTTCGGGATGCAGCGGGATGATGGTCTTGCCATCGTCGAACGCCAGTTCGCGCTCGACGATCATGCCGGACATGACCAGATCGGGATAGACGCCCTGCACGGGGATGGTCTGCAGCCGGGTGAGGATGACTTTCTTCATGGGGACAGGCCCTTTCGTTCGCGCGAATGAGGAGAGGCCGGGCGCGGTATGGCTCCGGCCTTCGATATCGGGGTCGATCACTTGCCGTAGTAGAGGCGCACCACATGGGCGGCTTCGGCGAAGAACAGCCAGCGGCGGCGAGCAGGCCGGGATGAGGTGCAGCGCGATGGCGATGACGCCGGTGACATGGGTGACCGGGAACATGAGCAGCACCGCCACGGGCAGGACCACGGCGCAGACGAGCGCGATGACGCGCAGCTTGACCGCATGCTTGCGACCGACCGAATAGGCCATTTCTTCAGCAGGTAGTTCTGCCCGGAATGCGGCGGCTCCAGAGGTGAAGTCTTGCCGATGCGGCCGAGGCCGGTGGCGGTTTCCAGGCTGGAGGCACCGGTATCGCCGCGCGCCGTCGGCCTGCATCCGTGCGATGATCCGGGCCACGCCCACCAGCACCAGTAGGAGCGCGGCGACCGCGGCGCGGGCCCCGCCGGCGAAGAGAGGCGCCGCCGGCGAGCGAGAACAGCACGAAGAGAATGTCGACTGCGTTCCAGCGGCACGGTCTTCAGCTGGGTATAGATCATCGAGGTGGTGAAGACGGTGACGACGCAGAGCAGCGCGCTGATCAGGCCGGTGGCGGCCGCGCGATAGTCGAAGAAGATCGCCGAGATCGTCGCCGGGATGGCGGTGACCAGAGGTGATCATGGCTGGCGACGCCTTCGCGCGAGAGCGCCACGAGCTGCGCCATTGCTGGTAGGCCTTGATGGCGTTCTTCTTGTTGGGCCGTGGAAGACCGAGCTGAGCAGCCTGGCTCACGGCCATGGCATAGCCGATGAAATACATCACGAACGCGGGTCAGCTCGGTGACGGCGGGCAGGCCCAGCCCGCAAGCTGCCAGAAGGCCGAAGCCCAGCCCCGAGAAGTGGTGAAGAAGATGACGGAGGGTGCGGGATGCATGTCAGGAGGGCTCAGAGCTTTGTCGAGCCAGGCGAGGAGCGCCTCGCTCGGAATTCTCGCCATTGAGCGCGGCGTCGGACGGACGTCCTGGGCCGCGGCGGCAGGTATTTGTTGACGGGTTTGCGTTCCGCTTCCGGCATCGTCGATGCCGCGTTCCGCGACCAGTTTCGAGACGTTCGAGTTCGGGTCCGCGAAATCGCCGAAATGGCGGGCACCGGCGGGGCAGGTGCGCACGCAGGCGGGAACGCGGTCTTCCTCGGGGAGGTTCTCGTTATAGATGCGGTCGACGCAGAGGGTGCATTTCTTCATTACCCTGGCCAGCGCATCCAACTCGCGGGCGCCGTAGGGGCAGGCTCAGCAGAGGCCGCAGCCCATGCAATCGTTCTCGTTCACCAGACGATGCCGTCCTCGGTGCGCTTGTAGGACGCGCCCGTGGGGCAGACGGTGACGCAGGGGGCGTCCTCGCAATGCAGACACGACTTGGGGAAGTGGATCGTCTGCGCGCAGCCCGAGGCGGGTTGCGCCTCGTAGCTGTGGACGCGGTTGAGGAAGGAGCCGTGCGGCTCGGCGCCATAGGCGTCCTCGTCGGAGAGGGGAACGCCATAGTTCGAGGTGTTCCATTCCTTGCAGTTCACCACGCAGGCATGGCAGCCGACGCAGGTGTCGAGGTCGATGGCGAGGCCGAGCTTCTTCTCGGTCTTTGCGGGAAGCGTGGTCATCAGAATTCCTCCCCGTAGGCGATATCCTTGGGCCCGACACCGACGGGCGATTTCGAGGCCGGCAGGGCCGGTTCCGAGGGCCCGTGTGCGGGTGCCTTCTCGATCTTCACGCGCAGGTCGAACCAGGCGGCCTGGCCGGTGACCGGGTCGGAGTTGGCCCAGCGCCGTCCGTCGCCCTTGGGTGGTAGAAGTTCGTGGATCAAGTGGTTGAGAAGGAAGCCTTTCGTCGCCTCCTGCGCATCCTCGGCAAGGGCCCAGGCGCCGCGTTTCTTGCCGATGGCGTTCCAGGTCCAGACGGTGTTTTCGTTGAGCCCGTCCATCCGCGCCACCTGGCATTTGATGCGGCCATGGGTCGAGCTGACATAGGCCCAGTTGTCGTCCTCGGTGAAGCCCTTTTCGTCCCAGATCTTGCCCGGGATATAGAGCTTGTTGACGCCGGTGATCTGCCGGAGCCAGGCGTTTTGCGAGCCCCAGGAGTGATACATGTGCATCGGCCGTTGGGTCAGCGCGTGCAGCGGATAGTCGCGGTGATCGACGGCGGCGTCCTCGAACGGCTGATACCATTCCGGCAGCGGCGTCATGGTCTTCTGCACCCTCTCGCGCAGGTGATCGGGCGGCTGGATGTCGCCATGCCCTTCGGCGGCGCGCTGAAGCTTGCGCATCGGCTCGAGGTAGATGTTGAAGACGTAAGGCGCGGCGGCGTCGAACAGGCCGATTTCCACCGCCCAGTCCTGATAATGCTGGTTCCACGGCTTGTAGAACTGGGCATTCTCGGGGATGTGGCCGATCCAGAAGCCGCCATTGTCGATATAGGCCTGGATCTGGTTCGGGTTCGGCTCGCCCCGGCCCGATTTCGAGCCGTCGGCGCCACGGAAGCCGGCCAGCGGGCCGACACCGGGGCGGCGTTCGTGGCTGACCATGTAATGGGCGTAGTCCTTGAACTTCTGGGAGCCGTCCTCGTTCACGAAATTCGGCAGGCCCAGACGCGCGCCCAGATCGCAGAGCGCCGACTGGAAGCCCTTGACGTCGCGGTCGGGTTCCACGACCGGCCAGCGGATGCTGTCGGCGGCGGCCTCGGCCTCGCAGATCGGGCGGTCGAGCAGGCTGATGCAGTCATGCCGTTCCAGATAGGTGGTGTCGGGCAGGATCAGGTCGGCATAGGCCACGGTTTCCGAGGAATAGGCATCGGAATAGATGAAATGCGGGATGACATAGTCGCCGTTTTCATCGGTGTGTCGGTCAGCATGTCGATGACCTCGACGTGTTCATCGTCGAGTTCCACGCCATGTTGGCCATATACATGAAGAGCGTGTCGATCTTGATACGATCGCCGGCATGGGCATTGGAAATGACCATGTGCATCAGGCCATGCGCTGCCGAACGGGTTCTCCCAGGTATAGCCTTGTCGATACGCTTGGCCGACCGTCTTCGTTGATCAGAAGGTGCTCGGGGCCCATCGGATAGCCCATAGATGCGGCCCGTCGAGCGGCTTGCCCGCCTGAAGCCGGCATGGGTTTCGGTGCGCCTCGCGGCTTGGGGTAGGGCGGCTTGAAGCGGAAGCCGCCGGGGACCTCGACGCTGCCCAGCAGGATCTGCAGGATATGCAGCGCGCGGGCGGTCTGGAAACCGTTCGAGTGGGCCGAGATGCCGCGCATCGAGTGGAAGCTGACCGGGCGGCCCGTCATCTTGGAGTGCTTTTCGCCCTTCCAGTCGGTCCATTCGACGTCGAGGGTGATTTCCTGCTCGAAGGCGACCTGGGCCAGCTCGGCCGCCAGCGCCTTGATGCGCTTGGGGGTGAGGCCGCATTCGGCGGCCACCGCCTCGGGGGCGTATTTCGGGTCGAGATATTTCTCGGCCAGCAGCTGGAAGGCGGGCTTATAGGTGATGCCGCCCTTGCGCAGGTGGCCGGCCAGGTCGGGCTTGACGCCCGGCGCGTCATAGGCGGCGGGCTTGCCGGTGGCGCGGTCGAGGACCAGCGCCTTGCCTGCCTCGTCGCGCAGGAAGAGGCCGTAATCGGCGTCCTCGGGGTTGTCGTTCACCAGGAAGCCGGAATTGGTATAGCGGCTGAGGTAGTTCAGATCGACCTTGCCGGCCTTCAGAAGCTCGTGGATGACCGACAGGATCAGCAGCCCGTCGGTGCCGGGCGTGATGCCGATCCAGTCGTCGGCGACGGCGTTATAGCCCGAGCGGATCGGGTTCACGCCGATGATGCGGCCGCCGTTCTTCTTGACCTTGCCGATGCCGATCTTGATCGGGTTGCTGTCGTGATCCTCGGCCACGCCGAAGAGGACGAAGAGGCGGGTGCGGTCCCAGTCGGGCTGGCCGAACTCCCAGAAGGCGCCGCCCATGGTATAGATGCCGGCCGCCGCCATGTTGACCGAGCAGAAGCCGCCATGCGCGGCATAGTTCGGTGTGCCGAAGGCCTGGGCCCAGAACGAGGTGAAAGACTGCGACTGGTCGCGGCCGGTGAAGAAGGCCAGTTTCGACGGGTCGGTCTCGCGGATGGGCTTCAGCCAGGAGACGGCGATGTCATAGGCCTCGTCCCAGCTGATCTCCTGAAATTCGCCCGAGCCGCGCGGGCCGGTGCGCTTCAGCGGCTTCCTGAGGCGCGAGGGGGCATAGTGCTGCATGATGCCGGCCGAGCCCTTGGCGCAGAGCACGCCCTGGTTCACCGGGTGATCGCGATTGCCCTCGATATACTTGACCTTGCCGTCCTGCATGTGGACGTTGATGCCGCACCGGCAGGCACACATATAGCATGTCGTCTTGCGCACCTCGTCGGAAACCTTGGGAGAGGGGCGCGCCGCCACTTTCGTATCTGTCATATGTATGCCCTGTTTTTCAGCTTTCGCACTGCTATATTTGCATATGACGATACATTACGTAGTCAAGCCGCGATTCACAAAAGGAATAGTTGACGCGGGCGGGGATGACCATGTCTGCGTCCTTGTTGCGGCCGGGCTTTGTGCCGGTCTGCGGCGATAAGTCCTTGAAATGGTACCGGGACAACGGGTGCCCGGAGCGTCGGGCTTGATCGCGGCGCGGGCCGCGCCACAGGGCCGCATGACGGTGCATCACCGGCGATGATCTGAGCGATTTTGCCGAGAATCCGAATCAGAAATGAGCCGCCCCGGCCGGAATGTGGCGGCTTTGTGCCGGAGCGCCGGCGCCGGAAACTCGCTTCCCGCGTGTCGAAAACAGAGTGTTTCCAGAGCCATGGAGCAACCGGTTTCGCGGCCTTCGCCGCGCCGGCGGGGAGCCTGGCCATTGGCGCAGTCAGCGCCGCTGACGGGCGGGGAGTTCTGCCGTGCAAGTCCCCTGTGCACCGCAGCGCATGGTTGAAATCACGTTAAATTTCAGGAGGTTTCGCGGGAGGTTTGCTGCGCGATTGTTTCGGCTGCTGCAGGTCCAGCGGTTTTCCCTTGTATTGTTTCCCGGGCGAGGGCCAATTCCAGCGCTGAAGCGAGCGTCGACGCGGCCGAAGGATGACGGCCCCGACAAATCGGTCCGCCAAGACACCGGACGCCGCGAAAGGCCGGGATGCATCGCCGGTTTGGCACCAAGGGGATGCGCCGCCAAGGCGTGAAGGGTTCGGGAAATCGAAAATAGGACCTCTACCTGAAATTGAAAAAAACAAAGGAGAAAAATTGACTTTTAGGCTTTTACATGCCTTATTTTGAACACACATCCGGGCACCGTGACGCAACAAGACATCTGATCCACTTCGTGGGGCTGTAAGGCGGATCGACGCGACACGGAAGCACCGGAAAAAGCCACGTCCGATGGCAATGTACCGACGGGTTCCAAACGGCCCTGCTGCCTTATGGTCATGATCACTGTTTTGGAAGCGTCGCCGCTGCTGGCGCGGCATGGACACTTGCCGGGCCAGTGGCCCGCCACTTGGGGAATGCGTGCCGTGAACGACCGCGTGGGGACTGGATTTGGATGTGGCCCGGCTGCAGGGCCTGATGGAGGCCGCCGAGCCCCGGCGCGGCGCCGCCCGGGCCTATCGTGGCGGGTTGAAGCGCCTGCTGGATATCGTCGTGGTGCTGCTTGCCGCCGCCCCGACGGTGGCCCTGCTGGTGCCGCTGATGGCGATCATCGCGCTGGACGGGCGCTCGCCCATCTATGTTCAGAAACGGCTGGGCAAGGGCGGGCGCGTCTTTCGCATGTTCAAGCTGCGCTCGATGGTGGCCGGGGCCGACGAGATCCTCGAGGCCTATCTGGCCCGCAACCCCGAGGCCCGGGCCGAATGGGACCATAGCCAGAAGCTGAAGAACGATCCGCGCATCACCGGCTTCGGCGCCTTCATCCGCAAGACCTCGCTCGACGAGCTGCCGCAGCTTCTGAACGTGCTGAAGGGCGACATGTCGCTGGTCGGACCGCGGCCGATGATGCTGGATCAGCGCGATCTCTATCCCGGCGCCGCCTATTACGACATGCGCCCCGGCACACGCCGGCTTCCTGCAGGTGAGCCGAGCGCAACGAGACCAGCTTTTCCGAGCGCGCCTTCTATGACACCGCCTATTTCCGGCAGATGTCGCTGGGCACCGATCTGGCGGTGATGGCGGCGACGGTGCGTGGAAGTCCGCGCCACCTGGGTATTGAGGAGGACGGCGATGATCTATTTCGGTGTGGCCCCCTGCTGAGCCCGCGGCGATGAGATCGGTTGCCGGGACCTGGCCCAGGCATCCCAGTTGAAGGTCGTCGTGAAGGCGCGCGCGCCGAGGCCCGCAGCCGCGCGTAACCTGCGGATCGGCCAGATGGCGCATCACCGCCTCGGCGAAATCCTCGGGGCCTGGAACCGGCGGGCAGCTTGTGCCCGCTGATGCCCTCGCGCACCGGCACGCCGCCGACGTCGAGGCAGAGCGAGGGCAGGCCGAAGGCCGCCGCCTCGCAGAAGGCGAAGCCATAGCTTTCGAAACTGGGCTGCATCAGGAAATGCGCCTGCGACAGGGCGGCGTCGAACCGCGCCGCCTGATCCGGCTGGCTGCGGTCGAGCGGGCCGAGCACGGTGACATGGTCGTTCAGGTGGAATGCCGGCGGCTGGGCGCCGATCACCGTCAGCCTTGCGTCGACGCCCCGGGCGCGGAGCGCCTTCATCGTGTCGAAGGCCATCGGCCCGCCCTTGGCGAACCAGTCGCGGCCCACGACCAGCAGGTTCAGCGGCGCATCGGGGCCGGGCGGCGGCGGCGCGGGCTGCGGGCCGGGATCGTCGATATTGGCGCCCCAGGGCAGGGTGTGGGCCACGTCGCCGGGCAGATCGTAAAGCGCCTCGGCCTCGTGCTTCAGCCAGTCCGAGGGGCAGAGCATCAGGTCGAGCCCGCCGAAGATGCGCCGTTCGGCCCTGAGCGTCAGCGGGTCGAGCAGGTGTCGCGCCACCCAGGACGAGCCGAAGCTCTGTCCGATCTCGGAGCGTTTATAGACGGTGGGCGTGGCATCCGAGGTGAAGACCAGCATCGGAGCCGCGAGCGATAATCCTGTCCCGGCCGCGATGCGGGACATCGACTGGAACGAATAGGCGCAGAAGACGGCGTCGAAGCCGCCCCGGGCGATCCGCCGGTTCTGCGGCGCCGCGATCAGCCGCGCCAGCAGCAGGTGCATCCGCCAGCGCAGGCGCAACTGGGCCGCGTCCGACAGGCGATAGATGGCGCGCCGCACCGGCTCGGCCGGGCCCCAGTGCTGTGGCAGCACGGTCAGGTCGGCATGTCTGGAAAGCGCCTGGAAGATTCGCGCGTTGCCCCCGGAATAGGGGTGCACATGTTCGGGCGAGACATCGCAGAGATAGGCGATCTTGAGACGGGTCATGGGCTCGGGGTTGCGGGTCCGGTCTGGGGCAGGATAACCCGGGAAGCCTAAATCGGCCAGAAGACGGAAATGGACCGGTTTTTGGGCGATTGCATGAAATGACCCGACATTGCGATCGGTCATGGCACCCGGGCTGAATTGGGCGGATACTTGCGGGTAAACGCAATTTTGAGCAGAGGGCTGAGATGCAAATCACATATCATGGTCAGTATTTTGGGGATTTCCGTGCAAACGCGGCGGTGACATACGATTTCGTCGATGTCTGGGGCTGGTTCACGACCGCCTTCGGCGATTCCGCCGGGGGAACGGGGTTCGTCGCCGATTTCGTTTCGATCGGTTATCGTGACCTGTCGATGCAGAATCCGCTGACCGGGGTCTATGCCCATTTCGACGGCGACGGGCTGGACGCCGATACGCTGGCCGGCACCGTGACCTGGATGCAGATCGCCTATGGCGTCGACCGCGAGGTGATGACGCTGAGCGGGATGGCGTGGCCCCTGGCGACGCTGATCGCCGCGCTGGAGGCCTGGATGGACAGCGGCGACCGGTCCGCGTTCGACGCGCTGCTGGATGTGCAGCCGGTAAGCTTCAGCGCGTTTCCGATGGTGGCCTTCGACGGGCCCGGGGTGGATGTGTCGTTCGACTTCATGCAGCACGGTGTGTCGATCACCGGCAGTGAGGGCCAGGATACGCTGGAAGGCGGCCAGGGGGGCGATACGTTCGATGCCTTCGGCGGGCCGTCGCTGCTGATCGGCAATGGCGGCAACGACACGATGCAGGGCAGCTGGGAGGACGATACCCTGCTGGGCGGCGACGGGATCGACCGGATCTATGCCAACGGCGGTGACGACAGCGCCGAGGGTGGCGCCGGGATCGACCGGCTGGAGGGGGGCGAAGGTGCCGATTTCCTGGATGGCGGCGAAGGCGACGACCTGCTGCGCGGCGGGGTGGGCGACGACACGCTTCTGGGCGGCGACGGCGCCGACCGGATGGTGGGCGGCAGCGAGGCCGACAGCCTGTCGGGCGGCGAGGGCGACGATACGCTGCTGGGACATGACGGCGATGATCTGGCTCTGGGCGAGGGCGGCAACGATCTGATCCGCGGCGGCGCCGGGCAGGACGGCCTGGATGGCGGCAGCGGCGATGACCGGCTGCTTGGCGGCACCGGCCGCGACACCCTGACCGGCGGCGAAGGCAACGACACGCTGGACGGGCGCGGCGGCTTCGACACGCTCGAGGGCGGCGCCGGCGACGATTTGCTGAGCGGCGGGGTCAATGCCGACCGGTTCGTCTTTGCCGATGGCAACGGCGCCGACACGATCACCGATTTCGAGGGCCTCAACGGCGGCGAGAAGATCGACCTTTCGGGCGTCACCGCCATTGCCGGCCTGGCCGATCTGGAGCTTGGCTCGGCGACGTCCGGCGC
>JAWKXE010000028.1:0-54460 GCA_041397165.1 Paracoccaceae bacterium | reverse complement strand
CGCTGTTCGGCCGGGTCGGAGAGGCGACGGCGCAGGACAAGGTGCGCCGGGGCAAGGCGCGGCCCGGGGCCACCGGTTGCGCCCGGGCGGCGTTTGCGGCATTCACGGGGCAACAGGCAAAAACGGTTGCGTATTCGGCCCGGGCCGGTCTTGATCAGTCAGGACCGGCCGGCTGGCCGCAGCAAATGAACGACAACAGGGAGACCCGAGATGACCTTCAAGACCACCCTTTCCGCCCTGGCGCTGGCCGCCATGGCCCAGGCGGCCACCGCGACCGAATGCGGCAAGGTGACCTTTTCGGATGTCGGCTGGACCGATATCACCGCCACCACGGCGGCGACGACGCTGATCCTGGACGCGCTGGGATACGAGACCGACATCAAGCTGCTGAGCGTGCCGGTGACCTATACCGCCATGGCCGAGGGCGATATCGACGTCTTCCTGGGCAACTGGATGCCGACGATGGAGGCCGATATCGCCCCCTATCGCGAGGCCGGCACGGTGGACACGGTGCGCGAGAATCTGGAAGGCGCGAAATACACCCTGGCGGTGAACAAGGCGGCGATGGATCTGGGGATCAAGGATTTCGCCGATATCGCCAAGAACAAGGACGCGCTCGAGGGCAAGATCTATGGCATCGAGCCGGGTAATGACGGCAACCGTCTGATCATCGACATGATCGACCAGGACGCCTTCGGCCTGAAGGGCTTCGAGGTGGTCGAGTCGAGCGAACAGGGTATGCTGGCCCAGGTCGAGCGCGCCGACAAGAAGGGCGAGCCGGTGGTCTTCCTGGGTTGGGAGCCGCATCCGATGAACGCCAATTTCCAGATGGGATACCTGACCGGCGGCGACGATTTCTTCGGCCCCGATTTCGGCGGCGCCACGGTGCTGACCAACACCCGCGCCGGTTATGTCGACGAATGTCAGAATGTCGGCGCGCTGCTGAAGAACCTGAAATTCACGCTGGCCATGGAAAACGAGATCATGGGCGCGATCCTGAACGACGGGGAAGAGCCGCAGAAGGCCGCCGCCGCCTGGCTGAAGGCCCATCCCGAGACCTTCACGGCCTGGCTGAACGGGGTGACCCGGCTGGACGGGGGCGATGCCGTTGCCGCGGTGAAGTCCGAACTGGGCCTCTGAGCCCGCCTGCCCGCCGTGGCGGGGCCGGTTTTTCGTCGAAAGATCGCGGCCCCGTCCGGCAGTGAGCGCGCGACATGAGGACAAGGCCCCGGCATGGACTGGCTGACAGATGAAAAGATCCCCGTAGGCAAGTTCGCCAAGCGGTTCTTCGACTGGCTGAAGGACACGGGCGAGCCGTTCTTCGACTGGCTGAGCTGGCTGCTGGAACTGCTGATCAACGCCATCCTGTGGGTGTTGCAGACCCCGCCCGAGCTGGTGGTCATCGCGGTCTTCGTGGCGCTGGCCTGGCGCTGCAGCGCGGCTGGAAGGTGCCGTTGCTGGTGGCGCTGGGCTTTCTCTTCATCCTCAACCAGGGCTATTGGGAGGAAACCACCCGAAACGCTGACGCTGGTGCTGTCCTCCTGCGTGGTCTGCATGGCCCTGGGCGTGCCCATCGGCATCGCCGCCGCGCATCGGCCACGGCTCTATGCCTGGATGCGGCCGGTGCTCGATCTGATGCAGACGCTGCCGACATTCGTCTATCTGATCCCGGCCATCGTGTTCTTTCGGCATCGCATGGTGCCTGGCTGATCGCCACCGTCATCTGTGCCGCCGGCGCCGTGATCCGGCTCACCCATCTCGGCATCACCTCGACGCCGCAGCCGCTGCTCGAGGCGGCGCAGGCCTGGCGCCACCGGCCGGTGGTGCTGTGGAAGGTCGAGCCGCCCTTCGCCCTGCCGCAGATCATGACCGGGCTCAACCAGACCATCATGCCACGCTGTCGATGGTCGTCACCGGCCGCGCTGGTCGGCGCCGACGGGTTGGGCGTGCCGGTGGTGCGGGCGTTGAATTCGGTCAACACCGCGCTGGGCTTCGAATCCGGCATCATCATCGTGGTGGTGGCGATCATGCTGGACCGCATCCTGAGGATCGAACGCAATGAGCGCGGTGATCTTCGACAAGGTCTCGATCGTGTTCGGAGACCGCCTCGGGACCGCCCTGCCCTTGATGGATGCCGGCCGGGCGCGGCCGCGATCCAGGAAGAGACCGGCCAGGTTCTGGGGGTGCACGACTGTTCGCTCACCGTCGAGGCGGGCGAGATCCTGGTGCTGATGGGCCGGGTTCGGGCAAGTCGACGCTTCTCAGGGCGGTGAACGGGCTGAACCCGGTCTGTCGCGGCGCGGTGCATGTGCGGCGCGGGCAGGAGATGGTGAACGTCACCAAGGCCGACGCCAGAACCCTGCGCGAGATGCGTCTGACCCAGATCGCCATGGTGTTCCAGCAATTCGGCCTGCTGCCCTGGCGCACGGTGCGCGAGAACGTCGGGCTGGGGCTGGAACTGGGCGGGGTCGATGCCGCGGCGCGGCGCGCCAAGGTCGATGCGCAGCTGGCGACGGTCGGGCTGAGCGACTGGGCCGAGCGCAAGGTGGGCGATCTGTCGGGCGGGATGCAGCAGCGCGTCGGGCTGGCGCGGGCCTTCGCCACCGACGCGCCGATCCTGTTGATGGACGAGCCGTTCTCGGCGCTGGACCCGCTCATTCGCACGCGGCTGCAGGACGAGCTGCTGGAGCTGCAGCAAAGCCTGCACCGCACCATCGTCTTCGTCAGCCACGACCTGGACGAGGCCTTCAAGATCGGCAACCGCATCGCCATCATGGAGGGCGGGCGGATCGTGCAATGCGGCACCCCGCAGGAGATCTTCTCGCGGCCGGCGAACGACTATGTCGCCGAGTTCGTCGCCCATATGAACCCGCTGGGGGTACTGACGGCGCGCGACGTGATGGAGCCGGCCGAGGGCACGCCCGAGATCACCGTCGCGCCCGAGGCGGATATCCGCACGGTGATGGAAAAGCTCGGCCACGGCGGCGCGCCGGTGGGCGTGGTCCAGGGTGGCAGGCTGATCGGGCAGGTCAGCAAGGACCGGGTGCTGGCGAAGCTGCTCGACCCGCGGGGCTGAGGCGCAAGGCCCTTCGAAAGGCCTTGCCGGCGCGGGCTCAGAGCTTGGTCTCGGGCACCACCGGGGTGCGCAGGCGGCGTTTCAGCATCGCCTCGCGCCAGGTCATGAAGGAGATGGCCGCCACGATCAGCCCGCCGCCGAGGATGACATAGGGGTCGAGCCCCTCGTCGAAGACCAGGGCGCCCAGAAGCACGGCCCAGACCAGTTGCAGGAAGCCCACCGGCTGGGTCACCGTCACCGGCGCCGCGGCCAGCGCCAGCGACATGGTGTAATGCCCCGTCGTGGCCAGCGCGGCGACGACGAACAGAAGGCCCATCTCGTGCCAGGTCGGCGTCACCCAGGTCCACAGCGCCAGCGGCAGCAGCCCGATGGTGACGGTCAGCGACAGCATGGTCACGGTGACGGCGGCGCCGGTTTCGTCGGCCATGCGCTTGGCGGTCAGATAGGAGGCGGCGAAGAACACCGCCGCGATCAGCATCGCCAGATGCCCGGCGCCGACCTCGCGGAAGCCCGGGCGCAGGATGATCAGCGCGCCGACCAGCGCCGCCACCACCGCCAGGATGCGGCGCAGCGCCAGCTTCTCGCCCAGGAAGATCGCCGCGCCCAGCGTGACATAGACCGGTGCGAGGTAATTCATCGCCGTGACGTCGGCGATCGGGATGCGGGCCATCGCGAAGAACCACAGCGACACGCCGCAGGTATGGACCAGGCCGCGAAAGGAGAAGAGCTTGATCTGCCGCCGGGTCAGATGCGCGTTCCGCATCGGCCGGATCATCGGGATCAGGAACAGCAGCCCGAGCGCATAGCGTAGGAAGGCCGCCTCGGGCGCCGGGATGCGGGTGCCCAGCACCTTGACCACCGCCGTGACGCCGACGAACAGCACGCCGGTCACAAGCATCCAGGCAACGCCCTGGACAGGGCGGGAAGAGGGGGCGGTTTCCATGCCGGCACTCTGCCCACGATCGGCGGGAAGCTGCAAGCCGAAGCTGTCGGCGCGGGTCTCGACGTCGCGTCCGCCCGGTGCCGGCCGCGCCCGGGCGAAACGCCGCCTGCAACCCCGGTTTAGCCGGGGCAAACCGGCGTTCGAGTGGCCGGCCCTGCCCCTTCGGTTGATTTGAATTCCCCGCCGTAGCGCCTTTCTCGGGGCAGGCCGCCGGTGTTGCCGGCGCCCCCAACCCCGAATTTCCCTTGAAAGGATATCACGATGATCGAACGTTTCACCCCCGCGCTTGCCCTGCCCCTCGCCCTACCCCTCGCCCTGGCGCTGGCCCTGGCGGCGCCGATGGCGCGGGCCAGCTCGGACATGCCCCTGAGCCCCGAGACCAAGGCCCAGATCAGCCAGAAGCTGACCGACGAGGGCTATCAGGTGGGCAAGATCAAGATCGAGGACGGGTATTACGAAGCCTATGCCAAGAAGGACGGCAAGAAGCTGGAAATCCTGCTCGATGCGCAGCTGAACATCGTGCGCGTGGAAGAGAACGACTGAGCCACGGCCGGCCGCCCTGCCCTTCGCCCCGCAACCGCGCGGGCGAAGGGCCCCCCGAGGCAGGACAGAAAGAGGAACGACATGACCGAAATCCGTGTCTGGGACCCGCTGGTGCGGGTGTTTCACTGGTCGCTGGTGCTGGGCTTCGGCCTGAACGCGCTGGTGATCGACGACGAATCGAAATGGCATCTGTGGATCGGCTATGCCGTCGTCGGGCTGGTCGGGGTCCGGGTGCTCTGGGGGCTGGTCGGCAGCCGCCACGCGCGGTTCGCCGATTTCCCGCCCAGCCCGCGCGCCGCGCTGGGCCAGTTGGCCGAGATGGCGGGGCGCGGTGCGGCCAGGCGCCATGTCGGCCATACGCCGCTGGGCGCGCTGATGATCTATAACCTGCTGCTGACGCTGGCGGTGATCGGGGTTTCCGGCTGGCTGATGACGACCGACATGTTCTGGGGCGTGGAATGGCCGGAAGAGCTGCACGAGGCCGCCGTCACCTGGGCCGAGCTTTCGGTGCTGGCGCATATTGTCGCCGTTTTCGTCGAAAGCCGCCGCACGGGTGTCAATCTGCCACGCGCCATGGTAACCGGGGTGAAGCGCATTCCATCACCCTGAGAGCCAATGCAACCCACCAGACCGGCGGCCCTGTCCGCGCCCGTAGCGAAGAACGCCCTTGGCATCGTGGCGCTGATCGGACTGCAGGCCCTCTGCGCCGTCGTCTTCGTCGGCGATCTGATCGCCGATGCGATCGCCGATGGCGGCAAGGTCTTCACCGACGTGCATCTCTGGGTCGAGGCGGCGGCGACGCTGACGCTGATCGCGGCCATTGCCATCGAGATCCCCGTACTCAGGCGGCTGATGGCGCGCGAGGTGCGGCTGAGGCAGAGCCTGAACATGGCCAAGGCGGCCGTCGAAGAGGTGATCGCGGCGCATTTCGAGACCTGGGCGCTGTCGCCCTCGGAACGCGACGTGGCGCATTTCCTGGTCAGGGGCATGAGCATCGCCGAGACGGCGCAGCTGCGCGGCAGCGCCGAGGGCACGGTCAAGGCGCATCTGAACGCGATCTACAGGAAGTCCGGCACCCGCAACCGGGCCGAGCTGATGAGCCTTCTGATCGACGCCATGATGGGGGCCGATGCCGAAGCCCGCGAGCCGAAGGGCTGACCCGCCCTAGCCGAGGGCGAGATGCGCGGCGATGGTCCACATGGTCAGCCCGACCAGCAGGTCGAGCGCCCGCCACGCCGCCGGCCGGGCAAAGAGCGGCGCCAAGAGCCGCGCGCCGAAGCCCAGCGAGAAGAAGAAGGCGAAGCTGGCCGTCACCGCCCCCAGGCCGAAGGCCGCGCGGTCGGGATATTGCGCCGAGATCGAGCCCAGAAGCACCACCGTGTCGAGATAGACATGCGGGTTGAGCCAGGTCAGCGCCAGCACGGTCAGAGCCACCGCGCGGGCCGAATGGCGCGCCTCGCCGCGCGCGTCGAGCGCCTGGCCGCCGCGCCAGGCCGCGAGCAGCGCCCGCGCGCCATACCAGGCCAGAAACCCCGCGCCCCCCCAGCGCATCGCCGTCTCGAACCCCGGCCAGGCCCGCGCCAGGGCGCCGAAGCCCGCCACCCCGGCACTGATCAGCGACCGCGTCCGACCAGGAGCGCAGACCAGCACCGTCAGCAGCATGTTCGCCGCGCAGCCCCTGGCGCAGCACGGGCGTTCTGCTGCGCCCCGATCGCCAGGATCAGCGACAGGCCAAGCGAGAATCCGGCGGTATAGGCGTGCAGCATGGCCGCCCCTTTCCCAAGGTTTCACTTGGCCTAGCGCGCGCGATACGCTAGGTCCAATTAAAGATATCGAACCAGAGATAGAGGCGCTAATGCAGTTCGACAGCCGGCAGCTTGCCGCCCTTTCCGCCATCCTTCGCCTGGGCAGTTTCGAGGCCGCCGCCGGCGCGCTAGGGGTCACGCAATCGGCGATCTCGCAGCGCGTGAAGGCGCTGGAGGAGCAGGTCGGCAGCGTGCTGATCCTGCGCGAAAGCCCCTGTCGCGGCACCGAGGCCGGCAACCGGCTGGCCGCCCATGCCGAGGCGGTGGCGCTGATGGAGGCGCAGGTCTCGACCGATCTGGGTCGGGCCGAGAGCACGGCCGGACCGGTGCGGCTGCGCATCGCGGTGAATGCCGACAGCCTGGCCACCTGGTTCCCGGCGGCGATGGAGGGGCACGAGGGCTGCCTGTTCGACGTGGTGCTGGACGACGAAAGCCATTCCGCCGCCTGGCTGCGCCGGGGCGAGGTGATGGCGGCGGTCACCGATCACGCCCGCCCGGTGCAGGGCTGCGACGTCTATCCGCTGGGCAGCCTGCGCTATTCCGCCGCCGCCACGCCCGAATTCGTCGCCCACTGGTTCCCCGAGGGCGTGACCCCCGCCGCGCTGGCCCGCGCGCCGATGCTGCAGTTCAACGAAAAGGACGACCTTCAGGCCCGCTGGATGGCGGCGCAGTTCGGCAGGCCGTGTCGCCGCCGGTGCATCTGTTGCCGTCGAGCGCGGCCTTCGCCGAGGCCGCGCTGCGCGGTGTCGGCTGGGGGATGAACCCGGTGGCGATGGTCTGGCGCGGGTTGAAGCGCGGCCATCTGGTGCCGCTGGTCGAGGAGGCGCCGCTGGACGTGCCGCTGTACTGGCAGGTCAGCCGGATGCTGGCCCCGGCGCTGGAGCGGCTGACCGAGGCGGTGCGCGCCAAGGCCGCCGGGGTGCTGCTGGCGCCCGAGGACGCGGACTGATCCCGGCAGGGGGGTGGTGGGGGGCGGTGGGTTGGCACCCACCCTACGCATCGCGGATGCAAAAAGGCCGGGGTGCGCCCCGGCCTTCGTCATTCCTGCGACGGGCGGCGGCGATCAGCCGGCAAGTTGCTCCATCACCTCGTCCGAGGCTTCGAAATTGGTGGTCACGCGCTGCACGTCGTCATCGTCTTCCAGCGCGTCGATCAGCTTCATCAGCTTCTGCATGTCGTCGAGCCCCAGCTCGGTCGTGGTGGTGGGGCGCCAGCTGAGACGGGTCGATTCGCTTTCGCCCAGCTCGGCCTCGAGGGCGCTGGAAACGTCGTTCAGATCGGTATCGGCGCACCAGACGACATGGCCTTCCTCCGAGCTTTCGACATCCTCGGCGCCGGCCTCGATCGCGGCCATCATCACCGTGTCCTCATCGCCCACGGCGGCGGGATAGACGATCTCGCCCTTGCGTTCGAACATGAAGCCGACCGAGCCGGTCTCGCCCAGGTTGCCGCCGTGCTTGGTGAAGGTCGAGCGCACGTTCGAGGCGGTGCGGTTGCGGTTGTCGGTCATCGCCTCGACGATCACCGCCACGCCGTTGGGGCCATAGCCTTCGTAGCGGATTTCCTCATAAGCATCGCCTTCGCCGCCGATGGCCTTCTTGATGGCGCGTTCGATGTTGTCCTTGGGCATCGACTGGCCCTTGGCTTCCTTGATGGCCAGGCGCAGGCGCGGGTTCTTGTCGGGGTCGGGATCGCCCATCTTGGCGGCGACGGTGATCTCTTTCGAGAACTTCGAGAAAAGCTTCGAGCGCGCCGCGTCCTGGCGCCCCTTGCGATGCTGGATATTCGCCCATTTGGAATGGCCGGCCATGTTCCACCCTTCGTATACGGTCTGACCGCGCCTCTATAGGCGATGGCATGGGGGCGGTTCAAGCACCCTGGAGAAAGAGACCGGAGAGCGGCCGCCGGCCGGGCTTCAGCCCTCGGCCGAGGGGCGCAAGGTGCCTTCCGGCGCCCAGCCCGAGCGGACGCACTCGACCAGGTCCTGCCAATGCTCGAGGTCGAGCCAGAAGCGGCGGCCGGTCTGGCGGTTCTCGAACAGCGCGAGGCCGCTTTCGGCGGCGAAGAGGAAGCGGGGTTGGGAAGTCGTCGTCTCGGTCATGTCGGCCCTCTGATCTGATCGCGGGTATTTGGGCGCGGAGACGTTGACAAACCCTTAAGGCCCGGGCGCAAAGCCCGTCGCGATTCTATCTTTGCCCAGAGGCCCCCTGCCCCTGCCGCCCCGGGAACGAAGCGAAATCCGCGGTCGCACAGCCCGGCCGGAGCGGTTAGGTTGCCGGCATGACCCAAGACCAGATCATCCTGTTTTCGCTCTTCGCCGCCGTCTTCGCCCTGTTGATCTGGGGCCGCTGGCGATACGACCTGGTGGCCTTCGCCGCGCTGATGACCGGCGTGCTGACCGGCGTGGTCGAGACCAAGCACGCCTTCGACGGCTTCGGCCACCCGGCGACGCTGGTGGTGGCGCTGGTGCTGGTGGTGTCGGCCGGGCTGGTGCGCTCGGGGGCGGTGCTTTTGATCACCCGCACGCTGATCGACGCGGGCCGGTCGCTGGGCGGGCATATCGCCATCATGGGCGGGGTCGGTGGCGTGCTGTCGGCCTTCATGAACAACGTGGCGGCGCTGGCCCTGTTGATGCCGGTCGACGTGCAGACCGCGCGCAAGGCCGGCCGGTCGCCGGCGCTGACGCTGATGCCGCTGAGCTTCGCCACCATCCTGGGCGGCATGGCGACGCTGATCGGCACGCCGCCCAACATCATCATCGCCGCGATCCGCGAGGAGGCCCTGGGCGCGCCCTTCGCGATGTTCGATTTCGCCCCGGTGGGCGGGCTGACCGCCATCGTCGGGCTGGTCTTCGTGGCGCTGCTGGGCTGGCGGCTGATCCCGGGGCGCGAGGATGCGCTGAGCGCGGTCGAGGATATCGGCGCCTATATCGCCGAACTGACGGTGCCCGAGGGCAACAAGGCGGTGGGCCGGCGCCTGAGCGAGCTGGAGGCCGAGGCCGAAGCCGCCGATGTCGCCCTTCTGGGCGTGATCCGCGACGGCAAACGGCGCTATGGCGCGGCGCGCAACACCGTGCTGCAGGCCGGCGACGCGCTGGTGCTCGAGGCCGGGCCCGAGGCGCTGGACGAGTTCCGCAGCGCGCTGAACCTGGCCTTCGCCGAGGAAAAGCGCGAGGAGCTGTTGAAGGCCGAGGGCGACGGGCTGGACATGATCGAGGTGGTGGTCAAGGCCGAGGCGCGGATCGCCGGCAAGACGGCGCAGGCCATCGGCCTGGCCTGGCGCCAGCGCACGGTGGTGATGGGCATTTCGCGCCAGGGCAAGCGGATCACCCAGCGGCTGCGCCAGACGGTGGTGCAGCCGGGCGATATCCTGCTGTTGCTGGTGCCGAAGGGCGCCGGGCCCGACGTGACCGACTGGCTGGGCTGCCTGCCGCTGGCCGATCGCGGCCTTGCCGTGACCGAGAACTCGAAGACCTGGGCCGCCATCGGCCTTTTCGCCGCGGCGGTGGCGGCGGCGAGCCTGGGGCTGGTCTATCTGCCGATCGCGCTGGGCGTGGTGGTGGTGGCCTATGTCCTCTTGCGCATCCTGCCGCTGGCCGAGCTTTACGACCATATCGAATGGCCGGTGGTGGTGCTTCTGGGCTCGATGATCCCCCTGGGCGCGGCGCTGGAGCAATCGGGCGGGACCGGGCTGATCGCGAACGGGCTGGTCGGGCTGACCGAGGGCTGGCCGGCCTGGGCGATCCTGACGGTGCTGATGGTGGTGACGATGACGCTCAGCGATGTGCTGAACAACACCGCCACGGCCATCGTGGCCGCACCGGTGGGGATTCAGATGGCCGGGTCGCTGAATGTGTCGCCCGACCCGTTCCTGATGGCGGTGGCGGTGGCGTCGTCCTGCGCCTTCCTCACCCCCATCGGGCACAAGAACAATACCCTGATCCTGGGCCCCGGCGGATACCGGTTCGGCGATTACTGGCGCATGGGGCTGCCGCTGGAGATTCTGGTGGTGGCGGTCAGCATCCCGCTGATCCTGATCTTCTGGCCGATGTGAGGCCGGGACGGTGCGCAGAATGCGCACCCTGCGGCGACGGAACCGGCGGGGTCAGACCGGCAGGCAGCTGCCGCTGATCCAGCAGCCGCGGGCGGGGTCGCCATCGCGGAAGGCGACGCCGATTTCCGAGGGGCTGCCCATCGCCTCGCCCTGGCGGATGCGGAGCGGCGTATCGGCGGCGATCCGGCCCGAGTGCAGAAGCCCATAGGCGAGCGCGGCGGCGGCGATGCCGGTGGCGGCGTCTTCGGGATAGCCCGAGGCACGGGGAAACTGGCGGGCGTGCCAGAGGCCCGGCACGGCCCGGGCGCGAAGGGATAGAGCCCGGTCGAGCCGATCCGGTGCACAGCCCTTCCATCGCGGCAAGGTCCGGCGTGAGCGCGTCGAGCCGCGCGACGTCGCGCAGCGGCACCAGGGTCTTCGCCCGGCTGGTGCTGGCATTGACCAGCGGCGCCTCGGCCAGATCAGCTGGGGCAAGGCCCAGCACCGCGAGGGTGGCCTTGGTGTCTTCGGCCGCAAGCGGCGCGACCGTGCCGGCGGGCTGGCTGATGGCGATGGCGCCTTCGGCCGGAACCCTGGCCTCGACCGGACCGCTTGCGGTCTCGATACGCAGCCGGCCGGCCGCGATCAGCCCCCGCGCGCGCAGGGCCCAGAGCGCGCCGATGGTGGCGTGGCCGCACATCTCCATCTCGTGCCGGGGCACGAAGAAGCGCAGGCGCAGATCGGCGCTTGAGGGGTCGGCGGGCGGCAGGACGAAGCCGCTTTCATGGCCGAAGGCGGCGGCGAGCGCGCGCATGTCGTCATCGCCGAGAGCCGCGCAGCCCAGCCCGATGGCGGTGGGGTTGCCACCGCCCGGGCCGTTCGGGAAGACCCGCAGGACCGCGATCTGATCGGGCCGTGTCATGCGCCCTCGGGAACCGGGGGCGGGCCCGAGACCCACCCGCCAATGGCTTGCGTCACTCGGTGACGGTGACTTTCTTCATCACGTCCGGCGCGCCGATGACGGCGCCGTTGCGGCCCTTGCCACGCTTGATGGCATCGACCACCTCCATGCCCTCGGTGACATGGCCGACCACGGTATATTGGCCGTTCAGCTGCGGGGTCGGGGCGAACATGATGAAGAATTGCGAATTGGCGCTGTCGGGATCGCCGGCGCGGGCCATGCCGACGGTGCCGCGCTCGTAAGGCACGTCCGAGAACTCGGCCTTCAGGTCGGGCCCGTCCGAGCCGCCGGTGCCGGCGCGGCGCATGTCGAAACCGGCATCGGTGGTGTCGCCGAACTGCACGTCGCCGGTCTGGGCCATGAAGCCGTCGATCACCCGGTGGAAGGCGACGCCGTCATAGGCGCCGGCGCGGGCCAGCTCGACGATGCGGGCGACATGGCCGGGGGCGATGTCGTCTGCCAGCTCGACATGGACGGTGCCAGCCGCCTCGCCCGCGATCTCGATATCGAGGCCGGTGGCAAGGGCGGGAGAGGCGGCCAGAAGCGCCGCGACGAGGACAAGGTTACGCAACATCCGAGGCCACCTTCACGCTGATCATCCGGTCGGGATTCGCCGGCGGCTCGCCGCGCAGGATCTGGTCGACATGCTCCATGCCGTCGACCACCTGGCCATAGACGGTATATTGGCCGTTGAGGAAATCGTTGTCCTTGAAGTTGATGAAGAACTGCGAATTGGCCGAGTTGGGGTTCTGCGACCGGGCCGCGCCGAGGCTGCCGCGGGCATGGGGGATGCGGCTGAATTCGGCCGGAAGATCGGGCAGGTCGCTGCCGCCGGTGCCGGCCATGCGCGGGTTCCAGCCGCTTTCCATATTGGCGTGCTGCACGTCGCCGGTCTGGGCCATGAAGCCGTCGATCACCCGGTGGAAGGCGACGTTGTCATAGGCGCCGGCGCGGGCCAGCTCTTTCATCCGCTCGACATGCTTGGGTGCCACGTCGGGCAGCAGCTGAATGGTGACGGTGCCGGATTTCAGCTCCATCAGGATGGTGTTTTCGGGGTCTTTGATCTCGGCCATGGGGCCCTCCTGTCCTAATCTTGGGGCAAGACTTATGCCGCCCGGCGCGCGGGGACAAGCTTTGGCCGCACGGAAGAACGCGAGCGGCGGGAAATCGGCGATTGCGGAGGCCTCCGGCGGGAGTATTTTCGGGAAAGATGAAAGGGAGCCTGCAATGGGTGAATGGTGTCTTGTGACCGGGGCAACGGGCGGGATCGGCCGGGAACTGGCGCGGCTGGCGGCGGCCGAAGGGTTCGACCTGGTGCTGAGCGCGCGCGGGGTCGGGCGGCTGGAGGCGCTGGCCGAAGAGCTGCGCGGGAGCGGGCGGCAGGTGGTCTGCATCGCCGCCGACCTGGCGCGGGAGGGCGAAGCGGCGCGGCTCTGGGCCGAGGCCGGCGCCGGGCGCGACATCGCGGTGCTGGTCAACAATGCCGGGCTAGGCGCGCATGGGCCGATCCAGGACCCGGCCCTGGCCGAGGCGCAGCAACGGGTGATCGCGGTCAATGCCGTGGCGGCGGGCGAGCTGATGCGGCTGGCCGCGGTCGAGATGGCGGCGAAGGGCCGTGGGCGGATCCTGAACGTGGCCTCGTCGGCGGCCTTCATGCCGGGGCCGGGGATGGCGGGCTATCACGCCACCAAGGTCTTCCTGCTGTACCTGAGCGAGGCGGCCGGCGCCGATCTGAAGGGCAGCGGCGTGACGGTGACGGCGCTTTGCCCCGGGCCGGTGGCGACCGGGTTCTTCGACCAGGCCGAGCTGCGCGGTGCGCTGGCGCTGCGGCTGTTGCCGCTGGCCCAGCCCGACGCGGTGGCGCGGGCCGGCTGGCGGGGCATGATGCGGGGCAAGCGGATGGTCGTCCCCGGCGTGCTCTACAAGCTCGTCGCTTTCCTGATGCGGCTGACGCCGCGCGGGATGGCCCTGGCGGTGACGCGGCTTTACTGGTCGAAATAGGGCTCAGCCCTTCACATCCGCCCTGCCCCGCACCGACATCATCGTCGCGGTCAGGCGCGCGATCTCGCGTTCGCTGTCGCCGTCGATGGCATGGGCCACGGCTTCGGTGAAAAGCAGCGTGCGGCCGGGTTTCAGCACCCGCGCCTCGACATTGAAGCGCTGGCCCTTGGCGGGCGACATCAGCGAGGTCTTCAACTCGACCGTCAGCACGCCGGCATCCTCGGGCATCAGGGTATAGGCGGCGAAGCCGGCGGCGGTGTCGAGCGCCGAGGTCACCACCCCGGCATGGAGAAAGCCGTGCTGCTGGGTGAAATCGGGGTTGAAGGGCATGGTCAGCCAGACCCGGCCCGGCGCCACATCGACCAGGCTGATCCCCATCGAGCGCATTGCCGGCTGGCAGGCAGAAACTGTCGCGGGTGCGGGCGGGTAATCGCCGAAGGATCTCGAATGTCATCCCAACCGCTCCAGGATCGCGCCTGCGTCGATGCCCGAAACCGCGCCATAGACGGCCCCCTGCCCCCGGTTTCAAGGCGCGTGGCGGCATAGGCCTCGGCCACCGCCGGGAGCGGTTTGCGGGCGTCGCGGCGGTGAGCAGCGTGGCAGGCTTTCGGTGAACCAGCGCGCCTCTCCCTCGTCGGGCAGCGCGGGCCAGCGGCCCAGATGCGTGGCAAGCGCCGCGTCATAGGCGCGGCGCTGGCGCCTGGCGGCGGTCAGTTCGGCCTCCAGAGCGGCGCGGGCGGCGGGATCGCGGGAAGGCGCGCGCAAGCACGTCGAGGCAGATCACGTTGCCCGAGCCCTCCCAGATCGAGTTCAGCGGTGCCTCGCGATAGAGCATCCCGGCAACGGCGTGTCGGTGTAACCGACGCCGCCCGGGCATTCCATCACCTCGTAGATCGGGCCGACTTGTTGCCGAGGAACCCGGCCAGCGCCACCGCGATGCGGGCGAAGGCGCGGTCTTCGTCGCTGTCGCCATCGAAGGCGCGGGCGACGCGGAAGCCAGCGCGGCGGTGCCTTCGAGGTCGAGCGTCAGGTCGGCCAGCACGGCGCGCATCATCGGCTGGTCGATCAGCCGGCGCTGGAAAGCGCTGCGGTTGCGGGTCCAGTAGAGCGCCTCGGAAAGCGCGCCGCGCATCCAGGCCGGCGGGCGCGATCGAGGTGCCAAGCCGGGTGTGATGCACCATCTCGATGATGGTCTTGACGCCGCGCCCCTCGTCGCCCAGCCGGAAGGCCAGGGTGTCGTGATATTCGATCTCGGAGCTGGCATTGGCCTTGTTGCCCAGCTTTTCCTTGAGCCGCATGACATGCAGCGAATTGCGCTCGCCCTCGAGCCAGCGCGGCACCAGGAAACAGGTGAGGCCGCCGGGTGCCTGGGCCAGGGTCAGAAAGCCGTCCGACATCGGCGCCGAGCAGAACCATTTGTGGCCGCGCAGGCGATAGGCGTCGCCGTCGGGGGTGGCCCGGGTGGTGTTGGCGCGCACGTCCGAGCCGCCCTGCTTCTCGGTCATTGCCATGCCCAGCGTCACGGCGCGCTTTTCGCCCAC
The DNA here is from genome assembly GCA_041397165.1 of Paracoccaceae bacterium. Classification (GTDB taxonomy): domain Bacteria; phylum Pseudomonadota; class Alphaproteobacteria; order Rhodobacterales; family Rhodobacteraceae; genus JAWKXE01. Next base: position 39,558 of record JAWKXE010000028.1, on the reverse strand, counting down.
CGGGGCGCGGGCGGTGTCGTAATCGCGCGCCGTCAGCTTGGGCAGCCAGAGCGCGGCCAGATCGGGCGACTGGGCGAGCGCCGGCACGGCGGCATAGGTCATCACCATCGGGCAGGTCACGCCGGGTTCGACCTGGGCCATCATGTAACCCATCGCGGCATGGGCGGAATGGCCGCCCGGCGCGCCGTCCCAGGCGACGGCGGAAAACCCCGCCCCCAGCCCGGCCTGCATCAGCTGATGATAGGCCGGGTGAAAGCGGACCTCGTCCAGCCGGCGGCCCGAGCGGTCGAACGGCACCAGTTCGGGCGGCACCCGGTTGGCCATGCGGCCGGCCTCGCGCATCTCCTCGCCGCCCATCACGGCGCCGAAGGCGGCCAGCGGCGCCGGCTCGGCCTGTGACAGGGCCATGTGGTGGCGCAGCACCGGGTCCGAGGCCCAGAGATCGGCGGCGAGACGCGGCTGCGGCTGGTTCTCGACCTCGTGGGTCGGCAGGTGGCTGCGGGCGGTGGATTGTGTCATTTTCGTATCTCCCTGCGACCAATCAGACCAAATTGCCGGGGCCGGCAAAAGGGGGATTCACAAGCCGAATCGCCTGTGCCATAAGTTTCCTTGCGTCACAGGCAGGCGCAAAAAGGCAAACGAGGGCGATAACGCCCCGCTCTGGCAGGCTGGCACAAACGGTCATGAAGGTTCGGATTCTCCGCGGTTACAGGCCCGCATTGGGCGGCATGGCGTTTCTGGCGCTGGTGTTCTCGCTGGGGCTCTATTTCACCTTCGCCGCGGTGCAGGGCGATTACGGCCTGTTCCGCCGCGCCGAGATCCAGGCCGAGCGCGTCCATATGGAAGCCGAGCTTGCCGGGATCGACGCCCAGGTCGCGCGGATGGAGAACCTGACGCATCGGCTGTCGGACGATTACCTCGACCTCGACCTGCTCGACGAACAGGCCCGCGACGTGCTGGGCCTGATCCGCGCCGACGAGATCGTCATCCGCTGACATCGCGGCCTGCCGCTTCGGACCTGCCCCGGCTTTCGACGACATGTCGCCTGCGCCCGGCGGCCGGCCCGTGCAACGGATTTTGCGCAGGCCCCCCGAATTTTCCCTCGCCTGCGCGCGCCGATTGATGTATGAATTAGTTTAACGCTAAACTACTTTCTCTCAGAGGGAGGCTCTGCCCATGGCCGTGAAGAAACCTGCTGCGAAATCAAACATTTCCGGGGACGAGCTGAAGACCCATTACCGCGACATGCTGCTGATCCGGCGATTCGAGGAAAAGGCCGGCCAGCTCTATGGCATGGGCCTGATCGGCGGGTTCTGCCACCTCTATATCGGGCAGGAGGCGGTCGTCGTGGGGCTCGAGGCCTGCGCCGAGGAGGGCGACAAGCGCATCACCTCGTACCGCGATCACGGTCACATGCTGGCCTGCGGCATGGATGCCGGCGGCGTCATGGCCGAGCTGACGGGCCGCGAGGGCGGGCTTTCCAAGGGCAAGGGCGGCTCGATGCACATGTTCTCGAAGGAGAAGCATTTCTATGGCGGGCATGGCATCGTCGCGGCGCAGGTGCCGCTGGGCGCCGGGCTGGCCTTTGCCGACAAGTATAGTGGCAACGGCCGCGTGACCTTCACCTATTTCGGCGATGGCGCGGCGAACCAGGGCCAGGTCTATGAGACCTTCAACATGGCGGCGCTGTGGCACCTGCCGGTGATCTTCGTGATCGAGAACAACAAATACGCCATGGGCACGGCGCAAACCCGGTCGACCTCGTCGCCGGACATCCACACGCGGGGCGAGGCCTTCGGCATCCCGGGCGAGACGGTGGATGGCATGGACGTGCTGGCGGTGAAGGCCGCCGGAGAGAAGGCGGTGGCGCACTGCCGCGCCGGCAAGGGGCCCTATATCCTCGAGATGATGACCTATCGCTATCGCGGCCACTCGATGTCCGACCCGGCCAAGTACCGCACCCGCGAAGAGGTTCAGAAGGTGCGCGAGAAGTCGGATGCCATCGAACATGTGCGCGAGTTGCTGATCCAGGGCGGCCATGCCAGCGAGGACGACCTGAAAGCGATCGACAAGGAGATCAAGGAGATCGTCAACGACGCCGCCGAGTTTGCCCGCCAGAGCCCGGAACCGGCGCTGGACGAGCTCTGGACCGACATTTACGCCGACGCATAACGCTCTGACATCGAAGGAAAAAGACAATGGCAACCGAAATTCTGATGCCCGCCCTGTCGCCCACGATGGAAGAGGGCACGCTGGCGAAATGGCTGGTCAAGGAAGGCGATACGGTGAAATCCGGCGACATCCTGGCCGATCGAGACCGACAAGGCGACGATGGAGTCTCGAGGCGGTCGACGAGGGCGTCATCGGCAAGATCCTGATCGCCGAGGGCACCGAGGGGTGCGCGTCAACACCGCCATCGCCGTGCTGGTGGACGAGGGTGAAGAGGTGCCGGACACCGCCGTTGTTGTTACCTCGTCCGGCCCTGCCGCGCCTGGCCTCGGCCTCGCCGCGCCTGCCACGTGCCGGCCGAGGCGCTCACGTCAGGGGCGACAAGGCCCCTGCCCCCGACCTCAGCCCCGACTGGCCCGAAGGCACGCTGATGAAGTAGCCAGACGGTGCCGGGCGCGCTGCGCGACGCGATGAGCGAGGAAATGCGCCGCGACGAAAACGTCTTTCTTGATGGGGCAGGAGGTGGCCGAGTATAACGGCGGCCACAAGGTCAGCCAGGGGATGCTGGACGAGTTCGGCTCGGGCGTCATCGACACGCCGATCACCGAGCACGGTTTCGCCGGCATCGGCGTCGGCGCCGCGATGGCCGGTCTGCGGCCGATCGTCGAGTTCATGACCTTCAACTTCGCCATGCAGGCGATCGACCACATCATCAACTCGGCCGCCAAGACGCGCTATATGTCCGGCGGCCAGATGGAAGTGCCCATCGTCTTCCGCGGCCCCAATGGCGCCGCCGCCCGGGTGGCCGCGCGCAGCACAGCCAGGACTATGCCGCCTGGTATGCGATGATCCCCGGTCTGCGCGTGGTCATGCCCTATGCCGCCTCGGATTACAAAGGCCTGATGAAGACCGCGATCCATGATCCGACCCGGTGATCTTCCGGAGAACGAAATTCAGTACGGCCGGACCGGCGAGGTCCCGGTGATGGACGATTTCACCGTGCCCTTCGGCAAGGCCCTCGGATCTGGCGCCAGGGCGGTGACGTGACCATCGTCAGCTTCGGCATCGGCATGAAATACGCCCTGGAAGCCGCTGAAAAGCTGGCACAAGACGGATCGAGGCCGAGGGTGATCGACCTCCGCACCCTGCGCCCCATCGACTATGACACGGTGATTGCTTCCGTCATGAAGACCAACCGCTGCGTCACCGCTGAAGAGGGTTGGCCGGTGGCGCGATTGTGGTCCACGCCGGCCACGACCTGCAACGCGCCTTTCGATTTATACCGTGACGTAGCCGTGATCAACTGCACGGCAAGATGTGCCGATGGCCGAGCGCAAGGCGAAAACCCGAGAAACCACGCTGGTGGCATGACGAGGTTATCAGGCGGTGAAACAGGTGACCTATCGCTGAAAATGAAACGTTTCTTCCGAGTTACACAGTATGACAAAAGGAGCTCGTGGTCCTCGGTTGATATTTCGATGGCGCAGATTATCTGACAAACAAGCAGAGTCATTGATGCGCTGTCTTGGCGGCCTGGCATCTCTCTTTGAAGAGGTTGTTACCGCAAGCTTCTCAAGACAAAGGAATACCCACTCGCACTCTTTTTTAGATGTTCGTAGAGAAACTAAGACCTATGCAATGTCGTCCGGCGAGAATCCCACTACACCCTTGATGTAGTTGAGAAAAAGGCGGCGAAAGGAGACTAATCATGCCCACCGAGATCTCTAATGGCCCGCCCTCAGCCCGACCATGGAGGAAGGGCACGCTGGCCAAATGGCTGGTCAAGGAGGGCGACACGGTGCAAAGCGGCGACCTGTGCTGGCCGAGATCGAGACCGACAAGGCGACGATGGAGTTCGAGCAGGCGGTCGACGAGGGCGTCATCGGCAACCGCTGGTGGCCGAGGGCAGCGAGGGCGTGAAGGTGATCGACCGTCATCGCGCTGTTGCTGGAGGAGGGCGAGGACGCGGCGAGCGTCGGCGCAGCCCCTGCCCTCGGGCGGCGTCAGCCGCGGCCCCCTGCTGCCGCGCCAAAGGCGGCCCCATCCCGCCGCGCCAGCGGCGGCCCTGCACGCCTGCCGCGCCGCAAGGCGCGGCGGCGCCCGCGTCTTCGCCAGCGCCGCCCGCTCGCGCGGCGCATCGCCGCCGACAAGGCCTGACCTGACGCAGATCGCCGGATCGGGCCCGAAGGGCCGGATCGTGAAGGCCGATGTCGAGGCGGCAAGCTGGCGCGCGCTCGGCGCCCGCGCCGGCGCAAGCCAAGCCGCCCCGGCCGCCGCCGCGGTGTCGGCCCGGCGGCAATGCCAGGCCCCGGCGCCGAAATGGTGGCGCGGATGCATGAGGCCGCGAGACCGAGGAGGTCAAGCTCGATGGGATGCGACCGTCGCCGCGCGGCTGACCGAGGCCACAGACCATCCCGCATTTCTATCTCCGCCGCGACATCAAGCTCGGACAAGGCTTGCAGCTCAGGGCGATGAATGCCGGGCTCGAATCGCGCGGGGTGAAGCTCAGCGTCAACGATCACCCATCGCCACCTGCGCCAATGCGGCTTCAGGCGGTTCCCAATGCCAATGCCGTCTGGGCCGGTGACCGGATCCTCGCCGAAACCGTCGGATGTGGCCGTGGCCGTGGCCATCGACGGCGGGCTTTTTCACGCCGGTGATCCAGGATGCCGACAAGAAGTCGCTCTCGGCGCCGTCGGCCGAGATGAAGGACCGCCACCCGCGCCCGCGACCGCAAGCTGGCGCCGCATGAATACCAGGGCGGCAGCTTTGCGATTTCAACCTGGGCATGTTCGGGATCGACAATTTCGGACGCGGTGATCAACCTGCTGCATGGCGCCATCCTGGCGGTCGGCGCCGGCGTGAAGAAACCGGTGGTGGGTGCCGACGGCAGCATCGTGGCGGCAACGGTGATGAGCGTCACCTTGAGCGTCGATCACCGGGTCATCGACGGTGCCCCGGGGCGGAACTGGCATGAAGGTGATCGTCGAGCAGATCGAGAATCCGCTGTCGATGCTGGCCTGAGGTTTTCCAGAAAATCGCTTTCCCTGACAACAGGTTGAGCGACCTTGTTGAGTCGGATGTCGCGCCGCCTGGCGCGGGCTGTTATTGTTTATCGGCGGCGCCGGGTCCCATCTGAGGGCAAGAGACGCAACAGCCTTGAGAGGCCCGCCTGATGAACTGCCGCATTGCCCTTTCGCTCACCCTCGCCGCTGCCACGCTGAGCGCGGCCTTCGCCGTCACCGCGCCGCAAAACAAGCCGAGCGCCCCGGCCCGCTGCTGGCCGAGGCGCCCGAGGTTCGTGGGCCGCCCCTGCTCGCGCATCGCCCCGACCTGCTGGCCAGGTGGCAAACCAGGGTCAGACCGTGACGATAAGGCTCAGTCCAGCACCTTCTTCAGGGTGAAGACGCCGCGCATCTGGCCTTCGGCGAAGCCGCGCGCCTGATCGGCCGGGTAGAGCTCGGCCAGCTTCTCGACCACCGGCGGCTTCACCTGATCGCCACCGTGGCAATTGAGACAGACCGCGCCGGTCGGGATCGCCTTGACCAGGCGAAACACCTGATGGCCGTCCTCGGTCACGATCTCGGCGCGGGCCAGGTCTTCGGGCTTTTCGCCGGCAGCCTCGCGCTTGAGGAAATCCTCGATCGTGGCGGCGGTGAAGGCGTCGGGCGCATTGGCCGGGTTGCGCAGCCGGTGCGACGACCGCGCCACGCTCCAGCCCGCCGCGCCCGAGACCTGTTCGGCGATGGCCGGGGCCTTTTCGTTGCACACGGCGATGCCGTTCACCGGCCCGCCGGCGTCGATCGCCGCCTTCAACTCGCCCTTCAGCGCGCCGCCGAACTGCATGATCACGCCCTTGCCTTCCTCGACCAGGGCCGGCTTGTCGGCCGCCAGCGCCATTCCCGCCAGGGTTGCCGCCGCCACGCAGGCCAGGGCCGTCATCCGTTTTCTCATTTCTCGGTCTCCACAAAGATGAATTAACGATACACCTAATGTACTAGACCACTGCCGGAGAATGAGGCAACCGGTTTCGTCCCGCCCTCCGGTTCCCGGCCCGGCACTGGCGGAAATCCGCATAATCCCGTTACATTTTCCCGGGAGGATCGTCGCAAGGACCAGCAAGGAGACCACCCATGGATTTCAAATCGGAACTGACCGTCACGCGTGACAATCTCGACAACTACCTGGCCGAACAGCCGCATGGCGCGGCCGGCTTCGCCAAGCTGCAGAAGGCGGCGATGACGGAGGGCGCACTGAGCTTCAAGCACAAGGAGCTGATCGCGCTGGCCATCGGCATCGCGCGGCAATGTTCCGACTGCATCGGCTTTCACACCGCCGCCGCGATCAAGGCCGGCGCGACCAAGCAGGAGGTGGCCGAAACCGTGACGGTGTCGATGCTGATGGGCGGCGGGCCGGCCTATATGTACGGCGCCCGCGCGCTCGAGGCCTATGACCAGTTCGCGGGCGTGCCCGAGGAGGAGTGAGGCGCGGCAAGCCGCTTCGAAGCGGCTTGTTTCAAGCGCCTTGCAAGGCGCTTTTCAAACGCGTTTCGAAACGCGTTCAGGAAGGCCGTTCGAACGGCCTTCCCCGCGCGCCGTCAGAACAGGCCGAAGAACCGCTCGGGCAGTTCGAATTGCAACTCGTAGTCCGGTCGGTCGAATTCGAAGAAGCCGGTCTTGCCACGCGGGCGGAAGCTGGCGCGCATCTCGTCACGGAAGGGGCTCATGTCGAAGCCGGGGCGCAGTTCCATCCCGGCGAAGGCCTCGAATTCGGCACGGTCCTCGCCCCGCGCCTCGGCGAACCAGTGGCGGCCGATGGCCACGTCCTTGACGCCGCCGCCAATCTCCTGCGTCACCGCGTTGCGCCGGTTCATGGCGCTGACATATTCCGGGAAGTCGCAGAATTTCAGGTGGAACAGGTAAAGATCGTCGGGCGCGACAAGCTTTTCATATTGGGTGTAATGTCCGCCCCGCGCGATCTTGGTGCCGACCGAGACGACGCAGGGTTTGGAATAATGCGGCGCCAGCCGGACGTGACGGCGCGGGCCGAGGATGCGGTCGGCGATCGCCTCGGGCTCGAGGTCGATGCGGTGGATGACCTCCAGCCCCAGCGGCGTCAGCACCCGGCGGATGGGTGCGTCCCAAAGGTATTCCAGCAGGGTCTGGCCGCGTTCGGGATCGACCGCCACCAGCTCGTCGACATCGCCGACGATGACATGGTCGTAATAGGAGCGCAGCCCCATGACGATGTTGTTCAGCAGCCGCCAGCGCTTCATGTCGAAATTCTTGTGCGCGTCGCCGGGGATGCCGATGATGTTGCAGCCGGTGGCCAGGTCGGCGACATCGGTGCCACGGCCGTGGTTGACGATATAGCAGTTCTCGCGGCCCAGGACCTCGCCGTAATGTCTGAGCCAGGCGCGCAGGAAGAAGAGATCCTCGCGTACCATGGTCACCGCGGCCACTTTCGATTGCATCTGCTCACCCAACCACGCGTTGCGCCCCTGTTCGCCCGGGGCCTGGGCGCCACAATAGGCCTTTGCCGGCAGCGTTGAAACGAAAATCCGGCTTTCGCGGGCCGGAATTTCCGGGCAGACTGCGGCGAAAAGGGCAAGAGCAGCCATGTTACCGCAAGATTTCACCGCCCGTTTCGCGGCCACCGGGCTTTACCTGCACCGGGCGAACGATGTGCCGATCGCCCAGTTCCAGGTGCTGGGCGAACGCGCCTGCGGCACCAACATGGTGCGCAAGGCGATGGACAAGAATGTCGAGCTGTATCGCACCGAGGGGCTGGGCTGGAAACATGCGGTGCCGCATATGGTGGCCATTCCGCGCGACATGCTGATCGTCTGCGCCGTGCGCAACGCCGAAAGCTGGGCGCTTTCCATGCACAAGCGGCCCTGGCATTCGCACCCGAGGCTGCAGGCGCTGGAGTTTGCCGAGTTCATCCGTGCGCCCTGGGAAAGCATCGTCGACCGGGCCAGCGATTTCGAGGAGCTGCACCCCGAACTGGTGCCGCATGTCGAGGGCGCCGAGCTGCAATACGACCGGCATCCCGTGACCGGCCTGCCCTTTGCCAACCTCTTCCAGCTGCGCAACCTGAAGCAGGCGGCGCTCTTGGGGATGCTGAACCGGGGCTGCAACGTGCTGGTGGTGAAGGCCGAGTTGGTGCAGCGCGATCAGGCCGGCTTCATCGCCTGGATGATCGAGGAGATGGGCCTGCCGCTGCGCGGCCTTCGCATCAAGCCGGTGGCGCAGCGCCTGGGCAACCGCTTCAGCCGCGCCACCGAGGTGGAAACGCCGAAGCGCATGGCGCCCGAGGACCGCGCCTTCATGCTGTCCGAACTGGATCTGGATCTGGAGGCCGCGCTGGGCTTCGACTATGCGCCCTCTCAGGCGCCGGTCTGACCGCGGCCCTTGGTAACCTCGCGCACCGCCTTCAGGATCAGCAACAGCCAGGGCGCGCCGTGCATCAGCAGATCGAAGATGTCGATCGGCTTCGTCAGGGTGCCGCCCGCCAGCATCTTCAGCTTTTCCCAGATATGCGGCTCGGGCACGAAGGGGGCGAGGCCCAGCAGAAGCGCGAACATGATCGCCATGTGCCAGGGAATGCCGTCGAGAAATTTCATCGCTCTGCCTTTGCCGTTCCGTGATGCGGGGGGAGAGTGGCGCGGTTGACGGGGCTCGAACCCGCGACCCCCGGCGTGACAGGCCGGTACTCTAACCAACTGAGCTACAACCGCGCGTGAGGGGTCAGATAGTGGCTGGGGCGCGCGGCGTCAATGGCGGAAATGCCAATCGGCGGAAACGAAAAAAGCGCCCCCGGAGAGGCGCCTTTTCAAGGGCAGCGGTGGCGCGGTTGACGGGGCTCGAACCCGCGACCCCCGGCGTGACAGGCCGGTACTCTAACCAACTGAGCTACAACCGCTCGCTGCCCGCCCGGGCGTTGCCGTCCAAGCGTGGCGCTCTCTTTAGGGCGGCGCGCCGGGGGCGTCAAGCGCCCGATGCGCGGCGGCGCGGAAAAATTCACCGATGCGGTGGCCCCTCCGCGGCCTTGCCGCAACAGCGCCCGGAAAATTCCCCCGATCCGCCCCGGCCACGGCAGATTTCCCCGCCATGCTGGAAAATACGCGCTAGTCCTTCGGCAAGGGCCGAAGAGCCCGCCTGTTGATGGTAAGGAACATTCCGATGGCACGTTCGCAGCCGACGCAACCCGCCCCGCAACCGCCCAAGCCGGCGCCCGCGCCGAAACCGCAGGCCTCGGTCCGGCAGACGCCCCGGCCGGTGATCACCGATTACGCCTCGCTCTGAGGCGCGAAGCGATCTAGGCTCGCCGCATCATGCCCGAGCCGATTTCATCCATCCGCAATCTCGGCCCCGCGATGGAGGCCGCCTTCGCCCGCGCCGGCATCCGCTCGGCCGAGGAGTTGCGCGCGCTGGGGGCCGATGCGGCTTATGCAAGGCTGCTGGAAACCGGCCACCGGCCGCATTTCATCGGCTACTATGTGCTGGTGATGGGCCTTCAGGGCCGTCCGTGGAACGATTGCAAGGGCGCCGAAAAGGCCGCCCTGCGCAAGACATTCGATGCGCTGAAGGCCAGCAAGCATGACAAGGGCCGCTCCGAACTGGAAGCGGCCCTCGATGCGATTGGCGTGATCGAGCGGGTGGCTCGTCGGTCCTGACGGACCGCCTCGCGAGGCCGTCCGCAAGGATGGACGAGCGTCAGCCGACCAGTTCGAGACCCGAGAAGAAGAAGGCGATCTCTTCCTTGGCGGTGTCCGGGCCGTCCGAGCCGTGGACCGAGTTTTCGCCGATCGACAGGGCGAAGGTCTTGCGGATGGTGCCCTCGGCGGCGTCGGCCGGGTTGGTGGCGCCCATGATCTCGCGGTTGCGGGCGATGGCGTTTTCGCCTTCCAGCACCTGCACGACGATCGGTTCGGAAATCATGAAGTCGCACAGTTCGCCGAAGAAGGGGCGGTCCTTGTGGACGCCGTAGAACTGCTGCGCCTGGGCCAGCGTCATCTGGATGCGCTTCGAGGCGACGATGCGCAGGCCGCCCTCTTCCAGCATCGCGGCGATCTTGCCGGTGAGGTTGCGCTTGGTGGCGTCGGGCTTGATGATCGAGAAGGTGCGTTCGAGTGCCATGATGGAGGCTCCTGTCCTTGAAGGCTTGAAATTTGGCGCCCTGCTAACATGGCCGTGGGGCTTTGGAAAGCACCTTCAGAGCCCGCCGCGCCCGGCCTCGAGCCGGGCCACGACATAGGCGGCGGCCAGGCCGATGAGGCTGGACAGAACCATCGCGGAAAGCAGGACATAGACGCCGAAGGCGTTGGTCACCAGCGCCCCCACGACGGTGGAAAACGCCGCCCCGCCGGCCAGCGTCAGCGCGCCGGAGAGGCCCGAGGCCGAACCGGCCAGCCTGGGCGCCACCGACATCACCCCGGCATTGGCCCCGGGCAGCGTCAGCCCGTTGCCCAGCCCGATCCCGATCGCGCCGGCGAACATCACCGCCGGGTGATAGGCCCCGGCCAGAATCAGCCCCAGCGCCGTGAGCGGGCCCAGCGTGGCGACCCAGCGGCCCAGGATCATCAGCCGCGTGATCCCCCAGGCCCGCGCCATCCGGGTCGAGACGATGTTGCCCAGCATGAACCCGCCCGAGATCGAGCCCATGCCCAGGCCCAGCCAGGCCGGGGTGAGGCCGAACTGCACCGCCCCCACCTGCGGCGCGCCGCCCAGAAACACGTAGAAGCCGCCGACCGAGAACACCAGAAGCACGCAATAGGCCCAGAACAGCCGCTCGCGGAAGAGATCGGGATAGGAGCGGAACTGGGCGGTATAGCTGGAGGACGGGGTCAGGTTGGTCTCGCCCATGTCCACCCAGGTCAGCCACAAGAGCACCGCCCCCATGATCACGAAGCTCCAGAAAGTCGCCCGCCAGCCGAAGGCCTCGTCCAGCAGCCCACCCAGCACCGGGCCCAGAAGCGGCGCCAGCGCCATGACCGCGCCCATCACGCCCAGCAGCCGCGCCGCCTCTTCCGGCGGGGCCATGTCGCGCACCACCGCCCGGCTGAGCACCATGCCGACGCCGACGACGCATTGCACCATGCGGAAGGCCAGGAAGACATGGATGTCCTGCGCCAGGGCGCAGCCGATCGAGGCCAGGGTGAAGATGGCCACCCCCGCCAGCATGACGGGCCTGCGCCCGACCTTGTCGCTGACCGGCCCGAGGACCAGCTGCAGCGCCGCCGAAACCGCGAGATAGCCGCCCAGCGCCAGCGAGACCAGCGCATAGTCGGCCTGGAAATCCACCGCCATCTGGCCCATCGACGGCAGGAACATGTTCAGCGACAGCACGCTGACCGAGGTCAGCAGGATCAGCGTCAGCATCCGGGGCGGGGTACGGGTGGGGGCCATGGCGCGTCCGTTCACATGTGAATGAGCAAGCGGTAGCGCCCGCCCTGCGCGGCTGCAAGGCGAATGCGCCGCCGCCTGCATCTTTTGAACGAACCGCCTGGCCAAAGGCCGTGCCCCCCGATTGACAGCCCCCTGCCCCTCTGGCACTTGGCCCCCATGCTGAGGCTTGACGACATATCCTATTCCGTGGCCGGACGGCCGCTGATCGAGCACGCCTCGGCCACCATCCCCGATGGCCACAAGGTGGGCCTCGTCGGGCGCAACGGCACCGGCAAGACCACGCTCTTTCGCCTGATCCGGGGCGAGCTGGCGCTGGAAACGGGCGGGATCACCCTGCCGCCGCGTGCCCGCATCGGCGGCGTGGCGCAGGAGGTGCCCGGCAACGAGGTCAGCCTGCTCGATACCGTTCTGGCCGCCGATACCGAACGCGCCGCCCTGATGGCCGAAGAGAGCGACGACGCCCACCGCATCGCCGAGATCCAGACCCGGCTTGCCGATATCGATGCCTGGGGGGCCGAGGCGCGGGCCTCGTCCATCCTGCGCGGTCTGGGCTTTACCGCCGAGGAAATGCTGATGCCCTGCAGCGCCTTTTCCGGCGGCTGGCGGATGCGGGTGGCCCTGGCCGCCGTCCTCTTCGCCCAGCCCGACCTCCTGCTGCTCGACGAACCGACCAACTATCTCGACCTCGAGGGCGCGCTATGGCTGGAAACCTATCTGGCGAAATACCCCCATACGGTGATCATCGTCAGCCATGACCGCGGGCTTCTGAACCGCGCCGTGGGCTCGATCCTGCATCTGGAAGACCGCAAGCTGAGCTTCTATCAGGGCAATTACGACACCTTCGCCGACACCCGTGCCGCGCGGCTTCTGGCGGCCGAGTCCGAGGCCAAGAAGCAGGAGGCGCGGCGGGCGCATCTGCAATCCTATGTCGACCGCTTCCGTTACAAGGCGGACAAGGCCAAGCAGGCACAGTCGCGGCTGAAGGCGCTGGCGCGGATGAAGCCGATCACCGCCCCGCAAGAGGCCGCCCTGCGCGCCTTTTCCTTCCCCAACCCGGAAGAGCTGTCGCCGCCGATCATCCGGATCGAGGGCGGCGACGTGGGCTATGACGGCAAGCCGGTGCTGCAGCGGCTGGACCTGCGCATCGATCAGGATGACCGGATCGCCCTGCTGGGCCGCAATGGCGAGGGAAAATCGACCCTTTCCAAGCTGTTATCGGGCAGACTTCAGCTGCTTGGCGGCAAGATGGTGACGGCGGCGAAGCTGCGTGTCGGCTTCTTCGCCCAGCATCAGGTGGACGAGCTTCACACCGACGAGACGCCGCTCGACCATATCCGCCGGCTGCGCCCGGGCGAGACGCCGGCCCGGCTGCGCGCCCGGCTGGGCGGTTTCGGCATCGGGGCGGAACAGGCCGATACGCTGGTGGGGCAGCTGTCGGGCGGGCAGAAGGCGCGGCTGAGCCTGATGCTGGCCACGATCGACGCGCCGCATCTTCTGATCCTCGACGAACCGACCAACCACCTCGATATCGAAAGCCGCGAGGCGCTGGTCGAGGCGCTGACCGACTATTCCGGCGCGGTGGTGCTGGTTTCGCACGACATGCACCTGCTCAGCCTGGTGGCCGACCGGCTGTGGCTGGTGAAGGGCGGCGGTGGGCCCTACGAGGGCGATCTGGAAAGCTATCGCGCGATGCTGCCAGCGCCGACGCCGGCGCGGCCCGAAAAGCCCAGGGAAAGCCCAAACGCCCTCGCGCGAGGTCCGTCCGGCGCTGCGCGCCGAGGTGCGGAAATCCGAGGAACGCGTCGACAAGCTGAACGACATGCGCGACAGGCTGGCGACCAAGCTGGCCCGGCCGGAACTTTACGAAAACCCCGCCGAGGCCGCCGTCTGGCAGAAGAAATACGCCGAGGTGATGGAGGGCCTGGCCCGCGCCGAGGCGCTGTGGATGGCGGCGCTGGAGAAGCTGGAAGCGGCCGAGGCCTGAGGCCTTCATCGGTTGATCCGCGTCCCCGGCCGTGCTTGTCTTCGGGTCATGTATGAGCTGCTTCCCCTGTTCGCCGGCGTGATTCTGGCACAGATCGCCCCAGGGCCCAATCTGCTGGCCACCGCCTCGGCCGCGATGGGCGCGGGCCGGCGCGCCGGGCTGCTGACCGCCGCCGGCACGCTGCCACCGGCGTCTTCGTCTGGGCGGTGCTGTTCAGCCTCGGCATCGGCGCGTTGATCGCGGCGGTGCCGGTGTCGCTGATCGCGCTGAAGCTGGCGGGCGGGCTCTATCTCGTCTGGCTTGGCCTGCGCGCGCTGCGCCGCTCGCTGGCCTGGTGGAACTGGAGCGCAGCGGCCCGCGCGGGCCGTAAGCCGCCCCTATCTGACCGGCCTTGCGGTGGTGCTGAGCAATCCGAAGGCGGCGATGATGTGGGTCGCGATTTCGGTCTATCTGGCCGGGATCGGCATCGCCGGGCTGGCGGTTCTGCCGGTCGGCGGCGCCGTCGCCGGATCGGCCCTGCTGGTCTATGGCGGCTATGGCTGGATCTTCTCCAGCGGTCCGGTCAGCGGCGCCTATGCCCGCTTCGCGCGCTGGATCGAGGGCGCGTTCGGCGCGGTCTTCGCCCTGATCGGCGGACGCCTGGCGCTGGACGGGCTGCGGGCGCTCAGATGATCGACACCGCCTTCCTCGTCACCGCCTTCACCGCGCTTTTCGTGGTGATCGACCCGGTCGGGCTGACACCGCTCTTCGTGACCCTCACGCAAGGGGCCGAGCCCGGCCAGCGCCGCGCCATCGGGCTGCGCGCCTGCCTGATCGCCTTTGCCCTTCTCACCGCCTTCGCCATCTTCGGCGAGGCGGTGCTGGGCTTCGTCGGCATCACCATGCCCGCCTTCCGCATCGCCGGCGGCGCGCTTCTGTTCCTGACCGCGCTCGACATGCTGTTCGAACGCCGCGCGCCAAGGCGCCAGGGACAGGTCGACGACAGCCAGACGGACGACGCCACGCCCGAGGACGAGAGCCATGACCCGTCGGTCTTCCCGCTGGCCCTGCCGCTGATCGCCGGGCCGGGCGCCATCGCCACGGTGATCCTGCTGGCCGGGCAGCGCGGCGATACGCTGGGCCTGGTCGCGGTCATCGGCACCGTCGCCGCCGTGCTGGCGGTGGTCTTCGCCTTCTTCCTGGCCTCGGGCCTGCTGGAGCGCGCCCTGGGCAAGACCGGCATCAACATCGCCACCCGCCTTCTGGGAATGCTGCTGGCGGCGCTGTCGGTGCAGTTCATCCTCGACGGGCTGAAGGCCTTCGGTTTCGCGGCGGGAATTGCGCCGGGAATTGCACCGGGGGCCTGAGCCGCCTATCTTCCCTTCATGGACAGCAGCGATCACAGCTTTCTCTTCGGTCATCATCGGCTCCCGTCGGCGCGCTTCTCACCACCTCGCGCGAGGGGGCGCTGATCCTTGTTTCGGGCGCGCAGCGAGCGCCGAGCGGTTATTGGTCGTCGCCATCGCCCTGGCGGCGCTGGTCTTCTGGCAGGAGGCGCGCGACCGCTTCGCGCCGCAGCGCGCCACCTATGCCGCCGACGGCTACCGAGCGCCGCAGGCGCCGGACGTGGCATTACTATGTCACCGCGCAGGTGAACGGCGCGCGAAGGTGGTCACCGTCGATACCGGCGCCTCGGAGATCGTGCTGAGCAGCAATGACGCCCGCGCCGCCGGGATCGACACCGCGAACCTCGCCTATATCGGCCGCGCCAACACCGCCAACGGCAAGGTCCGCACCGCGCCGGTATGGCTGGAAAGCTTTGCCATCGGTCCGATCCTCGACCGCAGCGTCCCGCCTATACCAACGCGAGGGCGCGATGGACGGCTCGCTTCTGGGATGAGTTACCTGCAGCATTACGACATCGGCATCAAGGACGGGGTGATGACGCTCAACCGTTGAGCCCGGCGCGCCCTTCCCTGCCCCGTCCCGGAGAAAGCGCTGGACAATCCGGCCCGGCCCGGAGATATTTGATCAAATTCACCCGTTTCCGAAAATGACCTTCCTCGTCCGTGACCTTCCGCGCCGCGGCGGTGGACCTGAACGGTCAGATGCGCGGCAAACGCCTGCCCGCGGCCACGGCCGCCAAGCTTGAAAGCGGCGCGGTGCGCATCCCCTATTCCGCCCTCAATGTCGACATCTGGGGCGCCGATGTCGAAGGCAGCCCGCTGGTCTTCGAAAGCGGCGACAAGGACGGCGTGCTGGGCGTCTACCGACCGTGGCGCGGTGCCGATGCCCTGGCTGAAGCACGCCTCGGCGCTGGTGCCGATGTGGCTGAGCCACGAGGACGGCCGCCCCTTCGCCGGCGATCCGCGCCATGCAGGCTCGCCCGGGTGCTCGAGCGCTGCCGCCGCGCGCGGCTGGACGGTGCAGGCTGCGACCGAGATGGAATTCTATCTGGTCGACGATGCCGGGCCGCGCTGGCGGCGCCGCTGAACCTGCTTCGGGCCGGCTGCCTGTGGCGAGGCGATCCTGTCGCTGCGCCAGCTCGACGCCTTCGACGACTGGTTCACCGCGCTTTACGAGGCCTGCGCGTGATGGACATCCCGGCAATCGACCATCTCCGAGGCCGGGATCGGGCATCACGATGTCGATCTCGCCATACCGACGCGATGCCGATAATGCCTGGCTGTTCAAGACGCTGGCCAGGCTGACGGCAGCACGACATGGCCGCGACTTTCATGGCCAGGCCGTTCTACGACGATGCCGGCTCGGGGATGCATGTGCATTTCTCGGTGCTGGACGCCGAGGGCAACAACATCTTCGACGATGGCACGGCCAAGGGCTCGGCGCTGTTGCGCCATGCGGTTCAGGGCTGTCTGAAGGCGCTGCACGGCTCGACCCTGATCTTCGCGCCGCACGCCAATTCCTATGACCGGCTGGTGCCCGGCGCCCACGCGCCCACCGGCATCGCCTGGGCCTATGACAACCGCACCGCCGCCATTCGCGTGCCCGGCGGCGCCCCCGCCGCGCGCCGGATCGAGCATCGCGTCGCCGGTGGCGACATCAACCCCTATCTGGTGCTGGCCGTCATCCTGGGCGCCGCCCTCAAGCTGGATCGAGGATTTGCGAAGAGCCGCCCGAACCGACCGTCAGCAACGCCTATGACCTCGAGCTCGACTGGCTTGCCGGACTGACCAGCGCCATCGACGCCTCGAGCGACGCCTTCATCGCCCGGCTGTTGCCCTCGAGGACCTGATCGAAAACATGTGTTATACCAAGCGCCGAATTGCGCCGGATGCAGGACGTGCCGCCGGACGAGCAGTGGAAGATCTGGTCTGTTCGTTCGACCCGTCCCGCCCTGACCCACCCGACCCGCCTGCTGAAAATTTGATCAAATCGACCCTCACTCGAGGCCCAGCCACCATGAAGATCGGTATCCTGCAAACCGGCCACGCGCCCGACGTGCTCCTGCCCGAGACCGGCGATTACAACTATATGTTCAGCCAGCTTCTGGCCGGCAAGGCTTCGAGTTCGAGGCCTTGGCGTGGTCGACGGCATCTTTCCCGAAAGCGCCGAGGCTCGCGACGGCTGGCTGATCACCGGATCGCGCCATGGCGCCCATGAGGATCACCCTCGATCCTGCCGCTGGAACAGCGACTACGACATCAAGCCGCCTCGGGCCGGCCGCTGATCGGGGTCTGTTTCGCCATCAGATCATCGCCCGTGCGCCCGGGCGGCAAGGTCGAGAAATTCGCCGGCGGCTGGGCCAGCCTGCAGGATTACGTGATCGACGCCGGCACATGCGCCTGAACGCCTGGCATCAGGATCAGTCACCGAACTGCCGCCCGGCGCGCAGGCGATCGGCCTGGAACGATTTCTGCGAGAACGCGGCGCTGCGATCGGCGATACCGTCCTGACCATCCAGCCGCATCCCGAGTTTACCGCCCGTCATCACCGACCCGATCGACCAGCGCGGTCGCGGCGTGGTGCCTGACGCGCTGCTCGACGCCGCCCGTGCCGGGCTTGCCGCGCCCAACGACGCCGCCGCCTTTGCCGAACGCATGGCCGATTTCTTCACAGCGAAAGTTCCCTTCGCATCATGAGCACCCCGTCCGAATCCCCCTCCGACAAGGCCGAAAAGGATGCCTGGCTGTCCACCCTGCCGCAACCGGCGCAGGATTTCCTGGAAGGCCGCCGCCTGGACGAGGTCGAGTGCATCGTCGCCGACCTGCCCGGCATTGCCTGCGGCAAGGCGGTGCCGGCCTCGAGGCCTGCCCGCCGTGCCTATTTCCACCTGCCGGATTCGATCTATTACCAGACCATCACCGGCGACTGGGGCGATGCCGCGGGCGAAGAAGGCTTCATCGAACGCGACATGATCCTCAAGCCCGACATGTCCACCGCCACCGCCGCGCCCTGGACCGGCGACTGGACGCTGCAGGTGATCCACGACGCCTTCGAATGCGCGAACGCCCGATCCTTACGCTCCCGCGCAACGTGCGTTGAAGCGGCGTGGCCGATCCTTATCGCGCTACAGCCGGTGGTCGCGCCCGAGATGGAATTCCCATTCGGGTTGTCTGCAATGTCGACCCGGCCAAGCAGATCGAGCCGATGATGGGCCGCTCCGCTGCCCCGCCGCCGCCCGCCAGGCCTATTCGATGACCGCGGTGGACGAGTTCGGTCCGGTGATCGACGACATCTACGATTTCGCCGAGGCCCAGGGCTTCGAGATCGACGGCATCACCCGTGAGGGCGGCGCCGGCCAGCTGGAAATCAACCTGCGCCATGGCGATCCGGTCAAGCTGGCCGACGAGGTGTTCTATTTCAAGCGCCTGATCCGCGAGGCGGCGCTGCGCCACGACTGTTTCGCCACCTTCATGGCCAAGCCGATCGCCGACGAACCCGGCAGCGCTGATGAGCATCCACCATTCGCGATCGATGCCGAAACTGGCTCAACCTGTTCTCGGGGCCGCAGGGCGGCGAAACCGACGCCTTCTTCCACTTCATCGGCGGGATGCAGAAATACCTGCCCTCGGTGATCGCGGTGCTGGCGCCCTATGTCAATTCCTATCGCCGCTACGTGGTCGGCCATGCCGCGCCGATCAACCCGCCTGGGGCCGCGACAACCGCACCACCGGCATCCGCGTGCTGTCGGTCTGGCTCGCGCCGGGTCGAGAACCGGTCGGCCGGGATGGATTGCAACCCTATCTCGGCATCGCCGCCAGCCCCGCCTGCGGCTATCTCGGCATGATGAACGAGATCTGGCCCGACAAGCAGTTCAAGGGCGACGCCTATGAGGGCGACGGCGATATCCCACGGTGATGGGCGATGCTCGACCCGTTCGAGGCCGCGACCGAGATGCACGAGGTGCTGCATCCGACTTCGCCCGGCTGTTCCATCGTCAAGCGCACCGAATACGAGGAATTCCTGCAGGTGATCAGCCCCTGGGAACGCGAACATCTGCTTCTGAACGTATGAACCTGCTTTATTCCAACGACTGGCGCGGAGAGTTCCCGCCCAGCTGGTATGCCGCCACCGCCCACGAGGCGCCCCGCCGCGCGATGCTGAAGGGCGCCCAGCGCGCCGATGTCGCCATCGTCGGCGGCGGCTTCACCGGCCTGTCGGCGGCGCTGCATCTGGCCGAGGCCGGCTTCGACGTGGCCCTCTGAGGCGCACGCGGCCGGCTGGGCGCCTCGGGGCGCAATGGCGGCCAGCTGGGATCGGGGCCAGCGCCGTGGAGCAGACCGAGATCGAGGCGCTGGATGGCCGGCGACGACGCCCGCCGGCCGGGACCTGGCGGAAGAGGCCGCGCTGGTCAAGGCGCTGGCGCGAAACATCGACTGCGACCTGAAACCCGGCGTGGTCCAGCGCCTGCTTCCGTTGGTCACGGAGGGCGCCGAGCATGGCTATGCCGACCACCTGGGCGCGGCATTACGGTTACGACGAAGGCTGGAAAGCTCGACCGCGAGGCGACAGCGCCTCTGCCCCTCGCCCGCCTGGCACGGCGGCAGTCTCGACATGTGTCGGCCGGCCACCTGCACCCGCCGAACTTCGCCCTGGCCTGGCCTGCGCAATGAGGCGGCGGGGGCGCGGATTTACGATCCAGCCTGCGCCGACATCGCCGAGGGTTAGACGGCGCGCCGCATGTGATCGCGAATTGAGTCGGCGCAAGCTGAGCTCGACCCATGTCATCCGGCTGCCAACGGATATTCGGTGGCCTGAACCGTGCAAGGTGGCGGCGGGTGATGCCGACCACACTTCCGATCGCCGCTACGCCTGCTGGGCGGAAGACGCCGCCCGGGTGCTGACCCGCGACGTCGCCGTGGCGGATCTGAAATTCGTGGTGAATTACCTGGCTCTCTCGCCGACCGGCGGCTGTTGTTCGGCGGCGGCGAAAGCCATGGCTATCGTTTCGACATCGACCGCATGCGCGCAAGCCGATGGCCGATCTTTCCGCATCTGGCCGAGATCCGTTCGATTACACCTGGGGCGGGACGCTGGACATCACCGCCGAAAGCGCCCGCCCTATCTGGCGCGGGCGCAACATCCTGTCGGCTCGGGTTATCCCGGCCACAGCGGTGCCTGGCGTACTGCGACCCACGCCGGGATGCTGATGGCGAAGGCGATCCAGTGGTGCGGTCGAAGGTCGACACCACAGGCAAACGGCGCACTTTCCCGGCGGGCCGGCGATGTCGCCCGCTGGACGCTCACATGACCGGCTTTCCAGCATCTGGCCAGCGTTCTGAGCTGCGCCGCTACGCCGGCCCCTTTCCTGCGCCTTCATCTCCCAGCTGTCCGAGTTCTTCCGACCAGCATTGCGCCGCGCACGGCATCGGTCAGGTCCTTCCACTGGCTGCGGGCGGGACAGCGCCGCCGGGTCGTTGCCGTCGAAGAGGATGCAGACCTGTCCAGCGCCTGACCTCCGCCACGCCGATCTCTGGCGCTGTTCGTGACCATCGAAGGCACGCGGCGGCGTTGGGGTTGTCGGCGGCGGCCTGCGTACGGGCTGTAAGCACGTCACGGCGGTTCGCCGGCGCGGCCATACGAACTGGTCCCTCGGGCCCAGCCATGGCTTCTGGTCCAGCCAGTCCAGCCGCTCCGGCATCGCCGCTGCGGCACCAGCACGTCCCAGCCGCGCCCGAGCGCCGAACGGATCAGAAGATCGGGCAGCACCGCCTTCGAGAGGCGGCGGTGAGGAGAAGAAGACCTCGCCCATCGCGCCGCTCAGCCTCGTGTAGCTGTCCGCGACCAGCCGGTTCAGCGCCAGAATGCCCAGCCCGTCGCCCTTGGGCGCGTATTTCGTGGCCGCGTTGATCAGCGCCACCCCGGCGATGTCGAGATGGATCCAGGGCACATCGTCCTTGACGAAGCGTTTCAGGAACTGCGCCGCGGTGATCGAGCCGCCGGGCCGGCCGCCGACATTCTTCATGTCGGCGATGCGCGATTTCAGCAGATCGTCATAGGCCTGGCCCAAGGGCATCCGCCAGGCGCCCTCGCCCTCGGCCTCGGCCGCCTTGAGGAAGCTCTTGCAGAAGGTATCGTCGTTCGAGAAGACGCCGGCATTCTCATGCCCCAGCCCGATGATGATGGCGCCGGTCAGGGTGGCCAGATCGACCATCGCCGCCGGCTTGAACCGGTCCTGCGCATACCACAGCACATCGGCCAGCACCAAACGCCCCTCGGCATCGGTGTTGATCACCTCGATCGTGTCGCCCTTCATGGATGTCACCACGTCGCCCGGCCGGGTGGCGCGGCCCGAGGGCATGTTCTCGACCAGCCCGACCAGGCCCACGACATTGGCCTTTGCCCCGCGCAGCGCCAACGCCCGCATCACGCCCGCGACCACGCCGGCGCCGCCCATATCCATGGTCATCTCTTCCATGCCGGCGGCGGGTTTCAGCGAGATACCGCCCGTATCGAACACCACGCCCTTGCCGATCAGGGCCAGAGGCGCGTCACCCTTCTTGCCGCCAAGCCATTGCATGACAACGACTTTCGAGGGGCTGTCGCTGCCCTGCCCGACCGACAGAAGGCTGCCCATGCCGAGTTTCTCAAGCTCTTTCTCTTCCAGCACCTCGACCTTCAGCCCCAGGCTCTCCATCGCCTTCAGACGCTCGGCAAAGCTGGTCGTGGTCAGGTGATTGGCGGGCTCGTTCACCAGATCGCGGGTGAAATGCACGCCTTCGGCCACGGCCAGCGGTGCGGCGCAGGCGGCTTGCAGATCGGCGGGTTTCGAGGCCATCACCGTGACCGCGCCGCGCCCCTCGGGGTCGGCGCTCTTGTGGTTGTCGAAGCCATAGGCGCGCAGGGCGATGCCGGCCACGATCTCTTCGCTGCGGCGGGTATTGGCCAGCATCGCCAGCATCCCCGCCTTGCCCAGCTTCGCGCCCAGCGTGGCGCCGGCCTTGCGGGCGCTTTCCACCGTCACCGGATTGGGCAGCTTCACCACCTCGACCGCCTCGGCCGCCATGCCGGCGGGCCAGGCCAGGGTCACCGCCTCGCCGGGCTTCAGCTTGGCCCAGGCCTCGCCCTCGATCATCCGGACCAGCGCGCCCTTGGTCAGCCGGTTCACCCGCGCCGCCGGCTGGCCCAGCCCCCCGTCGCCCACGATCACCGCGACCCGGCCCGTCGCCGTGGCCAGGGCCTGAAGATCGGTCTCGATAAAGCTGAATTCCGCCACTGCGCTCATGTCCGCCCACTTTCCTGTCTGAAAACCGCCGCGACCCTAGCGCGCGTCCGCCGAGATGGCCAGATAGCAGTTTACCCTCCCTGTCCGATTGCAGTAGATTGCGCACAATATCTAGTCGTCCCTGCCAGGGCGACCGGCAGAGTAATGTTTGACGCCCGGGGGGAAAGCAGTCTTGGCCAGATTCGACCGCTATCTTCTGGCGCAATTGCTGGTGCTGTTCGGCTTCTTTTCGCTGGTGCTGGTCTCGGTCTATTGGATCAACCGCGCGGTGCAGCTGTTCGACAAGCTGATCGGCGAAGGAAGCCAGACCGCCTGGATCTTCGCCGAGTTCACCGCCCTGACCTGCCGACGTGATCCCGGCTGGTGCTGCCGGTGGCGGCCTTCGCGGCTTCGGTCTATGTCACCAACCGGCGGCTGAGTTCGGAAAGCGGAGCGAAGGCGGTGATGCAGGCGACCGGCTTTTCGCCCTGGCGGCTGGCGCGGCCGGTCTTCTGTTCCGGGCTGATCGTGGCGGCGATGATGACGGCACTGACGCATTTCCTGGTGCCGCCTCGCTGCAGCAGCTGGTCGAGCGCCAGGCCGGGATCGCCCGCAACGTCACCTCGAAGCTTCTGACCGAGGGCACCTTCCACCCCTCGGACGGGGTGACCTTCTATATCCGCGAGATTTCCCCGGACGGGACGCTGCGCGACGATCTTCCTGTCGGACCGCCGGCGCGAGGGCAGAAAGCACCGCCTATACCGCCGCCACCGCCTATATCGTGCGCGACGGCGAGGCCGCGAAGCTGGTGATGGTCGACGGGCTGTCGCAAAGCTATAACCGCCGGACAGGGCAGCTCTTCTCACGCATTTTCGGATTTCTCCTATGATATCTCTGCGCTGATCGACAGCAAGGCGGTCAACACCTTCCACAGATCCTATGCCGCGACGCCGGTTCTTCTGACCGATCCGGCCGATGTGTAGACGCGCCGGATCGAGCTGGGCACGGTTGCGGAAGAGCTGCACGCGCTTCAACCAGTCGCTTCTCAGCCTCCCTTCCCGTTGATCGGCTTCGCCACGCTGCTGGTGGGCGGCTTTTCGCGCTTCGGGGTCTGGCGCCAGATCGTCAGCGCCATCGTCATCCTGACGCTGATCAAGCTGATCCAGGGGCTGGTCGCCGATCCGGTGCGGGCCGATGCCGGGATGTGGCCGCTGATGTATCTGCCTTCCATCGCGGGGCTGATCGTGGCGGTGGCGCTGCTGGCCTGGTCGAGGCGCAATCACCGGCTGCCGCGCGCCGCCGGGCTGCCGGCCGCGGAAGCGCCGGCGTAGGAAGCTGCACCTTTACTTCGCGCGCCGCTTCGCACGGGTCTTCCTGGGGCTTCTGACGGTGTTCTTCCTGCTGCAGACGATGATCGACCTGATCGAACAGCTACGCAAGCTCGACGGCACCGAGGCGAGCTTTTCCGACGTGCTGGGGATGACGCTGCTGAACGCGCCCGGGGGGCACCAACAAGATCCTGCCGCTGGTGATGATCCTGTCGACCGTGGCGCTGTTCATCTCGCTGGCGCGGTCGTCCGAGCTGGTGGTGGCCCGCGCGGTGGGAGCGCTCGGGGCTGCGCACCCTGATGGCGCCAGTCACCGTGGCGCTGCTGATCCGGCGTGCTGGCGGTGTCGAGCTTCAATCCGATCGTCGCGGCCACTTCGAAACGCTATTACGCGCTCTATCAGGGCTATCGCTCGGGGACGACCGATGTGCTGTCGATCTCGTCCGAGGGGCTGTGGCTGCGCCAGGGCGGCCCCCGGGGCCAGACGGTGATCCGCGCCAGCGCCGCCAACCCCGAGGCGACGGTGTTCTATGACGTGACCTTCTGACCTATGCGCCGGGCGGCGGGCGGTGCGGCGGATCGGGCGCGCGAGGCCGATATCGAAGATAGCGCCTCAGGTGCTGCATGGCGCCAAGGTCTGGCCGCTGACCGCCCGGATCGAACCCCGAGGCGCTGGCACCACCCATGACCTGCTGGACCTGCCCTCGACGCTGACGCACGAGCGGATCCGCGACAGTTTCGGCAAGCCCAACGCGATCTCGGTCTGGGACCTGCCGGCCTATATCCGGCAGCTGGAACAGGCCGGGTTTTCGGCGCGCCGCCACATGGTGTGGTTCCAGATGGAAATGGCGCGGCCGATCTTCCTGATCGCCATGGTGCTGATCGGCGCCGCCTTCACCATGCGCCATGCCCGCGCCGGCGGCACCGGGGTGGCGGTGCTGATCTCGGTTCTGCTGGGCTTCCGGGCTTTACTATATCCGCAACTTCGCGCAGATCCTGGGCGAGAACGGCCAGATCCCGGTCTATCTGGCGGCCTGGGCCCCGCCCCTGGCGGCGCTGATGCTGGGCACCGGCCTGCTTTTGCACACGGAGGACGGATGAGACGGCTGACCGCCCTTCTTCTGCTGCTGTGCCGCCCTGATGCCGGTGGCCGCCCCAGCACCAGACAACGGCGAGCCGCCGCAACCCGCCGTCCTGGTGGCCGACAAGGTCTATCTGGAAGGCAAGACGCGGCTGGTGGCCGAGGGCCATGTCGAGGCGCTGCGCGGCGACGTGCGCGTCAAGGCCAGCCGCATCACCTATGACCGCAGCGCCGACCAGCTGAGCATCGAGGGCCCGATCACCATCACCCAGGGGCAGGACGTGCTGGTGCTGGCCGATCAGGCGCAGATGGACCCCGGTTTCCACAACGCGCTGCTGACCGGGGCGCGGATGGTGCTGAACCAGCAGCTGCAGCTGGCATCGCTGCAACTCAACCGCGTCAACGGCCGTTACAGCCAGATGTACAAGGTCGCCGTCACCTCGTGCCGGGTCTGCGACAACGGCCGGCCACCGCTGTGGCAGATCCGCGCCCGCCGGGTGATCCACGACCAGATGGAGCGCCAGCTCTATTTCGAACACGCCCAGCTGCGGGTGATGGACGTGCCGATCTTCTATCTGCCGCGCCTGCGCCTGCCCGACCCGACGCTGGAGCGCGCCACCGGCTTCCTGATCCCGCGGCTGCGCGGCAACAGCGAGCTGGGGACCGGCATCAAGGTGCCCTATTTCATCCGCATGGGCGATCACAGGGACCTGACGCTGACGCCCTATCTGTCACCGCATACCCGCACGCTGGAATACCGCTATCGCCAGGCCTTCCGCCGCGGCAACATCCAGTTCACCGGCGCGCTGTCCGACGACGACCTGACGATCGACAGGTGGCGCGGCTATCTGTTCGGCACCGGGGAATTCGATCTGAAGCGCGATTTCAAGCTCAGCTTCAATATCGAGGTGGTCAGCGACAAGACCTATCTGGTCGATTACGACTATTCCGACAAGGACCGGCTCTCGAGCGAGCTGGCCCTGACCCGCGTCCGCCGCGACGAATACATTCGCGGCGCGCTGAAGCATTACCACACCCTGCGGGTCGGCGAGGATGCCGCGACCATGCCGTCGATCATCGGCGATGTGAGCTATGAACGCCGCTTCTTCCCCAGCGCCCTGGGCGGCGAATTGCGGCTGAGCACCGATCTGCATTCGCATTACCGCTATTCCGACCTCGGCATCGACGGGCCCGATGCCGATACCGATGTCGATGGCCGCGACGTCACCCGCCTGACCGTGCAGGCGATGTGGCTGAACAACTGGACGGTGGGCCCCGGGCTGCGCCTGGGGGTGCAGGCGGGTGTCGCCGCCGACCAGTTCCACACCGGCAACGATCTGAGCCGTCCGGCCACGGCGGCAGGGGTCACGCCGATGGCCGCCGTGTCGCTGCGCTGGCCCTGGCGGGCGGTGGTCGGCAACGGGGCGGTGCATGTGATCGAACCGATGGTGCAGCTGGGCTGGTCGGGCGGACGGAGGCTGAACGTCGCCAATGACGAAAGCACCCTGGTCGAGTTCGACGAGGGCAACCTTCTGTCGCTGTCGCGCTTCCCCGCCCCCGACCGGCGCGAGCGCGGCTTCGTCACCGCCTATGGCGTGAACTGGTCCCGCTTCGGCCCCAAGGGCGGGCAATCCACGCTGACCCTGGGCCAGGTCAGCCGCGAAACCGGCGACAACAGTTTCTCGCTCACCTCGGGGCTGCGCGGCACCACGTCGGACCTGCTGGTCGCCGGCCGGCTGGCCACGCCGCAGGGGCTGAGCCTGACCGGCCGGGCGCTGTTCGATTCAAAGTTCGACCTTGCCAAAGGCGAGGCCCGCGGCGGCTGGCAGACCCTGCGGCTGGCGGTCGGGGCGTCCTATGTCTGCTGGGCGCCGACCCGTTCGAGAACCGGCCCGCGACCGTGTCGGAATGGTCGATCGACGGGCTCTACCGGATGTCGCGGCATTGGACCGGCAGCGCCAATGTCCGCTATGACCTGGCCTCGAACAAGACCGCCGAGGCGGGGCTGGGCCTGCAATACCGGAACGAATGCGTCGAGATCGAGCTTTCGGTCTCGCGTCGCTTCACGTCATCCGTTATCCTCACCCCGTCGACGGATTTCGGCTTTACCATCGGGCTCAAGGGGTTTAGCGCCCAGACATCCGACAAAAGCTATACCCGCAGGTGCAGCTTCTAGGCGGCACCCCACGGCGGACAACAAGGACAGGCCGGCACGGGGCCGGTAAAGGCAAGGCAGGACAGGCAGAATGAACCGCATCGCCAGACTTCTTTCCCTCACCCTCATCGCGGCCCTGGGCGGGCTGGCGACGCTGGCGCCTTCGGGCCCGGCATGGGCTCAGAACCTGTTCGCCCCGGCGATCAAGGTCAACGACAAGGTCATCACCCGATACGAATTGCAGCAGCGCGCCAAGATGCTGCAGCTGTTCCGCCAGCCCGGCGACCCGCAGGAGGAAGCCCGCAAGCAGCTGATCGAGGAGCGTCTCAAGGTCGACGCCGCCGAGGCGCTGGGCCTGCAGATCGCTCAGGACGAGGTCGACGCCGGGATGGAGGAATTCGCCAGCCGCGCCAACATGACGAAAGAGCAATTCGTCAAGGCGCTGGCCGGTGGCGGCATCGCCGAGCAGACCTATCGCGATTTCATCGTCGCCGGCATCACCTGGCGCACGCTGGTGCGGGCCAAGTTCGGCCCCCGCGTGCAGGTGGGCGAGACCGATATCGACCGGGCGCTGGCCACCAATCCCGGCGCCGGGGTGCGGGTTCTGCTGTCCGAGATCTATATCCCCGCCCCGCCGGGCCGCGAAACCCAGGCCGAGGCGCTGGCGCAGAAGATTTCGCGGATCACCACCCTGCCCGCCTTCGCCCAGGCGGCGCGGAATCATTCCGCCGCCGCCACCCGCGGCCGCGGCGGCAAGGTGAACTGGATGGACGTGACGGCCCTGCCCCCCGCCATCCGCGGCCAGGTCCTGGGCCTGGCACCGGGCCAGGTGACCCAGCCGATCCCGATCTCGGGCGCCATCGCGCTGTTCCAGCTGCGCGCCATCGAAGAGGGCAAGGCCCCGGCGCCGGAATATTCCGCCATCGAATACGCCGCCTATTACATCGACGGCGGCCACAGCGATGCGGCCATGGCCCGCGCCCGCAAGATCAAGGCCACCATCGACACCTGCGACGACCTCTATGGCGTCGCCAAGGGCCAGCCGCCCGAGGTGCTGGAGCGCGGCTCGAAGGCGCCGGGCGAAATCCCGCACGACATCGCGCTGGAACTCGCCAAGCTCGACAAGTTCGAGGTCTCGACCAACCTGACGCGGGCCAATGGCCAGACCCTGGTCTTCCTGATGCTCTGCGGCCGCACGCCCAAGCTGGCCGAGGACGTGGATCGCGGCCAGATCGAGCTGGGCCTGCAGAACCGCCGGCTGGAAAGCTTCGCCAAGGGCTATCTCGAACAGCTGCGCTCGGAAGCGCGCATCGTCGAGCAATGACCCCCGCCCATCGCGCTGACCTGCGGCGAACCGGCCGGCATCGGGCCGGAGCTGGCGGTCAAGGCCTGGCGGCGCTGAAGGATGAACTGCCGTTCTTCTGGATCGGCGACCCGGCGCATCTGCCGGCGGGCGGCGTCACGGTCGAGATCGCCGCCCCGGAAGAGGCCGCCGCCGCCATGGCCCGGGGCCTGCCGGTTCTGCCGCATGGCTTTGCCGGGCGGGCCATGCCGGGCAAAGCCGATCCGGCCAATGCCCAGGGCGTGATCGACGTCATCGCCCGCGCAGTGGCGCTGGCGATGCAGGGCCGCGCCGGCGGGGTCTGCACCCTGCCGATCCACAAGAAGGCGCTGAAGGACGGCGCCGGCTTCGCCTTCCCCGGCCATACCGAATACCTGGCGCACCTGGCCGGGGTCGAACGTGTGGTGATGATGCTGGCCTCCGAGCAGCTGCGGGTGGTGCCCGCCACCATCCATATCGCACTGCGTGACGTGGCCCGGGCGCTGACGCCCGAACTGCTGCGCGAGACGATCGAGATCACCCGCGCCGGGCTCAGGGCGCAATTCGGCATCGCCGCGCCGCGCATCGCCGTGGCGGGGCTGAACCCCCATGCCGGCGAGGGCGGCGCGATGGGTGACGAGGAACTGCGCTGGATGGCGCCCCTGCTGGACGAGATGCGCGGCGAAGGCTTCGACCTGCTGGGCCCCTTGCCCGCCGACACGATGTTCCACGCGGCGGCCCGGGCGCGCTATGACGCGGCGGTCTGCGCCTATCACGATCAGGCGCTCATTCCGATCAAGACGCTGGATTTCGACCGGGGCGTGAACGTGACGCTGGGCCTGCCCTTCATCCGCACCTCGCCCGACCATGGCACCGCCTTCGATATCGCGGGGCAAGGCCTGGCCAACCCCTCGTCGACGCTCGAGGCGCTGCGCCTCGCCGCCCGCATGGCCCGGGCCACGGCATGACGCGGTGTGCCCCCCCTCACCCCCGGGCGCCGCGCGAGCGCGCGCTCGCGCCTGCCGCGGCCGCGCGGCCGCGCCTTCCCTCGCCCCGGGCGCGCCATGGCGATTGATCCGCTTCCGCCGCTGCGCCAGGTGATCGCCGACCATGGCCTCTCGGCGCGCAAATCGCTGGGGCAGAACTTCCTGCTCGACCTCAACCTCACCGCCCGCATCGCCCGGGTCGCGGGCGACCTCAGCCAATGCGACGTGCTCGAGATCGGCCCCGGCCCCGGCGGGCTGACCCGAGGCCTGCTCTCGGAAGGCGCCCGCCATGTCCTGGCCATCGAGAAGGACGCGCGCTGCATCCCGGCGCTGGAGGAGATTGCCGCCGCTTATCCCGGACGCCTGACCATCGTCGAGGGCGATGCCCTGGCGGTGGACCCGCTGGCGCATCTCACCCCGCCGATCCGCGTCGCCGCCAACCTGCCCTATAATGTCGGGACCGAGCTTCTGGTGCGCTGGCTGACCCCGCCCGACTGGCCACCGTTCTGGCAGAGCCTCACCCTGATGTTCCAGCGCGAGGTCGCCGAGCGCATCGTGGCCGCCCCCGGGTCGAAGGCCTATGGCCGGCTCGCCCTGCTGGCGCAATGGCGCTCCGAGGCGCGCATCGCCCTCAGCCTGCCGCCGCAGGCCTTCACCCCGCCGCCCAAGGTCTCGTCCGCCGTGGTGCACCTGACCGCCCTGCCCGCGCCGCGTTTTCCGGCCGATCCCAAGGTGCTGGAACGGGTGGTGGCGATGGCCTTCAACCAGCGCCGCAAGATGCTGCGCGCGGCGCTGAAGGGGCTGATGCCCGATATCGAGGACCGGCTGATCGCCGCCGGCATCGCCCCCACCGACCGGGCCGAAACCGTGCCGCTGGAAGGGTTCTGCGCGCTGGCCCGCGCCGTCGCCGAGGGCTGAGCCCCCCGCCACGCCCCCAAACCAAACGAAAACGCCCCGGACCGTGGGCCCGGGGCGGTCGAAACGGTGTCGGGGCCGGCAGGGCCCGTGGCCGACCTATTCGGCGGCCTGGGATCTCCTCGCCCTCGGGCTTCTTCGGCTTGGCGCGGCTGCGCGGCTTGGCACGCGGCTTGGGCTTGGCTTCTCCGCCGCCTCCTCGCCAAGCTCGCCCTTGCTTTCCGGGGTCTCGACCAGGCCGCTGTCGGCCTCGCCGTCGGCAACGGCATCGAACACGTCCGGTTGCGGCGCCGAACCGGGATCCTCGATCATCTGGCCGCCATTCGATTCGCGCTCCTGCCGGTGGGCGCGTTCGCGGTCGCGCTCGGCCTGGCGGTCGCGGTTCTGCTGTTCCTGCTGTTCGCGGCGCTGGTCCTGTTCGCGCTGCGCCTCGCCCAGCATCCGCAGATAATGTTCGGCGTGCTGCTGGAAGTTCTCGGTCGCGACGCGGTCGCCAGCCAGCTGGGCATCGCGCGCCAGCTGGTTATACTTGTCGATGATCTGCTGCGGCGTGCCGCGCACCTTGCCCTCGGGGCCGGAGCTGTCGAAGACCCGGTTGACGATATTGCCGGCGGGGCGGTTGCGGTTCTTGTTCGACCGCGAGCGGGATTTGGAAGATCTCATGGCGTCCTTGATTCAGCTGAACGACTTGGCCCTGCTCACCGTATGGGCGCTTTCAAGCGTCAAGGCCCCGGTTCGCTGACTGTGTCTGGCTTGTCATCAAGCGGGACCGGCCAAAGGCCATCCACCGGCTTGATAGACCTGAGTAACCATGGACCAGAGGGATTAACAAGAGCTAACTGAGCCCGAAAGGGCGGTTTTTCTGCCCTTGCGTGGCATTTCCGTCCTAGGGCCGCGGGTTGTCGCCCATCACCACCCGGTCGCGCCCGTCGAGATCGGGCCGGATCGAGACGTTCTCCAGCCCCGCCGCCCGGAACATCCCGGCCACCGCCGCGCCCTGGCTGGGGCCGATTTCCACCATCAGCCGCCCGCCGGGCGCAGATGCGCCCGTGCCCCGGCCGTGAGGACGCGATAGGCCGACAGCCCGTCGCCCTCGTCGGTCAGCGCCATCCGCGGCTCATGCGCCAGTTCCGGCGCCAGGCCCGGCATCTCGTCCAGCGCAATGTAAGGCGGGTTCGAGACGATCAGGTCGAACCGGCCGTCGATGGCCGCAAACCAGTCGGACAGCACGAAATCGCAGCGCCCGGCCACGCCGATCTGCGCGGCATTCTCACGCGCGACCGCCAGCGCGCCCGGCGACAGATCGCCCCCACGCCCCGCGCCTGCGGCCGCGCCGCCAGAAGCGACAGGACAATCACCCCCGAACCGGTGCCGAGATCCAGAACCCGGGCGAAATCCGCCTCCAGCGCGGCGATCACGAGAACTTCGGTTTCCGGCCTGGGATCAAGGACTTCCGGGGAAACCTTGAAGCGATGGTCGAAGAAATGCCGATAGCCCAGGATATGGCTCAGCGGTTGCCGCCCGGCCCGGGCCCTCAGCATCTCGGCCAGCCGCGCCCGGGCCTCGGCCTCGACCCGATCGTCCGGCGAAATCGCCATCCGGTCGCGCGCCACCCCGGCCGCCGCGGCGACCAGAAGCTGCGCCTCGCGCATCGGCGCCTCCACCCCGGCGGCCTCGAGCGCGCGGCGCGCCTCGGCCACCAGATCGCGCAGCGTGCTCATCCCTGCATCTCGGCCAGAAGACTGGCCTGATGGTCGGCGGTCAGCGCGTCGATGATCTCGTCCAGGTCGCCCTGCATCACCTGATCGAGCTTGTAGAGCGTCAGCCCGATGCGATGATCCGTCATCCGCCCCTGCGGGAAGTTATAGGTGCGGATGCGTTCGGAGCGGTCGCCCGAACCCACCTGCGCCTTGCGGTCGGCGGCGCGGGCGTCGGCGGCGCGCTGGCGCTCCATGTCGAAAAGCCGCGTCTTCAGCACCTGCATCGCAATCGCCCGGTTCTGGTGCTGCGATTTCTCGGACGAGGTCACCACGATTCCGGTCGGCAAATGGGTGATCCGCACCGCCGAATCGGTGGTGTTCACATGCTGCCCGCCGGCGCCGGAACTGCGCATCGTGTCGATCCGCAGATCATTCGCGTCGATCTCGATATCCACATCCTCGGCCTCGGGCAGCACCGCCACCGTCGCGGCCGAGGTATGGATGCGCCCGCCGCTCTCGGTCTCGGGGACGCGCTGCACCCGGTGGACGCCGCTTTCGAACTTGAGCCGGGCAAAGACGGCCTCGCCCGAAATGCGCGCCACAACCTCTTTCACCCCGCCCAGCTCGGTCAGCTGTTGCTCCAGCACCTCGAAGCGCCAGCCGCGCGCCTCGGCATAGCGCTGATACATCCTGAGCAGGTCGCCCGCGAAGAGCGCCGCCTCGTCGCCGCCGGTGCCGGGCCTGATCTCGATCAGCGCCGGGCGGGCATCGGCGGCGTCCCTGGGCAGCAGCGCCAGTTGCAGCGCATGTTCCGCATCCGGCAGGCGGGCGCGCAACCCGTGCAGCTCTTCCTCGGCCAGCGCCTTCATCTCGGGGTCCGAGAGCATCGCCTCGGCGCCCTCGATCTCGTCCAGCAGGCGGCGATAGGCGGCGATCTGTTCGGCCACCGGGCGCAGCTCGGAATATTCGCGCGACAGGGCGGCGAAATCCCCGCCCCCCTCGGCCATCTTCGCCTCGAGGAACTGGAACCGGCCGGTGATCTGGGCAAGCTTGTCGAAAGGAACCATGTGCCTCCTGTCCCGCATCGCCCGGGATTGGTCAAGGCCCGCAAACGTGCTATGCTTGGCCCATGCGTTTCGTGATCCCGCTTGTGGCGGTTCTGACCGCCGCCTCGCCCGCGCTTGCCGATTACAACCTGAACGGCAAGGTGATCGACTGTTATTGCACCGACAGCACCGGCGGCCGGATCGAGATCGGCGACATGATCTGCCTGCAGGTCGATGGCCAGATGTTCATGGCGCAATGCCAGATGAGCCTGAACGTGCCGATGTGGCGCAAGATTCGCGACGGCTGTCTCAGCTCACAGCTCTTCGCCCCAGAGGGTCGCCAGCCAGGCGTTCAATCGGTCCCGGTTGACGCCGAAATCCTTGCGCCCGAAACGTGAGCGGGCCCAGAACACGATCTTGCCGTCGATCACCTTCATGGTGGTGTAATCGGGAAAGCCCCAGAAGGTCGTGCGGGTGACATAGGTCACCTTGCCCACCCCGACCGAGCCGGCCAGCACCCTGGTATGCGGCCAGTGGCGGGCGATCTCGTCGAGCCGGGCGAATCGCGCCGGGGTATAGTCGATCACCCGCGCCGCGCCGTTCGCGGTGTCGCGGTCGGTCTCGTATCGCGGCGGCACATGCCAGCGCGACGGGCTGCTGGGCGCCAGCCGGACATAGAGCGCGAAAAGCACCGCAATCACGCTCAGAAAAAGGATGAAGCCCATCGCAAAACCCCTTCTTTTCCCTTGCATAAAGTTTCACTCTCCACCCCCGGAACGGGTGCCGCGTCAGGCCTTGCCGCGTCGCGTCCACCCCCAGAGGCAAAGGATTTCCATCGCCACATGCGCCCCCGCGATCGCCGTC
Organism: Paracoccaceae bacterium; assembly: GCA_041397165.1. Classification (GTDB taxonomy): domain Bacteria; phylum Pseudomonadota; class Alphaproteobacteria; order Rhodobacterales; family Rhodobacteraceae; genus JAWKXE01. The sequence continues at coordinate 5,952 of JAWKXE010000028.1, read as the reverse complement.
GCGCCACCGGGGTCGAACGGCGGCGAGACCTCGACGATATCGCCGCCCACCAGGTTGATCCCGGCCAGGTCGCGCAACAGGATCGCCGCCTGGGCCGAGCTGAGACCGCCCCAGACCGGCGTGCCGGTGCCCGGCGCCACGCCGGGGTCGAGCCCGTCGATATCGAAGGTCAGGTAAACCGGCCGGTCGCCGACGATCGCGCGCGCCTTGGCGGCAGCGGCCGAGGCGCCCTTCTCGTGCACCTCGCGGGCGTCGATGATGGCAACGCCCAGCGTGTCGGGATTGTGGGTGCGGATACCGATCTGAACGCTGGTCGCCGGATCGACGATGCCCGATTTCACCGCCTTGTAGAACATGGTGCCGTGGTCGATGCGGGAAAAATCGTCATCCGCCCAGGTGTCGGAATGGGCGTCGATATGGATCAGCGACAGGGGCCCGTATGTCTCGGCATAGGCCTTGAGGATCGGGAAGGTGATATAGTGATCGCCGCCCAGCACGATGCTGGCCGCCCCGGCCTGCAGGATGCCCCGGATATGCGCCGTCAGCGTGTCGGGAAAGGCCGGCACATTGGCATAGTCGAAGGCCAGATCGCCGTAATCGACCACGTTGAATTCATCGAGCGGGTTATAGCCGCCCCAGCCATAGGGCGCGTCGGGGCTTTGCAGCGCGCTGGCCTCGCGGATGGCGCGCGGGCCCAGGCGGGTGCCGGGGCGGTTGGTGACGGCCTGGTCGAAGGGCACGCCGGTGACGGCCACGTCGACGCCCGACAGGTCCTTGGTATAGCGTCGCCGCAGGAACGACAGCGCCCCGCCGAAGGTGTTCTCGTAACTCGCCCCGCGGTCGGATTGGCGGGTAAACGCCTCGTCCACCACATGTTTCGCGTCTTCCAGCGCCATTCCCGGCCCCTTCCTGTTCTTGCCGGAAAAGCCTTGCGCGGGCGCGGCCAAAGGTCAAGCGCGGCGGTGGACCGGGCCCGAAGCGCCCCGGGCCGGCGCCGCAGCCCGGCGGCAGGTTTTGCCTTGCCGCCCGGATGCGCCTAGGATCGCGGCCAGCCCCGCCGGAAAAGGAGCCCGTCCATGCCCCAGCCCCCCGTCTGCGCCATCCTCGGCGCCGGTCCCGGAAACGGCGCCGCCTGCGCCCGCCGCTTTGCCGCCGCCGGATCTGCCCCGGCGCTCATTGCCCGCGATGCCGCGCGGCTGGAGGCGCTGGCCCGCGATATCGACGGCGCCCGCGCCTTCCCCGCCGATCTGACCGATGCGGCGGCGCTGAGCGGGGCGCTGGAGGCCATCCGCGCCGGGATGGGCCCGGTCGACACGCTGATCTACAATGCCGGCGCCTCGCATTGGGGCGGGATCGACGATCTCGACGACGCGGCCATCGCCGGTGATTTCGCCCTCCACGCCCTGGGCCTGGTCCGCGCCGCCCGCGCCGTGCTGCCCGACATGCGCGCCGCGGGTTCGGGAAAGATCGTGGTCATCGGTGCCGGCGCCGCGCTGCGCGGCCGTCCCGGAACGCTCTCGGTCGCGGCCGCCAAGGGCGCCCAGCGCAGCGTGGCACAATCGCTGGCGCGGCAATGCGGCCCCGAGGGCATCCATGTCGGCCTGATCATCCTCGACGGGATCGTCGATCTGGCCCGCGCCCGGGCACGCTTTCCCGACCAGCCCGACACGTTCTTCCTGTCGCCCGACGGCGTGGCCGAGGCCGCCTTCGCGCTGGCGCATCAGGACCGCCAGGCCTGGAGTTTCGAGCTGGACCTGCGCCCCTTCGGCGAAAGCTGGTAGGCGTCGCACAATCGCGCCCTTTCGCGTCGCATTTGGCCAAGCACCGCACCGGCACCGCCCGCAGGCTGCCTGCAAAGGCAACAAGGGGGCCGCCCGATGGATCATTACCGCGACATCCGCAAGATCGACCCGACCCGGGGCGCCACCCTGGGCGACGGCAGCCCCAACGACGCCGACCGGGTCGAGATCGGCCCGACCCTGCTGGCCTTTTCCGAATGGGAGGCGGCGGGGCTCGAACTGCCGAACCTCGAGGCGATGCGCGATTTCCGCTGGCGCCGCCTGACCCGGGCGATCGTCGATCGCGGCTATGGCGGCCTTCTGATGTTCGATCCGCTGAACATCCGCTACGCCACCGATTCGACCAACATGCAGCTCTGGAACACCCATAACCCGTTTCGCGCCGTGCTGCTCTGCGCCGACGGCTATATGGTGATCTGGGACTACAAGAACTCGCCCTTCCTGTCGAAATTCAACCCGCTGGTGCGCGAACAGCGCTCCGGCGCAGACCTGTTCTATTTCGACCGGGGCGACAAGGTGGACGTTGCCGCCGACAGCTTCTCGAACGAGGTGCGGCTGCTGATCGAAGAGCATGGCGGCAACAACAAACGCCTCGCCGTCGACAAGATCATGCTGCACGGGCTGCGCGCGCTCGAGGCGCAGGGCTTCGAGGTGATGGAGGGCGAGGAGCTGACCGAGAAGACCCGCGCCATCAAGGGCCCGGACGAGATCAGGGCGATGCGCTGCTCGATCGTCTCGTGCGAGGCCTCGATGGCCGAGATGGAGCGCTTCGCCCGCGAGAGCGTGCCGCTGGGCCGGACCAGCGAGGACGACATCTGGGCCGAGCTGCACGCCGCCAATATCCGCCGTGGCGGCGAATGGATCGAGACAAGGCTCTTGGCCTCGGGGCCGCGCACCAATCCGTGGTTCCAGGAATGCGGGCCGCGCATCGTGCAGAATAACGAGATCGTCTCCTATGACACCGACCTGATCGGCCCCTATGGCATCTGCACCGATATCTCGCGCAGCTTCTGGATCGGCGAGGCCAAGCCCACGAATTCGATGATCTACGCCATGCGCCACGCGCATGAGCATATCCAGCACAACATGTCCCTGCTGCGCCCCGGCCTGACCATCCCCGAGCTGATCGAGCAGAGCCACCGGCTGGACGACAAGTTCCAGAAGCAGAAATACGGCTGCCTGATGCATGGCGTCGGCCTTTGCGACGAGTGGCCCCTGGTGGCCTATCCCGACACCGCCGTCGCCGGCGCCTTCGACTATGCGCTGGAACCCGGCATGGTGCTCTGCGTCGAGGCGCTGGTCGGCGAGGAAGGCGGCGACTTCTCGATCAAGCTGGAAGAGCAGGTGCTGATCACCGAGGATGGGCACGAGAACCTGACGCGCTATCCGTTCGATCCGGCGCTGATGGGGGAATAGGCTGCGGCGGTCGCCGCCTGTCGCTCCTCTGTCCTGCACGCCGCCTCACACCCCCGTCATCGCGCTGTAACCCGGGTTGAACTCTGCCGCGTCCTCGCCCACCCTCTGGCCCAAGCTCTGGCCCAAGCCGCAAGAGGACCGCCGATGCCCACGCAGAAGATCACCTTTCCCGGCCATGACGGCCTCGACCTGGCCGCGCGGCTGGATATGCCCGCCGGGCCGCATCTGGCGACCGCGCTCTTCGCGCATTGCTTCACCTGCTCCAAGGACATCCCCGCCGCGCGGCGCATCGCCCAGCGGCTGGCGGCGGCGGGCATCGCCGTGCTCCGGTTCGATTTCACCGGGCTCGGCCATTCCGAGGGCGAGTTCGCCAATACCTCCTTCGCCACCAACCTGCAGGACCTCGAAGCCGCCGCGCGCTGGCTGGAAGGCCGGGGGCTGGCGCCCGACCTGCTGATCGGGCACAGCCTGGGCGGGGCGGCGGTGCTGAAGGCGGCCGCCGACATCCCCTCGGCCCGGGCCGTCGTCACCATCGGCGCGCCGTTCGACCCGGCGCACGTGACGCAACATTTCTCGGACGAGGTCGAAACCATCTGCCGCGAGGGCGAGGCCCGGGTCGAGATCGGCGCCCGCCCCTTCACCATCAAGCGCCAGTTCATCGAGGACATCGCCGCCCAGCACCTGCGCGAGGCGGTGGCCGGCCTGCACCGCGCGCTTCTGGTGTTGCACGCCCCGCGCGACACGGTGGTGGGCATCGACAATGCCGCCGATATCTTCCTGGCCGCCAGGCATCCCAAAAGCTTCGTCACCCTCGACACCGCCGATCACCTGATTTCCGATCCGGCCGACGCCGAATATGCCGCCGGGGTCATTGCCGCCTGGGCGGCGCATTACCTCGACCTGCGCCCGCCCGCGCCGCCGCCGGGCGCGCCCGAGGGCATCACCCGGGTCAGCGAGGCCGACCCCAAGGGCTTCCTGCAGGATATCGCCTCGGGGCCCCGGCACCACGCTCTGGCGGACGAGCCGCTGGCCTATGGCGGCACCAATCGCGGCATGTCGCCCTATGGTTTCGTCGCGGCGGGGCTCGGCGCCTGCACCTCGATGACGATCCGGATGTATGCGCGGCGCAAGGGCTGGCCACTGACCCATGTCAGCGTCGATGTGAGCCACGCCAAGGTCCACGCCCAGGATGCCGAGCCGGGATCGCGCGACAAGATCGACACCTTCCGGCGCGAGATCACCCTGACCGGCGCTCTCGACCCTGAACAGCGCCAGCGCCTCCTGGAGATCGCCGACCGCTGCCCGGTGCACCGCACCCTGGAACGCTCGTCCGAGATCGTCACCGTGCTGACCGAGCCCACCCCGTAGGGTGGGTGCCAACCCACCACTCCACCGGCGCGGCTTCGTCCCGAAGCCATGGTGGGCAGAATGCCCACCCTACGGGGCGCAGGGTGGGGCGGTGGGGTTTCGCGGGGTCGGAACGCCGGCCACCGCCGCCAGTGTTGCTGGCCGGTCCGGATCAGAGCTTGGAATGCGATCCGTCGCAGAGCGGCGATTTGGCCGAATGCTTGCAGCCGCAGAAGAACACCTTCTTCGAGGCCTCGGCGGTGTATTTGATCGGGGCGAAATCGCTGCCCTTGTGGCTGCCGTCGCAGAAGGGCTGGTTCTTGGATTTGCCGCAGGCGCACCAGAAGTAGTTTTTGCCTTCCTCGACCTCGACGGGATAGGGGGCTTTCTGGGCGATTTCGGGGATATCGGTCATGTGTTGGCTCCTGTTGCGATGCGTGGCTGTCCCGAGACTGGCGCGGGCGCGGGAGAAGGTCAATGCGGTGATCCGCGCGGGGAGGCGCGGGCAGCCGTAGCAGGGGCATCGGGGACGAATGGCGCGGGGCGCGCGTCAGATCAGCTGCCGATAGATCTCGGTCGCGATGCCGGTCAGGCCGTCGCGCGGCAGGGCGGCGATGACGGCATAGCGCAGGGTCTGGTCCTGCCAGTAGACGCCGCCGAGGCCACCCTGTTCGCGATACTGGAATGCCGCCAGCTGGCCGGTGGGGCCGGCCATCGCATAGACGGTGAGGCGGTTGCCGTCGGCGTCTTCATACATGAACTGCGCCGCGGCGCCGGTTTCGCCGGGCAGCAGCCGGCCGCCGACCAGCGTATAGCCCGCGCTGCCGAGATCGGGGACCCGCAGCGTCGCGCCGAGGCGTTTGGAGAGCCAGCCGACCAGATGCGCCTCGCTTGCGGCGCCGACCTCGACCGGGTGCAGCACCTCGGCGGTATAGAGCCGGTGCGCGGCGATGGCATCGTCGACCAGAGCGGTGGCGTCGATGCGGCCGGGCGCGGTGGTGCCGTGCAGCAGCCAGCCGCCGACGCCGCCCAGAGCGAGGAAGATCGAGGCCGCCAGCGCCTGTCCGAGCCAGGGCCGGGCGGCGGCGGCGGGGCGCGACCCGCCGGCGATGGCGCGCGACAGGGCGCGGGTGCGCGCCTCGGCCTCGTCGGCGGGAAAGAGACGGCCGAGCGCGGCGGTCTGGGCGCGCCATTCGGCGACCAGCGCGGCGGCGGCGGGATCGCGGGCCAGGTGTGCCTCGACCCGCGCCTTGCGGTCGGCGGGCAGGAGGCCATCGGCATAGGCCATCAGCTCGGCCTCGGTCGGGGGGGTGCGATCGTCGGAGGGGAGGGTCATCTGAGGCGTCTCACATTCGGGCCGGCCCCCTGGGGCGTGGCATCGGGGCTGCGG
>JAWKXE010000027.1:0-56263 GCA_041397165.1 Paracoccaceae bacterium | reverse complement strand
AAGCTTCACGCAGCCGCCCCGCCGGTCAGCCGAGGCGGTTCTTCAACACCAGATGGCCCGGCGCCACCTCCTCGTATTCCGACGGTCCCGGCTCGTGCCCCAGCGGGAAGACCGGCGACGGGATCGGGCGGAAATTCAGGTCCTCGCTGATCATCCTCTGGGCCGGGTCGGCGATGGGCACGGCGCGCAGCAGAGAGCGGGTATAATCGTGCCGCGGCGTCTCCAGCACCTGCGCCCGGCTGCCGATCTCGACCAGCCGCCCCAGATACATCACGCCGACGCGGTGCGACACCCGCTCGACCACCGCCATGTCGTGGCTGATGAACAGGAACGACACGCCCAAGTCCGCCTGCAACTCCATCATCAGGTTCAGCACCTGCGCCTGCACGCTCACATCCAGCGCCGAAACCGCCTCGTCCGCGACGATCAGCTTGGGGTTCACCGCCAGCGCCCGGGCGATGGCGATCCGCTGCCGCTGCCCGCCCGACAATTCATGCGGAAAGCGCGTCATGTAACCGCGCGGCAGCTCGACCCGGTCGAACAGCGTGGCCACGCGGTCGCCCACCTCCGAGCCCGTGGCCAGGCCGAAATTGCGGATCGGTTCCGACACCTGCTCGCCCAGCCGCATATAGGGGTTGAGCGAGGCGAACGGGTCCTGGAACACCATCTGCATATCGCCCCAGGCGCGGCGCAGGTCGCGGTCGTTCAGCGACAGGATGTCCTTCTTGTCCAGCAGGACCTGCCCCGAGGTCGGCTCGCTCAGCCGCAGGATCGAGCGGCCGCAGCTCGACTTGCCGCAACCGGATTCGCCGACCAGCGCCAGCGTCTCGCCGCGATTGATGGTAAAGCTGACATCCTCGACGGCGTGGACATTGGCCACGGTGCGGCGGAAGAGGCCACCCTTCACCGGGAACCGCGTCGTCAGGTTGCCGACCTCCAGAAGCGGCCGGCCGCCGCCCGCCTCGATGGGTTTCGGCGCCGCCGCCTCGGCCCCGATCAGGCGCATCGGTTCGGGGGCGGATTTGCCCGTCATCTCTCCCAGCCGCGGCACCGCCGCCAGAAGCGCGCGGGTATAGTCCTGTTTCGGGTTGCGGAAAATCTCCTCGACCGGGCCCTCCTCGACCAGGTTGCCGCGATACATCACCACCACCCGGTCGGCGATCTGGGCGACCACCGCCATGTCATGGGTGATGAACAGAACCGCCATGCCCGTCTCGCGCTTCAGCCGGTTGATCAGCGCCAGAATCTCGGCCTGGATGGTCACATCCAGCGCCGTCGTCGGCTCGTCCGCGATCAGAAGGCGCGGCTCGCAGGCCATCGCCATGGCGATCACCACCCGCTGCCGCATCCCGCCCGACAATTCGTGCGGATATTGCTTCAGGCGCCGCTCCGGCTCGGGGATGCGCACCTGTTTCAACAGCTCCAGTGCCCGCGCCCGCGCCGCCGAGGGCGACAGCTTGCGGTGCATCCTCAGCCCGTCGGTCATCTGCCGCTCGATGGTGAAGACCGGGTTGAGCGAGGTCATCGGCTCCTGAAAGATCATCCCGATCTCGTCGCCCCGGATCGCGCGCATGGTGGCGTCGTCGGCGCCGGTGATGTCGATCGTGCCGGTGTCGCGGGCAAACTCCAGCCGCCCGCCGGTGATCCTGCCGCCGCCGAACTCGACCAGCCGCATCAGCGACAGCGAAGTGACCGACTTGCCCGATCCGCTTTCGCCCACCACGCAGACCGTCTCGCCCGGCGCGATGGTAAAGCTGACATCCTCGACGCCCACGATGGGCCCCTCTTCGCCGCGGAACTCGACCCGCAGGTTCTCGACCGAAACCAGCGGCTTGGGCTTGGCATCGTCCAGCATCACGCCTCTCCCTTGCTGCGCGGGTCGAGCGCGTCGCGCAGCGCGTCCCCGAACATGTTGAGCCCCAGCACCGTCAGCGCCACCGCCGCGCCCGGCACCAGCGCCGTCCAGGGCGCCCGGTCCAGATAATCGCGCGAGGCCTGGATCATCAGCCCCCAGGACGCATCCGGCGGCTGGGTGCCGAGGCCCAGAAAACTCAGCCCCGCCTCGGCCAGGATGGCGAAGGCCAGGCTGATGGTGGATTGCACGATCACCGCCGGCATCACGTTGGGCAGGATATGCCAGACGATCAGGCGGAAATCCGAATTGCCCGCCGTCCGCGCCGCCTCGACATAGGGCATCTGGGCGATGCGCAGCGCCTCGCCCCTTATGATCCGCGCCAGATAGGGGGTGAAGGCCACGCCGATGGCGATGATCGTGTTATGCAGGTTCGGCCCAAGGATCGCGCTGATGGTCAGCGCCAACAGCAGCGCCGGAAAGCTCAGCAGCGTATCGACCAGCCGCATCAGCACATTGTCCGTCGTCTTGCCGACATAGCCCGAGATCAGCCCCAGCGGCAGCCCGATCAGCAGCGACATCAGCACCGCCGAGGCGGCGATGAAGACCGAGGTCTGCGACCCCAGCAGCACCCGGTACATCAGGTCGCGGCCCAGCTGATCGGTGCCCAGCGGATGCGCCAGGCTGGGCGGCGCCAGGCGGGCGCGCATGTCCATCTTGGTGGCCCAGTCGGCCGGGATCAGCATCGGCGCCAGGATCGCGACGGCCAGGATGATCAGCACCAGACCCGCGCCGATCAGCCCCTTCGAAGTGCGGAACGCAGAGGGGAGTTTCATGACAGCCGGATCCTCGGATCGACCACGACATAAAGCAGATCGACGATCAGGTTCGCCAGCATCGTCACCGCCGCGATGACGAAGACGCTGGCCTGGATCTGTTGATTTCCGCTGAGAAGTGACCCGGTAGCCTGCAAAGTTTTCACTGAGAATTGACCCATGTGAACACGTTGCCCTGACGGTTTTGTTCAGGGAGATATGGAGTGATCGACATGGGATTTTTGAGTGTCATTCGACGCTGGGCATTGCGTGACCCCGCCACCGTCATCACCGGCCTGACGGCATTGGCCAGGCCATAGCGCCAGATCACCGTGCGCTCGCCCAGCCCCTTGGCCCGGGCCACGCGGATGAATTCCTGGTCTGAAAGGATGCCGGTCATCGTCGCCCGGGTCATCCGTGTCAGATGCGCCATCAATCCCAGCCCCAGCGCCAGCGCCGGCAACAAGCGCGCCGCGCCGCGCCCAGCAGGTCATCGGCCGGGTCGACGAAGCCCGACGAGGGCAACCAGCCCAGGCCGCGCGTTCGGAAGCAGGATCAGCATGATCCCCCAGAAGAAGTCGGGCAGGCTGTGCCCAGCAAGGCGGCCGAGCTCGACGCGGTATCCTGCCATTTGTTCGCATGGACCGCCGACCACACCCCCAGCGGCACCGCGCAACTCAGCGCGATGGTCATCGAGAACAGCACGATCAGCCCGCTGGCCGTCATCTTCTGCGCCAGCAGCGGCGCGATGGGCTCCTTGAACACCAGCGACGTGCCCCAGTCGCCGGTCAGCATCCCCCCGATCCAGCGGCCGTATTGCACCAGCATCGGATCGTTCAACCCCAGGCTCTCGCGCAGGCCGGCCAGCGCCTCGGGGTTCGATTGCGTGCCCATGATCACCATCGCCACATCCCCGGGCAGGATGTTGGTCACCGCGAATGTGATCGCCGACAGCAGGAACAGGGTCAGAAGCATCGACAGGATGCGGTTGAGGAAATAGCTCACGCTGGGGCTGCCTTTTCTGGCCGGTGGCGGATCGCGCAGTCAGTGCGGCGGCGGACCAGCTCCGCCGCGCCCCCGGTCATCGTCAGGCCTGCAGCCAGACCCTTGTGGAAGTTCAGGTTCGACCCGTTCGGATGCACGATCCCGTCAAGCCCGCCGACGCTGGGCTGCGCCCCCGATGGTGCCGTTGCGGAACCACAGGATCACGTCCAGCGTCTCGTCGTGGACGATCTTCTGCACCTCCTTGTAGAGATCGGCCCGCGCCACCGGATCGACCGTCGAGCGCGCCTTGGTGGTCAGCTCGTCGATCGCCGCGTTCGAGATCTTGCGATAGTTGAACGCCCCTTCGGTGTTCCACAGCGAGTAATAGAGGAAATCGGGCTCCCACAGCGTGAAGAAGTTCATCATCGTGATCTCGAAACTCTTGTCGACCCAGCACTGGCTCAGCCAGTCCGACCAGGTCAGCTGTTCGATGCTGGCATTGACCCCGGCCATGCGGAACCATTCCAGCATGATCTGCGCCGCCTCGATGTGATAGGGATAGTTCGTCGTCGCCTTCGAACACCACCGACAGCTCGCCGGGCCCGTATCCGGCCTCGGCCAGCAGCGCCTTGGCCTTCTCGATATCCTGCGGCCGTTGCTTCAGGTCGTGGTTATAGGAGGCCGAGGTCGGGAAGCTGGGCGAAGCGGTCACCGCCCCCTGCGCCCAAAGCGCCCCTTCCAGCAGGGCCTCCTTGTCGATCATGTAATCGAAGGCCTCGCGCACCTTGGGGTTCTTGAACGGCTCGAACGTGTGGTTGAAGTTGACGAAGTCCCAGTTCAGCGGGAACCACGACACCACCTGGAACTTGTCGTCGCCCTCGATCTCGGCAATCCGGTCGGCCGGGATGTCGTTGATCATGTGCAGCTCGCCCGTCCGCAGCCCGGTCAGGCGCACGGTGGGTTCGGTGATCTCCTTGGCGATGATCCGGTCCAGATAGGCCGGCCCGCCATAGCAACTGGTCGAACCGCTCCAGCTCGACCTCGTTGCCGAACTCGCGGCGGACGAACTTGAACGGGCCGGCGCCGATCGGCGTGGTGCCCTGCACGTCGCCCGAGCCTTCGGGCATGATCACGCCGGCGCCATGTTCGGCGATGCGCGACATGAAGGGCGCGTTGACCTTGCCCATCTTCACGATCACGGTCAGCTCGTCCGGCGTCTCGACCGCCACCATGTCGTTGAAGACCGGCTTGTTCGTGGCTCCCTGTCGCCGGATCGGCGCAGCGCTCGAACGAATATTTCACGTCTGCCGAAGTGACCGGCTTGCCATTGTGGAAGGTCAGCCCGGACGCAGCTTGAAGGTATAGGTCAGCCCGTCCTCGCTCTGTTCGGAAGCTTTCGGCCAGGTCGGGGACGATGTTGAAATCCTTGTCCACCGTGCGATCAGCCCGGCATGGACGTTCTGCAACACCCAGGGCTGGTCGAGGCGGTGCCGGTCTTGTGCCGGTCGAGGTTCTGGTGGTTTCCGAATGGCCCCAGATCAGGGTGCCGCCCTTGACCGGTTCGGCCGCCGCCATGCTCGGCATGTTCACCCCGAAGATCAGGGTGCTGCCCATCAGGGCGGTGGTGGTCTTCAGAAAGTCTCTGCGCTTCATGTCTTCGTCTCCTTGTTGGTTGCTGCGGGGCCTCGCCCCTGCGTTTCCTGGTCTTTCCCGCCGCCCCGGTGCGGTCGCCCTGTCATCCGGGCAGAACCGACGCCGGCCACCACGCTCAGCCGCGCCTCGAGCGCCCGCCCGAGATTGAGAATGGTGCCTTCTGAACAGCCTGCCCCAAAGCGAGATGCCCTGCGGCGCTGCGGGTTTCCGCCGCCGCCGACCTCGCCGGTGACCAGCTTGCCGGCCCCCAGCGAGGCCATGCCGCGCGTGCCCAGTTCCTCGAACCCGGCCCGCAGGTGCAGGCAGGGATGACCGGCGAAGTTCGACGCCACCAGCATCGGCCCGGTCATGAACGGGCCGATGAGGGCGTCGACCTCCTCGAACAGCCCATCGAGCGCCTGCATCACCAGATAGCGCAGCCGGTCCAGCTGAACGTGATCCACCGACAGGAACCGCGCCTTGCGGAAGGTGTTGGGCCAGGCGCCGTCATCCTGCCAGGTCAGCGTGTCGTCGAGCCCCGAAAGCGTCAGATGCTCGAACGCCGCCGCCGCTTCGGCGTAAAGCGTGTTCATCAAGGCACCATAGGGCAGATCGGGCAGCGACACCTCGGACCACCCGATGCCCAGCTCCTTCTCTGCCGCCGCCAGCGCCGCATGGTCCACCGCCGTCGCGCCCTCGCCGAACGAAGGCCCGGCAGATAGCCCAGCCAGCCCCGCAATCGGCCTGGCCGCATCGGAAGCCGAACGGCGCCGCGATGCTGCACCGGCTGCCCGGATCGGCGCCGTTGATCGCCGCTCAGCGACCAGCGCGGTGTCCTCGACGCCGCGACAGATCGGGCCGATCTTGTCCAGCGACCAGCACAGTGCCATGGCGCCTGCCCGGCTGACCCGCCCGAAGGTGGGGCGCACCCCGTCGTGCCGCATCGCTGGCTGGGCGAGGTGATCGAGCCCAGCGTCTCGGTCCCGATGGAAAAGCCGCACAGCCCGGCCGCCGTGGCCGAAGCCGACCCGGCGCTCGACCCGGACGAGCCCTCTTCGGTGTTCCACGGGTTGCGGGTGCGCCCGCCATACCAGATGTCGTTATAGGCCAGCGCCCCCAGCGTGGTCTTGCCCAGCAACACGGCCCCGGCGTCACGCAGCACCGCCGGGTCCGATCCGCGCTGTCACCGTCGGGCACGCGGGCCTGATAGGGCTCGGCGCCCCAGCCCGTGACGATCCCCTTGGTATCGAACAGGTCCTTCACCCCATAGGATGCCATGCAGCGGCCCCAGGCTCTTGCCGTTCGTCAGCGCATCCATCGCATCGGCCTCGGCCAGGTGCCAGCCTGGCGTCACGGTGGCGAAACAGAAAAGATGCGGGTTCAGCCGCTCGATCCGGTCCAGATAGATCTCGGTCAGCCGCCGGCTGGTGATCGCGCCCGAGGCGATCCAGGCCGCCAGATCGGGCAGTCCGCGCAAAGGCGATATCCTCGTCGCTTTCGGGCAGCGGCGTCGCGGGCTTCGACCCGTCACGCCATCGGCCACCGGCATCTCGAACCCCCCGGTGCCGTGCTTCAGCGTCACCATCGGCACGCCGTTGCGCAGCCTGACCGCCCGCCGCGCCACGGCCGAGGCCATCTGCCCATCCAGATTGCCCACCATCTGCGCGCCCGCTCGCGCGCGGTATAGGCCAGGCCCAGGCCGCTCGGCGGCCTCGATATCGGCTTCGGTAATGCTCTTTCGTCCATGGTCACCTCATCGCGGAACAGGCTTCACATCCGCCCGGCGCCCGCGCCGGCCCTCTCCACTCGCATCCGGGCACAACACGGCTACTCCGAGACCGCATGCGACGCACGTCCAGCGCATCGCGCAGCCAATCGCCGACGAAATTGATCGCAAGAACCACCAGCATGATCGCCAGGCCTGGAAACACCCCCAGCCACCAGGCCTGGGTGATGAAGCCCCGCCCGTCCGCCAGGATCACCCCCAGGTGGGCGTATAGGCGTCCACCCCGAGCCCCAGAAACGACAGGCTCGCCTCGCCCAGGATAGCAATAGAGCACGCTGACCGTCGCCTGAACGATGATCGGCGCGGTACCCGGCAGGATATGCACAAAAAGCGTGCGCCCCTTCGGCCTCGCGCGGCATCGACATATTGCTCCTCGCGCAGCGTCAGGGTCATCGACCGCGCCACCCGGGCGAAATCGTCGACGAAGGCCAACGACAGCGCGACGATCACGTTCAGCAACCCGGCGCCGAAGACGGCGACCAGATAGACCGCGATGATGAAATTGGGGAAGGCCCATTGCAGGTCGATATAGCGCATGATGATCAGGTCGACCCAGCCGCCGAAATAGCCCGCGATCAGCCCCAGCGCGATGCCGATGACCAGCGCCAGCGCCACGGTCGAAATCCCGATGAACATCGACACCCGCGTGCCATGCAGGATCCGGCTCAGCAGGTCGCGGCCCAGATCGTCGGTGCCCAGCGGGTGGGTCCAGCTGAGGCCCGACATCATGTCCAGCGTCATGTCGTTGGGGTCGAACGGCGCCAGCCACGGGCAAAAGATCGCACCCAGAACGAACAGGATCACACCAGAAGACCGGCCTGCGCCTTGCGGTCCTGGGCCAGCGTGCTGCGGAACCGCGACCGCCGCTTCGGCCGGGTCATCTCGGGCAGGGTCTGCGTCGTGTCGGTCATCAGTTCAGCCGGATGCGCGGGTCGATCACGCCGTAAAGCAGATCGACGATGAGGTTGGAAAAGACGAAGATCGCGGAAACCACCAGCACCGCGCCCTGCACCACCGGATAGTCGCGGTTCAGGATGCCCTCGATCAGCACCCGGCCCAGACCCCGATGGCAAAGACGTTCTCGACCACCACGGCGCCCCGAGATCAGCAGCGAAGGCGATGCCGATCACCGTAATCACCGATCAGCGCATTGGGCAGCGCGTGGCCGAACATCACCATCCACGGCGTCAGCCCCTTGGCCCGGGCAGTGCGCATGTGGTCCGCCTTCAGCACTGAGCAGGGACGAGCGGATCATCCGGCGTGATGATCGCCGAAAGGTGCCGATGGCGATCGAGGGCAGGATCAGATGGCTCAGCCAGGGCCAGAGCCCTTCGCTCAGCGGCACGTAACCGATGGCGGGCAGCCATTGCAGATTGGCGGCGAAGACGATGATCAGCAGGATCGCCAGCCGGAAATCCGGCATCGACAGGCCCAGGAAGGCCAGCAGCGACACGGTCGTATCGGTCGCCGTGTTGCGCTTCACCGCCGACAGGATGCCGGCCGGTAGCGCGATCACCAGCGCCACGGCAAAGGCCAGCAGCGACAGCGACAGCGTCCGCGGATCGCCTTCGGCCAGCACGCTGGTGACGGCGACGCGGCTGCCATAGATCGAATTGCCCAGATCGCCCTGCAGCATGTTCTGGAACCAGATCGCATATTGCACGAAGACCGACCGGTCGAGTTCGAGGTTGCGCTTCTTCATCGCCTTCCGACTTCATCCCGCGGTAAACCGCCGGCATCGGCCAGCACGCGATGGGATCGCCCGGCACGAAGCGCAGCATGAAGAAGACCAGCGTCGCCACCGCCCACATCACGACGACGGCGCCCGCAATCTGCGAAGCATGTAACTGGCCAAGGCGGTTTCCTTGTGTCGAAAGCCCCCCGCCGGGGTCGGCCCCGGCGGGGAACGGGCGTCAGCCCAGCGTCACGCGGTCGAAATCGTGCAGCCCGGGAATGCGGGCTTTCGGCCGGGAAATTCACCGATTTGTGGCGCACCTGCACATCGACGGGGCATAGAGGAAGCCGCCACCCGGTCCAGGTGATCTGGCTGGCCGTCTGCGTCCAGCGCCTTGCGCTTCTCCAGATCGGCAGTCACCGACTGTTCTTCGGTCAGCGCGTCCACTTCGGCATTCGAGAAATAGCCGAAGGCATATTTCTCGGTGTCGCGGGTGCGGCCGTTGAACTTCTCGAGCCGGTCATCATCCAGTCGACGATACCGTCATCGGGGTCGTAATCGCCGCCCGACCCGCCCAGGCGCATGTCGTATTCGCAGTTGTTGAAGTCCTGATCCCGACCGGAAAACTCCTTCGGCGTCACCTTCACCGTGATCCCCAGCACCTGCTTGTAGATATTGGCCAGAACCAGCCCGTTGCGCTTCTGCGCCGGGTGGTGATCAGCTCCAGCTCGGGGAAGCCGGCGCCGCCCGGGAAGCCGGCCTCGGCCAGCAGCGCCTTGGCGCCTTCGGGGTCGAGATCCTGCTGCGATTTCTCGCCGATCTCGGTGTCATAGAAGAAGGCCATGGCCGGGTTGATGGTGCCATAGCCCGGCTGGGCATAACCGGAATGCGCCTGCTTGACATAGGTTTCGCGGTCCAGCGCCTTGGCCAGCGCCTGCCGCACCATGAAGCCCTTTGTCCTTCAGCAGTTCCTCCATCGGCTTGTCGAAACGTGACCTTCATCGGCTCGCGCCACGGTTCAGCCAGACCGACTGAAGCCTGGCGCCGGCTTGATGTCGACCACCAGATCGGGGTTCCATGAACCGGTCGATCAGCTGCGCCGCCAGAGGGTTGCCGCCGATATACTGGATATCGCCCGCCTCCAGCGCGGCGGCGATCGGTTCGACCCCGTCGATCGGTTTGATCACCACCTTGTCCAGCTTGGGGCGCTGGGGTCGTAATAGGCATCGAACTTCCAGCACCACGTCCTGGCCCAGAACGTGCTCGACCTGGAACGGGCCGGTGCCGACCGGGTCAGGCCGTATTGGATGTCGCCCATCTGCTCCAGCGCGCCTTCGACACGATGGTCAATCGCCCGCCCCGAAGCCCGCTCCAGCGTCTTGGTCAGGAACGAGGCCTGCGGCTGTTTCAGGGTGAACTTCACTGTAATCGCCCAGCTTCTCCAGCTTTTCGACATTCGACAGGTTCTTTGGAATGGATCGAGATATCGGGGTTCGACGAGCGTTCGAAGGTAACATCACGTCATCGGCGTTGAACGGATCGCCATTGTGGAAGGTGACGCCCTCGCGCAGCTTGGAAGGTATATTCCAGACCGTCCTCGACACCGCCCAGGCCTCGGCCAGATTGCTCCCGTCTTCAGCGAGGCGTCGATATGCATCAGCCCCGACAGCACGTTCGAGGTGACCTGGAACTGCAGCACCTGGTCGATCTTGCTGTGGGCCAGCGTCTGGATCTCGGCCACACCGGCCCAGCCGCAGGTCAGGGTGCCGCCGCCGCCATGCGACGCGGCCCGCGCCATGCCGGAAAAGCCCGGCATCAGATGGGCGGCGGTCAGCGTGCCGCCGGCGGCCAGCAGGCGCAGGGTGGCGCGGCGCGACAGCTTCGGCCCCGACAGCTCCTTCGCAGTCAGGCCCAGCATCGGGTCGCGCGGATCGAAATCGTGGGCGTCGTCCCACAGTCTGCGCATCTTTTCGGTGAATTTTGCGGTCTTTTCCATGGTTGGCTCCCTTCTGGGGTTGGTTATCTCGTCGGGTTCACTCTGCCGGCAGCGCCATGCCGGTTTCCCAGCAGGCCGCCGAATGGCCGGGCTCGACCGGGGCAAGCCCCGGGGCCTCGCGCCGGCAACGCTCGGTCGCCAGCGGACAGCGCGGGTGGAAGTAACAGCCCGAGGGCGGGTTGGCCGGGCTCGGCACCTCGCCCTCCAGCGGCACGATCTCGCGGCCGGCCTCGTAATCCGGGTCGGGATTGGGCACCGCGTCGATCAGGGCTTGGGTGTAGGGATGGCGCGGGCTGGCGAACAGCGGGTCCGACGGGGCGTGTTCGGCGATCCGGCCCAGATACATCACCGCGACCTCGTCGCAGAGATGGCGCACCACCGACAGGTCGTGCCCGATGAAGAGATAGGTCAGGCCCAGCTCTTTCTGCAGCTCTTCCAGCAGGTTGATGATCTGCGCCTGGATCGACACGTCCAGCGCCGAAACCGCCTCGTCGCAGACGATCAGTTCCGGCTTCATCGCCAGCGCCCGGGCGATGCCGACCCGCTGACGCTGCCCGCCCGACATCTCGTGCGGGTAAAGCTCGGCAAAGCCGGCCGGCAAGCCGCAGATATCCAAGAGCCGCGCCACCTCGGCCCTGATCCCGCTGGCGGGCATCAAGCGGTGCACCCGCAGCGGCTCGCCCAATATCCGCCCCACCGTCATCCGCGGGTTGAGCGACGAAAACGGGTCCTGGAACACCGCCTGCACCCGGCTGCGGAACCGCTGCAACGCCGGCGCGTTCATCTGCGCGATATCCTCGCCATCGAAGCGGATCGCGCCGGCATCGGCCTCGACCAGCTGCAGCACCGCGCGCGCCACCGTGGTCTTGCCGCAACCGGATTCGCCCACCAGCCCGAACGCACTGCCCCGCGGCACCGAGAAGGACACGCCGTTCACCGCCTTCACCTCGCCCACCACGCGCTGCAACAGGCCCTTGCGGATCGGGAAACTGACATGCAGGTCCTCGACCTGCAAAAGCGGCCCCGCCCCGGTCATGCCACCGCCCCCTTCGCTTCGGCCGCCACGGCGCCCGCGTTCCAACAGGCCACCTCATGGCCGTCGGCCTCGGTGAACTCCGGCACCTTCTCGCGGCAGATATCGGTCGCCTTGGCGCAGCGCGGATGGAACCGGCAACCGGGAAAGGCCACCGTCGGATCGGGCGGCGCGCCGGGCACCGGCCGCAACGGCGTGTCACGCGGCAAATCGAGCCGCGGCACCGAGGCCAGAAGCCCCTGCGTATAGGGATGGCGCGGATCGCGATAAAGCTGCCGCGCCGTCGCCCGCTCGACCACCCGTCCGCCATACATCACCGCCACGTTCCCGGCGTGGCGCGCCACGATGCCCAGGTTGTGGGTGATCAGGACCAGCCCGACGCCATGGTCGCGGCACAGCCGCGAGGTCAGCGCCAGGATCTGCGCCTGAATGGTCACGTCCAGAGCCGTGGTCGGCTCGTCCGCCAGGATCAGCTCGGGCTCACACGAAAGCGCGATGGCGATCATCACCCGCTGCCGCATCCCGCCCGAAAGCTGATGCGGAAACTGCTTCAGCCGCCGCTCGGGGTCGGAAATGCCGACCTCGGCCAACAGCTCCAGCGCCCGCGCCCGGGCCGCCCGGCGGCTCAGCTTATTTTTTAGGCGCATCCCCTCGGTCAGCTGGCGCTCGATCGACCGGACCGGGTTCAGCGAGGTCATCGGCTCCTGAAAGATCATCGCGATTCTGCTGCCGCGCAGGTCGTTGTGCTGGCGCGGCGTCAGGGCGCCCAGGTCCTGCCCGTCGAACACCATGCGCCCGCCGGCCACCTTCAGACCCTCGTCCAGAAGCCCCATCACCGCCAGCGCGGTCAGCGACTTTCCCGAACCGGATTCGCCAACGATCGCAAGCGTTTCCCCCCGGTCGACCGAGAAATGCGCATCATGCACCAGACGCCGCGCACCGCCCTCGCGGGCGACATCGATTGCAAGGTTTTCCACGCGAAGCAGCGTCATTTTCTTTCCGGTTTCCGGTCACATATCGCTGGACATCGAGGCCCAATATCATTATCGATAATGATAGTAGTGAGCGTAAAAGATGTCAATCCTCCCCTCACCCTTTCCGCAAAGCCCGGCGGCCTTGCCCAAGATCGGCGGAAAGAAGTCGGATCTGGTCTATGCGGCGCTGAAACAGGCGATCTGTTTCGCCAGATGGCGCCGGATCGGCGGCTGCTGGAACAGGACCTCTCGGCCCAGTTCGGCTGCGGCAGGGCACCATCCGCGAGGCGCTTCTGCGGCTGGACGAGCGGCTGCTGGTCAAGCGCTCGGGCTATCGCGGCACGCGGGTCACCGAAACCACCATCGACGAGGCCGCCGAGATGGTGCGCATCCACCTGTCGATCGAACGCGGCGTCGCCCGGCGCATCGCCACACCGCCGATCTCGGCCCGCATCGCGACATCATCGTGGCCTGATCGCCGAGAATGGCCCACGAGGCCCACCTCGAGGACGATCTCTATCGCGGCAGCAGTGGTTCCGCCTTCCACTGCGCCCTCGCCGCCGCCGCCGGGATGGAGCTTCTGTCGCCGCTCCTCCTGCGCTGCGCCCTGCACATCCACCGCTTCACGCTGTCCAGCGTCGAAGTGCCCCGGCAGTTCTTCCAGGAGGCCGGCGTCGATGCCGAACGCCGCGCCCTGTGGCCGAACTGACCTGCGGCGACCCCGATCATGCCGAGCGCGCCATTTCCGGCCACCTCGCGCATGTCCTCGACCGCTGGAGCCCGTCTCTGTTCCGCTCGGTCGGGCCGCCGGTCTTCGAAACGCTTAGAAAATGAAACATCCGCAGGACATCTGAATAGCTGCCTTCCACCCGCCCCGAAATCACCGGCACGTTCGGGGTTGCGACCTCGACCCACTGGATCGCCTCGGCGGTCAGCCGGCCTTCTGCGGAAGGGCGTCGCCTTCGACGCCGCCGTCGCCATGGGCTTCGTGCTGCGTATGGTCGAACCGCACCTGAACGGCCCGGGGGCGAAGTGCCGGCGATCGTCTATTCCGCCCGCGACGACAAGCTGCAGGTGCTCTGCGGCCGAGTCCGGCGCCCGCCGGCGCCACCATCAGAATACCGCGACAGGCCTGACCCTGATCCCCGGTTCGGGCCTTCTGGCCACCGTCATCCCCGGCGCCTTCGATACCGGATGCTGATGCTGCGCGATCATGGCACCATGACCCTGCGCGAGGTGCTGGAGCCGCCATCCACTATGCCGCCACGGCCACCCGATGCTCGAACAGGTCTCGGGCGCCATCGCCGGTCTGGCCGATCTTCCCTCAAACCGAATGGCCCAGCTCGGCCGCCACGGATGCCCGGCGGCGCCCGTCCCCGCCCCGGCGCTCTCTTTCTAGCCCGGTCTGGCCGACACACGGACCCGCGTTCTAGCCGAGGCCGAAACCACCCCGACCGCGACGCCCAGATCGAGGCGGCGCGCGCGCGACGCCTTCTATCGCGGCTTCATCGCCCAGCAGATCGACGACTTCTTCGGACCGCCTGCGTGATGGACGGCACCGGCGAACGCCGCAAGGGCGTGCTGACCGCCCATGACCTCGCCACCTGGCGCGCCCATTGGGAAGAGCCGCTGACGCTCGACTATGGCGACTGGACGCTGTGCAAGACCGGCCCGTGGAGCCAGGGCTTGATGATGCTGCAAAGCCTGCAACTGCTGAAACACGCGGGCATCGCCGATATGCAAGCCGGCGGTGTCGACTTCGTCCACACCGTGATCGAGGCGATGAAGCTCGCTATGCCGACCATGAGGCCTATTGCAACGATCGATTTCTTCGATATCCCGATGGCGCAGCCACTGTCCGACGATTACGCCGCCCAGCGCAGCGCGCTGATCACCGACGCCGCCTCGCTCCACGACCAGCGCCCCGGCGTGATCGCCGGGCTGGACCACCTGGCCAGGCCGCCATCGACCGCGCCCGGGGCAACGGCGACGTGACGGTCGGCGCCGACGCGGGCGAACCGACCATGGCGCATCTCGCCAACCGGCGCGGCGATACGGTGCGCATATCGATCGACCGCTGGGGCAACATGGTCTCGGCCACCCCCTCGGGCGGCTGGCTGCAATCCTCGCCGGTGGTGCCGGGCCTCGGCTTCGCGCTCAATTCCCGCGCCCAGATGTTCTGGCTCGACGAGGGAGCCTGCCGACCAGCCTCGCCCCCGGCCAGCGCGCCCGCGCACCACGCTGACGCCTCGCTGGCGCTGAAAGACGGCGCGCCCTATATCGCCTTCCGGCACGCCGGGCGGTGACCAGCAGGACCAGTGGCAGCTGGCCTTCTTCCTGCGCCCTCGCCCATGGCGGCCAGAACCTGCAGGAAGCCATCGACGCGCCCTCTTCCATTCGCAGCATTTCACCGGGTCGTTCTATCCGCGCCAGACCCTGCCCGGGCAGATGATGATCGAACCCTCGGCCGGCGCCGATGTCATCGCCGGCCTGCGCGCCCGTGGTCGCGTCGTCGAGGGTGTCCGAACCGCAGGCCATCGGCCGCCTGACCGCCGCGACCCGCTCTGCCCGACGGGCTTCTGCGCGCGGCCTGTACCCCGGCTGATGCAGGCCTGCCATCGGCCGATGGGAGCGCGCATGACCTGTTCCATCGTCGCCGCGACCCGGAAACCAGGCGCTCGGCATCGCCGTCGCCAGCCGCTTCTTCGCGGTCGGGGCGCTGGTGCCGCATATCCGCCCGCCGCCGCGTCGCCACCCAGGCCTTCATCAACCCGATGTGGGGCATCGAGGGCGCCGACCGGCTGCAGGGCCGGCGAGGCGGCACAAGGACGTCTTGGCCGATATCCTCGCCCGCGACCGGGGGCCAGGCCCAGCGCCAGGCCCACATGATCGACAGCCAGGGCCTCGTCGCCGCACGCCCATGCCGGGCCCGACTGCATCGACTGGGCCGGCCACCGCAGCGCGACGAGGGCGTGTCTCGGTCGCCGGCAACATGCTGGCAGGCCGCAGGTGGTCGACGACACGCTCGCCGCCTATCTCGCCGCCCGGGCTGCCGTTCGAGCGCCGCCTGCTGTGCCATGTTGGCCAGCGAGGCTGCCGGCGGCGACAAGCGCGGCCGCCAGTCCGCCGCGCTGCGCATCCATCGCGGCCAGGCCTATCCCTGGCTCGACCTGCGCGTCGACGATCACGGCGATCCGCTGGCCGAACTGGACCGCCTGCTCGACGTGGCCGCCGAACGCTTCCTGTTCTTCGCCGAAGGCTTCGCCACCGCCGCGAACTTCTCGGGCAATCCCGACCGCACCGATCTCGACCGCGCGCTGGCCGATCACGAACGCCAGCGCAAGGCCGACGGCGTCGAAACCCGCTCGCGCGCCACCGACCCGTAACGCCCCGCCTGCCCCGGCCCCTCCCGACCTCCGCCCTTGCCCCTCGCCGTGCTCGGACAGGATCGGGCGGCAAGAGGAGCGCGCGACCATGCCAGGGCGGGATTCGATGACCCCGAACAGGCCGTCGAGATCGGCCCGGCCGACGACGCGCGGCTCGGGTTCATCGCACCATCGCACCCCCGGACCGACCGCGAAGACTGTCCCCGCCCGGGGGCCGGCACGACGGGCCCGACTGCCGGCTGGTGCTCGATCCCGTCTGGCTCCCGGCGCTTCAGGGGGTCGAGGCCGCGGACGCTCGAACTGCTCTACTGGCTCGACCGCAGCCGCCTGCGACGCGGTGCAGAACCCAAGCATGACGGCCGCCTTCGGCACCTTCGCCCTGCGCTCGCCGGTGCGGCCCAGCGATCGGCACCTCCATCGTGCGCCTCGTGCGGATCGACGGGGCCGAGCTTGTGGTGCGCGGGCTCGACTGCACCTCGACAGCACGCCGCTTCTCGACATCAAGCCCGACCGCAGCGCCTTCATCCCCGAGGGCCCCGGCCAAGCCGGCCGACCTCCAGACGCCATGACAGGAGGACCGACATGCGCTGGCTGATCCTGATCTTCGCCCTTCTCGCCCTGCCCGCCGGCGCGCGCAGCGTCACCGACAGCGCCGGCCGCACGGTCGAGATCCCCGACGAGGTGACCACCGTCTTCGCCGCCGGCCCGCCCGCCTCGGTCCTGGTCTATGTCCTGAAGCCCGAGGCGCTGACCGGCTGGCCCCGCGCCCTGCGCGCCGAAGAGCGCGCCTATATCGCCGCGCCCTATCGCGACATCCCCGAAACCGGCCGCCTGACCGGGCGCGGCGGCGATGCGAACCTGGAACGGGTGCTGGCGATCAAGCCCGACCTGATCGTCGATTTCGGCTCGGTCCGCGACACCTATATCGACCTCGCCGACCGGGTGCAGGCCCAGACCGGCATCCCCTATCTGCTGATCGACGGCCGGTTCGAGAACACCGCCCAGGCCCTGCGCCTGGTCGGCGACGCCCTGGGCGTGCCCGAACGCGGCGAGACGCTGGCCCGCGATGTCGAAGACAGCTTCGCCCGGCTCGACGCCATCGTCGCCGCCACCCCCGAGGACGCCCGCCCGCGCGTCTATCTCGCCCGCGGGCCCGAAGGGCTCGAAACCGGCATGAAGGGCTCGATCAATACCGAGATCATCGAACGCGCGGGCGGCCGCAACGTGGCCGATGACGGCGGCCGCACCAAGGGGCTGGTCAATGCGTCGATGGAACAGGTGATCGTGTCGAACCCCGACACCATCGTCACCTGGGACCGCAACTTCTTCGCCCGCGTCCACGACGATCCGCTCTGGCAATCCATCGACGCGGTGCGCAACGGCCGGGTCTTCCTGTCGCCCACCGCGCCCTTCGGCTGGATCGACAGGCCGCCCTCGCTGAACCGGCTGATGGGGCTGAAATGGATGGCCCGGCTGCTCTATCCCGACCGCTGGCCTGGCACCCTGCGCGACGAGGCGCGCGCCTTCTACAAGCTCTACTACCATGTCGATCCGAGCGACGCAGACCTGGAGATACTGCTGCAATGGGCCGAGGGACGTCCGCCGAACTGAGCCGCCGCCCGGCGCTGTCGCTGCCGTTGACCGCCGCACTGGCGCTGCTGCTGGCGGCGCTGGCCTTTGGCGCGGTGATGATCGGGCCCTATGGGCTCAGCCCCGGGGAAACCCTGGCGGCGCTGCTCGGCCGGGGCGAGGTGCAGGCCCAGATCGTGGTCTGGAACATCCGCCTGCAGCGCGTCGGCGCGGCGCTGCTGGTCGGCGCGGCGCTGGCCTCGGCCGGGGCGACCTATCAGGCGCTCTTCCGCAACCCGCTGGTGTCGCCCGACATCCTGGGCGTCTCGGCCGGGGCCGGCCTCGGCGCGGTCGCGGGCATCTTCCTGTCGCTGCCGGTGGCGGCGATCCAGGCGGCCGCCTTCGCCGGCGGCATGGCGGCGGTCGGGGTGGTCACGCTGGTGGCGGCGCTGGTGCGCGGCGCCGACCGGACGCTGACGCTGGTGCTGATCGGCGTGGTGATCGGCGCGCTGGCCGGGGCCGCCACCTCGCTCCTCAAGGTGCTGGCCGATCCCTATGACCAGCTGCCGGCGATCACCTTCTGGCTGCTGGGCTCGCTTTCCTCGGTCACCTCGGCCGATATCCGGCCGGCGCTGCCGATGGTCCTGGCCGGCCTCGTGCCGCTGGCGGCGCTGCGCTGGCGCATCAACGTCCTGTCGCTGGGCGATGACGAGGCCCGCGCCCTGGGGGTCGAGGCCGGGCGCACCCGCTTCGTCGTCATCGCCGCCGCCACGCTCATCACCGCCAGCGTCACCGCGCTGGCCGGGGTGGTGGGCTGGGTCGGCCTCATCATCCCGCATATCGCGCGGATGCTGGTCGGGCCCGGCTTCGGCCGGCTGCTGCCCGTCTCGGCCCTGATCGGCGCCGGCTATCTGCTGGTCGTCGACACCCTGGCCCGGACCCTGGCCCAGATCGAGGTGCCGCTGGGCGTGCTGACGGCGGTGATCGGCGCGCCGTTCTTCGTCTGGCTGCTGGCCCGTGGCCGGCGCGGCTGGTCGTGATGCTGACGGCCGAGCGGCTCGATATCGGCTATGGCGCCCGGGCCGTGGGCCGCGGGCTCAGCCTGTCGGTCGGACCCGGCGACATCCTCTGCCTGCTGGGGCCGAACGGCTGCGGCAAGACCACGCTCTTCCGCACCCTGCTGGGCCTGCTGCCGCCCTTGGGCGGCACCGTGATGCTGGGCGGCATCCCCCTGACCGCGCAGCGCCGGGCCGAGATCGCCCGGCGCGTCGCCTATGTTCCCCAGGCCCATGCCCCGCCCTTCCCCTATGACGCCTTCGAGGTGGTGCTGATGGGCCGCACCGCGCGGCTCGGCCCGTTCGGCCAGCCCGGCGCGGCGGACCGCGCGGCGGCCCACGCCGCGATGGAGCGGCTGGGCATCGCCGAACTGGCCAGCCGCGATTATTCCCGCCTCTCGGGCGGCCAGCGTCAGCTGGTCCTGATCGCCCGCGCCCTGGCGCAGGAGGCGCCGCTGATCGTCATGGACGAACCCACCGCCAGCCTCGATTTCGGCAACCAGGCGCAGGTCCTGGCCCAGATCGCCGCCCTGGCGCGCGGCGCCAAGGGCAGTGACCAAAGCGTGATCCTGTCGACCCACGACCCCGATCAGGCCTTCGCCCTGGGCGCCCGCGTCGCGCTGATGACGGATGGCCGGATCGACGCCCAGGGCCCGGCCAGCGATGTCCTCACCGGTGCCGCCCTCAGCCGGGTCTATGGCCTGCCCGTCAGCGTCGAAACCACCGAGACCGGCCGCAAGGTCTGCCTGCCCGCGCTCGGCGCGGGGGGTCAGGGGGGTTAGCGGGGTCAGTCGATCCCGACCATCACGTCCGAGGCCTTGACCACCGCATAGGCGGTCTTGCCCGCCGCCAGCCCCAGCTCCTCGACCGAGCTGTTGGTGATCATCGCCGTCACGATCGCCCCACCGCCGACGTCGATCTTCACCGTCGAATTCACCGCCCCCTTGTCGACCTCGACAATGGTGCCCTTCAACCGGTTGCGCGCGCTGAGTTTCATGACCGTTTCCTTTCGTCGGATTTCCATTCCCCCGCACGATATGACGCTGACGCGCGATTTCAACACCGTCCTCGACCTGCTCGGCCGCCAATGCGGCGCACCGGGGCGCACCGCCCCCTGTCACGGACCAGACGGACCACCACCCCGGGCGCTCCGGGCGCGCCCTCCCCGCGCGGGCGGGTTTCCGCCGCTGCGGCGGGTGCTGCGGCGACAGGCGACATTGAAGTCGCCGCCCCGCCATGCTCAGCTTGGGTAATCCCGCTACCGCATCCAAGGAGAAATCCCATGGCCAAAGCCACGCGCGCCGTCTCCGCATCTTCGAAACGGCCGGCCGCCCCGTCCCTCGATCCCGCAACCGCGCTCGACATCAACCAGCGCCTGCTCGCCGCCGCCTCCCAGGCCCAGACCCACGCTTTCGAACGGCTTATGGATATGGGGCAGAATTACCTCGCCTTCATCGGCCATCGGATCGAGCGCGACATCCAGCTGGCCGCCGATCTGGCCGCCGCGCAGACCCCGAGTGATATCGCCCCGGTCTGGAGCGCCTATTTCGGAACCGCCCGGCAGGAATATCTCGACGCGTTCCAGACCCTGCTCGGGCAATATGCCGAAGGCGTCAGCGAAACCGCCGCCGACCTTCAGCACCAGATCGACGCGGCGGAAGAGGTTGCCGAACAGGCCGCTCCCGAAACCCGGGCCGTGCCGGTCTGAAAGCCCGACGGCCGGGGACGGCCCCGGCCGGCCGGTTCATCCGGCGTGGCCGGCGTTTTCATTCCGCTGTCATCGAATTCGTGCTTTCAAGGCTGCGGGCCGTCCGGCACCCCATCGACGGCGGACAAGGCGACCCGGCGGGCCGACCCCGCCAGACGCGCCGCAACGGAGGCCGATGCATGGTCAAGGAACAAGACGCGGTCATCGCCTTCCTGGCCACACCTGGGACCTTCGGCGACGGTGGCCCGGTCGACAGGGTCGAAACCCACGGCGCCATCGTCTTTCTCTGCGGCGACGAGGCGCTCAAACTCAAGCGCGCCGTCACCTACGATTACATGGACTTTGGCACGCCCGGGCAGCGCCGCCGCTTCCTTTTGCGCGAGATCGACCTCAACCGCGCCGCCGCGCCGTCGATCTATCGCGACGTGGTCCCCGTCACCCGCGACGCCCGGGGCCGGCTGGCGCTGAACGGTGCCGGAACGCCGGTCGACTGGGTGCTCAGGATGCGGCGCTTCTCGCCCGAGGACGAGCTCGAGGCGATCGCCGCGCGCGGCGCGCTCGACGATGCCCTGGCCGGGGCGCTGGGCCATGGCCTTGCCGCCTATCACGCCGCCGCCCCGCTCCGCGACAGCCCCGGCGCCCGGCTCATCGGCGATATCCTGGACGAGCTCGAGCGCGTCTTCACCGGCCTCGCCGACGACCCCTCGCGCCAGGCCGAACTGCGCTGGCTGGCCGCGGCGCGGGCACGGTGGGCCGCCGACCGCACGCAGCTCGACCGGCGCGGGTGCGACGGCTGGGTGCGGCGCGGTCATGGCGATCTGCATCTTGGCAACCTGGTGGTGATCGACGGGGCGCCGGTGCCCTTCGACGCGCTGGAATTCGACGAAACGCTGGGCACCTGCGATCTGCTCTACGATCTCGGCTTCCTGCTGATGGACCTCTGTCACCGCGACCTGCGCCGCGCCGCCTGCCGGGTGCTCGACGCCTGGCTGGCGGCGTTCGACGGCGCGCAGGATGCGGGCCTCGGCCTGCTGCCGCTGTTCCTGTCGGTCCGCGCCGCGATCCGCGCCATGGTCCTGCTGCAGACCGACCGCGCCCGCGCTGCCGGTCCGTCCGCCGGGCCGGATCACGCCGCCGAGGCGGCCCGGTACCTGGACGAGGCGCTTGCCTTCCTTGCCCCGCCGGCCCCGGTTCTGCTGGCCGTGGGCGGGTTTTCCGGTTCCGGCAAAAGCCGGCTGGCCCGCGCCCTGGCGCCGCATCTGGGCGCCGCGCCCGGGGCGGTCTGGCTGGCCAGCGACGTGCTGCGCAAGGCCGGCCGCGACCCGGTCGCGGCGCTGCCCGGCGCGGCCTATGCCCCCGCCGCGCGCCAGGCGGTCTATGCCGCGATGCGCGCCCGGGCGACGGCGGTTCTCACGGCCGGGCATTCGGCGATTCTCGACGCCACCTTCCTCGATCCGCAGGAACGCGACCGGGCGCGCGCCCTGGCCGACACCTTGGGCGTCGCCTTCTCCGGCCTGTGGCTCGACGCCCCGGAAACGGTCCTGCGCCAGCGCATCGCAAGCCGCCGTGGCGATCCGTCGGATGCCGGCATTTCCGTTCTGGAACAGCAGCTTGCGAAAGGTACCGGTGCGCTCGACTGGCACCGGATCGACGCCACGGCCAGCGATACCGATCTGGTGCAGGCCGCCCTGTCCGTCACCCGCCCCCCTGCCACGCCCGGGCGCTGACAGTCGTCGAGGCTGGCCGGAACACCGCGCGATGACGGCTCGACACATGTTGCAAGGACGGGAAACTTCGCCTCATCCGCGGCGGCAGGGCACGAAGGCGCGGACGCCCGTGGCGCCAAGGATACGCAAAACCATCCAGGATCAGCCGGTTGATGGTGCCCCCACACGGACTCGAACCGCGGACCTACTGATTACAAATCAGTTGCTCTACCAGCTGAGCTATAGGGGCACTCCCCGATGATTTACGCAGGGACGGCGCGCGGCGCAATGGCGAAATCGGGTTCAGCGGTTGGCCCGCGCCAGAAGCGCCACCGCGACGAGGCCGACGCCGATGATCAGGATCGCCGCCGGGGCCGCGCCCGAGAGGTTTTCGAGGCTCGCCTGTTCATGCACCCGCGTGGCCAGCGTGTCGAAGCCGAAGGGCGGGCGCAAGAGCAGCGTCGCCGGCAGCTCCTTCATGCAGTCGACGAAGACCAGCAGCAGGGCCGAACCGATCGAGCCGCGGATGAGCGGGTAATAGACCTCGCGCAGGGTCTGGCCCTGGCTGCGGCCCAGCGACCGCGCCGCCATGGGAAGCGAGGGCGACACCCGCCCCATCGCCGCATCCGCCGCGCCCTGGGCGATGGCGAAGAAGCGCACGCCATAGGCCAGCACCAGGGCAAAGCCGGTGCCGGTCAGCACCAGGCCGATATCGTGACCGGTCAGCGCCTCGACCGTGTCGGCCAGACGATGGTCGAACACGGCCAGCGGGATCAGGATGCCCACCGCCAGCACCGCGCCCGGCGCGGCATAGCCGATGGCGGTGACCGGCATCAGAAGCTTGGGCAGCCGCCGCCCCGAGATGCGCGCGCCATAGACCATGAAGACCCCGGCCAGCACTGTCAGGATCGCCGCCAGCCCGCCCGTGCTGACCGTGTTCCACAGCGCATCCAGAAGCGCGGTATCGGCCCAGGCCCCGGCATTCGAAAGGGCATGGCGCAGGATCACCCCGGCCGGCAGCAGGAAGCCCATGAAGAAGGGCACGAAACACAAGGCCAGCGCCAGCGCCCTGCCAGCCGGTCAGGCGCTTGCGCTCGACCGGGCGATGCTGGCGCGCGGTGTTGAAGAACCGCACCTTGCGCCGCGACAGCTTTTCCAGCGTCACCAGGACGATCACCAGCCCCAGCACCACCGCCGCGATCTGCGCCGCCCCGCCGGCATTGTTGCTTTCCAGCCAGGTGCTAAAGATGCCGGTGGTCAGGGTCTGCACCGCGAAGAAATCGACCGTGCCGAAATCGTTCACCGTCTCCATCATCACGATGGCGACCCCGGCCGCGATGGCCGGCCGCGCCAGGGGCAGCCCGACCCGCCAGAACCGCGACAGCGCGCCGGCGCCCAGCGACATCGCCACCTCCTCGGAACTGCCCGATTGCTCGCGGAAGGCGGCCCGGCTCAGCAGATAGACGTAAGGATAGAGCGAGGCCGACAGCACCAGGATCGCCGCCCCCATCGAGCGGATCTCGGGAAACCAGTAGTCCCGCGCGCTCTGCCAGCCCATCAGGTGGCGCAGCCCGGTCTGCACCGGCCCGGCATATTCCAGCAGATCGACCAGCGCATAGGCCCCGACATAGCCTGGCACGGCCAGCGGCAACAGCAGAAGCCACTCGATCCAGCGCGCGCCGGGGAAGCGATAGCGCGCCACGATCCAGGCCGCGCCGGTGCCCACCATCGCCGCCAGAAGGCCGACCGAGCCCATCAGGATCAGCGTATTGGCCAGATAGCGCGGCAGGGTGGTGGAAATCAGATGCGGCCAGATGTTGTCGGTCGGGAACAGCGCGATGCCCAGCACCGCCGCGATCGGCGCGATCACGATCAGCGCGATCAGAACCGCGCCGGCCGACCACGGATCGGGCCGGCGCAGCCGCAGCTGCCGCGCCCGTGCCGGCGCCCCTATCGTTGTGTTCCCTGCCATCGCGCCCTTCTGCCCGATTGCGGTTTCATAGTCCAGAAAACAGCATATACTGCGGCAAAATTGTCAGGCAATGCGGGACAGGAAAGCGGGGCGGACGCGAGAATGCAGGTGATCTTCCATGTCGGCGTGCACCGGACCGATGAGGACCGGGTGCTGAAATGCCTGCTGAAGAACCGTGGCGATTTCGCCGACGAAGGCGCCCTGGTGCCGCCGCCCGGGCGCTATCGCAAGCTGATCGGCCAGACCCTGGCGGCGCTGGCCAATGCCGAGCCGGCGCCCGACGCGCGCGAGATCCTGCTCGAAACCATCCTCGACGGCGAGACTGCGGAACGGCTGCTGCTGTCGAACCAGAACTTCTTCTGCCTGCCGAAATTCGCCGCCGCCAACGGGGTCTTCTATCACAAGGCGGTGGCGCGGGTGGATCAGCTGAAAAGGCTCTTCGCCGGCGACGGGGTCGAGCTTTTCCTGGCGCTGCGCGACCCCGCCACCTTCCTGCCGGCGCTGTTCGACAAGGCCCCGGTCGACGAGTTCGTCGAGATGACCGGCGGCACCGATCCGCGCGACCTGCGCTGGTCCGAACTGGTTTCCCGCCTGCGCGCGGCCCACCCCGACGTGCCGCTGACCGTCTGGTGCAACGAGGATTCGCCGCTGATCTGGGCCCAGATCATCCGCGAGATGGCCGGGATCGAGCCCGACCGCAAGATCAAGGGCGGCTTCGATCTTCTGGGCGAGATCATGTCGAACGAGGGCATGAAGCGCTTCCGCGCCTTCCTCAAGGAGCGGCCCAACATGACCGAGATGCAGAAGCGCCGGGTGATGGTGGCCTTCCTCGACAAATACGCCCGCGAAGACGCCATCGAGGAAGAGCTGGACCTGCCCGGCTGGACCGAGGAGCTGGTCGCGGAACTGTCCGAGGCCTACGAGGAGGACGTCTTCCAGATCTCGCGGATGCCCGGCGTGAATTTCATCGCGCCCTGACGGGCGCGGGGTTGCGCCGCGGGCTGCGCCCGCGTCGCCACGCGGCCCTCCTTCGCTCGGGCCGGCCGGCCGGGGCCTCGCTGACGCTCGGCAGGTCCGGGTGGGCCGGCTCGCTCGCGCTCGCGCACGGCAGGCCTGATACGGCCCTCCCTCGCTCCAGCCCGACACGGCCCTCGCTACGCTCGGCAGGCCCGACACGACCCTCGCTCACGCTCGGCAGGCCCGACACGACCCTCGCTCACGCTCGGCAGGCCCGACACGGCCCCTCGCTCACGCTCGGCAGGCCTGGACGCGGCGCCTCGCTCACGCTCGGCGCGGAACCGCCCCCCAACCCCCTCAACCGCCCGACAGGACATCGGCCTGGGCGCGCCGCTCCCTCACCTCGCAGAACGGCCACCTCCCTTTCATCTTTCCCCAAATACTCATCCGCCCTCGCTCCCCCGCCCGCGTCGGACGCGCCCTCTCCGCCCCCGTCCTCCGCGCGGGGTGGGAGCGCGCAACAGCCCGGCGCGGCACGGCTCGAAGGGGTGGGAGCGCGGAGGACGGGGGCGCTTCCCGCGCTCACCACATACCGCGCCACCCCGGCCCTGCCCTCCTGCGCACCAAACCCGGACGGCCCGCTCCGGCATTTTCTCCCGCCCGGCGCGACGAACCCTCTCGCACGCCCGGTTCGCTGCCCCTAAACTCCCACCCCATGCGAGTCGCCCTTCTCCTCTCCCTCCTCGTCCTGCTGTCCTGCACCCGCCCCCTGACCGAGGCCGAGCGGACCTATGCCGCCCGGCTCTTTGGCGGCACCGCCAACACCGACATCATCCGCTTCCACGACGGCGCGCTGGTCGGCAAGGTCACCTATCAGCGCCAGAAGCGCCCGCGCCTCGCCTGCCGCGAACGGATCTGGCCCGAGCCCAAATCAGAAACCGTCACCGTCGGCCCCGCCGCCGTGACGCTGCACAACAAGGTCTTCTACGCCCGCGACTTCTATTCCGCCGATTACCTGCACGGCGCCCCGGACCGGGTCTATCTCTTCGCCGCCATGCTCTTCGCGCATGAGCTGACCCATGTCTGGCAATGGCAGCACCGCGACAAGACCGGCTATTCCCCGCTCAAGGCCGCGCGCGAACATGACTTCAAGGAAGACCCCTATCTCTATGACATCACGACGAAAACGCGCTTTCTGGACTATGCCTACGAACAGCAGGCCCGCATCGTCGAAGAATATGTCTGCTGCGCCACGCTCGACCCCGCCGCGCCGCGCACGAAACGGCTGAGGGAACTCCTGCAAGGCGCCTTCCCGGTCGGCACCCTGCCGATCCCGCGCGAGGTCGTGCTGCCCTGGGACGGCGCCGAACCGCGCGGCATCTGCCATTGACGACGGCGCCCTAAAGCAGCTTGGCGACCTCGTCCATGAAATGCGCGCCGCGCTTCTCGAAGCTGTCGTATTGATCGAACGACGCCGCCGCCGGCGCCAGAAGCACCACCTCGCCCGGCTGCGCCTCGGCGGCCGCCCGGGCCACCGCCGTGGCCATGTCGCCGCAGACCTCGGTCTCGACGCCCTGCAACTGCACCGCGAAACCCGCCGCCTCGCGGCCGATGACATAGGCCTTCACCACCGATCCGGTCGCCGGCAGCAGGCCCGCCAGCCCGCCCTCCTTCTCCAGCCCGCCACAGATCCAGCGGACCCTGTCGAAGGCCTTCAGCGCCTTGGCCGCCGAATCCACGTTGGTGGCCTTCGAATCGTTGACGAACCGCACCCCGTCCCGCTCGCCCACCAGCTGCGACCGGTGCGGCAGCCCGCTGAAGCTCTGGAAGCCGCGCTCGATCTCCTTCGGACCCAGCCCCAGCGTGCGGCAGACGGCATAGGCACAGCAGGCGTTCTGATGGTTGTGCTCGCCCGGCAGGCCGGCGACGCCGCGCAGGTCGACCGCGCCCACCTGCCGGCCCTTGCGGTATTCGCTCAGGAACCCCTTGCGGGCAAAGACATGCCAGCCCGGCCCGGTCAGCTTCTGCTCGACCGAAATGTCGATCACCCGGTCGTCCGCCGCCCCTTCGGCCATCTGATTGGCCAGATACCGCCCCTCGGCCTCGTCCACGCCGATCACACAGCGATCCGGCCCGCCCTCGGCGAAAAGCCTGCGCTTGGCCGCGAAATACCCGCCCAGCCCGGCGTGCCGGTCCAGATGGTCGGGCGAGATATTGGTCAGAACCGCCACATCCGGCGTCAGGCTGCGCGCCAGGTCGGTCTGATAGCTCGACAGCTCCAGCACCACGATGCCGCCATCCCCCGGCGGGTCGATATCCAGCACGCCGCGGCCGATATTGCCGGCCAGCTGCGCCTCGCGCCCGGCCGCGACCAGAACGTGATGGATCAGCGCCGAGGTGGTGGATTTGCCGTTCGATCCGGTCACCGCCACCACCCTCGGGGCGACGTCGAACCCGTCCCAGTCGGGCCCGGCCAGAGAGCGGAAGAAAAGGCCGATATCGTTGTCCACCGGCACGCCGGCCGCCCAGGCAGCGGCGATGACACGGTTGGGCGCGGGATAGAGATGCGGAATACCGGGGCTCACGATCAGCCGCGCCACACCCTCGAAGGCGCCGGGTTTCATCGGGTCCACGCAGGCGAAACCCTCGGCCTCGGCCGCCTCGCGCGCGGCGGCGTTGTCGTCCCAGCACAGCGCCTCGGCGCCGCCCGCCCGCAACGCGCGTGCCGCCGACAGGCCCGACCGGCCCAACCCCAGAACCGCCACTTTCGACCCTTCGAAACCCTTCACCGGGATCATTCCCGCCCTTCCCTTCATCCTTGCCGCATCCCGGCGGCGCCTGTGCCACCAGAAGGCGGCCACTGCCGCCATTGCCATTGCCACAATGGCGAGGCCCAGATGAAGATGCAATTTCAATCCACGGCAACAGCGCCGCGATCGCGACCCGCGCCCCAGCCCAGCCCCACCAGAACCGTGCTCCAGATCAGCAGCGCCAGCCGCGTCCAGCAGCAGGAAACGCCGCTAGGCGATGGCGCTGGCCGATCAGCATCGCCCCGCGCTCTTGCCGCCATAGACGAAGCGGAACCCCAGCCCCGCCAGCGTCGGATGCCGCTCCAGCCGCTGCCGCAACAGGCCCACCACCCGATGGCCATCACCGTGCACGAACCGCGCCGCCCGGCCCGCCGCCCGGCCCAGAAAACAGGTTGTCGACGATCGCCGCCCCCAGCGCCACGGCCAGCACCGCCTGTCCCGGCGGCACCAGCCCGCGATGCGCCAGCACCCCGCCCAGAAAGGCCACCGCGTCGCCCTCGCGATCGCCCCCAGCAGTGAGTCCGGCAGGCCGGCGGCATCATCAGATGCGCCAGGCTCACTACCGCCACGCCCTGCCCGCCTTTTACCTCCTATTCCGCACCCCGCAATGCCAGACGCATCAAGCGCGTCCGCCCCGACAAGCCAGGCAACAGGCACGTCAGAGCCCTTGAGCGCGCCTATTTCCGCCCGCAAGCCCCTTGAGGAACAGTCCATCGGCCGTAATTCCGGTAGGCCGAGTCACAGACCCTCTCTTTGCCCGTCACGGACCAGACGCCGCGCGAGAAACTCTGCCCACGGAATACATCGTAGTTGAAGCGTTCATCCGGCGAAACCAGTCGGGCAGGACATGTTTCGACAAACCCATGATAGCGCCGTTCCCGTCATGGATCTGGCCGGCCCCTACGTCGATCCGCGGTGATCATCAGGGTGAATATGTGATATTCAGCTCCCGGACCGTGAATTTTCCCGCACGAAACCCGCACAGATCCGGGTGACGCAGAATGTCCCGTGCCATCTGCACATTGTGCATATCGGGGACCAATGTCAGCGTGAAGATCGGATTGCAGTTTGCGCAATACTGAAAACTTCGTGCCCTTGGGCAGACGTCCCGCTGCAACCTTGGCAACGCCTGAAGATGTGCCGCTCCTGATCAAGAGACAGAACGCGAAACCGTTGCAGGCAAACGCACGTTGACGGCGATTTCCTTGTCTTGCGGTCGCTGTCCAGTCGAAACGGCAGCCACGCCCTGTTCGGTAGCCCTTTGAGTCTGCCGCTCTCAACCTCGGCAATTTTGCTAGTTGCCAGCCCGGCGCGCCTGTCTCCACGACAGTTGGCCCAGTTCCGCATCATACCTGAAACGGCATAGAAATTTCTGGAACGCCGGTCCGGGCTGAACGAGAAACCTGAAATCCTGCCGCGTCATCTGCGCACCGCTTTGCGTCACATCGAAATAGCGCGCGGCGGATGGGCGGACCATCGGCGATAACGCTCAGATGCCGCAACGGCCCGAAAACGTGGACAGGCCGGTGCGTTTGATGCTGCACACAGGCCCGGAATACCGGTTCTTGCCGGAATGCCCGGGCGGTTCCTGATGATGTGAACGGCCAACGGGTTGACGAAACTGTCGAGCGATGCGTCGCGAAAGGTCTTGTTTCTCGAAACCGCCGCGACTTCGGCCGGTTTCTGCACCCCATGACATACCCCGCTGCCGCCAACACCACGGCAAGCCGGCCAGCGCCACCGCCAAAATGGTCTTTCCAGTCATCGTACCTCCTCCCGGCATCACCGACAAGGCACACGCGGCACCTTGGGTGGCCATTCGGGAGCCGTGCCCGCGGCATCGCGGCTCACCGCACCTTCAGCGTCGCCAGCCCGATCATCGCCAGGATCAGCGAGATGATCCAGAACCGGATCACGATCTGCGGCTCGGCCCAGCCCTTCTTTTCATAGTGGTGATGGATCGGCGCCATCAGGAACACCCGCTTGCCGGTGCGCTTGAAGTAAAGCACCTGGATGATCACCGACAGCGCCTCGACCACGAAAAGCCCGCCGACGATGGCCAGCACGATCTCGTGCTTGGTGGCGACCGCGATGGCGCCCAGCGCGCCGCCCAGCGCCAGCGACCCGGTATCGCCCATGAAGACGGCCGCCGGCGGCGCGTTATACCAAAGGAACCCCAGGCCCCCGCCGATCAGCCCCGCGACGAAGACCAGGATCTCGCCGGTGCCTTCGACGTAATGCACGTCGAGGTAATTGGCGAAGACGGTGTTGCCGACGAAATAGGCGATCAGCCCCAGGGTTCCGCTGGCGATCATCACCGGCATGATCGCCAGCCCATCCAGCCCGTCGGTCAGGTTCACCGCATTGGCGGCACCGACGATGACGACGACGGCGAAGGGGATGAAGACATAGCCCAGATTGATCAGCGCATCCTTGAAGACCGGCAGCGCCAGCTGATATTGCAGATCGGCCGGGTGATACATCGTGGCCCAATATCCGGCGATGCCCGAGATCAGAAAGCCCAGCAAAAGCCGCACCTTGCCGGGCACGCCCTTGGTGTTCTGTTTTGAGACCTTGGCATAATCGTCGGCGAACCCGATGGCGGCGAAGCTCATGGTGACGAACAGCACCAGCCAGACGAACGGGATTGTCCAGCCGCGCCCAGAGCAGGGTCGAGCTCAGCAGCGCGCCGACGATCAGAAGGCCCCCCATGGTCGGCGTGCCGGCCTTGACGAAATGCCCCTCGGGTCCATCGTCGCGTATAGGCTGGCCCTTGCCCTGACGGCGGCGCAGCACGTTGATCAGCGGCGTGCCGAACAGGAAGCCGAAGATCAGCGCGGTCAGAAACGCGCCGCCGGCGCGGAAGGTGATATAGCGGAAGAGGTTATAGAAATCGCCGCCATCCGACAGCGCGGTCAACCAGTACAGCATTCACGAGGCCCCATTTTCGTTCGCGGCGGGATGACCCATTTTTCGGATCGCGTCAACGACCAGGCTGACTTTCGACCCTTTCGAGCCCTTGACCAGCACGATATCGCCCGCATGGACCAGCCGGTGCACCGCCTCGACCATCTCGGGCGCGCTCGCCACCCATTCGCCGCGCTGCGCCGGCTCCAGGACCTCGTGCAGGTAATGCATCAGGGGCCCGACGCAATGCACCATCTGGATGCCGCGCATCCAGGGCAGCGCCGCCAGATCGGCATGGTCCTCGGCCTCGCTCTCGCCCAGTTCCAGCATATCGCCCAGGATGGCGATGCGCCGGCCGGTGCGATGGCCGTTGCGGGCCCCCGGCGTGCCGGGCGTGGCCGCCGCCAGCACCTCCAGCGCGGCGGCCATCGAGGTCGGGTTGGCGTTGAACGCATCGTCGATCAGGCTCAGCTCGGACCGGGTGGCGAAATCCAGCGCCACCACCTCGCGGGTGCCGCGCCCGGCGGGCGGGCGCCAGCGCGCCAGGTCGATCGCGGCCAGCCCGCGATCGGCGCCCAGCGCCGCCGCCGCGGCCAGCGCGCCCAGCCCGTTCATCGCGAAATGCCGCCCCGGGCTCGACACCTTGAACACCATCGGCCGGCCGCGCACCCGCGCCTCGCAGACCGTCACCTCGTCCGACACCGTCACCCCGGTCAGCCGCCAGGCGCCGGCGGTTTCGCCGAACTGCACCAGCTTCGCCCCCGCCGCCCGCGCCGCCGCGCGCAACAGGCCCGAGGTCGTCAGGTCGGCATTGATCACCGCGGTGCCGCCGGGCTCCAGCCCCTCGAAGATCGCCGCCTTCTCGCGGGCGATGCCCTCCAGGCTGCCGAAGGCCTCCATATGCGCCGGCGCCACGGTGGTGATCATCGCCACATGCGGCCGGGTCAGCCGCGCCAGCGGCGCGATCTCGCCGGGATGGTTCATGCCGATCTCGATGATGGCGAAATCCGTGTCCACCGGCATCCGCGCCAGGGTCAGCGGCACGCCCCAATGGTTGTTGTAACTGGCCTCGGCGGCATGGGTCCTGCCCTGCCGCTGCAAGACGCTGCGCAGCATCTCCTTGGTCGAGGTCTTGCCGACCGATCCGGTCACCGCCACCACCCGGGCCCGCGTGCGTGCCCGGCCGGCCCGGCCCAGCGCCTCCAGCGCCGGCAGGACCTCGGGCACGATCAGCAGCGGCGCGTCCCCGGCCACGCCGTCGGGGATGCGGCTGACCATCGCGGCCCCCGCCCCCTTGGCCAGCGCCTGGGCCACGAAATCATGGCCGTCGCGCACATCCTTCAGCGCCACGAACAGATCGCCCGGCCGCAGCGTGCGGGTGTCGATCGACACGCCCTCGACCGCCCATTGCCCACTCGCCTCTCCGCCGGTGGCTTGCGCCGCCTCGGCTGCCGTCCACAGGCTCATGCCAGCCCCCCTTCCAGCGCCGCGACGGCCACGCTGGCCTGTTCGGCATCGTCGAAGGGCAGCACGTCGTCGCCCACCACCTGGCCGGTCTCATGGCCCTTGCCGGCGATCAACAGCGCGTCGCCCGGGCCCAGCATGTCGACGCCGCGCAGGATCGCCTCGGCCCGGTCGCCCACGTTGTTGGCCTCGGGGCAGCCCTGCATCACCGCCGCGCGGATCGCCGCGGGGTCCTCGCTGCGCGGATTGTCGTCGGTCACGATCACCACATCGGCGTTTTCCGCCGCCGCCCGGCCCATCAGGGGCCGCTTGGCGGTGTCGCGGTCGCCGCCGGCCCCGACGATGGCCACGATCCGGCCCATCACATGCGGCCGCAACGCTTGCAGCGCGGTCTTCACCGCATCGGGCGTATGGGCATAATCGACGAACACCGCCGCACCGTTGCCGCGCTGCGCCGCCAGCTGCATCCGGCCCCGCACGCCGCGCAGATGGTCGAACGTCTCGAACACCCGCTCGGGCTCTTCGCCGCACCCGATGACCAGCCCGGCGGCCAGCAGCACGTTCTCGGCCTGGAACCCGCCGATCAGCGGCAGATAGGCCCGGAACCCCCTGGTTTCCCACTTGAAGAACACTTCCTGCCCGGTGCCGTCGAAACGCTGCGCCGTCAGCTGCAGATCGGCGCCCTCGGTCCGGCCCACCGCGATCAGCCGCTGACCCCGGCCGCTGGCGATCGCCGCCATATCGGGCCCGCGCGGATCGTCGATATTGATCACCGCCACGCCCTCCTCGGGCAGCACCCGGTCGAAGAGGCCCGCCTTGGCCTCGAAATACTCATCGAAGCTGTGATGGTAATCCAGATGGTCCTGGGTGAAATTGGTGAAGCCCGCCGCGCCCAGATGCACCCCGTCCAGCCGCTTCTGCGCCAGCCCGTGGGAAGACGCCTCCATCGCCGCGTGGGTCACCCCGGCCCGCGCCGCCGCCGCCAGGGTGCGGTGCAGGGTGATCGGTTCGGGCGTGGTGTGATTGAGGGGCGCGCTCCAGGCGCCCTCGACGCCGGTGGTGCCCAGGTTGATCGCCTCATGCCCCAGCTCGGACCAGATCATCCGCGCGAAGCTGGCGACGCTGGTCTTGCCGTTGGTGCCGGTCACCGCCACCATGGTGGCGGGCTGCGCCCCGAACCACAGCGCGGCGGTGAAGGCCAGCACCTGGCGCGGGTCCTCGCTCAGCACCAGCGCGGCATCGCTCGCCTCCAGCACCTCGGCCGCGATCTTCGCGCCGGCGGCGTCGGTCAGGATCGCGCCGGCGCCCATGCGCAGCGCATATTGGATGAACTCGGCGCCATGCACCCTGGTGCCCGGCAAGGCCGCGAAGAGGTATCCCTCCTTCACTTCGCGGCTGTCCACCGCCAGCCCGGTCACCCATGCCTCGCGGCCCTGCAGGGCGGTCAGGCCCAGCTCGCTCAACGATTTCGCCTGCCCACCCATGCCGTTTCGCCCCTTTTGGGATCAGTTCGATGATGTCAGCGTTATACCCGCCAATTGCCCGGGTTCAACCTGCGGCCTGAGGTCCAGAAGCGGCGCCACCCGGTTGATCATCTCGGCCGCCACCGGCACCGCCGTCCAGCCCGCGGTGCGCCGGGTTTCGTCCAGCGCGAAGGTCTCGGGCTCGTCCAGCGTCACGATCAGCACGTATTTCGGATCGTCCGCCGGGAACATCGTGGCGAAGGTCGAAATCAGCTTGTCCTTGTAATACCCGCCGCGCGGCTTGGGCTTGTCGGCGCTGCCGGTCTTGCCCGCCACGGCATAGCCCGGCACCTCGCCGAAGCTGGCCGTGCCCTCGGTCACCACCGCGCGCAACATCTCGCGCGAGGCGGCGGCGACCTGGCGGCTCATCACCCGCTTGCCGTATTGCGGACCGTCCTGCTTCAACAGCGTCGGCACCACCTGCGTGCCGCCATTGGCAATCGCGGCATAGGCCGCGGCCAGATGAACCGGGCTGACCGAAATGCCATGACCATAAGAAATCGTCATGGTCGAAATCTCCGACCAGTTCGCCGGCAGCAGCGGGGTCGAGCCATCGGCCTCGGTGATCTCGACCGGGGTCTTCTCCAACAGGCCGAGGCTGGCCAGAAACTCCTTCTGCCGCTTGCCGCCGATCATCTGAGCAATCCGCGCGGTGCCGATGTTCGAGCTCTTGACGATGATCTTGCTGACGCTCAACTCCTTGCCGTAATTGTGGAAATCCCTGATCCGGTGCTTTCCCCACTTCAGCGGTCCGCGAATGTCGATCACCGTCGACGGGTTCACCAGCCCCAGCTCCATCGCCTGCGCCACGGTGAATATCTTGAAGGTCGAGCCCAGCTCATACACCCCCTGCACCGCCCGATTGAACAGCGGGCTGTCATCCGGCGCGCCTTCGGTCGGCGGGCGCGGCCGGTCGTTGGGGTCGAAATCGGGCAGGCTGACGACGCTGATCACCTCGCCCGTATGCACATCCATCAAGACCGAGGCGGCACCCTTGGCCTTCATCAGCTTCATGCCGCCGTAAAGCACCTGCTCGGCCGCCGCCTGCACCGTCAGGTCCAGCGACAGCTCCAGCGGCCGGCCCTCCTCGGCCGGGTCGCGCAGGAAATCGTCGAACACCCGCTCGACGCCCGCCACCCCGATCACCTCGGCCGCGTCCACCCCTTCCTTGCCGAAGGAATAGCCGCCCAGCACATGCGCGGCCAGCTTGCCATTGGGGTAAAGCCGCATCTCGCGCGGGCCGAACAGCAGCCCAGGATCGCCGATATCGAACACGGCCTGCTTCTGCTCGGGGCTGATCTTCTTCTTGATCCAGACGAACTTGCGCTTGCCCGAGAAGTCCTTCTTCAGCCGCTCCAGATCGAGATCGGGGAAGATCTCGACCAGCCGCTCGGCCACCCGCATCGGCTCGATCATCTGCTGCGGATGGGCGTAGAGCGCATGGGTCTCGATATTCGTCGCCAGAATGCGCCCCCGCCGGTCGGTGATGTCGGCGCGCTGCGCCACGATCTGCGCCGCGCTGGCCTGGGCGCGCGGCTCTTCCGGCTCGGAGTTCGCCATCGCCCCCATGCGCACGCCGATGACGGCATAGGCGCAGAAGAACATCAGGCCCAGCACCAGAAGCCGCCCCTCGGCCCGGGCGCGGGCGCGGTCGCGCATCTCCTCATGGCGCGCGCGGGTGTTCTCGCGCTCGATCGCATCGGGGTTCTCGCCCTTCGCACGGGCCTCCAGAATACGCGCCAGCGGGCGTAGCGGGGTGCGGATCATGGCCGGTCTCCATCGCTCGACACATCCACGGCGCCGGTGATATCCACAGCCTTTTCAATCGGATAGCTCACCTGATCCACCCGTCCGAACTGCTCGGGCGCCAGCGGCAGCAGGCCCAGACGCTCGAAGTTCAGCTCGGCCAGCTCGCGCAGCCGGTCGGGCCGGTTGAGATAGGCCCATTCCGCCTTCAGCATCGCCAGCCGCTCGCGCTTCAGGCCGATCTCCTGTTGCAACTCCTCGATCTCGCCCAGCGCCTCCTGGGTGGCGTAATTCTCGTGATAGGCCCAGAAGGCCAGCCCGATCACCAGAAGCGAGGTCATCACGTAAAGCAGGCTCTTCATCGGCCTTTTCCCCCAAGTTGCGGCATTCCGATGGCGCGGCGGTCCACCGGCGTGGCCGGCGCCTCGGTGCGGATGCCGATCCGCAATTTCGCGCTGCGGCTGCGCGGATTTTCCGCCAGTTCCTGATCGTCCGGCCCGATGGCCTTCTTCGTCTTCATCTCGAACTGCGCCGCGCGGGTCTGCTCGGGCGCGTAACGGCTGCCCCCGCCGCCGCCCGATTTCTCGACGAAGAACCGCTTCACCATCCGGTCCTCGATCGAATGGAAACTCACCACCGCCAGCTGCCCGCCCGGCTTCAACACCCGCTCGGCCGCCTCCAGCCCCTCGACCAGCTGACCGTATTCATCGTTCACCGCGATGCGCAGCGCCTGGAACGACCGCGTCGCGGGATGGCTCTGCCCCGGCTTCGCCCGCGGCAGGGATTTCTCTATGATCTCGGCCAGTTGCAGGGTCGAGCCGATCCGCGCCTCACCCCGCGCCCGCACGATGTTCCGGGCAATCCGCCGGCTCGCCCGCTCCTCGCCATAGTGATAGAGGATATCGGCCAGATCGCCCTCCTCCGCCTCGTTGACGATCTCCTCGGCGCTCGCGCCCTCCTGGCTCATCCGCATATCCAGCGGACCGTCGACCATGAAGGAAAAGCCGCGCGCGGCCCGGTCCAGCTGCATCGAGCTGACGCCAAGGTCCAAAACCACCCCGTCGAGGTCGGTGCCATAGTCGTCGAGCCTCGAAAACGTGCCCCGCACCAGCTCCAGCCGGTCGCCATAGTCCCCGGCCCAGGCCGCCGCCATCTCGAACACATCCGGGTCGCGGTCGACCCCGATCACCTTCGCCGCACCCGCCTCCAGCAAAGCCCTCGAATAGCCGCCGGCACCGAAGGTCCCGTCCAGCCAGACCCCTGTCACAGGCGCGATCGCCCGCATCAGCGGGCGCAGCAGAACGGGGATATGCGGGGCATCGTCAGAGGGCGCATGGGCAGCCGCCGCCATCATCCCTGCCCCTTCGCCTGGTCGAGATAGATCAGCGGATCGAAATCGTCCGGCAGCTCGTCCAGCCAGGCCTCGGTCTTCGACAGCTCTTCCTCGTCATAGGTCTCGGGCTTCCAGATCTGGAAGGTATCGCCGGCGGCGATGAAGAACGCCTCGCTCTCCAGCTCGATCTTCTGGCGCAGCTTCGCCGGCAGCACCAGCCGCCCGGTCTCGTCCACATTGGTGGGAAAGCTCTGGCCGTGAAACAGCCGCTGCAGCATCTTGCGCTCCATCGACCCGCGCGGCAGCGCCGCGATCTGGTCGTCGACCTCGTTGATCGCCTCGATGGTATAGCATTCCAGGTAATTGCGCCGATGGTCGCCATAGACGATCACCAGATTGGGGTTCAGCCCCTCGGTCCAGTCCGGGTCGCCCGCCTCCAGAACACGGCGAAACGAGGCCGGGATACTCACCCGCCCCTTCGCGTCCACCTTGTGGTGGCTCTCGCCTCTGAACCTCTGGGCCACTGTCCCTCGGCCTTTCCCTTGCCTGCCCCGGCGTCCCGGGGGTTGAAATGAAAACGGCGGATCGATCTGCTGCCACTGATCGATCCGCCGCCCTCGTCCCGCTCTGAGCGGGTGTCCAGCTGCGCGCGCCACCTGGGGGGATGTCTGCTCGCCCGCGCGCCGGATCTCTTGGTTCGATGAAAGCGGGTGCCTGTATGAAACCTGACTTTGGGAGATTTTGTTTCGGGGTTCTTTAAGTGCCCCTTGATCCCGTCCTCATCGTGTAACTAGGGATGCCATGGGAATTCATGGGTTTCAACTGTTTTTTGCGGGAATTTGCTACATCATCTTGTCCGCGGCCCCTCCCCGAAACAAGATATGGACCATATTTTCGCCAGGCGGCCACCTAACCTAGCGGAAATCTGCAGAACTCCACACAACATCTAGTGTCACCAGGCACCCCACCCGACTTCCCACGATTTCCCGAAAAAATATCGATCCACACCAGAAGATGCCCGCGACCGCCTGCTCCAGCGGCGCAAATCACCCCAACTCGGGCCCCGGACCCCCCGATTCCGCGCGAATTGATTCGATTCCCGCGCCGGGCCGCGCCCCCGCCCCATGCAGTCCCGTGCCGCGTCCCACGGTTTCCCATGACGGCAACGCAAAAGGGGGCGGGAAAATCCCCACCCCCTTTCATCTTTCTCCAAATACTCGAATTCCCGCCCTCACCCGGGCCCGTCGCCCGCCCGGCGCCCCCTCGGCGGGACGGGGGTGGGCGGGCGGGCGTCCCGACGAGGGGCGCCGCAGACCGGCCCTCAGACCGCGCCGGCCTCGATCAGCTTCCGCGCCAGCGTGGCATAGGCCTCGGCCATCACGCCCGTGCCCGCCGCCACCGGCCGGCCCTCGTCGCCGCCCAGCCGGGTCTCCAGGTCGATCGGCAGC
Source organism: Paracoccaceae bacterium (assembly GCA_041397165.1). Classification (GTDB taxonomy): domain Bacteria; phylum Pseudomonadota; class Alphaproteobacteria; order Rhodobacterales; family Rhodobacteraceae; genus JAWKXE01. Next base: position 17,932 of record JAWKXE010000027.1, on the reverse strand, counting down.
TGCGCCAGCAGCGGCGCGCCGATCTTTTTCGCTTCCGCCACCATGCCGCCATGACCGAAGACATGTTCCTCATGGCCGCATTTCGGACAGTGATAGACGCTCATATTCTCGATCAGCCCGAGGATCGGCACCTCCAGCCGGTTCATCATGTCAATCCCCTTGCGCGCGTCGATCAGCGCCACGTCCTGCGGCGTCGAGACCATGATCGCACCCGAAAGCTCGCTCTTCTGGCCCAGGGTCAGCAGAACATCCCCCGTCCCCGGCGGCAGATCGACGATCAGAACGTCCAACTCGCCCCAATCGACATCGGTCAGGAACTGCTGCAACGCCCCCATCAGCATCGGCCCGCGCCAGACCACCGCCTGATCCTCGCGCAGCATCAGCCCGATCGACATCACCTTCACGCCATAGGCCTCCGGCGGCAGCAACCGGTTGTCGGGCCCCGCCTTGGGCCCGCCGCCGATGCCCATCATCCGCGGCTGGCTCGGCCCATAGATATCGGCATCCAGAAGCCCCACCTTTTGGCCCGCCCGCGCCAGCGCCACCGCCAGGTTGGCCGCCACGGTCGATTTGCCGACCCCGCCCTTGCCCGAGCCGACGCTGATGATCTTCTTCACCCCCGGCGGCAGGATCTTGCCCTCCTGCTTCACCGGATGGCGGCCGATCTTCAGATCGGGCGGCGGCGCCTTGGCGGCCGGCCCATGCGCCGTCAGCACGGCCGACACCGCCGCCACCCCGTCCAGGTCGCCGACCAGCTTCACCGCCGCGGCGCGGATCGCCTCCATCTGCCGCGCCGCCTCGGGGCTTTCCGCCTCGATCACGAATCGCACCTGCCCGCCGGCCTCGATCGTCAGCGCCTTGATCATGCCGCGGCTGACCAGACTGCCGCCATCGGGCAGTTGCACCCGGTCAAGCTCTTCCAGTATGCGGCTTTCGGAAATCGTCATTTCGTTGCCCCTTTCCCATGGTTTTCAGGGTTCACCCCGGCAACCTGTCGGTTTTTGCGCCAAGATCAAGGGTAATGCGCATTTTTCACGCAGCTTATGAACCAACCCCTTGATTCTACGTTAACTTTACCCTGGGTAACGTATGCAAATGCTGCATGGCAGCATTGAATTTGCAGGGGGTTTTCGCACCTGCAGCATTGTCCTATCTTCAATTCAACGAAACGCAACGGATACCTGAGGCAAACAAGATGGCCTTCGTCAGCACAGCACAGCACGCCCAAGGCGCCGCCCGCTTTGCCGCCGCCATCGAAACCCTCACCCGGCGCGTCAACCAGTATCGGCTCTACCGCCGCACCCTCGCGGAACTGGCTGAGCTGAGTGATCGCGAACGCTCCGAACTGGGGTTTTCGCGGCAAAGCCCGCGTGCCGCGGCCTACGAGGCCGTCTATGGGGTGCGCGGATAAAATAGAGATCAGAGGCCCCTTCCTCCTCCCTGGGGTTTCCTGATTTGGCGGCGGGGTCGCTCCTCCTCCCTAGACCCCGCCGTCACCAGAATTCGAATTGCGGACGGGATCTCTCCTCCTCCCTGATCCCCCGCAAGAATGAGACGGCGGCGCCTATTCCTCTCCTCCCGGGCGCCGCCGTTTTCCTTTTCCCCGACCGCGCCAGCCAGACCCTGGTTTCCGACGAAATTTCGCACCCGCTACCGGCGCGGCGCCGGCCGCTTGACACCGATCATGGCGCGCCCGGGCCATTGCGGCAAAACTGGCCGCGAAACCCCACTCCCTGCGACTCGGCAGGAGACAGTTCATGCCAAGCAACACGACACCCGGCGCCCCGCCCCCGTCCCATGACGCCATCGTCATCGGCTCGGGCCTCGGCGGCCTGACCGCCGCCGCGCTCCTGTCTCATGCCGGGGCGCGGGTGCTCGTCCTCGAACGCAACGCCACGCTCGGCGGCGCCGCCACCACCTATTCCCGCGGCGCGCTCACCATCGAGGCCTCGCTGCACGAGACCACCCCGGCCCTGCCCGGCGATCCGAAACGCGAGCTGTTCGACCTGCTCGACCTCGACGACGCCCTCACCCTGGTGCCCATCCCGTCCCTGCAAGAGGTGCGTTGGCACGGGCTCGGCGCGCCGTTCCGGCTGCCGCACGGGTTCGACGCCATCGAAACCGCGCTGACCGCCCGCTTCCCCGACGCCCGCGCCGCGATCCACGCGCTGCTCACCCAGGTCCGCCGCACCCAGCACCTGGCCGAATATTTCGATCCCGGCCATGATTTCTGGTGGCGCGCCGGCCATGTCGCCGACCTGCCGCTCGATCTCTGGGCGGCGCTGCGCGATATCCGCGCCTCGCTCGGCGACGTCTTCCAGCGCCATTTCGGCGATAACGAGGCGCTGAAATTTGCCCTCTGCCCCAACCTCGCCTATTATTCCGACGATCCCGACAGGCTCTGGTGGATGGTCTTCGCCATGGCCCAGGGCGGCTATATGCGCACCGGCGGCTATTACATCCGTGGCGGCTCGCAGCAGCTGACCGACCGGTTGGTCGACAAGATCCGCGAGGCCGGCGGCACCGTCCTGACCAATGCCCCCGCCACCGGGATCGAGCTCGACGCCGAAGGCGCCATCGCCTCCGTCCGCTTCCTGAAGGATAACGCAACCGAAACCGTCGCCGCCACCCGCTGCGTGCTGGCCAATGCCGCGCCGCATGTCATCGCCCCGATGCTGCCCGAAGCAGCCCGGCCCGGTTTCCTGCAGCGGTTCCAGGACCGGCCGCTGTCGATCTCGCTGGTCTCGGCCACGCTCGGCCTCGACCGGCCCCCGGCCGAGTTCGGCGTCAGCAGCTATTCCACCGTGCTGATCCCCGACTGGATGCAGCGGTTTTCCGATTTCGCCCGGGCCACGCCGCTTTTCGCCGCCGACCCCGCCGGGCGGATGCCGGCGCTGGTGGTGGTCGATTACAGCCAGATCGACCGCGGCCTCGCGCAGGACGGCCTCTTTCCTTTGAACGTAGTCTGCCCCGACCGGCTGGAGAACTGGCAGGGGCTCGACGACGCCGCCTATCGCGCCCGCCGCGATGCCTGGCTCGGTGCCATCGTCGCCCGGCTCGATGCCGAATGGCCGGGGCTGGGCGCCGCGGTCCGCGCCCGCCACATCGAAACCGCGCGCAGCATGCAGGCCCATCTCAACACGCCGGGCGGCGCGATCTACGGCTTTGCCGCGCCCCCGCCCGATGGCTTCCCCAAGGGCCCGCCGATCGCCCCCGGCACCGATGTGCCCGGGCTCTGGCTCGCCTCGGCCTATACCGGCTTCGGCGGCTTCACCGGCGCCATGGGCGGCGGCATCGCGGCGGCGCGGGCGGCGATGAAGGCCGGCCTCTCCGGCGTCACGGCCGACTGAGGCAGCCTCCGCGCGCTGGCTTAACCCTTCGTCCCGCGCGCCCGACGCCGGCCAATGCCAGACGCAAAGCAGCCGGCGGGCAGCCGGGAGGCAGACAGCCGTTTCCGCCCCCGATTCGCCGTTAACCTTTGCCGAAAAAAGTCAGAACGGAATATCGTCCGCGCCACAGACGAAGCGGGCGACGACCTTCTTCACCCCCGCCTTCTCGAAGACGATCTCCAGCTTGTCGCCCTCGATCCCGACGATCTCGCCATAGCCGAACTTCTGGTGGAACACCCGCTCGCCCATCACATGGCTCGATGTGGCCTCCAGGTCGATCACCTGATTCTTGCTTTCCCTGGGCTGACTTACGGGGCGATCCTGAATGCGGCTCTGCATCCGCTTCCAGCCCGGGCTGTTATAGACATCGGCGCTGGCCACCCGGTCCTCGATCCCACCCGCCCTGGGCGCCGCCGCGCCGTATCCGCCGCCATAGAGCCCCGGCGGCGTCAGCACCTCGACATGCGCCTCGGGCAGCTCGTCGATGAAGCGCGACGGCAGCGCGCTCTGCCATTGCCCGAACACCCGCCGGTTGCCGGCAAAGCTGATCGTGCACAGCTCCTCGGCCCGCGTGATGCCCACGTAAGCCAGCCGCCGTTCTTCCTCTAACCCCTTGATTCCGCTTTCATCCATCGAACGTTGCGAGGGGAAGAGCCCGTCCTCCCAACCCGGCAGGAACACCGCCGGAAACTCCAGCCCCTTGGCCGCGTGCAGCGTCATGATGCTGACCTTCTCGCCATCCCCGCCGCTGTCGTTGTCCATGATCAGGCTGACATGTTCCAGGAACCCGGTCAGGTTCTCGAACGCCTCCAGCGCCTTCACCAGTTCCTTCAGGTTCTCCAGCCGCCCAGGCGCCTCGGGCGTCTTGTCGTTCTGCCACATCGCGGTATAGCCGCTCTCGTCCAGGATGATCTCGGCCAGCTCGACATGGCTGACCTCGGGGCTGCCCGCCAGCCGCCCCCAGCGCGCCAGGTCGTCGACGAAACGTTGAAGTTCCATCGCACCTTTGCCGCCCAACCCCTTGGCATCCAACAGAAGTCTTGCCCCTTCGACCAGTGACACGCCGTTCGAGCGCGCCACCTGCTGGATCTTCTTCTGGGCCACGTCGCCCAGGCCCCGCTTGGGCGTGTTCACCACCCGCTCGAAGGCCAGGTCGTCCTCGGGGCTGACCACCAGCCGGAAATAGGCCATGGCATCGCGGATTTCCAACCGCTCATAGAAACGCGGCCCCCCGATCACCCGATAGGGCAGCCCGATGGTCAGGAACCGGTCCTCGAAGGCCCGCATCTGGTGGCTGGCCCGCACCAGGATCGCCATATCGTCCAGCGACAACGGCCGCATCCCGCGCGATCCGCCCTGCATCGCCTCGATCTCGTCGCCGATCCAGCGCGCCTCTTCCTCGCCGTCCCAATGGCCGATCAGGCGGACCTTCTCGCCCTCGTCCTTCTCGGTCCAGAGCTCCTTGCCAAGGCGGCTCTCATTGCCCCGGATCACGCCCGCCGCGGCGGCCAGGATATGCGGGGTCGAGCGGTAATTCTGCTCCAGCCGCACCACCTTGGCGCCGGGGAAATCCTTCTCGAAGCGCAGGATATTGCCCACCTCGGCGCCGCGCCAGCCATAGATCGACTGGTCGTCGTCGCCGACGCAACAGATGTTCTTGTGCCCCCCCGCCAACAGCCGCAGCCACAGGTATTGCGCGACGTTGGTGTCCTGATATTCGTCCACCAGGATATAGCGGAACCAACGTTGATATTGCTCCAGAACATCCTGATGTTTCTGGAAAATCTCGACCACATGCAAGAGCAGGTCGCCGAAGTCCACCGCGTTCAACTCGCGCAGTCGGACCTGATATTGCGCGTAAAGCTCGGTGCCGCGATGGTTATAGGCCCCGGCCTCCGAGCCCGGCACGTTTTCCGGCGTCCAGGCGCGGTTCTTCCAATGGTCGATGATCCCGGCCAGTTGCCGCGCCGGCCAGCGCTTGTCGTCGATATTGGCGGCCGCCACCAGCTGTTTCAACAGCCGCAACTGGTCGTCCGTGTCCAGAATGGTGAAGTTCGATTTCAGCCCCGCCAGCTCGGCGTGACGACGCAGAAGCTTCACGCAGATCGAATGGAAGGTGCCCAGCCAGGGCATCCCCTCGACCGTCTGGCCCAGAAGGCGTGCCACCCTCTCCTTCATCTCGCGCGCGGCCTTGTTGGTGAAGGTCACCGCCAGGATCTCGTTCGGCCGCGCCCGGCCGGTGTTCAGCAGATGCACGATCCGCGTGGTCAGCGCCTTGGTCTTGCCCGTCCCGGCGCCGGCCAGCATCAGGACCGGCCCGTCCAGCGCCTCGACCGCGTCGCGCTGCGCCGGGTTCAGCTCATCGAGATAGGGCATCGGCCGCGCCGCCATGGCACGCGCCGAAAGCGAGGCCGCCTCGAAGGCCGCGGAATCGTCGAAACTGCTCATGGCCCGCAACGTAACGTCTCATCCCCGCAAGATAAAGAGATGTTCGCCCCTTGTTCCCCCAAATCCTGTGGACAAAGCCCGGGCGCAACCGCTCAATACGGGCCATGGACCTGCATTCGACATATCCCGGCCTGAGCGATCTCAAGACCCGCGCCCGCAAGCGCATCCCGCATTTCGTGTTCGAATATCTCGTCAGCGGCACCGGGCTTGAGGCCACCACGCGGCGCAACCGCGCCAAGCTGGACGAGGTGCTGTTCATGCCCTCGATCCTGCACGGGCCGCAGAGCCCCGCTCTCTCGGTCCGGCCCTTCGGGGCCGAGATCGCCCTGCCCTTCGGCATCGCCCCGGTCGGTCTCTCGGGCCTGATGTGGCCCGATGCCGAACGGATGCTGGCGGCGGAAGCCGCGCGCGCCAACATCCCCTATTGCATCTCGACCGTGGCCAGCCAGACGCCCGAACACGTGGCGCCGGCGCTGGGCGATCACGGCTGGTTCCAGCTCTACCCCCCGAAAAGCCCCGAGATCAGGCGCGACATGCTGAAGCGGGTGAAGGAGGCCGGCTTCAAGGCGGTGGCGATGACGGTCGACGTGCCCGTCGCCTCGCGCCGCGAGCGTCAGACGCGCTCGGGCCTGACCCATCCGCCCCGGATGACGCCGCGCATCCTGGCGCAGGTGGCGCGGCGGCCGGTCTGGGCCTGGAACCTGATGCGCCACGGCACGCCCCGGATGCGGTTGCTCGACAGTTACATGCAGGACAATCGCGCGCTGCCGCCGACCGAACATATCGGCTATCTGCTGCGCACCTCGCCCGACCTCTCCTATGTCCGCGCCGTGCGCGAGGAATGGGACGGGCTGTTCTTCATCAAGGGCGTGCTCGACCCCGAGCAGGTGAAAACCCTCGAGAATGAAGGGGTTGACGGGCTGTGGATCTCCAACCACGCCGGCCGGCAATTCGATGGCGCGCCCGCGACCATCGAGATGCTGCCGGCGATCCGCGCCGCGACATCGCTGCCGCTGATCTTCGATTCCGGCATCGAAGGCGGGCTCGACATCCTGCGCGCGCTGGCGCTGGGGGCCGATTTCGTCATGCTGGGCCGCGCCTGGCACTATGCGCTGGCCGCGCTGGGCCCGCGCGGCCCGCAGCACCTGACCGAGATGCTGACCCGCGACCTGATCGCCAATCTCGGCCAGATCGGCGTCGAACGCCTGTCCGACCTGCCGGCCCGCCTGGTCGCCCGCTAGAGCGCGGCGGCAGCCCCTCGCCACGGTCGGAAAATTCCCGACTTATCAAGTCGGGTATTGACCTGACCAAAATACTCGGATTTAACACCCGCAACACGCAGCAAGGGAGAAACGCGCATGTTCACCCGCCTATCCCTCACGGGTCTCGTTCTGGCCTCGGCCCTCGCCGCCCCGGCGATGGCTGCGGAAGAGGTCAATATCTATTCCTATCGTCAGCCCGAGCTGCTGAAGCCGCTGACCGATGCCTTCACCGCCGCGACCGGCATCCGCGTCAACGTCGCCCATATGTCGAAGGGCATGGTCGAACGGCTCGAGGCCGAGGGCAAGCGCTCGCCCGCCGATCTGGTCTTCACCGTCGATGTCGCCCGGCTGGAAGCCATCGTCGAGGCCGGCCTGACCCAGCCCGTCACCTCGCCCGCGCTTCAGGCCGCCGTGCCCGCCGCCTTTCACGGCGCCAATGGCGAATGGTGGGCCCTGACCAGCCGCGCCCGGGTGATCTATGCCAGCAAGGAGCGGGTCGCCGACGCCGATATCACCACCTACGAAGACCTGACCGACCCGAAATGGAAGGGCCGGATCTGCACCCGCTCGGGCACGCATCCCTATAACGTGGCGCTGACCGCGGCCTATCTCTTCCATCACGGCCCCGAGGCGACCAAGACCTGGCTGGAAGGGCTCAAGGCCAACCTGGCGCGCAAGCCGCAGGGCAACGACCGGGCGCAGGTCAAGGCGATCTGGGCCGGCGAATGCGACATCGCCATCGGCAATACCTATTACATGGGCCAGATGCTGTCCGACCCGGAACAGAAGGCCTGGGCCGAGTCCGTGCGGCTTCTCTTCCCCACCTTCGAGAATGGCGGCGCGCATGTGAACATCTCGGGCGTGGCCATGACCAAGGCCGCTCCGAACCGCGACAACGCCTTGAAGATGATGGAATTCCTGGTCTCGCCCGAGGCTCAGCAGGTCTATGCCCAGGCGAATTTCGAATACCCGATCTCGCCCGACGTGGCGCCCGATCCGCTGGTCGCCAGTTGGGGCAGCTTCACCCCCGACACGGCCGACCTGATGGACCTGGCCAGGCTGCGCCCCGAGGCGCTGAGACTGATCGAAGAGGTCGATTTCGACGGGTGACTCCCAGCTCCCGTCCCTTGGAAAGGGCGCCCCGTCGGCTCGGGGCGCCCTTTTTCATCGCCCGTCTCCAGCCACTGGGCGCGAAAACGCGTTTCGAAACGCGTTGAGACAAGCGCCTTCGAAGGCGCTTTTCACGCAAATTCGAATTTGCGTCCGGAAGGCTTTTCGAAAGCCTTCTCCCGGCGCGGACGCACCGCGAAAGCCCACTCAGATCGCCTTGCGCAGCCTTTCAGGCACCACCACCCGGCGCGGGCGTTCGTTGACGATGGTCGGGTCGACCACGGTCTTGCGGTCGGTGGTGCGCATGGCGGCACGCAGCACCTCGGCGCAAGCCTCGAACCCTCCCGTCACGTCCATCTCTTCCGCCCGGTCGAAATTGCCGAAATCCTTGTCGCGGATGCGCCCCGGCTGGTCCCAGTTGATCCAGTATCGCTTGGGCAGGTTGCCACCGTCGCCCGTCGCCTCGGCATGATCGCGCGACTGCGCCACGATCTCCTGACGCGCCGCCATCCTCTCCTGATAATCCGGCGTCACGTAATGCAGGTGAAACAGCAAAAGCTCGGGGTCGATCCGGTACTTGCCGCGCTGAAGCCCATGCCCGCCGGTGGTGAAAACCACCCGGGCCTTCGCGATGCAGGGCTTGGTATATTTGCCGGCCACCAAAGCGTTCGGATGCCGCTCCAGCACCGCCAGCGCCTCGTCCTCCGCGTCTTCGGGCGTCGGGATCAGGTTCAGCCCCACCGGCGCCACCGCCACCTCGCCCGCCGGTGCAGCGGCCAGGTGCTGCAACAGCCCCTCGCCCGGACCGGCATAGACCAGCAATTCGTCGACATCGGTGGTGATCACCACGTCATGGAAGGCCAGAAGCCCGTTCGTCACCGCGCCCTTCAGGTCCCAGCGCCGGCGGGTCAGGTCCGGCGTCACCTCTTCGCGCGGGATGTGGATCACGTTGCAGCCCTCGGCGATCCGATCGACCTCAGGGTCGCCACCGTGGTTCAGCACGTAAAGCTGCCGCCGCGGCACCACCTTCTCGTTATGCGCGACCCATTTCTCCAGCAGCCAGTAATCGCGCCAGACCATGGTCAGAAACGCGAGCCTCACGCCGCCGCCCCCTGCAACGCATAAAGCCGGTTCTTGTCGAAGTTCCGCACCTCTTCATAGCCGCACTCGGCCAGCCGCGCCAAAAGCGGCCCCTCCCAGCCGTCCTCGTGCTCGACCTCGAAATAAATCATCCGCGGCCACAGCGCCTTGTCCGCGTCCAGCAGCGGCAGGATCACCTTGTCCTCCAGCCCCTCGACATCGACCTTCAGGAAATCGACCCGCTTCACCCGCGCCTGCCTCAGGCAGTCGGGCAGCGTCCTGATCTCGACCTCCAGCCGCTCGTCCGCCTCGGCCTCCTGGCCATAGCTCACCCCGACCCGGCCCTGGCCCAGATTGCCGTTCTTCGGGAAATACATCGCCGCCCGGCCCGGGGCGTCGCCCAGCGCGCAATCGAACACCCGCGCCGCCGTCTTCTTGCCGTTCAGCGCGATATTGGCCTCCAGCCGCGCCTGCATCACCGGGTTCGGCTCGAAGAAGATCCCCTTCGCCCCCTTGCCCGCCGCCACCAGGATCGGCAGGCCGAAGGCCCCGGCATTGGCGCCGACATCGACGATCACCGCGCCGCTATCCGCCAGCATGTCGGCAATCGCGCCGGTGGCCTCGTGCTCGGGCGGACGGCCCAGCTCCCACATGCGGAATTCGGTAAAGTTATCGCGGGGATGCACGACAAAGCTCACCCCCAGCCAGTCGACCCGGGTCGGCGGCAGGATCGCGCGCAGCTCGCGCCGCATCCAGCCCTTTTCGAACATGCCCCAGATCTGGCGCAGCTTGGCATCCATCGCCTCGCTGGCCACGGCCTCGCTTGTCGCGCCGTCACTCATACCGATTGCCCGTCTCGTTGCCTCTGGCCGCTTTGCGCGGCTTCGCCGGCACTCTACACCGGCCCCCCCGGCTTGCACAGGCTTTCCCGGCGCGCTTCCGCCGGGTTGTGGCATTCGCGACAGCGCGCGCCGCCTTTCGCCTTGCAGCCCGGCCCGGAATGCCGCCAAATCGCCATCGACCCAACCGGCGAGGACCCCCATGCCGCCTGCCAAGATCATCATCGACACCGACCCCGGCCAGGACGACGCCGTCGCCATCCTTCTGGCCCTGGCCTCCCCGGACGAGATCGAGCTTCTGGGCATCACCTGCGTTGCCGGCAACGTGCCGCTGGCGCTGACCGCCACGAACGCCCGCAAGGTTTGCGAACTGGCCGGGCGGCCCGACGTCAAGGTCTTCGCCGGCTGCGACCGTCCCCTGGGCCGCGCTCTGGTCACGGCCGAGCATGTCCACGGCAAGACCGGTCTCGACGGTCCCGACCTGCCCGAGCCGACCATGCCGCTGCAGGACCGGCACGCCGTCGATTTCATCGTCGATACCCTGCGGGCCCATCCGCCCGGCAGCGTCACCCTCTGCCCGCTGGGCCCCTTGACCAACATCGCCATGGCCTTCGAAAAGGCCCCCGACATCGTCGAGCGGGTGGCCGGAATCGTCCTCATGGGCGGCGCCTATTTCGAGGTCGGCAACGTCACCCCGGCGGCCGAATTCAACATCTATGTCGACCCTCAGGCCGCTCATATCGTGTTCCGATCCGGCGCGCCTCTGACCGTCATGCCGCTCGACGTGACCCACAAGGCGCTGGTCACCAAACCGCGCAACGATGCCTTCCGCGCGCTGGGCAATCCGGTCGGCATCGCGGTCGCCCAGATGACCGATTTCTTCGAACGCTTCGACCGCGAGAAATACGGCTCCGATGGCGCCCCCCTGCACGACCCCTGCGTCACCGCCTATCTTCTCGAGCCCGGCCTCTTCTCCGGCCGCTTCGTCAATGTCGAGATCGAAACCCACAGCGAACTGACGCTCGGCATGACCGTGGCCGACTGGTGGGGCGTCACCGACCGCGCCCCCAATGCGCAATTCATGGGCGACATCGACGCCGACGGCTTCTTCGCCCTGCTGACCGAACGTCTGGCGCGGCTCTGATGCCCCACGGCCCGTCCCCCACCCGCGAAAGCCCCGGATCATGAGCACCCTGCACCTCGCCCGCCCCGACGATCTGGAGAAACTCTCGACCCTCGTCGCCGCCAACCACGCCGCCCAGGGCATCGACATGGACGAAGACAGCCGTCGCGCCGCCCTCGCCCCCCTGCTCGACGGCCTGCCCCAGGGTGCGGCCTATCTGATCGGACCGCGCGTCGCGCCGGTGGGCTATATCCTGCTCTCCTTCGGCTGGTCCGTCGCCGCCGGCGGGATGACCGCCACGCTCGACGAGGTCTATATCCGCGAACGTGTCCGCGGCCGCGGCATGGGAACCGAGGCGCTGCTCGCCCTGCTGCCCGGGCTCGAGGCGAACGGCATCCGCGCCATCCTCGTCACCCTGCCACCCGAGGCCCCACGCGCCCGCCGCCTCTTCACCCGCACCGGCTTCGGCGCGCGCGAAGACTGCCTGACCATGATCCGCACCGCCTGACCGGCAAACCGGGTCCGGCCCCTTCATCTGACCCCAAATATCCCGGGGGTGCGGGGGCTGGCCCCCGCGCCTGCCCCCTCCGGCAAGACTCCGCTGGAAAACATGCACCCCAGGCCTATATTTCCACCATGACCCTGCAGATTCCCTTCTCGAACAGCTACGCCACCCTGCCCGCGCGGTTCTTCACCCGCCAGCCCGCCACGCCGGTGGCGGCGCCCGGGCTCATTGCCTTCAACCACGCGCTGGCGGCCGAGCTGGGCATCACCCCCGGCACGCCCGACGAAATGGCCCGCATCTTCGCCGGCAATGCGATCCCGCACGGCGCCGACCCGCTGGCCCAGGTCTATGCCGGCCACCAGTTCGGCGGCTTCTCGCCGCAACTGGGCGACGGCCGCGCGCTCTTGCTGGGCGAGGTCGCAACCGATCGCGGCCGCTTCGACATCCAGCTCAAGGGCGCCGGCCGCACGCCCTATTCGCGCGGCGGCGATGGCCGCGCCTGGCTGGGGCCGGTGCTGCGCGAATATGTGATCTCCGAGGCGATGCACGCGCTCGGCGTGCCCACCACGCGGGCACTGGCAGCCGTGAGCACGGGCGAAACCGTCTGGCGCGAAACCGGCCTCCCCGGCGCGGTTCTGACCCGCGTGGCTTCCAGCCATATCCGCGTCGGCACCTTCCAGTTCTTCGCCGCCCGGGGCGATACGCAGGCCCTGCAGGCGCTGTTCGACTACACCCGCGCCCGGCATTACCCCCAGGCCGAAACACCCTCCGACCTGCTGCAGGCCGTCATCGCCCGCCAGGCCGATCTGGTGGCGCAGTGGATGTCGCTCGGCTTCATCCACGGGGTGATGAACACCGACAATTGTACGCTTTCCGGCGAAACCATCGACTATGGCCCCTGCGCCTTCATCGACGATTTCCACCCCGACACGGGGTTTTCCTCGATCGACCGGCACGGCCGCTATGCCTGGTCGAACCAGCCCCATGTGATCGTCTGGGATCTGGCCCAGCTCGCGACCTCGCTGGTGCCGCTCTGCCCCGACGCCGACGCGGCGGTCGAGACCTTCACCACGATGATCCATGCCATGCCGGCCCTGATCGAGGCCCGGCGGCTGGCCCGGTTCGGCGCCAAGCTCGGCCGGCCGGGGCCACCGAGGCCGACCGCGGCCTGATCGAGGACCTGCTGGCGCTGATGGCGCGGCACGGCGCCGATTTCACCAACACCTTCCGCGCCCTCGCGCGCCTGCGGCCCGCGACCAGTTCACCGACCGCGCGGCGTTCGACGCACGGGAGGCGCGCTGGCGCGCGCGCCTCGCCCACGAGGCGGACGCGCCCGCGCGCATGGCGCGGACGAACCCCTTCGTCATCCCCCGCAACCACCGTGTGGAAGAAATGATCGCCGCCGCCGTCGCGGGCGTTTCGCCCCCTTCCAGCGGCTCATGACGGTGCTGGCGCACCCTATGACGAGCAGCCCGACGCCCGCGATCTGACCCGGCCCCCGGCCCCGCACGAGCGGGTGCAACAGACCTTCTGCGGCACCTGAGACACGCGGGGTTTCGCCGCCTGCGGCGTCGACCCAGGCCTTCGCTTCGCTCCAGGCCCAGCAGGCAGGGGCGCCGAGCTGGCGCTCGGCGGGGCGGGACATCGCCGCCGGTTCGCCCTTTCATCTTTCCTGCAAATACTCATCGCGGCGCCAACGCCCGGGCGCCGCGTCAGCCGAAGGGCACCGGCTTCCCGCCCCGGCCCAGCGCCCAGTCATAGACCGCGCGCAGCTGATGCGCCTTGGCCTCCCAGGTGAAACCCCCGGCCACCCGGGCGCGGCCGGCTTCGGCCAGCGGCGCCAGCGCGGCGGGCTCGGCCGCCGCCCGGGCGAGGGCGGCGCGAAACCCCGCGACGATCTCGTCGCGCGTCCCCAGCGGCACCTTCAATCCCCAGTCCGGCCCGACCAGCTCGCCCGGCCCCGCATAGTCGACGATCAGCGGCACCACCCCCAGCGCCATCGCCTCCAGCACCACGCCGCCACCGAACTCGCGCACCGACGGGAAGCTCAGCATATGGCAGCCGGCCAGCACCTCCTGCACCCGCTCATGCGCCAGCCAGCCATGGAATCGCACCGCGCCGGCCACGCCCTGCTGGGCGGCGAAGCCGCGCAGGCCCTCCAGCATCGGCCCGTCGCCCACCATCTCGATCAGCATCCGCCCCTCGCGCAGCAAGGGCAGTGCCGCCTCGAGCAACATGTCGGGCCCCTTATAGGGCACCATCCGGCCGACGAACCCGGCCCGCAGCACCGCCCCCTCGGGCGCCGCCACGCGCGAGAACCGCTTGGGGTCGATGGCGTTTTCCGGGATATAGACGCATTTGTCCCGGAACCGCGCCGGCACCTCGCCCAGGGTATGGCGCGACCCCGCGACGATGGCCGCGGCATGGCGCAGCGTCGCGCCCCGCCCCGGCAGCGCCTTGTAGGCGCCGCGCAGATACGAGAGATATTCGCGCTCCCGCCGCCGCTCGGCCTCGAACCCCCTTGGCCAGGGCACCCCGCCATTCAGCGGCCCCAGCACGAAGGGCACCCCCGCCGCCGCGCAGCGCCCCGCCAGGGGCGAGCTGACGGTGGGCGACAGCGGCGTCACCCGATGCACCAGATCGAAATCGCCGGCCCGGATCGCCGCGCCGAACCGCCGCCAGACCAGCCGCTCGAAGTAAGGATAACTCAGGGCGGAAATCGCCTGCATCACGGTCCAGCCCTTGCCCTGCCCCATGCGCAGCGCCTCGCCCAGCTTCCACAGCGGCCGCGCCACCGCCTCGCTGTCGATGGCGGTGAAGGTCTCGCCCTCGATCTCGCCGGCGCGCAGGAAGGCCTCGCGGTTGCGGATATGGGTGACGATATGCACATCGGCCACCGCGCGCAGGGCGGTCGACAGCGACCAGCCGATCAGCGGCACCGACACCCATTCCGGGTTCGCCGCCTCGGCAATCACCAGCACGCGTGGACGCTCGCTCACATCACGCTCCTCAGCGCGGGACGCCGGCGCGACAGCTGTTCCTGCGTTTCGAGATGGCCCAGCAGCATCCCCGCCATCAGGAAGGTCAGCGCCGTGATCGTGGCATTGGGCAGAAGATCGAACAGGTTGAACCCCAGGATCAGCGCCAGCGGTCCGATCCAGGGCGCGCCCTCCTCCCAGTGGCCGGTGACGCTGCGCCCGGCCAGCAGGAAGAGCGGCCAGGCCAGCAACCCGAACTCGGCCAGGAAGCCGACCCAGCCATAGACCCCGATGGTGATCACCCAGCGCCCGTCGGTCACCGTCAGGATCTGCCCCGTGACCGGATCGAGGATCTGGTTGCGCCCCCAGCTGCCCCAGCCGAAGGCCGGCTTCAGGCTGGCCCGGTCCAGCAGGATCTGTTCGTTGTCGAAGCGAAACTCGAGCGACGCGGCGCGGTCCTGGTCGATATTCGCCGCCTGTTCGACCAGCCAGTCGGTCGGCACCAGGTCGAGCCCCTTCATCGACGGATAGGCCAGCGCCACGAAGGCCAGCACCGCCGCCACCTGCAGCTGCAACCTGCGGCCCATGAACAGCACCAGCGGCACCAGAACCAGCGAATAGGCGATCGAGGCCACCGATTTGCACAAGACCAGCACCACCCACATGTATCCCGTGGCCCCCAGGGCAATGGTCTTCAACCGCCCCTCGCCCCCGCGCCACAGCGCCGCCGCCGCGGTCAGGACCATCAGCGCGAAGAACGCCACCCACAGCCCGTGATAGAGAAAGACGATGGGCCGGAAGCCGCCGAAACGGATCATCTGGTCGAAGTAATGCTGGAAATAGCCGTATATCCTGATGTTGAGCTGCGGGCTCATGCGGATTTCATAGAGCATCGGCAGCGAATAGACCAAGCCCGCCGCCATCAGGGCCACCAGCAGGTCGCGCTGATCGCTCTCGCCGCGCAGGAAGTTCATGCCCAGAACGAAGGGCAGCAGCAGCATCGCCTGCTGCACCATCAGCGCGACGGCCTCGATCAGGCGCAGCCCGGGCAGGCCGATCTGGCCGAAGAAGATCGGCTCTTCATTGGTCAGCACCGTGGCCAGCGGGCTGATCACGAAGACCAGCATCAGCACCCGGGCCACGGTCGAGCGCGGGAACAGGTGCATCTCGCGGCCGCGCAGCACGAAGGCGGCGACGAAGGCGACGACCGGCGCGATGGTCTTCTTCGACAAGGGCGGCATCAGCGGGAAGTCGAACACCGCCGGCGGCGGCGGCAGAAACAGATAAGCCAGCAGCAGCGACCAGATGATCGCCCGCCCGATCGGCAGCTTGCGGAACAGCCCGATCGACACCAGCGGCCACAGCGCCAGCACGAGATATGCAAGGGTGTTGGGCGCGCCCATGAAGCTGCTCTTTCCTGGCCCGTCTTTTTCGCCTTGGCCAGATATAACAGCGCATTAGCCGCCTGTCCTCAGGCTTTGGCCGGCGCGGCGCGGTTTTTCACCGCCCCGGCCCGCAGCTTTGGAAACACCGCCCGGAAGGCGCCGGGATTGTCTCAGAACACGAAATCGCTGGCGTCGAGATCGGACAGCGCGACGTTCAGCAGCGTGATCGAATTGCCGCCGCCGGTGTCGATCACCACATCCGCCCCCACCTGCGTGGCCGCGCCGGACGTCGCCGAGCCAAGCTCCAGATCGGCCAGGCCGGTGATGGCGTTCACCCGCGACAGGTCGATCCTCTCGAAATCGTTCGTGGCCTCGAAATCGGTGATGGTATCGTTGCCGTCATCCTCGATGAACACGAACAGATCGGCCTGGGCGCCACCGGTCATCAGGTCGTCGCCACCAAGCCCCGCCAGCTCGTCAAAGCCTCCCGCCCCCAGCATGGTCTCATTCCCCGAGGTGCCATGCAGCGTGTCGCGCCCGGTGCCACCGATCATCAGATCGCTGCCCGCGCTGTAGAGATAGTCGTCGCCGTCCCCGCCGCGCAGGGTGTTGTCGCCGCCGCCGCTCGACAAGCTGTCATTGCCGGCGCCGCCGATCATCGTGTCGTTGCCGTCTCCGCCATAAAGGAAATCGCCGCCCGCACCGCCATTCATCCGGTCGTGCCCCTCATCGCCGAAGAGAGAGTCGCGCCCGCCGCCGCCACGGATCAGGTCATCGCCCGCGCCGCCCTCCAGACTGTCCGCCCCGGCGCCACCCAAGAGAGTATCGTTGCCGCCGCCACCGCCCAGCATGTCCGCGTCGGCGCCGCCCGTCAGGCTGTCATCGCCCGCCCCTCCCGCGATCCCGTCGGCGCCGGCGCCGCCGACGATCGCGTCGTCCCCGGCCCCACCGGTCAGCGCGTCCGCCCCGGCCGAGCCGACGATCTCGGCTGCGGCTTGCAGAAAGCCGAAATCCGCCACCACGCCCGCACCGGGCGGCACCGCCAGCGCTTCGGCGCCGAAGTCGAGCGGCCCGGCGTTCAGCAGCGCGTCGAACTCGGTGCGCAGCCCCCGCTCGATCCACAGGGTCAGGGCCGAAACCAGATCGGCCAGCGGCCATGACACCGCCGCGATGATCAGCGCCGGGGCACCGGAGGGTCCGCCGAAGCTCAGTCCGGTCACCGTGCCGGCCAGGGTTCCCACATCCAGCCCCTCGCCGCGCAACTCGACGATGACGCCCGTGGCGCGATTGCCCGTGGTCAGCCATCCCTCGCCTTCGTCGATGACGTTCATCACGAAGCTGCGGGTGACCGGAAAGATGAACCCCGCCGGGATCCAGGCCCAGAAGTCGGCATCTGAGGCGATGTTCCACTCCGCGCCCTCGGGTGGAGTGCCGTTATAGACGATGTGCATTCATACCCCTCTTCAGGCAGGTCGCCGCGCCTTGTGGCGGGCCCGATTGCGGAAAGGGCAAAAACCGACCGTCTCCGCCCTTCGATGAAGGGCAGAGTGGTGCATCATGCTTAACAAATGCTTGACCGGCCCCCGCGATGTGCAAGTGCCGACCGACGCGGCAGGTCTCAGAACACGAAATCGCTGGCGTCGAGATCGGACAGCGCGACGTTCAGCAGCGTGATCGAATTGCCGCCGCCGCTGTCGATCACCACATCCGCCCCCACCTGAACGGCCGCGCCGGACGTCGCCGAGCCAAGCTCCAGATCGGCCAGGCCGGCAATGGCGGTGACGCCCGAAAGGTCGATCTTCTCGCCGCCGTT
>JAWKXE010000026.1:0-59321 GCA_041397165.1 Paracoccaceae bacterium | reverse complement strand
CAAGCGGCTGCCGATCGTCGGCCTGATCTATGACACCATCATGATCCCCACCCCCAAGAACCTGAACTGGTGGTGGATCTGGGGCATCGTGCTGGCCTACTGCCTGGTGCACATGATCGTCACCGGCATCATCCTGGTGATGCACTACACCCCGCATGTCGATTACGCCTTCGCCAGCGTGGAACACATCATGCGCGACGTGCGCGGCGGCCACATGATCCGCTATCTGCACGCCAACGGCGCCTCGCTGTTCTTCCTCGCCGTCTATATCCACATCTTCCGCGGCCTGTTCTACGGCTCCTACAAGGCCCCGCGCGAGATCACCTGGATCGTCGGCATGCTGATCTTCCTCGCCATGATGGGCACCGGCTTCATGGGCTATGTGCTGCCCTGGGGCCAGATGTCGTTCTGGGGGGCCACCGTGATCACCGGCCTCTTCGGCGCCATCCCCTTCATCGGTGAATCGATCCAGACCTGGCTCTTGGGCGGACCGGCCGTGGACAACGCCACGCTGAACCGCTTCTTCTCGCTGCACTATCTGCTGCCCTTCGTGATCGCCGCGCTGGTCGTGGTCCACATCTGGGCCTTCCACACCACCGGCAACAACAACCCCGCAGGGGTCGACGTGCGCCGCGGGTCCAAGGAAGAGGCCGCGAAGGACACCCTGCCGTTCTGGCCCTATTTCGTCATCAAGGACCTCTTCGCGCTGGCCGTGATCCTGGTGGTGTTCTTCGCCGTCGTCGGCTTCATGCCCAACTATCTGGGCCACCCCGACAACTATATCGAAGCCAACCCGCTGAAGACCCCCGCGCATATCGTGCCGGAATGGTACTTCCTGCCGTTCTACGCCATCCTGCGCGCCTTCACCTCCGAGGTCTGGGTCGTGCAATGGGCCTCGGCCCTGACCGGCGGCATCGTCGACGCCAAGTTCTTCGGCGTGATGGCGATGTTCGGCGCCATCATCGCCATGGCGCTGGTGCCCTGGCTCGACACCTCGCGCGTGCGCTCGGGCCGCTTCCGGCCGATGTTCAAGTGGTGGTTCTACCTGCTCTGCATCGACTTCGTCGCGCTGATGTGGCTCGGAGCCATGCCCGCGGAAGAGCCCTACGCGACCTATTCGCTGATCGGCGCCGCCTACTGGTTCGCCTATTTCTTCGTGATCCTGCCGATCCTCGGCGTGATCGAGAAGCCCAAGGCGGCCCCGGCCACGATCGAGGAAGACTTCGCGGCCCATTACGGCAAGCCCGCGGAATAAGAAAGGACAAGGGAACAATGATGAAGAAACTGAGCATTGCTGCAGTTGCCGCCCTGGCCCTTTCCACGGGCGCGGCTGTCGCCAGCGAGAGCGCGCATATCCACGATGTGCAATTCTCGTTCGAAGGCCCGTTCGGCAAGTTCGACAAGGCCCAGCTCCAGCGCGGTCTGCAGATCTATACCGAGGTCTGCGCCTCGTGCCACGGGCTGCAATACGTGCCGATCCGCACCCTGTCGGACCCGGGCGGCCCGGAATACCCCGAGGCCGACGTGCGCGCCTATGCGGCCGAGCACTTCACCGTCTACGACGCCGAGAAGGACGAGGACGTGCCGGCAAAGCCGTTCAACCACTTCCCGAAAGGTGCCGACCCGAACGCGCCCGACCTCAGCCTGATGGCCAAGAAGCGGGCCGCGTTCCACGGGCCCTACGGCACCGGCATCAACCAGATGTTCCGCGGCATCGGCGGCCCCGAGTATATCACCGCCATCCTGACGGGCTACGAAGAGGCTCCGGCCTGCGCGCCCGACGACATGGAAGGCAGCTATAACGTGAACTTCGCCAATGGCGGTTTCCCGGAAAGCTGCAAGGACGAACACGGTCACCACATGGTGCCGGGCTCGTGGATCGCCATGCCGCAGCCGCTGTTCGGCGAGGATGTCGAATATGCCGACGGCCACTCGAACGAGATCCATCACGAGGCCGAGGATGTCGCCGCCTTCCTGATGTGGGCGGCCGAGCCCAAGATGATGGCGCGCAAGCAGGCCGGCTTCGTCGGCGTGCTGATGCTGGTGATCCTCTCGACGCTGCTCTATCTGACGAACAAGCGTCTCTGGGCCCCGCACAAGGGCAAGAAAAAGCACTGATCCCGGCAACCGCCGCAAAAATCCCGAAAACCCCGCCCGACCCGGCGGGGTTTTTCTTTGGCCGTTCCGTTGCGCCGATGCCAACCCGCCATGTCCCGCGCTTGGCACCGGCAGGCGGGGGTAAGTGAACCGGCCCACCCTACAGGATGCGCCATCCGTCCCCCGGCACGCGGCGCGCGGCGCGGCCCTGGGCCTCGGCCCGTAGGGTGGGTGCCAACCCACCTTTCGCCCCCGGCCGCCGGCCCCTCCCGCCGGGCAGACCTGCACCCCGTCCCAACCTTTCGTCCCGCCGACGTCAAACTTTGGCCCCTATCGCCGGTTATCCCCTGCCCCAAAGGCCCTAACGAAGCCGCCGGACGACACAGGCAAACGCTCGAGCCCAGGATGAACAAACCGCTGCCCCGCCGCAAGCCGGCCGCCGCCGCGCCGCGGGCCGCCGTGCCGGTGCCGACCGCCGCGCCGCGCGCCCTTCCGGCGTGGTTCGAAGACCTGTCCTCCTCGCTCGCCGTGCGCTCGCATGTCGTCATCACCGGCAACACCCGCGATCTCTACCCCTCGCCCGACGACCCGGCCGAGGGCTTCCTCGTTTCCCGCCGCCCTCTGGCGGCTGCTCCGCGCCCGCGGCATCCTCGCCCTGCTGATCCACGATCCCGTCGACGGCCTGCGCCTGCACGAAGACTGCGACCCGCGCCTGGCCTGGTGCTGACATCCCACGGCCTCGCGCTGGGCGAGGCGGCCCAGACCCCCGCCGCCCTGGCCGCGCTCTGGCGCAAGGTCGCCTCGCTGCGCCTCATCCCCACCGCTCTGGTCGTCGATTATGCCTCGCATATCGCCGGTGGCGACGATGCCCTGGCGCTGAACGATCTCTTCCTCACCGTCCACAAGCTGTCCCGCGCCCCCGTCGCGCCCCGGGCCGAGGCCGCCGCCCGGGCGCCCTTGCGCAACCCCACCATCTGGCTGGCTGATCGCCCCGCCGACCTGCCCGACTGGTTCACCGTCGGCAATGACGACCTGCGCGAGGTCGTCGCCGAACACCCCACCCTCGAGGACCGCTTCAGTTTCGCCCGCGCCCTGCTGCCGCAGTTCCCCGCGCACAGCCGCCACAGCGCCGCCGACACCGAAACCCTGCTGGAAACCTTCGCCCTGCAATGCGACCGCCATACGCTGGTGTCGATGCAGGCCATCGCCGCCATGGCCCGGACCGAAGGCCTGGGGCTCGACCGCATTACCGACGCCATCGCCATGTATCGCACCGGCGCCCGCCGCAACCCGTGGAAATCGCCGGTCCTGCGCTCGCGGATGAAGAACGCCCGCGACATCCTCTCGGCCCGGGTCAAGGGCCAGGACAGCGCCATCGAGAAGACGCTCGATATCCTGATGCGCTCGGTCTCGGGCCTGTCGGGCGCCCAGACCGGCCACCGCCAGACCCGGCCGCGCGGCGTGCTTCTCTTCGCCGGGCCCACCGGCGTGGGCAAGACCGAACTGGCCAAGGCCGTGACCGAACTGCTGTTCGGCGACGAAACCGCCTGCCATCGCTTCGACATGTCGGAATTCATGGAGGAAGACAGCGTCACCCGCCTGATCGGCGCCCCCCCGGGCCATCCCGGCCACGACCGCGGCGGCGAGCTGATCAATGCCATCCACAAGCGCCCCTTCTCGGTGTTCCTGTTCGACGAGATCGAAAAGGCCCACCCGCGCATTCTCGATACCTTCCTGCAGATCCTCGACGAAGGCCGCATCACCGACGCCCGCGGCGCCACGGCCTTCTTCTCCGAGGCGCTGATCGTCTTCACCTCGAATATCGGCATGTTCGGCGGCCAGCGCGAGGATAACATGGGCATGAACGTCATGCCCTCCGATCCGCATCACGTGGTCGAACACAAGATCAACAAGGCGGTGCAGGACCATTTCCGCTTCAACCTGAAACGCCCCGAACTGATGAACCGCATCGGCCACAACGTCGTGGTGTTCGACTTCATCGACCGCCCGGCCCAGGGCCTGATCTTCCGCGCCCTGGTGAAGCGCGTCCTCTCGGCGCTGATGGCCGAACAGGAGACCGAGCTGCGCTTCACCGCCGAGGCGCTGCGCGAGCTCGAGCATCTCTGCACCCAGGACGTGTTCGACGGCGGCCGCGGCATCGGCAACCGGATCGAGACCCACCTGATCAACCCGCTGTCACGCGCGCTCTTCGATTGCAACCCCGGCGCCCGCCTGCTGGCCGAGCCCGACCCCGCCGCACCCCTGAGCGCGCTGCGCTTCCGCGAACTGCCCCGCGACCCCGCCAAGCCCGCCCCGTAGGGTGGGTGCCAACCCACCACCCCGGACCTTCGCCGACAGGCGGTGCGCAAGATGCGCACCCGACCCAGGCGCCCGCTGTCACGCCCGCGCCGCGCGGCCGTCGGGCGTGCGCGCCACCCCCGCCCGCACCCCGTCCCCGACATTTCCCGTCGCATCCGGGCCAGCCTGTCGTTCCGGGAACAGAAACCCCGCCGCAAAGGCGCAGGGTCGGCCCGCTCACCCTATGGACCCCGCATGTTCGAACGTCGCATCCCCGAATGGCTCCGCCACGCCCCCACCCCCTCGGTGCGGGGCTTCGCCCTGCTACAGGGATTCGAGGCGATCACCCGCGGGCTGCTGATCTCGATCTTCCCGGTGGCGATGTATCATGCCCTGGGCGATGCCCGCGCCGTCAGCCTGGTCTATTTCCTGATCGGCGTCCTGTCGCTGACCACCGGCCTGCTGGTGCCCTTCGTCACCCGCTTCTGGCCGCGCCGCTGGGTCTATACCGCCGGCGCGCTGCTCTATGTCGCCGGCGCCGCGCTGGCCATCGCCCAGACGCCCTGGTCGGTGCCCGCCGCCATCGCCGCCTATTCCATGGCCACGGTCACCACCTTCGTCTGCTTCAACGCCTATGTGCTCGACTATATCGCCCGGGTCGACCTGGGCCGGGTCGAGACGCTGCGGATGTTCTATTCCGCCTTCGGCTGGACCGTCGGGCCGCTGACCGGCGTCGCGCTCTATGCGCTCTGGCCGCCGCTGCCCTTCCTGATCTCGGGGGCCTCGGCGCTGATCATGCTGGGGCTGTTTCTCTACCTTCGGCTCGGCAACGGCCGGCTGATCACCCGCGCCAAGGCGCCGCCGCCCAACCCGCTGGCCTTCCTCGGCCGGTTCTTCGCCCAGCCCCGGCTGGTCGCCGGCTGGCTCTTCGCCGTGATCCGTTCCTGCGGCTGGTGGGCCTATGTCGTCTATCTGCCGATCTTCGCCGTCCAGGCCGGTATGGGCGATCACGTCGGCGGCACGCTTCTGTCGATCACCAACGGCTCGCTCTTCCTGTCACCGCTGATGCTGCGCTGGATGCAGAAGCGCTCGGTCCGCCACGCCGTGCGCACCGGCTTCGCCATGGCCACCGCGCTGTTCCTGCTGGCCGGGCTGACGGCGCAGATCCCGCCGCTCACCGCCGGGCTGCTGTTCTGCGGCTCGCTGTTCCTGATCCTTCTCGACATCTCGGCCGGCCTGCCCTTCCTGATGGCGGTGAAACCCTCGGAACGGACCGAGATGTCGGCGATCTATTCCAGCTTCCGCGATGTCTCGGGCATCCTCACCCCGGGCATCGCCTGGGCCGTTCTGCTGGTGGCGCCGGTCTCGGGCATCTTCACCGCCACCGCCGGCGCGCTGTTCGGCGCCTTCCTGATCGCCGGCCGCCTGCATCCCTGCCCGGCGCCAGCCGCATCGCGCCGGCGGAATAACCCGCACGCGCAGCCTGCCCAGCGCCCCAGATAGCCTGCGCGCCGCCGGCGGGTTCGCCATCAACTCGGCCACCGGCACCGGCGCCCTGGCCCGGCCCTCGGCCACCAGCACCGCCCGATCGGCAGCGCTCTCGGCATCGCCCGGGTCGTGCTCACCATCAGCACCGTCGCCCAGGCCCTGCTCGCGACCTCGCGCACCAGATCCAGCATCTCGACCTTCAGCGCCGGCCCCAGCGCCGCGAAGGGCTCGTCCAGCAGGATCAGCGGCTTGCGCTGCACCAGCACCCGCGCCAGCGCCGCCCGGCTGGCCTGCCCGCCGCTCAGCCGCGCCGGCTTGCGCGCACCGAAGCCCTCCAGCCCGACATGCCCCAACGCCGCCTCGACCCGCGCCTTGTCCGCGGCACTCAACCGCAACCCGGTCGATCCCTCGTGCCCACATTCTGCGCCACGCTCAGATGCGGAAACAGGTTGTTGTCCTGAAACAGCATCGAGATCGGCCGCGCCCCCGGCGCCTTGCCCGCCAGGTCCGCGCCCTGCCACAGCACCCGCCCCTCGGCCAGGTCCTGAAACCCCGCGATGGCGTTCAAGAGCGTCGACTTGCCCGCCCCCGACGCCCCGATCACCGCCACCCGCGCGCCCGGCTGAACCGCAAAGTCGGCCCTCAGTTCGAACCCCTCCTGCCGGATCAGCACCCCATCAAGCGTCAACATCCACACGCCCCCCGCGGTCGAACAGCCAGAACAGCCCCAGGCTCAGCCCCAGCAGCAACAGCGCCGCCCCCGCCGCGGCCTCCATCCGGTAGGCCCCGATCAGCCGGAACATCATCAGCGGCAGCGTCGCCCAATCGGGGCTGGCGAACAGCGCCACCACCCCCAGATCGCCCATCGCCAGCGCCGCGCTCAGCCCGGCGGCAAACCCGATCGGCCGCCGCAGCCGCGGCCAGAGCAGCCAGCGCCACCGCGCCCATCCCCGCATCCCCAACCCGTCCGCCAGCCGGCCGAAATCGGCCTCGACCCGGCGCAGTTCCGGCGCCAGCACCCTCAGCGAGAAGGGCAGCGCCATCAACGCATTGACCGCGACCGTCACCGGCGCGGCCAGCGCCATCGGGCTGGCGAAGGGGTTGATCAGCAGAAACAGCCCCGTGCCCACCACCATCGGCGACACCGCCAGGCCCAGATATCCCCAAAGCTCGCCCCGCCGCGCCAGCGACAAGGCCAGGACCAGCGTCAACCCGGTCGAAACCAACGCCATGCCCACCGACACCAGGGCGGCCTGCCAGACCGTCGCCGGCATCGCCGCGATCCCGCCCAGCCCGCGCCAGACGACCATGCCCAGGGGCAACAGCAGGAACGCCGCCGCCAGCGCGATCGCGCCCGCGTCGATCAGCCGTGGCACAAGCCCGTCCGCCTCCCATCGCCGCACCACCCGGTCCAGCCCCGGCCCGAACCCCGTCGGCACCGCAAAGCCCAGCGCCAGCGCCGCCGCGCCGCCCGCCAGCACCAGCTGCACCAGCGCCAGAACCGCCGCATGGCCCAGGTCGAAATCGAACCGGAACGCCTGATAGATCGCCAGTTCCAGCGTCGTCGCCGCCGGCCCGCCGCCCAGGGTCAGCGCCACCGCGAAACTCGACAGGCACAGCGCGAAGATCACCATCGCCGCCCCCGGCAACACGTCGCGCAGCATCGGCAGCTCCAGCATCCGGAACATCTGCGCCCGGCTCATCCCCAGGCTGGCCGCCAGCCGGAAGCGCTCGCCCGGGATGCCCTGCCAGCCCATCAGCACGATCCGCGTCGCCAGCGGCAGGTTGAAGAACACATGCGCCAGAACCACGCCCTGCAGCCCATAGATGCTGACCGGCCCCAGCCCGACCCAGCCCAGCGCCGCGTTCAGCAGCCCGCCACGCCCGAACACGGCCAACAGGCCCAGCACCGCCACGATCACCGGAAGGATGAACGGCGCCCCCAATAGGGTGATCAACAGCCCGCGCCCGGCAAACCGCCGCCGCGCAAGCGCGCGCGCCACCGGCACGGCCAGCAGCACCGACATCAGCGTCGACAGCACCGCCTGCCACAGGGTGAAGCGCACCGCGCCCCAATCCGCCGACAGCCCGGCCCGGGCGAACTCCGCCTGCCAGGCCACCGCCGCCAGCGGGGCCAGCAAGGCCACGGCGACGAAGCCCGCCGCGGCCCAACCGCCCAGGCGGCCTATTGCGACAGCGCCGCGCGCCATTCCGCCAAGGCCCCGTCGCGCAGCCCGGTCACCGCCTCGGGCGGCAGCAGGATCGCCTGCCCGGGCGCCACCGGCCCGGCAAACCCGTCGGGCAGCCCGGCCTCGGGCGTCACCGCCGGATACATCCAGTTGGTGGTCGGAATCACGCTCTGAAACGCGTCCGACAGCATGAAGGCCAGGAACCTGTCCGCCAGCTCGGGCTGGTCCGTCCCGGCCAGCTTGCCCGCCACCTCGACCTGCATGTAATGCCGCGGGAACACCGCCGCCGCCTTGCTGTCATCGCTCTCCGCGATCAGGTGATAGGCCGGCGAGGTGGAATAGCTCAGCACCATGTCGGCCTCGCCCTCCAGGAACAGCCCATAGGCCTCGGACCAGCCCGGCGTGACGGTAACGATATTGTCCTTCAGCCCGGCCCAGATCTCGCCGGCCCTGTCGCCATATTCCGCCTTGACCCACAGCAGCAGCCCCAGCCCCGGCGTGGACGAGCGTGGGTCCTCGATCACGATGCTGACATCCGACGCCGCCAGCTCCTCGAACGACGCCGGCACATGCGCCAGCTTGCCCTTGTCATAGACGAAGGCGAAATACCCCCAGTCATAGGGCAGGAAGAGCGGATCGCTCCACGCGCCCGCCTCGCCTGCCGGGTTCGGCACATCCACCACCGGGCTCTGCCCATGCGGCGCGAACAGCCCCGTCGCCGCCGCCTCGGCCGTCAGCGCGGTATCGAGCCCCAGCACCACATCGGCCTCGCTCCGCGCCCCCTCCAGCTTCAGCCGCGCCAGCAGCGCCGCACCGTCCCCGGCGCTGACAAAGCGCAGGTCGCAACCGCACTCCGCCTCGAAGGCGGTCTCCACCGCGGGCCCCGGCCCCCAGTCGGACACGAAACTGTCATAGGTATAGATTGTCAGAACGGGCGTCTCGGCCACGGCATCCGTGGCCAGAAAAACCCCCGCAGCGATCGCAAGATGTCTCATCTCATCTCCTTTTCTCGCGACGGGCGGAAGAGGAGACGGGTGAACCCCAGACCTTCCCTCCGCCGGTCTTAACCGGTTCAGGTTCAACGGGTTCGCCATTCGGCATCTCAGCCCCGGACAACGTCCGAAGCACCCCGAGGTGCCCCAACACCTAAGCCCCCGCACCCGCCTTGGCAAGCCTCCCTCATCCGGCCGCTTCATCTGACCCCAAATATCCCGGGGTCCGGGGCAGAGCCCCGGTTCCGACCTCGCCTCTTGGCACCACGCGCCCATGCGGCTATTCCACCCGCAAAGGAGCCCGCATCATGAGCCTCAACACCTTCGGCCACCTCTTCCGCGTCACCACCTGGGGCGAAAGCCACGGACCCGCGCTCGGCGCCACCGTCGATGGCTGCCCCCCGGGCGTGCCGCTGGCCGAGGACATGATCCAGCACTGGCTCGACAAGCGCCGCCCCGGCCAGACCAAACACACCACCCAGCGGCAGGAGGCCGACCAGGTCCGCATCCTCTCGGGCGTGTTCGAGGGCGTGACCACCGGCATGCCCATTCAGCTGATGATCGAAAACACCGACCAGCGCTCGAAGGATTACGGCGAGATCGCGCAAACCTTCCGCCCGGGCCATGCCGACATCACCTATCACCTGAAATACGGGACCCGCGACTATCGCGGCGGCGGGCGCTCGTCTGCCCGCGAAACCGCGGCCCGCGTCGCCGCCGGCGGGGTGGCGCGCGAGGCGATCAAGGCGCTGGTGCCGGGGCTCGAGATCAAGGGCTACATGACCCAGATGGGCGATCTTCACATCGACCGCGACGCCTTCGACTGGGACGCCATCGACCAGAACCCCTTCTGGATCCCGCAAGGCCCCGACACCGTCGCCGAATGGGACGCCTACCTGATGGCCATCCGCAAGGCGCAGGATTCGGTCGGCGCCGCGGTCGAGGTGGTCGCCCGCAACGCTCCCGCCGGCCTCGGCGCGCCGGTCTATGGCAAGCTCGACACCGATCTTGCCGCCGCCTGCATGTCGATCAACGCCGTCAAGGGCGTCGAGATCGGCGAAGGCATGGCCGCCGCCGCCCTCAGGGGCACCCAGAACGCCGACGAGATCTTCATGGGCAACGACGGCCAGCCGGTGTTCAGCTCGAACCACGCCGGCGGCATCCTCGGCGGTATCTCGACCGGGCAGGACATCGTCGCGCTTCGCGGTGAAACCCACCCGATCCTCACGCTGCGCCGCTCGATCCGCCTCGACGGCACCGCCACCGAGGTCGTCACCAAGGGCTGCCACGACCCCTGCGTGTCGGCATCCGCGCGGTGCCGGTGGGCGAGGCGATGGTGGCCTGCGTCATCCTCGATCACATCCTGCTCGATCGCGCCCAGACCGGCGGCACGCGCGGGCGCATCGGCTGAATGGAGACCCTGCGCAACAGCCTGCGCCGCCTTGCGCAAGCCGAAATGCAGACCGACCCGGCGCATGATCTGGCCCATCTCGACCGGGTCTGGGAAAACGCCCGCCGCATCGCCGCCGACGAACCGCTTTGCGACACTCGGGCGCTCATGGCCGCCGCCTATCTGCACGACTTGGTGAACCTGCCCAAAGGTGCGCCCGACCGGGCGCAGGCCTCGCAGCTCTCGGCCCGGCGCGCCGCCGGCCTGCTGCCGTCGCTGGGCCTCTCTCCCGACCGGATTGCAACCACCTGCCACGCCATCGAAGCCCACAGTTTCTCGGCCAATATCACGCCCGAGACGCCCGAGGCCCGCATCCTGCGCGATGCCGACCGGCTCGATGCGCTGGGCGCGGTCGGGATGATGCGCTGGTTCGCGGTCTCGGGCGGGCTGAACCGCCCGCTCTACGACCCCTCCGATCCCTTCGCCGAAAACCGCGCGCCGGATGACCGGGCCTTCACCCTCGATCACTGGCCGCTGAAACTGCGGGACCTGGCCGACGGGATGCTGACCGCCACCGGCCGCAGCCTCGCCCGGGGCCGCTGCGCCCTGATGCACGACACCCTGGCCGCCCTCGCGGCCGAGACCGGGGCCACCCTGCCCGACAGCTGGAGGCCTTGACCCATGCTCTCGATCCTCGCCATCACCGTCCCGCTCTACGCCGCCATCGCGCTGGGCTATGTCATGACCCGCCGCGGCCCGTTCCAGCCGCAACACATGGCCGTCTTCGGCCTCTATGTCCTCAACGTCGCCCTGCCGGCGCTGCTCTTCAAGGCGGTCGCCACCCGCAACCTGTCCCAGCTCTTCGACCTCACCTACATGACGGTCTTCCTGCTGGGCTCGCTCGCCACCGTCGCGGTGGCCTTTGCCGCCCTGACCCTCGCCGGCATCTCGCCCACCCGCCGCGCCGTGGCGGTGATGGGGGCAAGCTGCGCCAACTCGGGCTTCGTCGGCTATCCCCTGCTGCTTCTGGCCCTGCCCGCCGTCGCCGGTCAGGTGCTGGCGCTGAACATGCTGGTCGAAAACTTCGTCGTCATTCCGGTCTGCCTTGCCATCATGGAGGCGTCCAAGGCCGAAGACGCCCATATCCTGGCGAAACTGCGCAACATCCTCTTGGGCGTCCTGAAGCGCCCGATGGTGCTGGCCCTCTCGGCCGGCCTCGTCTTCTCGCTCTCGGGCCTCACGCTGCCGCAGCCGGCGCTGCGCTTCCTCGACATGCTGGCGGCGTCTTCGGCCGCTCTGGCGCTCTTCGTCATCGGCGGCGCGCTGGTCGGCGTGCCGTTCAAGGGCAATCGCGGCGTGGCGATGCTGACCGTACTGGGCAAGCTGGCGCTGCATCCCGCGATGATGGCCCTGGCGCTGCTGGCGGTTCCGATCCTCGGCCTCGCGCCGCTCTCGCCCGATCTGGCCGCCGCCGCCGTAATCTCGGCCGCGGTGCCGATGTTCACCATCTACGCCCTCTTCGCCCAGGAACTGGGGCACGAGGGCATGGCCTCGATCGCCCAGGTGCTGGCCACGGGGCTTGCCTTCTTCACCCTCTCGGCGCTGCTCTTCGTGCTGCTCTGATCCCACCACAGGGCGTATAGCCAGGCCGCGCGGCCGCGCCCAATGCGGGCGCGCGCCCGCGTCAGCCCGCCTTGGGCTTCTGCTTCGACATCTGCACCGCCAGGATGCCCGCCGCCACGATGGCGACGCCGATCACATCGGTATGCCCCATCTTCTCGCCCAGCAGCACGGCGGCCACCGCCACTCCGAAGAACGGGTTGAGGAAATGGAAGGTCGCCGCCTTCACCGCGCCGATCTGGTTGACCAGGGTGAACCACACCCAGGTGGCCAGCAGCCCCGGCACGAAGGTGGTATAAAGGAACGCCACCACTAGCTGCCAGCTCCAGACCACCGTCAGCTCCTCGGTGAAGCCCGACACCACCGCCAGACAGGCCGAGCCCACGAACATCTGCAAGCCCACGATCATCATCACATTGCCGCCTGACGACGCGCCCCGCACCGACAGCGTCGCCACCGCCAGCGCGAAGGCCCCGGCGATGCACAGCGCGACCCCGCCCCAGCTCAGCCCGCCATCCAGCCGCCCGCCCATGATCAGCGCCACGCCGACAAAGCCCATGACCAGCCCCAACAGGGCCATCGGCCGCAGCCGCCGGTCGCTCAGAACGCCCAGCCCAGCGCCGCCACGATCAGCGGCATGGTCGACGCGATGATCGAGGCCAACCCCGCCTCGACCCATTGCATGGCGACGAAGTTCAGCCCCAGATAAAGCGCATTCTGGCACACCCCGAAGATGATCGTCGCCCGCCACTGCGCCTTGGTCAGCCGGAACGACTGCCCCAGCGCCAGCGCGATCGCCACGCCGATCAGCCCCGATAACAGGAACCGCAAGGACAGCGAGGCCATCGGCGGCGCGTAAGACACGATTACCCGAGCCGAGGTAAAGGCCGAAGACCATACGAAGGCAAAAGCCAGCCCTGTATCAGGATCGCGCGAATGTTCATGCCTGTCCCTCCACCTGAAATCGCGGATACAGAACTTGCCCGTGCCGAACAAGGCGGATTAGTCCTTGTCCATGGCCGAACACGTCCTCCAACGCATGGGCCCCATGCCACCCCCGCCGGACGGCGGGACACTGGCCGCAATATCCGTCTCGGCCGACGGCACGCCGCTCTACCCATAGCGCCCCCGACCCCGACCCGGATGGGCCCAGCACCCACCCCGACCATTACCCCGGGCCGCCCTCCAGAACGTCCACGCGCGCGCGCGCCGCGTTCACGCTGAGCCAGCAGAGCGGACAGCGGCGCGACCTCGGTCGACATGACCTCGCCATCCCGATGTTCGACATGAACGCCCGCGGCGACATCGTTCTGGCCGATGCCGTCGGCGCATGGCGCGGCCCCGAGGATTACGACATCAAGGGCATGATCTTCCCGGCCCGAGGTGCCCCGCTCCGGTTCACACCGGCGATGGCATCGCCCATCTTCAGATCGATGACTTCGACGTATCTGGGTGTGGCTCATCGTGACGACGGCGTCTTCGGCACCTACGGGTGGAGCCTTCCCGAAGGCCGCCTGGCGCGCCGGGTCTCAGGTCTTCGACCTGTCGGGGCGCAGCATCTGGAAGAACACCCGCGTCAGGCTGCTCGACTGCTATGCCCTGAACGTCGCCGGCCGCGATGCCTGGTTCTATGCCTATGACGACTTCGATCTGCACCAGGTAACGGATCTGACCCATGCCGGATCATACGAAACCGGGCTCAGCGGGTGCGAAAACTTCGCCCTCTCCGGCACCCTCGCCCTCTTCTCGGCGGAATATCACGACCCCGCGCACCGCTTTCATCTGGTCACCCTCGCGGACGGCAGCACACCGCTGCCCGCGCCCCTGACCATCACCCAGCAAGGCGGCGCCGCATTCGGGAAGGGCGATATCCGGATGCGCGGCCCCTATCTGCATGTCTTCGCCCAAGGCGCCTGGTATCGCGGCCATATCGACGATCTGAAATGAAAAGGGCCGCCACGCGGGCGACCCTTTCGGAAACTTGGCAGAGATGCAAGATCAGCCGTTCACGCTGTCCTTCAGCGCCTTGGCGATGGTCATCTTCACCACCTTGTCGGCTTCCTTCTTCACCTGCTCGCCGGTGGCGGGGTTGCGCACCATGCGCTCGGGGCGCTCGCGGCAATAGATCTTGCCGACGCCCGGCAGGGTCACGGCGCCGCCGGCCGACACTTCCTTGGTGATCACGGCCACAACAGCATCCAGCGCGGCCGAGGCGGATTTCTTGTCGCTGCCCATGGTGTCGGCCAGGGCGGCCACAAGCTGCGTCTTGGTCATCGGTTTTGCCATTTTCTTGGTCTCCTTGAAACTTGCCCGATCTCTTGGGCCTCATTGGCGTCATATAACGGGATATGGCAGATCAACACAACGAATAGTGGGTTAATGCAAGCGAAAAAGGCGCATTTTGTGGGGGTTTTCGCCGCGTCAGAGGCGTCCTACAGGAAGGCCGTCTCGTTGAAGCTGCGCAATTTGCGGCTGTGGATGCGTTCCAGCGGCATCTCGCGCAGCGACTCCATGGCGCGAATCCCGATCATCAGGTGCCGTTCCACCTGAGTCTTGTAGAAATCCGAGGCCATCCCGGGCAGCTTCAGCTCGCCATGCAGCGGCTTGTCGCTGACGCAGAGAAGCGTGCCATAGGGCACCCGGAAGCGGAACCCGTTGGCGGCAATCGTGGCGCTCTCCATGTCCAGCGCGATGGCGCGGCTCTGGCTCAGGCGCTGCACCGGCCCGGCGGTGTCGCGCAGTTCCCAATTGCGGTTGTCGAGGCTCGCCACCGTGCCGGTGCGCATCACCCGTTTCAGGTCGTACCCCTCGAGCTCGGTCTCGACCGCCACCGCCTTTTCCAGCGCGATCTGGATTTCCGCCAGCGCCGGCACCGGCACCCAGACCGGCAGGTCGTCATCCAGCACCTTGTCCTCGCGCAGATAGGCATGGGCCAGCACGAAATCCCCCAGGCTCTGCGAATTGCGCAAGCCGGCGCAATGCCCCACCATGATCCAGGCATGTGGCCGCAGCACCGCGATATGATCGGTCGCCGTCTTGGCGTTCGACGGCCCCACCCCGATATTGACCAGCGTGATCCCCTGCCCATCCGCCCGCTTCAGGTGATAGGTCGGCATCTGCGGCATCTTCTCGGAGCGCTCCAGCACCTGGTCCGGCGCGGTGATCTCGGCATTCCCGGTGGCGACGAAACTGGTATAGCCGCTTGCCGGATCGGCCAGCGCCTTGCGGGCATAGGCCTCGAACTCGCTGACATAGAACTGATAGTTGGTGAACAGCACATGGTTCTGGAAATGCCGCGGGTCGGTGGCGGTGTAATGGCTCAGCCGCGCCAGCGAATAATCCACCCGCTGCGCGGTGAACGGCGCCAGCGGCATCTCGCCGCCCGGGCCGGGCTGGAAGGTGCCGTTGACGATGTCGTCATTGGTGGTGCCCAGATCCGGCACATCGAACAGGTCGCGCAGGGTGAAATCGGCCGCGCCCTGCTGCGGCACCTCCAGCCCCGGATCGTTCGCCACCGCGAAATGCACCGGCATCGGCGTGTCCGACACCCCGATCCGCACCGGCACGCCATGGTTCTCCATCAACAGCCGCAACTGCTGACGCAGGTAGTTCGCGAACAGCTTCGGCCGCGTGATCGTCGCCCGATGCACCCCCGGCTCGGCGATATGGCCAAAGCTCAGCCGGCTGTCGATCTTGGCATAGCTCGTCGTCTCGATCCGGATCTCGGGGTAATACGCCCGCACCCGGGTATCGGGCGGGTCGCCGGCCATGGCCCGCGCGAACCAGGCGCTCAGATGCCGCACCGCCCCGTCGTAAAGCGCGATCAGCGCCTCGACGGCCTCCTGCGGGTCGTCGTAAAGCCGCGCCTCACCCAGATCGGGCACCAGGATATCGCCGTTTTCCGCCATGCTCTGCCCGCTCGTCGCCCGTCACGTCTGGTTTCAGCCACGTTGACATGGGCAAGGCCCGCTTTCAAGCTGCGCCGGCACCCCGCGCGAAGGAGCACGCCCATGGATTACGAAACCGTCGACGCCGCCCGTTTCGGCGCCTCGCTGCGCGGTATCGGCCTCAACCTCGTCACCCGTGACGTCCGCGCCATGGCCGCTTTCCTCAACGCCGTCTTCGACATGGGCACCCACCGCCTCAGCGACGATTTCGCCATTCTCACCTATGGCACCCAGGTCTTCCAGCTGCATTCCGACGGCACCTATGCCGCCAACCCCCTGCTCGGCCTCCTGCCCGAAAACCCGCCGCGCGGCGCCGGGGTGGAACTGCGCCTCTACGACAGCGACCCCGACCAGGCGACGGCCCGGGCCGAGGCCGCCGGCGGCACCGTCCTGCAACCGCCCACCGACAAGCCCCACGGCCTGCGCGAGGCCTATATCCTCGACCCCGACGGCTATGCCTGGGTGCCCTCGCGCCCGCTCTAGGGGGTGCAATCCGCCCACCGCATCGGCAGACGACCCGTAGGGCGGGGTTCACCCCGCCACCCGCGCAACATCGCAAATGGACAAGCCCGCCGCGCTCGCCCATGCTGCCCCTGACCCGACTCCAGACAAGGACCCCGCCCATGCCCGTCACCCAGCTTCGCCCCAACATGGACCACTGGCAAGAACGCGTCGATCTCGCCGCCGCCTTCCGCTGGACCGCGCGCCTGAACCTGCACGAGGCGGTCGCCAACCATTTCAGCCTGGCGGTGAACGATGACGGCACCCAATTCCTGATGAACCCCAACCAGATGCATTTTTCCCGCATCAAGGCCTCGGATCTGCTGTTCGTCGACGCCAACGACCCCGAGACGCTGGAAGGCCCCGACGCCCCCGACCCCACCGCCTGGGGCCTGCACGGCGCGCTGCATCGCCACTGCCCCCATGCCCGCTGCGCCATGCATGTGCATTCGATCCACGCCACCGTCCTGGCGTCGCTGGCCGACAGCCGCCTGCCGCCGATCGACCAGAACTGCGCCACCTTCTTCAACCGCTACGTGATCGACGAAAACTACGGCGGCCTCGCCTTCGAGGAAGAGGGCGAACGCTGCGCCGCGCTGTTCTCGGACCCGAAGAAGAAGGTCATGATCATGGGCAATCACGGCGTCATGATCATCGGCGATACCGTGGCCGAAACCTTCAACCGGCTCTATTACTTCGAACGCGCGGCCGAGACCTATATCCGCGCCCTGCAAACCGGCCAGCCGCTGCGCGTCCTGCCCGACGACATCGCCGAGAAGACCGCGCGCGAGCTGGAAGACTATCCCGAGCAGGACACCCGCCACCTGGCCGAGCTGAAGGCGATCCTCGACGAGGAAGGCTCGACCTACGCGAGCTGACCCCACAGCCCCGAAAGGCCCCCCGTAGGGTGGGTGCCAACCCACCACCCCCCCGGCCCGACGGAAGCCACGCGCCCCTCACCCGCCCCGCCGCAACACCCGCGGCGGGGCGCCGAACTCGGCCCGAAACGCCCGGGTCATCGCGCTGGCATCCAGATAGCCGCAGCGCAGCGCGATCTCGCCCACCTCCAGATCGGTCTCCAGAACCAGCTTGCGCGCCTGGATCAGCCTCAGCCGGCGATAGACCGCCTGCGGCGTCGCCCCCAACTCGGCCCGGACGCGGGTTTCCAGATCGCGCTGCGACCGCCCCACCGCCCGCGCCAGCGCGGCGATGCTCAGCGGCGCCTCGATATTGGCCTGCATCAGCGCCACCGCCCGCGCCACCGCCCGGCTGCGCGCCAGCGGCCAATGCGGCGGCACGTCCTGCGGCCCGGACGCCTGCGGGCTCATGAACAGCGTCGCCACCTCCAGCTTCAGCGCCTGGCCGTGGCGCTCTCCGATCAGCTCCAGCATCAGGTCGAACGCCGCCAGCGCGCCCGAGCAGGTGATCCGGTCGCCGTCGATCACATGCCGCGCGCGCTCCGCCGCGACCTCGGGAAAGGCCTCGGCAAAGCGCTCCAACTCCTCCCAATGCACCGTCGCCCGCCGCCCCTCCAGCAGCCCCGCGCCCGCCATCAGCCAGGCCCCGGTATCGAACCCCGCCACCGCGCCGAAGCGCCCCGCCGCCGCCCGCAACGCCCGCCGCGTCGCGGCGCTGTCGTGGCGCAGGAAGTCATAGGAGGGCATCGCAATCAGCAGATCGCCCCGCGCCGCGCCCAGCGCACCCTCGGCCGCCACGCTCAACCCGCTCGACGATTGCGCCGCGCCGCCGTCCAGCGTCAGGATGCGCCAGCGATACAGCTCCCGCCCGGCAATCATGTTCGCCGCCCGCAGCGGCTCGACCGTATTGGCCAGGCAGAGGTTCGAGAAGGCATCGAAAAGCAGCACATCGACCTGCAGCGTCTCGACCTGAAGGTTTTTCCAACTTCGCATGATTTCATCTAATTCCGCATGATATGTGCCCGCAACCCCCCTAACATCGCGCCGATCAGCACAGGAAACCGCCCATGCATTTCGCCCTGACCGAAGAACAGCAGATGATCGTCGACACGACGCGCAGCTTCGTCGAGACCGAGCTTTACCCGCACGAGGCCCAGATCGAACGCACCGGCCATCTGCCGATGGAGCTGATCCGCGAGCTTCAGGCCAAGGCCATGGCCGCCGGCCTCTATGCCGCCAACATGCCCGAAGAGGTCGGCGGGGCGGGGCTCGATACCCTGTCCTGGCTGCTCTACGAAAAGGAACTGGGCCGCGCCAACTATGCCCTGCACTGGACCTGCGTCGCCCGGCCGTCGAACATCCTTCTCGCCGGCACGCCCGAGCAGAAGGAAAAATACCTCTACCCCTGCATCCGCGGCGAGACCTGGGATTGCCTGGCGATGACCGAACCCGGCGCCGGCTCGGACCTGCGCGGCATGAAGGCCAGCGCGCGCCCCGATGGCGACGACTGGATCCTCAACGGCACCAAGCACTTCATCTCCCATGCCGATATCGCCGGCTTCGCCATCGTCTTCATGGCCACGGGGGAAGAGGACACCCCGCGCGGCCCCAAGAAGCGCATCACCGCCTTCTTCGTCGACAAGGGCACGCCGGGCTTCACCGTCCGCGACGGCTATCGCAACGTCTCGCACCGCGGCTATACCAACGCGGTGCTGGAATTCGACGATTGCCGCCTGCCGAAATCGGCCGTGCTGGGCGAGGTCCACAAGGGCTTCGAGGTCGCCAACACCTGGCTCGGCGCCACAAGGCTTCAGGTCGCCTCCACCTGCCTCGGCCGCGCCGACCGCGCGCTTGGCCACGCCATAGACTACGCCGCCGAGCGCCGCCAGTTCGGCCAACAGATCGGCAAGTTCCAGGGCGTCAGCTTCAAGCTCGCCGATATGGCGATGGAGCTGAAGGCCGCCAACCTGCTGACCCGCGAGGCCGCCTGGAAATTCGACCAGGGCACCGTGACCGAGGCCGACATGTCAATGGCCAAGCTGAAGGCGACCGAGGTGCTGGCGATGATCGCCGACGAGGCCATCCAGATCCATGGCGGCATGGGGCTGATGGACGAACTGCCGCTGGAACGCATCTGGCGCGACGCAAGGGTCGAACGCATCTGGGAAGGCACCTCCGAGATCCAGCGCCATATCATCAGCCGCGAACTGCTGCGCGCGGTCGGGGGCTGAATGCCGACCCGTCGCGCCGGCGTCACCGACAGGTGCGGGGGCCAGCCCCCGCACCCCCCGGGAGTATTTATGGACAGATGAAGCACAGCCTCCCGCTCCGGTCTTCATCTGACCGCCAATACTCCCCGCCGGAGGCTCCCGCCCCCCCACCAGCTCAAGGTCCGACCATGACGCGCGAGCCTCTCCCGCCTGTTCCGCCCCGCTCCATCGCCGTGATCGGCGGCGGCGCGTGCGCCCAGGTGATCCTGCAATCCGAACGCATGGGCTTCGACGGCGTCATCTGGCCGGTCCACCCCAAGGGCGGAGTGCTGGGCACGCATCAGGTCTACACCCGCCTCGAAGACCTGCCCGACGCCCCCGACGCCGCCTTCATCGGCATCAACCGCGAGGCCACCATCGGCGCCGTCGAGGCCCTGTCGCGCATGGGCGCTGGCGGCGCGGTCTGCTTCGCCAGCGGCTTTTCCGAGGCCCAGGCCGAAGACGCCACCGGCGCCTCGCTGCAGCAGCGCCTGGTTACGGCGGCCGGCGACATGCCGATCCTCGGCCCCAACTGCTATGGCTTCATCAACGCGCTCGACGGCGCGCTCTTGTGGCCCGACCAGCACGGCCAGACCCGGGTCGAAAGCGGCGTCGCCATCCTCACCCAAAGCTCGAACATCGCCATCAACCTGACCATGCAGCGCCGGGCCCTGCCGATCGCCTATACCGTCACCTGCGGCAACATGGCCCAGACCACCCAGGCCGAGATCGCCGCCGGCCTGCTCGACGATCCCGCGTCACCGCCATCGGGCTCCATGTCGAAGGCTTCTCCGACCTCCGCGCCTGGGAGGCGCTGGCTGCGAAGGCCCATGCCGCGGCGTGCCCCTCGTCGCCCTCAAGGTCGGCCGCTCGACCCAGGCCCGCGCCGCCACCGTCTCGCACACCGCCTCGCTCGCCGGCGGCGATGCCGGCGCGCAGGCGCTTCTGGACCGGCTCCGGCATTCCCCGCGTCAATGACCTGCCGACCTTCCTCGAAACCCTGAAACTCCTGCATGTCGCCGGGCCCTTGCCGGCCCCCACCCTCGCCTCGATCTCCTGTTCCGGGGGCGAGGCCAGCTTGGCCGCCGACACCGCCCATCCCCGCGCCGTCAGCTTCCCGGCCCTCAACGCGCGCCAGCACGATGCTCTGCGCGCCGCGCTCGGGCCCAGGGTTGCGCTGGCCAATCCGCTCGATTATCACACCTATATCTGGCGCGACACCGCCGCCATGACGGCCGCCTTCTCGGCCATGGCCGACCCGGGCGTGGCGCTGACGCTCCTGATCGTCGACTACCCCCATACCGACGCCACCGACTGGGACTGTGCCACCCAAGCCGCGCTCGACACCCGCGCCGCCACCGGCCGGCCCGTCGCCGTCGTCGCCACCCTGCCGGAACTCATGCCCGAGGATGTCGCCCGCCGCCTGATGGAGGGCCACGTCATCCCCCTCCAGGGCCTGACCGAGGCCATCGCCGCCGCCGAGGCCGCCGCCCATCTCCGCGCCCCGACCCCCGCGCCGCTGCTCCTTCCCGGCGCCCCGCGCGATGCCCACACCCTCACCGAAGCCGAGGCCAAGGCCGAGCTTGCCGCCCACGGCCTCGCCCTGCCCCGCGGCCAGACCGCAACCCGCGAGACCGCCACGTCAGGGGCGGGCGAGCTGACGCCGCCGCTTGTCCTCAAGGGTATGGGCATCGCCCATAAATCCGAGGCCGGCGCGGTGAAACTGAACCTCCAGCCGCAGGACATCGCCGCCGCCATGGCCGCCATGCCGGCCGACAGCTTCCTGATCGAGGAAATGGTCACCGGCGGCGTGGCCGAACTGCTGATCGGCATCACCCGCGATCCGGCGCATGGCTTCGTGCTGACGCTGGCCGCCGGCGGCACCCTGACCGAGATCCTGGCCGACAGCGCCTCGCTCCTCGTCCCCGCCAGCCGCGACGACATCGCCGCTGCCCTGACCCGGCTCAGGACCTACCCGCTGCTCACCGGATTTCGCGGCAAGCCCGCCGCCGACCTCGACGCCATCCTCGACGCCGCCCTGGCGGTGCAGGCCTATGCCCTTGCCAAGGCCGACACCCTGGAAGAGGTTGAGGTCAACCCGCTGATCTGCACCCCCAATGCGGCCATCGCCGCCGACGCCCTGATCCGAAAGGCCCCCGCATGACCGATCCCGTCAAGACCCGCCGCGACGGCGCCATCCTGGAAGTGACCCTCGACCGGCCCAAGGCCAATGCGATCGACCTGGCGACAAGCCGCATCATGGGCCAGGTCTTTGCCGATTTCCGCGACGATCCCGACCTGCGCGTCGCCATCATCACCGGCGCGGGCGACAAGTTCTTCTGCCCCGGATGGGACCTGAAGGGCGCCGCCGAGGGCGATGCCGTCGATGGCGACTATGGCGTTGGCGGCTTCGGCGGCCTGCAGGAACTGCGCGATCTGAACAAGCCCGTCATCGCCGCCGTCAACGGCATCTGCTGCGGCGGCGGCCTGGAATGGGCGCTCTCGGCCGATATCATCCTCGCCGCCGAGCACGCCAGTTTCGCCCTGCCCGAGATCCGCTCGGGCACCGTCGCCGACGCGGCCAGCGTCAAACTGCCGAAACGCATCCCCTATCACATCGCGATGGAGCTCCTGCTCACCGGCCGCTGGTTCGACGCGGACGAGGCCCGGGCCTGGGGCATCGTCAACCACATCCACCCCGCCGACCGGCTGATGGACGCCGCCCGCGACATGGCCCGCCTGCTGGCCTCGGGCCCGCCGCTGGTCTATGCCGCGATCAAGGAAATCGTCCGCGATGCCGAGGATGCGAAATTCCAGGACGCAATGAACCGCATCACCAAACGCCAGCTTGCCACGGTCGACAGGCTCTATGCTTCGGAGGATCAGCTCGAAGGCGCCCGCGCCTTCGCCGAGAAACGCGATCCTGTCTGGAAAGGCCGGTAAGGCGCCCCCGATCTCCTTTGAAGCGATTCTCGCCAAAGCCCGCGCACTCTCCGGTCGACACCCGCCAAGTTCGATCCCAACCCGACTCTGCCGCCGATTTGGGCAAGAAACCGCCCATTGCCAGCTGTGTTTCTAGGGCAAACGCCTTGTTTTACTACCAGATGTGGAAGGATTACGGGATTTCGCACTTGCAGCATAACTTGCCTTGCCTAAAACCCGTGCAAAGCCGTAAGCTTAGCCTGGGAAATAGAACGCAGAAGACTTCCACTTCGCTTATATTCTTGAATCGCATTCGTCTGACACCGAGCCAAAAGTAAGCTGCTGCAAGAGCGCCGGAAGGATTTGGGGGACACATGGTTTTTTACGAGATGGTCACCTCTCTGACCCGCACCCAGAAGCGGTTCATCTTCCTGATGATCGACGGGTTGATGGTGCCGGTCGCCCTGCTGCTGTCTGTGCTGCTGAACGCCTCGGTCCGCCTGTCGTGGGACGTCGCTCTGTCCCTCGCGCCCCTGACCGGCATCCTCGTCCTGATCGCCTTCGCGACCTCGCATCTCTTGGGCCTCACCCGGATCAAGCTCAACGCCTACGAATTCCAGGGCATCGTCCGCACCACCGTCTTCTCGGGTGTCCTCGGCGTCTCGGGGCTGATGCTGAACTATGCCTTCGGCAACCCGGTCACGGCCGAGATCTTCTTCATCTTCACCATGACGCTGCTGATCATGGGCGTCGCCACCCGCATGTTCCTGCGCCAGACCCTGATCCGCATCTATCGCAGCGGCTCGGACCGGATGCGCGTGCTGATCTACGGCGCCGGCCAGACCGGTCAGCAACTGGCCGCCGCGCTGCGCACCGATGACGCGGTCCAGCCGGTCTGCTTCGTCGACGACAACCCGACGCTGCAATCGCTGGTGGTCGCCGGCCTGCCGGTCTATGCCGCCTCGAAGATCAAGGAACTGATCGAGAAGGAATCGATCGACCGCGTCGTCCTGGCCATGCCCTCCGCCTCGCAGACCGTGCAGGCCCGCATCGCCCACAAGCTGCGCCAGCTCGGCGCCGAGGTCCACTCGCTGCCCTCCTTCGCCACCCTCGTGGCCGAGGGCGAGCTTTCGCGCCGCATGACGCCGGTCTCGCTCTCCGATCTGCTCGGCCGCTCGCGGCTGGAACGCGAACTGCCCACCGTGTCGCACACCTATTCCGGCCGCTCGGTTCTGATCACCGGCGCCGGCGGCTCGATCGGGTCCGAGCTTTGCCGCCAGCTGATTTCCTGCAAGCCCGAGACGCTGGTGCTGTTCGACCATTCCGAACTGGCGCTCTATACCATCCTCAAGGAAATGCGCGACCTCAGCGCCGATATCCGCATCGTCCCGGTGCTGGGCTCGGTCTGCGACCGCCAGCTGGTCGACCAGACCCTGGCCGACTACAAGGTCGACGTGGTCCTGCACGCCGCCGCCTACAAGCACCTGCCGCTGGTCGAGATGAACGAGATCGCCGGCCTCGACAACAACGTCTTCGGCACCAAGACCATCGCCGACGCCGCCCGCGCCGCCCGGGTCGACCGCTTCATCCTGGTTTCCTCGGACAAGGCGGTGCGCCCGACCAATGTCATGGGCGCCTCGAAACGCCTGGCCGAACTGGTGATCCAGGATCTCTCCACCCGGTCCGAACACACGCTCTTCTCGATGGTCCGCTTCGGCAACGTGCTGGGCTCCTCCGGCTCGGTCATCCCGCTCTTCGAGGAACAGATCGGTCGCGGCGGCCCGGTCACGCTGACCCATGGCGACGTCACCCGCTATTTCATGACCATCTCCGAGGCCGCCCGCCTGGTGCTCCTGGCCGGCTCCTTCGCCCGCGGCGGCGATCTCTTCGTGCTCGACATGGGCAACCCGGTACCGATCCGCAAACTGGCCCGCCAGATGATCGAGGGCGCCGGCTTCTCGGTGATGGACGAAGCCAATCCCGAGGGCGATATCGAGATCGTCGAGATCGGCCTGCGCCCCGGCGAAAAGCTGCACGAAGAGCTGCTGATTTCCCCCGACATGCTGACCACGCCGCACCAGAAGATCATGCGCGCCCAGGAAGGTTTCCTCTCGGAGCTGGAGATCGCCAACGCGCTGAAGGACCTGCGCACCGCCATCTCCTCCCGCGACCGCGAGGCCGCCCGCGCCGTGATCTCGCGCTGGGTCGAACGCTACGAAGATGCCCGCAGCAAGGAAGAGGCGGTCAACTAAAGCACTCTGCGTTTGCTCCGGATCGCCCCCGACCGGCCCCGCTCACACCCGGTTGGCGATCTCGATCAGGTTGCCATCGGGGTCGCGGATGTAAAGCGACTGGATCGGCCCCTGCGCCCCGGTCCGCCGCACCGGCCCCTCCTCGACGAACACCGCCATCTCGTTCAGCCGATGCAGCCACTCGTCCACCGGCTTGTCGCTCAGGAAACACAGATCCGCGCTGCCCGGCTGCACCGCCGTCGCCTTGGGCTCGAACTCGGCCCCGGCCTTGTGCAGGTTGATCTTCTGCCGCCCGAATTTCAGCGCCGTGCGCCGCGACCCGTCGGCGGGGCGGAACTCCTCGGCCCGCATCCCCAACACCCCGGTATAGAACGCCACCGATGCGTCGATATCCGCCACCGTCAGAACCAGATGGTCCAGCGCCTTCATCGCGAAGCCGTTCTTCGCCCTTGCCACGGTCATGGCCGTCTCCTGCACCGTTTCACCGAATGCCTGATCGCAGGATGACGCCGAAACGCGCCGCAAGACAAGAGCGCGCCCGCGAAAATCGCAAAAAGCCGCCCGCCGAAATCGGGGATGGTTCCGCGCCCGGTCGCGCCCTACTCTGCCGCCATGACGACCGCCGCCCACACCCTGTCCGACCCGCTCGACCCCGCCCGCGCCAATGCGCTGCTCGCGGCGCTGGGCCGCCCGGCCGACATTGCCCCCGGCACCCCGCTGCCGCCCTTCTTCCACCAGCTCTATTTCTGGGAGGCCCGGCCGCCCTCCGAGCTCGGCCGCGATGGCCACCCCCGCACCGGCACCGGCCTCATTCCCGACATGGGCCTGCCGCGCCGCATGTGGGCCGGCGGCCGCCTCGGCTTCCATGCCCCGCTCCGCGCCGGCCACCCGGCGCAAAAGACCAGCACCGTCGCCTCGGCCAGCCGCAAGCAGGGCCGCACCGGCCCGCTCGCCTTCGTCACCCTGCGGCACGACATCGCCCAGGCCGGCACGCTCTGCCTGACCGAAGAACAGGATCTGGTCTACCGCGAGGACCCCGCCCCCGGCGCGCCTACGCCCACGCCGCCCATGGCCCCCACCGACGAAGACACCGCGCGCGAGGCCCGCTTCGACAGCACCCTGCTCTTTCGCTACTCGGCGCTCACCTTCAACGGCCACCGCATCCATTACGACCTCGACTATGCCCGCGACGTCGAAGGCTATGGCGGCCTCGTCACCCACGGCCCCCTGCTGGCACAGCTCCTCATGCTCATGGCCGCCGAACAGCTGGGCCCGCTGAAAACCTTCGCCTTCCGCGCCACCGCGCCCCTGATGCATTTCGAACCCGCCACCCTCTGCCGCAAGGGCACCGCGCTCTGGGTCCGCGCCCCCGACGGCCGCCAATGCATGACGGCCCAGGCCGCAACCTGATCCGCCCCTTCATCTGACCCCAAATATCCCGGGGGTGTGGGGGCAGAGCCCCCACTCTGCACAGACCGCGGGCAGACCCTCTGGAATTACACGCGGCCCCCATCTGGCCCTATCGACTTTTGCCAGAATCGGGCTGAAGATATGTCCAGACATTCCAACCCACGCAGGCGCGCAGCCCAGGCCCGCCCCGCCCCTCCCGGAGACCCCCATG
This sequence comes from Paracoccaceae bacterium, assembly GCA_041397165.1. Lineage (GTDB taxonomy): Bacteria > Pseudomonadota > Alphaproteobacteria > Rhodobacterales > Rhodobacteraceae > JAWKXE01. The sequence continues at coordinate 32,838 of JAWKXE010000026.1, read as the reverse complement.
GACGGCAAACTGAACGAAAACGATCTTTCGCACGTGGTCGACGCCGACCGCGCCCATGTCTGGCACCACCTGACCCAGCACAAGCCGTTCGAGACGGGCGAGCCCCGCATCATCATCGAAGGGCCGCGGTATGCGGGTCTGGGACCAGCACGGCCGCGAGTTCCTCGATGCCGTCTCCGGCGGCGTCTGGACCGTGAACGTCGGCTACGGCCGCACCGAGATCGCCGATGCCGTCCGCGACCAGCTGGTCAAGCTGAACTATTTCGCCGGCTCCGCCGGCTCGATCCCCGGCGCCCTCTTCTCGGAAAAGCTGATCGAGAAGATGCCGGGCATGACCCGGGTCTACTATTGCAACTCGGGCTCCGAGGCGAACGAGAAGGCCTTCAAGATGATCCGCCAGATCGCCCACAAGCGGTATGGCGGCAAGAAGACCAAGATCCTCTACCGCGAGCGTGACTATCACGGCGGCACCATCGGCACCATGTCGGCCGGCGGCCAGGACGAGCGCGTGATGCAATACGGCCCCATGGCGCCCGATTTCATCCGCGTCCCCCATTGCATGGAATACCGCGCGCAAGAGGGCTGGAACCCCGAAAAGGAAAGCTACGGCGTCTATGCCGCCAACCTGATCGAGGAAGTCATCCTGCGCGAAGGCCCGGACACCGTCGGCGGCCTCTGCCTCGAGCCGGTGACGGCCGGCGGCGGCGTCATCACGCCCCCCGAAGGCTCCTGGCCCCGCGTCCAGGAAATCTGCCGCAAGTATGACATCCTCCTGCATATCCACGAAGTCGTCTGCGGCATCGGCCGCACCGGCACCGAATGGTTCGGCTATCAGCATTACGGGATCGAGCCCGATTTCGTGACCATGGCCAAGGGCGTCGCCAGCGGCTACGCCGCCATCGCCTGCTGCGTCACGACCGAGCGCGTCTTCGAGATGTTCAAGGACAATGCCGACGATCCGCTGAACTATTTCCGCGACATCTCCACCTTCGGCGGCTGCACCGCCGGCCCCGCCGCGGCGCTGGCGAACATGGAGATCATCGAACGCGAGGGCCTCCTGCAGAACTGCACCGACATGGGCGACCGCTTCATGGCCAACCTGCGCGCGATCATGGCCAAGCATGACGTGGTGGGCGACGTGCGCGGCAAGGGCCTCTTCCTCGGCGCCGAACTGGTCTCGAACCGCGACACCAAACAGCCGGTCAGCGAAAAGCAGGTCGGCCAGGTGGTGGCCGAATGCGGCGCCCAGGGCGTGATCATCGGCGCCACCAACCGCTCGGTCCCGGGGCTGAACAACGTGCTCTGCTTCTCGCCCGCGCTGATCGCCCGGCCGGAAGATATCGACCAGATCACCGATGCCGTCGACGTGGCCCTGACCCGCGTCTTCGGCTGATCGCCGATCCCCCCGGCAAATCCCCTGGCGGCGCCGCGCACTCGCGTGGCGCCGCTTGCCTTTTGCGGTGGCTCCGGCCCAAACTCGCCCCACGGCGCGACTCACTCCGAGGCGCCGGGCAAACCCAAAACCAAAGGGCCAGACATGAAACGCATTCTCTCTCTCACCGCGCTCGCCGCGCTTGCCGCCACCCCCGCCGCCGCCCACCTGCCGCCGGGCGAATACGGCTCCTTCGCGGCGGGGCTGACCCATCCGCTCTTCGGGCTCGACCATGTCCTGGTGATGATCGCCGTCGGCCTCTGGGCGGCGCAGATCGGCGGCCGCGCCGTCTGGATCGTGCCCACCGGCTTCGTCGCCGCCATGCTGGCCGGCTTCCTTCTGGCCCTCGCCGGCCTGCCGCTGCCGGCGGTCGAACCGATGATCGTCGCCTCGGTGCTGATCCTGGGCACGCTCGTCGCCCTGGCCCTGCGGCCGCCGCTCTGGACCGCCGTCGCCGCCGTCGCCGCGCTGGGCCTGTTCCACGGCCACGCCCATGGCGGCGAACTTGGCCTCGCCCGTGCCCTCACCTTCGGCGCCGGCTTCGTGCTGGCCACCGCGCTGCTGCATGCCACCGGCGTCATCGTCGCCCTCGGCGCCCGCCGCAACGCACAGGAAAGGGGCGGCCTCGCCGTCCGGGCCCTGGGCGGGCTGACCGCGCTCGCCGGCCTCGTCCTCGCCGCCGGCTGATCCCGGCGCCCGCCCCGGGCCGGCGGGGTGGGAGCGCGCAACACCCGCCCCCCGGCCCAAGCTCGGCGGGGCGGGAGCCGGCCCGGGGCGGGCGCCCCTTCGGCCAAGCCAGCCACAAACAGCGTTAACCCCGGCCCATACCAAAGCACCGGGGACTTTTCCTTTGCTTCCACGCAGAATAGGCTCCCGATCAATCTCAACCACCCCGGGACCCCGCCGATGCTTCGCCTCCTCCTTCCGCTCGCCCTTCTCGCCGCCCTGCCGCTGCGCGCCGATCCCCTGCCCCAGGGCGATTTCATGCTCGGCACCTATATCTGGCCCGACACGCTCCTGCCCCGATACGTCGAGCTTCAGACCGCGGACGACCGGATCGACATCACCCTCTCCAGCGCCCTGCCGCTCGACTTCAAGGCTTGCGACGACGACGGCGATTGCCTCTTCTCGACCCATGCCGCCACCCTTCGCGGCACGGTCGAGGACGGCAAGCTGGTGATCTCGGACACGCAGATGGACCCCGACGCGGTGATCGACCCCAGCGCGCAGCAACATGCCGGCCTGCCCGACTGGGCGCTCTATACCGGCAGCCTCGTCACCCGGCTGCACGGGGCCAGCTACGCCGCCACCGATTTCGGCTTCACCCTGACCTCGGGCGGCACCACCCTCGCCTTCTATCGTGGCGATGCCGCCGCCTTTGCCGCCGCCCGCGCCATTCCGATCATCTTCGAGCTTTCCATTGTCCAGATGGCCCATTGCGAGGTTCGCAGCATCGTTCCCCTGCTCCAGGGGGCCCCGACCGACGACACCAGGCGGTTTCGCAATACGCTCGGGGTGCTCGCGCGCCAGGTCGATATGCAAAACATGGCCCGTGCGCTGTCGCCGCTCGACCAGGCCTCCGACGCCACCAACCGGCCTCGCTCCAAACACGCCCTCATCGATGCCCGCCTGCCCAGCCTGATCGCGGGCCTCACCTCCGATCTCGAACCGCCCTATGCCGATGCGTTCTGGGATCAGCTCGGCGCGACCCTCTTCCGCGACAACCGCGCCGCCTATGACATGGCCATCGACGGCTACGGCCTGGCGCTGGACGATGCCGTCGCCTTCTATCGACACCTCAGGGCGCATGTCGCCGAGATCTCGGCCGAAACCGTCTGCGCCGATCCCAGCTTCGGCTTCCGCTAAAGCACAAGCGCCGCCGCGCGCCGCATTAACCTTAACGCGCCTTAATCCATACGCAGCCGTATGCCAGACGGAGTGCAGCCGGGCCGCCAGCCGGCGGGCAGCCCCGGCCTGCCAACCGTTCGCTGGCCTTAACCCGTGCCCAACCTCATCTCTTCCATATGGCCAGATTGCATAGCGCCTAAGTCCAGTCTAAACTGCCCCTCATGACGATTTCGGTGGAAACCTTCTTCCTCGCCCCCGGCGCCCAGGGCACGCTGCAAAGCCAGATCCAGCAGATGATCGCCGAAGGCATCCTCTCTGGCCGGTTTCAGCGCGGCGAGAAACTGCCATCGTCGCGCAAGCTCGCCCAGCATCTCGGCGTCGCCCGCATCACCGTGACGCTGGCCTATACCGAACTGGTGGCGAACGACTATCTCGCGTCGCGCGGCCGCTCGGGCTATTACGTCTCCGACACCGCGCCCGAACCGCCCGCCTTCCCGCCCCAGCCGCCCCGTCAGGACGCCGTCGACTGGTCCCGCGCCCTGGGCCAGCGCTTTTCCGGCGGCGTCACGCCGGTCAAGCCGCAGGACTGGTCCTCCTACCGCTTCCCCTTCGTCTATGGCCAGACCGATCCCACCCTGTTCGACCACGCCAGCTGGCGGCAATGCGCGCTCCAGGCGCTGGGGCAGAAGGACTTCGCCTCGCTCACCTCGGACTATTACGATCAGGACGACCCCCAGCTCGTCACCTTCATCGCGCGCCACATCCTGCCCCGCCGCGGCATCCTCGCCGGGCAGGACGAGATCCTGGTCACCATGGGTGCCCAGAACGCGCTCTGGCTGACCGCGCAGGTGCTGCTGACCCAGCGGCGAACGGCCGCCATCGAAGACCCCTGCTATCCGGCGCTGCGCGATATCCTGACCCAGTCACGCTGTCACGTCACCCCCATCGCGGTCGATGACGATGGCCTGCCGCCGTCAGATATCCCTCTGGAAACAGACGTGATTTTCACCACGCCCAGCCATCAGTGCCCGACCACGGCGACCATGCCGCTGGACCGGCGCCAGGCGCTTCTGGCCCGCGCCCGCGAGCTCGACGCGCTGATCGTCGAGGACGATTACGAATTCGAGATGTCCTTCCTCGCCCCCTCCGGCGGGGCGTCGGGCATCGGGCTCGGCACCGTGACGATGCTGGCCGAAATGGGGGCCCGGGTGGCGATCAACCATCTGGAAAACGACCCCGCCGGCCCGGCCAGGGTAGAGGAACTGGCCGCGCGGGGGCTCGACGTGATCGCGGCGCCGGGCAATGTCTCGACCCCCGGCAATGCCGAGGCGATGGTCGAGGCGGCCATCGCCGAGATGGGCGGGCTCGACTATCTGATCAACAATGCCGGCACCTCGGGGACCGCCGACAAGATCCCGCCCGGCGATCTGGACAAGATGACCGAGGAGTTCTGGCAGCTTCTGCTCAACACCAACCTGATCGGCGCCTTCCGCTGTGCCCATGCCGCGGCACCGGCGCTGAAGGCGCGCCGCGGCGCCATCGTCAACATCACCTCGATTGCCGGGATCGGCCAGCAGGGCAGTTCGATCGCCTATGCGGCCTCGAAATCCGGCCTCGTCAGCCTGACCCGCAGCCTGGCGCGCGGCCTGGCCCCCGAGGTGCGGGTGAATGCCGTGGCCCCGGGCCAGACCAGCACCCCCTGGACCGAGAACTGGCCCGAGGAACGCAAGCAATGGGCGGTCGATCAATCGGTTCTCAAGCGCCGCTCGACGCCCGAGGATATCGCCGAGGCGGTGCTCTATCTCTGCGCCGGCGCCGGCATGGTCACCGGCCATGTGCTGGTGGTGGATGGCGGCATGACGCTCTGATCCCGCGCGCCGCGCCGGATTTCGAAATTCGACAGTTACTCAAAATCTCAAAGGACCGCGTTTCATGCGACTGACGACCGAGGAAGCCTTCGTTAAGGTTCTGCAACGCCATGGCATCGAGCATGCTTTCGGCATCATCGGGTCGGCCTTCATGCCGATTTCGGATCTGTTTCCCAAGGCCGGGATCATGTTCTGGGACTGCGCCCACGAGGGCTCGGGCGGGATGATGGCCGATGGCTATACCCGCGCCTGCGGCAAGATGAGCATGATGATCGCCCAGAACGGCCCCGGCATCACCAACTTCGTCACCGCCGTGAAGACCGCCTATTGGAACCACACGCCGCTCCTGCTGGTCACCCCCCAGGCCGCCAACAAGACCATCGGCCAGGGCGGCTTCCAGGAGGTCGAGCAGATGGCGCTGTTCAAGGACATGGTCGCCTATCAGGAAGAGGTCCGCGACCCCTCGCGCATCGCCGAGGTGCTGAACCGCGTGATCACCAACGCCCATCGCGCCTCTGCCCCCGCCCAGATCAACGTGCCGCGCGACTTCTGGACCCAGGTGATCGACATCGACCTGCCCGAGATCGTGACCTTCGAGCGCCCCTCGGGCGGGGCCGAGGCGCTGGAGAAGGCCGCCGATCTGCTCTCTTCCGCCCGCTTCCCCGTCATCCTCAACGGCGCCGGCGTCGTGTTGGGCGGCGCCATCCCGGCCTCGATGGCCCTGGCCGAGCGGCTCGATGCGCCGGTCTGCGTCGGCTATCAGCACAACGATGCCTTCCCCGGCTCGCACCCGCTCTTTGCCGGGCCGCTGGGCTATAACGGCTCGAAGGCCGGGATGGAGCTGATCTCGAAGGCCGATGTGGTGCTCTGCCTCGGCACGCGGCTCAATCCGTTCTCGACCCTGCCGGGCTATGGCATCGACTATTGGCCCCGGGAGGCCAAGATCATCCAGGTCGACATCAACCCCGACCGGATCGGCCTGACCAAAAAGGTCGGCGTCGGCATCGTCGGCGACGCGCGCCAGGTGGCCGAAGGCCTGCTTGCCCGCCTCTCCGGCAGCGCCGGCGACGAGGGCCGGGCCGAGCGCAAGGCGCTGATCGCGCAGACCAAATCGGCCTGGGCCCAGCAGCTTTCGGGCATGGACCACGAGGATGACGATCCCGGCACCAGCTGGAACAGCCGCGCCCGCGCCGCCAAGCCCGACTGGATGAGCCCGCGCATGGCCTGGCGCGCGATCCAGAGCGCCCTGCCGCGCGAGGCGATCATCTCCTCCGACATCGGCAACAACTGCGCCATCGGCAATGCCTATCCAAGCTTCGAGGAGGGCCGCAAATACCTCGCCCCCGGTCTCTTCGGCCCCTGCGGTTATGGCCTGCCGGCGATCGTCGGCGCCAAGATCGCGCGGCCGGACGTGCCGGTGGTCGGCTTCTCGGGCGATGGCGCCTTCGGCATCGCGGTGACCGAGCTGACCGCCATCGGCCGCAAGGAATGGCCGGCGATCACGCAGGTGGTGTTCCGCAACTATCAATGGGGCGCCGAGAAGCGCAACTCGACGCTGTGGTACGACGACAACTTCGTCGGCACCGAGCTGGACGAGCAGGTCTCCTATGCCGGCATCGCCCGGGCCTGCGGGTTGCAGGGCGTCGTGGCGCGCACGATGGACGAGCTGAAGGCGGCGCTGGACAAGGCCATCGACGACCAGATGACCCATGGCAAGACCACGCTGATCGAGGCGATGATCAACCAGGAACTGGGCGAGCCCTTCCGCCGCGACGCGATGAAGAAGCCGGTCCCGGTGGCCGGCATCGACGCCGCCGACATGGGCCAGGCCTGAGGGCCGGCACCATGTCCGGCCCCGGCGACAGCATCCTCGTCCTCAACGCCGGTTCATCCTCGATCAAACTCGCAGCCTTCGGGCCGGGGGCAGGTTCGGCTCCCGCCGGCCTGCGCTCGCCCCGGACCCCCTCGACAGCCATGACCGGGGGACCCGGGTCAAGCCCGGATCGGCGCGCGCGCAGGATCGCCCGCAAGCGCGGTCGACCGCATCGGCATGGGACAAGCTATTGCCGCAGCATCTCGAGGAAGCTCTGATGGTTGCGGTCCATCTGCTCCATCCGCGAATTGAAATTGGCGGTGTTCTGCGCGCCCCATTGCTGGATCTGCTGCATCCGCTGCTCGTGCGTCAGCCCCGGATCCGCGCCCAGGCCGCCGCCATATTGCGCCGTCTGAAGCTGCTGGAAGTCGACCATCGCCTGCGAATGCGCCGCCTGCAATTCCCACAGCTGCTCCTGATAGGTGGCACAGGCGTTCTGATCGCCCATCTGGCAATTCTGGCCCAGCATCAGCGTCTCCTGCGCCCCCTGCTGGATCATCGGCAGCGCGTTGCAGGCCTGGGCCGACCCGGAACTGCAGTAAAGCTGATAGACATAGGCGATCTCGTTGATCGCCTGCACCACCTGCGGATCGGCGTTCATCATGTAATTCTGCGCCAGGCCCGGTCCGCTCAGACCGAGGCCACAGGCCATCGTTGCAAGAATACGTTTCATAATCGGCTCCTCGAAATGGATGGCGCCGATACTAGCGCGATTCTACCCCTTCCTCAAAGCCGGGAAACCGCCCGGCGTCACGCCATCGCCGCCGACATCGCCGCCGACATCGCCACTGTCACCGCCGTCGCCGCCACGATATCCGCCACGCTCGCCCCCCGGCTCAGGTCGCAGACCGGCCGGCGGAAGCCCTGCAGGAACGGCCCCAGCGCCTGCGCCCCCGCCAGTTCCTGGCAGAGCTTGTATGCGATGTTGCCGGCATCGAGGCTGGGGAAGATCAGCACATTGGCATCCCCCGCCCCCCCCCCCCACTTGGCCGCGAGCCCGGCATTCAGCGCCGCGTCCGCCTGCACCGGCCCGGCGAAACCCGTCGCCTCGGCGGCCTCGCGCACCAGATCCACGCTGGCCCCCGCGCCGCTGGTGCCGGTGGAAAACGACAGCATCGCCACCCGCGCCTGGCCGAGCAGCGCCCGCGCCGACGCGGCCGAGGCCCGGGCGATATCCGCCAGTTCCCCCGCATCCGGCGCCACGTTCACCGCGCAATCGGCGAAGACCGTCTCGCGCCCGTCCGGGAACAGCATGACGAAGAAGGACGACGGCACCGTCACGCCGTCCTCCAGCCCGATCGCCATCGCCGCCGCCTCGATCACCCGCCGGGTCGGGCTGTCGGCGCCGGCGACCATGCAATCGGCCTCGCCCGCCGCCACCATCGCCGCCGCGCGATACAAGGGCTTGGCCAGCAGCCGCCGCGCCATCGCCTCCTTCATCCCGCGCGCCTCGACCAGGGCGCGGACCTGGCCCTCGCTCACCCCGGCCAGGCCCAGCGGCACGCAGATCCCCTCGGCCGCCAGCCGCGCCGCCGCCTCGGCCACCCGCGGCTCGTCCATCTCCGGGAACACCACCCGCGCCGCCCGCGTCTTGGCAGCGGCGATTATCTTATCCATGAATGCCATGCGCACCCCCCTTCGCGGCGAAAGGAGCCACCCATGACCGAAGACGTCAAGATCAACCGCGGCCTCAAGGGCATCTATTTCGAACGCTCCGGCGTCTCCCACATCGACGGCGCCAAGGGAGAGCTCAGCTATCGCGGCTATTCCATCCACGACCTCGCCACGCAAAGCACATTCGAAGAGGTCGCCTATCTCCTGATCTTCGGCGACTTGCCGAACCGGGCCGAGCTGGCCGATTTAGACGCCCGCCTGAAGGCCGCCCGCCAGCTGCCGCCGGAAATCCTCGACATCGTCGCCGCCTGCCGGGCCGGCCACCCGATGGATGTGCTGCGCACCGCCGTCTCGGCCCTCGCCGCGCTCGAACCGCAAAGCCAGCAGGTGGGCGAGGACGCCTTCATCGAAAACGGCATCCGCCTGACCTCCCAGGTGCCGATGATCGTCGCCGCGCATGAGGCGATCCGCAACGGCCGCACGCCCGTCGCCGCCGACCCCGCGCTCTCCCACGCCGCCAACTGGCTCTGGATGCTGAAGGGCGAAAAGCCCTCCGACGATGCCGCCCGCCTCGCCGATGTCGATTTCATCCTCCATGCCGAACACGGCAGCAACGCGTCCAGCTTCGCCGCCCGCGTCACCACCGCGACCGAAACCAACCTCCACGGCGCCATCGTCACCGCGCTCTCCACCCTCGCCGGCCCGGCCCATGGCGGCGCGGCCGAGGATGTGATGAAGATGGTCCACGAGATCGGCCGCCCCGAAAACGCAGCGGCCTATGTCAAGGCCAAGCGCGCCGCCAAGGAAGCCGTCACCGGCTTCGGCCACCGCGTCTATCGCGCCGAGGACCCCCGCGCCCGGCACATGCGCGACGGCGTCCGCAAGCTGGGCCAGGAAATGGGCGCCCCCGAATGGTACGAGATCCTGCAGGCCGTGGTCGAGGCGATGGCCCCCTACGCCCGCCACGGCCTCAACGTGAACGTCGATTTCTACTCGGGCGTGATCTATCAGCTGCACGGCATCCCGATGGACCTCTATGTGCCGATCTTCGCCATCGGCCGGATGCCCGGCTGGATCATCCAGTGTATCGAGCAACAGCGCCAGAACATCCTGATCCGCCCGCTCACCCTCTATAACGGCCCCGACATGCGCCCCTATCCGGCCCTGCGCGACAGATGATCGCCGCCGCCGCGCTGTCTCCGGCACAGCTGGCCTTCGCCGCCGCCGCCGTCTTTCTGGCGGGCGTGGTGCGCGGCTTCACCGGCTTCGCCCTCTCGGCGCTGATCATGGCCGCGCTGGTGGCGCTCATCCCCCCGGTTCAGCTGATCCCGGTCTGTATGCTCCTGGAACTCGCCGCCTCGGCCCTGCTCATCAAGGGCGGGCTGGGGGATGCCGACCGCACCATGGCGCTGCGCCTCCAGACCGGCGCGCTCCTTGGCGTGCCGCTCGGGCTCTGGCTCACCACCACCCTGCCGCCCGACCTGTCGCGCCGCATCGCGCTCCTGCTGGTGCTCGGCCTCGCCGGCGCCCAGCTTCTGCGCCTGCGCCTGCCGGTGTCGCGCGCCGCCCTGCCGACGGTGGCCACCGGCATCTTCTCCGGCCTCGTCACCGGGCTGGCGTCGATCGGCGGCATGGTCATCGCGCTCTATGCGCTGGCGCTCTCGATCCCGCCCCGGCAGATGCGCGGCACCCTCATCCTGATCATCTTCATCGGCGGCGCGCTCGGGCTGATGTGGCAGACCGCCTTCGGGATGCTCACCACCACCGCACTCGCCCGCGCCGCCCTCCTGGCTCCGCCCGCCCTGGCCGGGGTGCTGATCGGCCGCCGCCTCTTCACCCCCGCATACGAGCGCTACTACCGCCCGCTCACCCTGACGCTGCTGATCGCCCTGGCGCTCTTCAACCTCGCCCGCAGCCTGGCCTGAAACTCGGCCTGAAACCCGGCCAGAAGCCTGGCCGGAAACCTAACCTGACCCGGCCCTTTCATCTTTCCCCAAGGGTCTATTCCAGCTGAGTTGTTCTGAGAGTATGCTAAGGTGCTCTCATGGCTCAGAAAAACCGGTATCTGTTTCGGGGGAGAATTTCGGAGCGCAAATTCCGCGATCTTCTTCGTCTGTTTGCGCTCGATATCACGGCCGATCGCGCGGCAGCGCTGACCGGTCTCAGCCACAACACGACCGCGGCGCTCTACACCCTTCTGCGCCTGCGCATAGCCGAACTGGCCGAGGCCGATTGCCCCTTCCACGGCCAGGTCGAGATCGACGAGAGCCATTTCGGTCCCTCCCGCGTGCGCGGCCAGCCCGGGCGCGGCGCCGGCAAGAAGACGCCGGTCTTCGGTATCCTCGAGCGCGGCGGGCGCGTGCATTGCCAGATCGTGAAAAACTGTTCCAAGGCAACGCTTTCCGCCATCATCGAAGGCCGGGTCCACCTCTCGGCCGAGATCACGACAGACGGGTTTCGCAGCTATGACGGGCTGGTCGAGGCCGGCTTCAAGCGCCACCACCGCATCCTTCACGGCAAGGCCGAGTTCGCCAGGGACGGGGTCCATATCAATGGAATCGAGAGCTTCTGGAGCGATGCCAAGCGACGCCACCAGAAGTTCAACGGGCTGCGCAAGGCGAGCTTCTCGACCTTTCTCAAGGAGACCGAGTTTCGCTTCGACACCCGCGATCAGGACCTCTACAAGATCCTGCTCAGATCGTGCAGAATGAAACCACTCAGACGCTGAGCTGGAATAGACCCTTCCGGAAAGATGAAAGGCAAGAGGCAGGCGCGTCAGGCTTCCACCGCCGCTTCTCGGGACGGCCTATCCGTCCACCCTTATCCCGTCCGACCGGCCGCGAGCCGCGTTCCGGTCGCCGCCCCCGCCGGCGCGCGGGGTGGGAGCGCGCAACGCCGCCGTCCAGCCCCGGTCGAAGGGGCGGGAGCGCGTTGGCGGGGGCGGGGACGCGCGCCGCGTTAACCCATATCTTGCCGAAAGGTTGCGCCGCCCGCGCCAGACGGAAAGCAGCCGTCGGCCAGCCGGGATGCAGACACCCGCTTTCGCCCCCGCCAGGGGCGTTAATCCGTCGGGACGGTGGCGTCAGCAAAAGCTTGATTTCGCCCCGAATCGGCGCAAACTGGAACCATGACACTCCAGCCCCCCACGCCCTTTCCCGGCGTTCAGTCCGCCCAGGTCGCCTTTCACCGCACCGAGCTCAGTGTCATCCTGTCGCTTTACGGCCGCATGGTCGCCGCCGGCGAATGGCGCGATTACGGCATTTCCAACCTGCGCGAGGTGGCCGTCTTCTCGGTGTTCCGGCGCACCGCCGAATTTCCGCTCTATCGCATTGAAAAGCGGCCGAAATTGCGCAACCGGCAGGGGCAATACAGCGTCGTCGCCATGGATGGCCGCATCCTGCGCCGCGGCCATGACCTGCGCACCGTGCTGAGGGTTCTGGAGCAGAAGCTGATCCGCCCTGTCGACTGACCGCCGTCGGAAATCGCCTGAAATCAGCCTCTTACAGCGCCGAAACCGAAGGCGCCGCCTCTGGGTCGGTCAGGAAGGGCGTCAGGCTCTGGACGAAGGCGTCGATGAAATCCAGCGCGATCCGGGGCCGCGCGCCGGTGGCCGGCCGCAGGATCGAGATACGATGCACGATCTCGGGCGAAAACGGCCGGATCACGATGCCCCGGCCGCGGAACTGTTCGGCATCCAGCGCCGACACCACCGAGGCCCCCGCGCCCTCGGCCACGATGGTGCAGGCGGCGGTGAACTGGCGCACCTCGATCCAGGATGGAAGCTCGACCGCGTGATCGGCGAAGGCCTTGGAAAGGCGGCGGAAAAACCGGCTGTCGCGGCGCGTGTGGATCAGCTTTTCATGCGCCAGATCCTCGGGCGCGATCTGCGCCCGCCGGGCCAGCGGATGGCCCTTGGGCAGGATGCAGACCGAGCGGATGTTCAGGTCGACCGAGTTGGTCGCCGGGTGGCCCGCGAAGCCGTCGGTGATGCCGCAATCGAATTGCTCGCCCACGATCCATTCCAGGATACGTTCGGGCCGGTCGGGTTCCAGCGTCACGGTCACGCCGGGCCGGTCGGCCAGGAAGCGGGTCAGGACCCCCGGCAGGTGCGAGGTGGCGAAGCCCGGCAGGCAGGCGATGCGCAGATGCCCGGCGGTGCGTTCGGTCAGGTCGCGCCCGAGGTCTTCAAGATGTCTTAACCCCGCCAGGACACGATTGACCTCGGCCAGCAGATAGCGCGACTCGGAGGTCGGCACCAAAACCCCGCCCCGCCGTTCGAACAGCTCGAACCCGACCGAGCGGGCGAAATCGGACAGAAGCCGGCTGACCGCGGGCTGGCTGATGCCCATGTGTTTTGCGGCACGGGTGACATGACCGGCCTCGGCCACGGCCTGAAACGCCTCGAGCTGACGGAGCTTGAATTTCAAGGACTTACCCCACTTTCACCGCCTTCGAAACAGCCTTAGCGCAACCAGATACATAATACAATGTTATGAAATGCGTCAGAAAACTTTCACTTGCATTATCACGGCACCCGTCCAAATCTTTCGCCACCAAGCGAGGGAGAGAACTCATGACTTTTCAATACAAGATTGCGGCTGGCGCGATCGGGCTGGCTCTGAGCGCCAGCGCGGTCTCGGCGCAGGTCAAGGTCGAGTGGTGGCACGCCATGGGTGGCGTCAATGGCGAGCGGGTCGACAAGATCGCCGCCGACTTCAACGCCAGCCAGTCGGACTATGAAATCGTGCCCAGCTACAAGGGCAACTATACCGAGACGATGACCGCCGCCATCGCCGCCTTCCGGGCCAAGGAACATCCGCATATCGTGCAGGTCTTCGAGGTCGGCACCGCCACGATGATGGCCGCCAAGGGCGCCGTCTATCCGGTGGAACAGCTGATGCAGGACGCCGGCGAACCGTTCGACAAATCGGGCTATCTGCCGGCCGTGATCTCGTATTACGAGACCCCGGAAGGCCAGCTTCTGTCGATGCCGTTCAACAGCTCGACGCCCGTCATGTGGTATAACGCCGACGCGCTGAAGGCCGCCGGTGTCGAGCCGCCCAAGACCTGGGACGAGGTCGAGGCCGCCGCCAAGGCGCTGGTCGGGAACGGCATGAAATGCGGGCTTTCCTTCGGCTGGCAAAGCTGGGTGATGATCGAGAACTTCTCGTCCTGGCACAACATGCCGATGGGCACGAAGGAAAATGGCTTCGCCGGGTTCGATACCGAATTCACCTTCAACAACGACGCCGTCGAGAACCGTCTGGCGCGGATCGCCGAGATGGGCAAGACCGGCGAATTCGTCTATGGCGGCCGTCGCGGCGACAGCCTGCCGATGTTCGTCAACGGCGAATGCGGCATGTGGATGAACTCGTCGGCCTATTACGGCGGGATCAAATCCCAGGCCAAGTTCGCGTTCGGCCAGACCATGCTGCCGCTCGATACCTCGGTGGCGGATCACGCCCAGAACTCGATCATCGGCGGCGCCACGCTCTGGGTGCTCGCCGGCAAGGAGGCCGAGGAATACAAAGGCGTTGCCAAGTTCCTGACCTATCTCAGCTCTCCGGAAGTGCAGGCCTGGTGGCACCAGGAAACCGGCTATGTGCCGATCACCACCGCCGCTTACGAGCTGTCGAAGACCCAGGGCTTCTATGACGCCAACCCGGGCACCGACACCGCCATCAAGCAGCTGTCGCTCAACGCGCCCACGCCCAATTCGCGCGGCGTCCGCTTCGGCAACTTCGTTCAGGTCCGTGACGTGATCAACGAAGAGCTCGAGGCGCTCTGGGCCGGGCAGAAGACCGCGAAAGAGGCGATGGACACCGCCGTCGAACGCGGCAACGCCCTGCTCAGGAAGTTCGAGCGCTCGGTCAACTAAGCCCTTGATATCATGCCCCCGGCCGGGTTCCCCCCCGGCCGGGGCTCTGCTTTTTTCCGAAGGCCGCTCATGCTGAAACGGGTGCACTTCCCGGCGTCGATCCTGCCTTATCTGCTGGTCGCCCCGCAGATCGCGATCACGCTGGTGTTCTTCATCTGGCCCGCCAGCCAGGCGGTCTGGCAGAGCTTCCTGATCGAGGACGCCTTCGGCCTCTCGACCGAATTCGTCTGGTTCGAGAACTTCCAGATCCTGTTCGGCGATCCGCTCTATCGCGCCGCCTTCGGGCGGACGATCTTCTTCTCGGTCGCGGTGGCGTTCTCGTCGATGGGTCTCGCGCTGATCCTGGCGGGGTTTGCCGACCGGGTGGTGCGTGCCGCCACGGCCTATACCACGCTGCTGATCTGGCCCTATGCCGTGGCCCCGATCCTGGCCGGCGCGCTGTGGCTGTTCATGTTCAACCCGACGCTGGGGATCTTCCCCTATCTGCTGGAATTCGCCGGATACGACTGGAATCACTATCTGAACGGCAACCAGGCGATGGCGCTGGTGATCATGGCCGCGGCCTGGAAACAGGTCGCCTATAACTTCCTGTTCTACCTCGCCGCGATGCAATCCATCCCGCGCTCGATCATCGAGGCGGCGGCGATCGACGGCGCCGGCCCGATCCGCCGCTTCAGCACGATCATCTTTCCGCTGATCTCGCCCACCACCTTCTTCCTGCTGGTGATCAACGCCGTCTATGCCTTCTTCGAGACCTTCGGCATCATCCATGCCATCACCCAGGGCGGCCCGGCCAACGCCACCACCATCCTGGTCTACAAGGTCTTCAACGACGGCTTCGTCGGGCTCGACCTGGGCGGCTCGGCGGCGCAATCGGTGGTGCTGATGGCCATCGTCATCGCGCTGACCGTTGTGCAGTTCCGCTTTGTCGAGAAGAAGGTGCAATACTGATGGTCGAAAACCGCCCCATCCTCGATCTCATCGCGCATCTGGTGCTGATCCTCGGCGTGGCGCTGGTGGCGCTGCCGATCTGGATCACCTTCGTCGGCGCCACCCATCCCGAGACACGGATGCTGGAAGCGCCGATCCCGATGCTGCCCGGCGGCCATTTCTGGGAGAACTTCACCAAGACGCTGTTCGGCCGTGGCCTTTCGGGGACGGAAACCGCGCCGGTCTGGCAGATGCTGCTGAACAGCCTCGCCATGGCGCTGATGATCGCGGTCGGCAAGATCGCCATCTCTCTGCTTTCGGCCTTCGCCATCGTCTATTTCAAGTTTCCCTTCCGCATGGGCTTCTTCTGGATGATCTTCATCACCCTGATGCTGCCGGTCGAGGTCCGCATCCTGCCCACCTACGAGGTGGTGGCCAGCCTGGGGATGCTGAACTCCTACTGGGGTCTCAGCGTGCCCTTGATCGCCTCGGCCACGGCGACCTTCATGTTCCGCCAGGTGTTCCTGACCATCCCGGACGAGATGCTGGAATCCGCCCGGATCGACGGCGCCGGCCCCTTGCGGTTCTTCTGGGATATCCTGATCCCGCTCAGCCGCACCAATATCGCGGCGCTCTTCGTGATCCTCTTCATCTATGGCTGGAACCAATATCTCTGGCCGCTGCTGATCACCACCGACCGCGACATGACCACCATCGTCATCTCGATCAAGCAGATGCTGGAAGCGGCCGAGCAGAGCCCGCAATGGAACATCATCATGATGACCGCGCTTCTGGCGATGATCCCGCCGGTCTTCGTGGTGATCGCGATGCAGAAGCTCTTCGTCAAAGGGCTGACCGAGACCGATAAATAGGGCCCCAAAGAATGGCAAAGATCACGCTCGACACCCTGACCAAATCCTATGGCCCGACCGAGGTTCTTCACCGCGTCGACGGCCAGATCGACGATGGCGAACTGGTGGTCATCGTCGGCCCCTCGGGCTGTGGCAAGTCCACGCTCCTGCGCATGGTGGCTGGGCTGGAAACCGTCACCTCGGGGCAGATTTCCATCGGCGACAGGGTGGTGAACGGGCTGGAGCCCTCGGACCGCGACATCGCCATGGTGTTCCAGAACTACGCGCTCTATCCGCATATGAGCGTGCGTCAGAACATGGCCTATGGCCTCAAGATCAGGAAGACACCGAAGGCCGAGATCGCGGCCCGCGTCGCCGAGGCGGCCGAGATCCTGGAACTGACGCCATACCTCGACCGCAAGCCGCGGCAGCTGTCCGGCGGGCAGCGGCAGCGCGTCGCCATGGGCCGCGCCATCGTGCGCCAGCCGCAGGTCTTCCTGTTCGACGAGCCGCTTTCCAACCTCGACGCCAAGCTGCGGGTGCAGATGCGGCTGGAAATCCGCAAGCTGCAGAAACGGCTTGGCGTGACCTCGATCTATGTCACGCACGATCAGGTCGAGGCGATGACCCTGGGCGACCGTCTGATGGTGCTGAACGCGGGCTATGTCGAACAGTTCGGCACGCCCATCGAGCTTTACGAAAGGCCCGCCACCATGTTCGTCGCCGGCTTCATCGGCAGCCCGGCGATGAATTTCCTCTCGGTCGAGGCCTCGGGCGGCACCGTCACGCTGCCCGGTGGGGCGGTTCTGGAAACCGGAACCGTGGCCCATGGAACGGTCACGCTGGGCATCCGCCCCGAGCATCTGAAACCCGACGATGCCGGGCCGATCACGGTCGAGGTCGAGCTGACCGAGCAGCTGGGCGCGACCACCCTGGTGCATGGCCGGCTGGCCGGCAGCGGTGCCGAAATGGTGGTCAGCCTCGATGGCACGCAGCAGGTGGCGATAGGCAGCAGCCTGCGGGTCTCACCGGCGCCGGGCGAGCTGCATCTGTTCGACCCGCAAAGCCAGAAGCGGATATAGGGTCAGGGCCGGAAGGCCAGCTTCCACGCGGCGACCAGCGCCTCGGTCGCGGCGGCGTCCGCCAGCGCCAGGATCAGCGCATCGGCCTCTTCGGCCACCAGAACGCGGCGGTCGCCGTCATAGGGCAGGATGGCGCAGGTCGGGCGCTGCGACGACGGCGCACGGACCGCACCGGCCTTGCTTTTGGCGCGTTGCGCGGCCACGTCGCGGGCCAGCGCCGTCAGGGTTTCCGACGCCTCGGGCGCGCCGTCCTGGATCGGCTGCACGGCGATGCCAGCGCGGCAGAACCAGGCCTGGGCCTGGGCCTGAACGGCGCTCAGAAAGCCCTCCATCCCCTGCTCGGCCGCGGGCTCGGCCGCCGCCTGCCGCAGGTCGAGCGCCGAACAGCTGGCATCCTCGATCGAGAACCCGTCGGCCCGCCCCTTCAGCACCAGCCGCAGCGGCGCCGAAACCTCCCACACCGCGCGCAGGATATCGCTGAACTCCTCGGCCGCGCGGCCGCCCGTGGCCACGCCCGGGATCAGCGGGCTGCCCGACGCCTCGACCCCCAGCAACCGCCGGTTCGAAACGGTCAGAACCGCGACCTCGCCGCTGGCGCCGATCAGCGCGAAATTGCGCGGCAGAATGGTCTCGTCGACCTCTTGCGCGATGCGGTCGATCAGGGCCCCGAAACCGCCCTCCTCCACCGTCTCGTCCGAAACCTCGTCCGAGGCCAGCCGTTCGACCGCGCGACGCAGCGGGTCGGTGGCCTCTTTCCGGCCGGCACGACGCGAGGGGCGAAGCTTTGGCATCATGGGGTTGCGGTCGCCTCGCTCAGCATGGCCGCGGCCGAAGCGGCAATATCGTTCAGATCCTGCTGGGCATCGCAGATGCAGCCGACGAAATCGGATCCGTTTTCGGGCGACCGCACGAAGACGCGGGCATCCTGCGGGGTGAGAACCACCACCTCGTTGCCCGCTGCCACGCCGTCCGGGCGCTGCAGGCCATCGCTCAGACCGAAGGTTCCGGCCGCCTGGGCACACAGCTTGTCATAGAATTCCTGCGGATGCTCGGTTGCCGCGCTCGACCGCAGCACCAGCCGCGTGCCAAGATCGCCAAATGCCGCCAGCGAACAGGCGGGGTGGCCATCGCGCAGATAATCGAGCCCCTGGGCAATGCTCATAGGGTGGCCTCCGGCGGGCGGGCCGGGCGCACCCGGCGGGGCGTGATGCCGCTGCCGCCCTCGCCGTTTCGGGGCACGCGTGCCGGCCGCACGACCGCCGCCTCACCCGGGTGATCGGGCCTTGATGCGGCCTCGGGCCGGGGCGCGGTCGCGACCTCTGGTTCAGGCCTCTCGGACGGGGCCCGCGCCGGTTGCACCGTCACCACCCGCGCCGCGCCGCGCTGCGCGCCGGCCTCGATCCGGGGCAGTTCCGGCACGACGTCCCATTCCACCGCCCCTTGCGGCTTCGCTTGCAGCGGCCGCACCAGAACATCGACCAGATGTTCGATGAAGGCGGCGGTGCCGGCCTCCTGTTCGGCCTTGAAATCGTCGCCGGCGTTCAGCGCCTCGATCAACGACACGGGATAGACCGCCTCGAACAGGCCCTGGGTTTCCTTGCGCACCCGGCTCAGCACGCGGGCGCGGTCGCGGTCGTTGCGGATCTTGTCGATCTGGGTGACCAGCAGGATATTGCCGCCATTGGTCCGGTCCATGATCCGCTCCCAGATTGCCGCCTCGGACTGGCGCCAGGCCTGATTGGCATGGGTGCACCAGATGACGAAGTCGATCTCGTCGATCAGCTTCAGCCAGACGTCGGCGGGCATGTTGGGATCAGACACGCCGGGCATGTCGATCAGGTCGCACAGTTCCAGGATATCGGTTTCGCGGCTCAGCCGGATCAGCGCGGTATTCTCCAGCGTGACCGAGGACAGGTCGCCCAAGTCGAGCGGCCTTTCGACGCCGTCGTGATCGACGGCAACGGCCGCGGCGGGACCGAAGCTGGCCCAGACCGGCGGCAGGCGCGTGGCCGTCACCTTCACCGGGAAGGGGGATTCGCCCATCAGCATGTTCGACAAGGTGCTCTTGCCGGCGCTGAACTCGCCCATCAGGGCGACCCGGGGCTTGCGCTGCGGACGCTCGGGCCGGGCCGCTTCGCCATGCTCTTCGGCGATCAGGTCATCGTCGTGCATCATGCGGCAAACTCCTCGAGCGTTTCCAGCGCCGCGCCCAGGGCGGCGCGCTGTTTCAGATCGTCCTCGCCCGACAGCTCGGCCTGCAGGTCGCGGTCGGGCCGGGCGTTTTCGATCAGGTCGTAAAGGATGTTGCGGAAACCGTCGAATTCGGCCCTGAGACGGCTCAGCAGCGCGACGCGGATCTCGTCGGTCTGGTCGACCTTCATCTGCTCCATGAAGCCTTCGGTTTCCGAAGCGATCAGCTCCTTGAACTGCTTGGCGAAGGCGTTATAGCCGCGGCGGCGGCGCCACCAGCTGACCCACCAGCCATCGTTGAAATCCAGCGCGATGGTCTGGCCCAGCGCCACCGGCGGCGGGGTTTCGGGCACGTCGGGAATGTTGATCTGGATACCTTCGACCGCGGCCCCGAAGCCGCTGACCAGCAATTCGGCAATGTCGCGGATCGCCTGTTCATAGCGTTTCTTGGCCAGCGCCTGGGTGCGGCTGCCCAGCAGCGAATGCGCCGAACGCAACAGGATACGCAGGCCCGAAGGGTCGTATTCCCAGACCACATGCTCGCCCCAATTCTCGAGATGCTTGATCAACGAATGGGTGGCGCGGTCGATGAAGGTGGCGTGGGCCCGGTCGGCGCGGGCCTGATAATCGGCGATATGCTGGTTCAGCTCGGTCTCGAACGCCGCCAGGTTCTGCGCCTCGATCCGGTCGAACGCGGCCAGCAGTTCGTCGCCGCTGACCTGACCGTCGACCGATCTGGCCCGAAGCCGCACGCTTTTAGAGGCCGCCTGGCTGGTGGCCAGCGTCACGGCGGAACTGGCGATTTCGGTCAGGCAGGGATCGCCCAGATGCATCACCGTGCGCTCGCCTATCGCGGCCAGCAGGGCCGGCACGCCCGACAGGTCCCACACCATGTTGGCGGGCGACTGGTCGGCGGTGCCGGGTTCGAGATTGGCCGCCGCCCAGTCGAGCAGGGTCTTGGAATGGCGCTGCGTCATCTCTTCCAACTCGCCGGTCAGGGCCTTGTTGGCCCACCAGGCGCTGCCGAAGACGATCTCGGTATCGTGGGGGCCGTGATGCTCTTTCAGCGTGGCGCGGATGCTGGCCTCGATCTCGGCGATCTGATTGGCCGGATCGGGCAATTCGTCGATCCGGTTGACGAAGATGATCACGTCGCGCGAATTCAGGTTCGAGATCAGCCGGATCAGCCCCATGTCGACCGAGGTCAGCGCCTGGCCGGCCGACAGCACGACCACGCAGATGCGGCTGTCGCGCACCGCCTTGATGGTGATCTGTTCGCGCAGCAGGAAGGTGTCGTTCACCCCCGGCGTGTCGCGCAGGCACATCCGGAACGGCACGGTCTGGCAATTCAGATACAGATCGGCCGAACGGGTGATGTCGGCAAACCGGCCCTGTTCTTCGCTGATGCCCATCGCGGCGGCTTCGTCCGCGTCGAGGTCGAAATCGTCGCCCAGGCAGATATAGCGTTCCAGCAGGTTCTTGTCGAAATAGCCGTATTCGTGCTTCTGACCCATCAGCAGTTCGAAATTGCGACCCAGCCGCGCCTTCGACTTCTCGCGGATCATCTCGATCTGGGCCTGCAGCTTCTGCAGCTCGCTTTCGGCGCCGGCGCGGCCGGCCAGCTCGCCCATGCGGCCGCCCTTGGTGGTCAGCCGGTTCCATTCGCCTTCGGTCATGAACTGAAAGCGGGCGCCGGTTTCCTTGCGCGACTGGCCGGGGGTCAGGTGCAACGAGGTCACGACCGAGGTCCAGGGGTTCACATCCGCCGGCAGCAGATCGGACCAGCCGGCCATGGCGTTGATCAGCGATGTCTTGCCGGATTTCACCTGGCCCAGGATGGTCACGCTGGGCTCGAATTCGTCCAGCTGCGTCTTCAGCGTCTTCAGCGACCGGGTGGCGCCCTTCTCGGACACCGCCATCAGCGCGTCGAGCGCGGTGCCGAGCTGATCGGCGCGGGCGGCGAATTCGGCCAGCGCGTCCATGCCGGCGCGCAGATTCGTCGGCCGGGCCGAGGCGCGGATTTCTGTGGTCGGAACGATGTCTGCTTCGATTTTCATTTTATCTTTCAGCCCTTTGTTCGGGCTGTCCAAACCAATCATACGTTTCTCCGGACCGGGTCGTCCCGGACCAGCACTCTTCACCCCGGCAATATGGCGCAAAAATGTGTTGAGATTTTGGCCCATGGCGGGAAGAAAGGGTGCGCGACATGTCAGGCCGTCTCCCGCATCGCGCTTTCCTTGCGCAGTTGCAGAAGCAGCGTCACCGCATCCAGCGCGGCGTCCTCGCCCCGTTCCAGCTGGAACAGCATCAGCATCTCTTCGCCCTCGCGGACATTGTCCTGGGCCAGCTGCAGGGCCGGATCGTCGGTCAGGCTGTCCTGAAAATGCAGCGACAGGGCGCCGATGGTCGCGGCGCAACGCTCCAGCACCGCGTCGGTGTCGACCGCGTCGTCGCCCGCGATCTCGCGCAGCAGGTCGCGGCCGCTGCGGGTCAGGATCTGCACCGCATTGTCCAGAACATCGGTCGCGGCCGTGCCACCCGGCTGGCTGCTGGCGGCCACCATCCCGCCTGCGGCTGTCGCCGCCATGTTTATGGGTCCGGGCACAATCGCCTGGGCCACGGCGCTGTCAGCCCGGTCGGTTGCGGGCGCGGCCACCGGTGCGGGCTGGGCCGGTGCGGCCGGGGCAGGTCGCGGGGCGGCTTCGGCCCGGGCCGCCGCATCGGCGAATTGCGCCAGGAAGGCCTGAGCCTGGTCCAGGTCCGCCGCGCGCCCCGAGGCGACCTGGGTGGCGATCTCGGCGCAGAGGCTCTTGCCGCCGCTGGAATGCCACAGCGCCATGTCGGGTTCGGACCCGGCGGTCAGGGCGCTCAGCCCCTGCAGGGTGGCGACCGGGTAGAGCCCCAGGAATTCCTCGCTGACGACCGGTTCGAGCGTGGCGATGGTCTTGGACAGCACGCCCCACATCATCTGCCGGTCGGCCCGGGTCACCACCAGGAAGCTGTGATCCTTCACCTCGTCCGGCACCGCGCGCCACAGGCTCTGTTCGATCTCGCCGAAGGAGTTGGTGCACCACAGGACGATATCGGCATCCTTCATCGCGGCGGCCAGGATGCGGCGGCCGATCTCGGGCGCCTGGCCCAGGCCCAGCTCGCGATAGCATTGTCCGCGCAGGCTGGGATCGGGCAGTTCCTGGCGGGCGCGGATCACCCGTTCGGGCACCCGGAAATCGGCCAGCAGGCCCGGGCTTTCGACGCTGCGGCCGTCTTCCAGCTCGAACAGCACCCGGGGCTCGGGGCCATAGGCGATGTCGATCACCGGAATGCCGGCCGAGGCGCCCAGCACGTTCTGCGACAGCATCATGTTGATCAGGGACGACTTGCCGCTGCCGGGAACCCCCGTCACCACGATCCGCACCGGCCGGCGCAGATGGTCAAGCAGCCGCTTGCCCCAATCCCTGATCTGCGGCGGAATCGCGGGACTGCGCAGGGTTTCGTCCAACCGGGCCGCGATCGGGTCGATATTCTGTTTCGGGTCCACTGCTCACCTCATCCGTTATCCCGCCGCGCTTGCCGCGCGGTTCGAGACCTTTGCCACGATGGTGACGCCGCCCAGGTCGCGGCGCAGCACCTTGGGCTGCAACGCATCGCCAATCGATGCCCGGCCGGGGACGGCGCGGTCCTGCACCTTCACGATCCCAAGCGTCACATTGTCCTGATGCGGGTCGTCCGCCGCCTCGATCGCGCCCATCAAGGCGGCGCCGATGGCCTCGGCCGACGAATCGCGCAGCGGCCGCAGTGTGCGGGCGATCTGTTCGTCGCTCAGCACCAGAAGCCCGTCGCTGGCGGCGATCAGGATATCGCCCGCGGCCAGCCGGAACGGCTCGGCCGGGCAGTCGATCTGCGGAATGTCCTGGCCGACCAGGACCGAGGTCAGGCTGTTCGGTTCGGGATGGTTCACCGCCTCGTCGCGCCGCATCAGACCGCTTGCGACCAGATACTCGACCTGCGACCCGACCGCGTGATCGTCGTTCAGCCGGGTCAGCGCGCCATCGCGCATCAGATAGAGCGGTGAATCTCCGACCGAGATCCAGAACAGCCGGTCACCGATCAGAACCGGCGCCAGAAGCGTCGCGCCCATCAGGTGATCGTCGCTCTTCTCGGCCGAATAGAGCCCGACGCATTCGTTGGCGCCAAAGGCCGCGCCGCGCAGGATGTCGCCGATATTGCGCTCCATCGCCTCGATATCGCCGGTCTGCAACTTCAGCTCGCTGAACACCTCGGTCACGACGATCTTGCTGGCCACGTCTCCGGCGGAATGTCCGCCCATGCCGTCGGCCAGCACGACGAAGCCCATGCCGCTGCCGGTCGGAAAATCGGAAATCACCGCATCTTCCTGACGCTCGCGGCGGCCCTGGCTGATCACCGTGGCCGTATCATAGCCCAGTTCACCCGTTGACTGCATGAGACCCCTGGCCTTTCTGACCACCCGTCCATTGGAAATCGTCGCCGCAAAGCGGGATGAACCGCAGGCTGGTTTCGCCGACCCGGACGATGTCGCCCGAAGACAGCGCCTGGGTGGACAGCACCGGCATGTTGTTGCAGCGCACCAGGTTGGCCTTGCCGCCATGACCGATGAAAAAGCTGTTCTGCTCGGCGTCATAGGCGATGGCGGCGTGGTTCTCGCGCGAGATCGAGTTGTCGCCGAAGTCCAGGCGCACGGTCTGGCCTTCGCCGCGGCCGATCTGGGTCACCCCGTTGAACAGCGTGAAGGCGGCGCCACGGCCGGGGCCATCGACCACGACAAGCCAGCCCACCGGGAATTGGGTATAGGCCGCCTCGTCCGGGCTGCCGGCGGCACGGGCGAACGGGTCGCTGTCCTTGCTCATGCCGGCGTTGAAGCCCAGAAGCCGGGTCTTGGCGCGGCCGGCCCGGCCCATGCCGCGCCCGGCGGACGAGGTCGGAACCTCGACCGAAACCGGGGCCGCGGGCTCGGGCCGCTGCGCCGCCTCGGCGGGGCGGGCTGCAGGGGTGGGCTGGGCGGCAGACTGGGGAGCCGGCTGGGGGGCGGCGGCCTGAGGCGGTGCAGCCTGGGACCGCGGCGCCACAGGCACGGCCGGGCGCGAAACGGCGACCGGGGCGGGTTTCGGAGCGCTGGCCGCAGCTGCCGGGGCCACAGGGGCCACCGCGGCCACCGGCCGGGTGACGGGCCTTGCCGCGGTATCCGGCGCAGGGCGTGCCATAGGTGCGGGTGCGGATGCAGGCGCGGGCCTCGGCGCGGCGGGGCGCTCCGCTGCGGGCGCCTGCTTCGGCATGGCTTGCGGGGCCGGCGCGGGCGCCGTGGCCGGGCGTGCGGCCGGGCGGATCATCCGGGCGACGATCTCATCCGTCGTCTCGGCTGCGGCCTTGTCGTTTGCGGCCTTCGCAGCGGGGGACTCCGGCTCGATCGCCGCATCGACCCGCTCGTCCTCATCCTCGTCCTCGGCGTGGATCTGGTCGAAGGCCTCGTCCTCGTCCTCGAACTCGTCGTCGAAGACGTCGAAGGCATCCTGGCCGATGTCGTCGTCATCCTCGTCCATGATGCGATACAGCTCGCTGGCCGCGAACGGTTGAGCCTTCGGTTCCGCTTCGGCGTGACCGGATGCCAGATTGCCGGCGCCGAGCCGGCCCGGAGCGGCAGCCGCGCCTGACGCAGCACCCTCGCTGCTCTTCTGCTCGATCAGATCACGGAGGAATTTCATGCTTTATCCTTTCAGGGTCACACCGGCGTGGCGGAATTGCGCGACGACCGCAGCCCCCCGGTCAGCAGCCGAGCGATCAGCGACTTGCGGCGGGGCGCGTCTTCGTTGGGGGAATTGGAGGCATAGGCTTCGCGCGCGGCCTTGGCCTTGAGCACGCGTTCCTGCTCTTTCATCCATGTGTTCACGTCTTCGACCGGGTCGCCGTAGATATCGACCAACTGCTTCGGCCCGTCGCTTGCCTTGCGCTCGGATTCGACCTCCTCGCGGGTCTTCTTGCGCGGCGCCTGCTTGACGGTGGCGACCTCGGTGTTGGTCGACGCGACCAGTTTGGACAGGGCCTGCAGATCGACCTCGGCCGCAGCTTCCGAGAAATGATCGGCCCGCAGGGTCTTGGGGCGCCCGGCGGTCGGGCGCTCTTCGGCGGCGGGCGCGGCGGCGCGAAGCTCGGTCGGGCGGAAATGCGCCGGGCGATGCTGGACCGGGCGGAAATGCGGGCCCGGAGCCTCGGCCACGATCGCCTCGGCGGCTTCGGCACCCGCCCGCTTGTCGGCTTCGGCCGCATCCAGCCAGTCGATCCAGTCGCGCGCCGAATGGATGCGGTCTTCCCGGTCCACCGACAGCGCCTGGTCGATCAGTTTCAGGAACAGCCGCTCGAAGGGCCAGCCGCCACCGGCCAGCGGCACATAGGGGTCGTCCAGCCCGGCCGTGGTTTCCTCGTGCCGGGTCCAGCAATCCGGCGGGGCCTCGCCGGCGATCAGGTGATAGAAGGTCGCCGCCAGAGAATAGAGATCGCTCGACGCATCCTGCGGCGCGTTCTCGACATAGAATTCATGCGGGGAATAGCCGTCCTTCACCGCCAGCAGGAAGGTCGAGGCGCTGAGCGATTGCTGCGAGCGCTCGCGGGCGGCGCCGAAATCGATCAGGGTGACATGGCCGTCGGGGCTCAGCAGCAGGTTGTCGGGCGAAATGTCGCGATGCAGGATGCCCACCTCGTGCAGATGCGCCACCGCCTCCAGCGCCTCGCGCAGGCAGGTCCGCAGCAGCGCCGGCGTCAGCCGCTTCGGCTCCGCCTCGAGAATGCTCAGAAGCTCTTCGCCCTCGACATAATCCATCGCCATATAGGCGGTGTGGTTCTCTTCGAAGACCTGGTGAACCGCCACGATATTGGGATGCTTGAGCTTGGCCAGGCGGCGCGCTTCGGCGACGAAGTTCCAGACGATCTTCTGATAGGCGCCCTGGTTCATGTCCTGCAACGGCACAACCAGCCGGCCCTCGCGCAGGCACAGCCCGTCCGGGAAGCATTCCTTGACCACGACGTGGCGCGACAGGCTGTCCCGTGCCAGATAGGTCATCCCGAAGCCGCCGGTCGCCAGATGCTGCAGAATCTCGTACTGCCCCTGCAGAAGCGTCGCTCCGACTGGCAGTTCGCTGGCTTGGGCGTTGTCTTCTTGATACTGCATCATCTTCCGCGGGCTCGATCCTGTGGCAGACGCAGGCTTGCAACGCGGGCTTCACCTGGTCGGCCCTGGAAAGATGCCGACGGAATGTGGCTTGAACATGGCCACACCCGGCCAAGGTTTTGGCAACTTCCGTGCTTTTGCAATATGCCGCCTGTCTGCCTGTGCGGCTGAGAAGCCGCTGTTTTCCGGTCCGAAGGGCTTTGCTCCCGGCGAATTCAATGATCGCGCCGATACTTGCGAGCGGCAGGAAACCGCCAAATGGCTTGGCGAACGACGCTCGAACGCGCTGACGCCGAACTCGGGAGATGCAGGCCGGGCCCCGCTTTCACTGAACGGCTGCTCGCCGAGGAGCGGAGAAGATGGTGACCCCGACAGGATTCGAACCTGTAACCTGCCCCTTAGGAGGGGGCTGCTCTATCCAGTTGAGCCACGGGGCCGTGCGAGGCTTTCTTAGCGCGGGTTTTCGGCAATGTCATCGGCAAGTCGACCGACCTGGCGGGAAACCTGCCCTCTGCCCGGAGGGACGGCGGATCGTGACAGCTTGATCCGTGCTCAAGCTTCGGGCTAACTGTGGGCAAAGACAGACGGAACCCGCCCTTGACCACCCCCAGCAACCGCCCCCTGACCCTGCGCGATGTTTCCGAGGCTTCGGGCGTCTCCGAGATGACGGTCAGCCGGGTGTTGCGCAACCGTGGCGACGTGTCGGCGGCAACCCGCGAAAAGGTGCTGCTGGCGGCCAAGCGGCTGGGCTATGTGCCCAACAAGATCGCCGGCGCCCTGGCCAGCCAGAGGGTCAACCTGGTGGCCGTGATCATCCCGTCGATGTCGAACATGGTCTTCCCCGAGGTGATGACCGGCATCAGCCGCACGCTCGAGGATACCGAGTTGCAGCCCGTGGTCGGGATCACCGACTATCTTCCCGAAAAGGAAGAGAAAGTGCTTTACGAGATGCTGTCCTGGCGGCCCTCGGGGGTGATCATCGCCGGGCTCGAGCATTCCGACGCGGCCCGTGCCATGCTGAAGGCCAGCGGCATTCCGGTGGTCGAGATCATGGATACCGACGGCCAGCCGGTCGACAGCGTGGTGGGCATTTCGCACCGCGCCGCCGGCCGCAAGATGGGCGAGGCGATTGCCGCCGCCGGTTACAGGCGCATCGCCTTCCTGGGCACCAAGATGCCGCTCGATCACCGGGCGCGGAAGCGGTTCGAAGGCTTCACCCAGGCGCTGGCCAAGGCCGGGATCGAGGTGGCGGATCAGGAGTTCTATTCCGGCGGCTCGGCCCTGCTGAAGGGGCGCGAGATGACCGAGGCCGTTCTGAACCGCACGCCGGACCTGGATTTCATCTATTATTCGAACGACATGATCGGCGCCGGCGGATTGCTCTACCTGCTGGAAAAGGGCGTCGACATTCCCGGTGCCATGGGCCTTGCCGGCTTCAACGGGGTAGAGCTGTTGCAGGGCCTGCCGATGCAGCTGGCCACGATGGATGCCTGCCGGTTCGAGATCGGGCGCAAGGCGGCCGAGATCATCCTGGCCCGGGCCCGCGGCGACGGACCGGCCGAAGGCGGCGAACGGATCGAGCTGACCCCGACCCTGAGCCGCGGCTCGACCCTGCGCGGCTGAGCGACCGATCTGAAAATCCTTAAAAACCGTTTCTTTAAAGGCCCGGTAACCTCCACCTGATAGCCCTTGCCCCGGGTGAAGTGAAAAGGTGGTGAGATGAGTGCGCAAAGCAATGTTGCGCCAGTCATCATCAAAAGAAAGAAAGTCGTCAGCGGCGATGGGCACCATGGTGGGGCCTGGAAGGTTGCCTATGCCGACTTCGTGACGGCCATGATGGCCTTCTTTCTTCTGATGTGGCTGTTGAACGCGACGACGGAAAAGCAACGCAAGGGCGTGGCCGACTATTTCAGCCCGACCATTCCGATCAACCGGGTCTCGGGCGGCGGCGACGGGGCATTCGGCGGCGAAAGCGTGTTCTCGGAGTTGGTGCTGCCGCAGAACGGCACCGGTGCCACCGCCATGCGCCCGACCGAAGCCAATCAGGCGCGCGGCGAACATGGCGTGTCTCAGAGCGGCGCCGACAGCCGCAGCTCCGACGACAGCCAGGGCAGCGAACAGGACACCGCCTTCGCCAGGGTCGAAGAGGCGCTGATGGGCCTCGGCGGCGAAAGCGCGGTGACCGAAGAGGCGCTGAAGCACATCATCACGCGGGTCACCGACGAAGGCCTGGTGATCGAGCTGTTCGATCTCGAGGGCGCGCCCCTGTTCGTCGGCGAAACGGACGAGCCGACGGCAGAGCTTCGCGATCTGGCCGCTATGCTGGCCCGCATCATTCCTCTGGTCGAGAACAACGTGGCCATCGGCGGTTATACCATGTCGCAGCCCATCGTGCTGGCCCACAGCCGGGTCTGGAACCTGTCCTCCGAACGGGCCAATGCGATGCGCATCCTGATGCAGGACGAAGGCCTGGGCCGCGACCGCGTCGAGCGGGTGACCGGCCATGCCGACAGGAAACCGGCGGTGAAGAATCCGATGGCCATCCGCAACAACCGGATCGAAGTGGTTCTGCTGCGGAAGCTGTGAGAAAATCGGACGGATTTTAGACGTTAGCCCGCTGTTAAGCGACGCCCGTTATGCCTGTGTCGAGACTTGAGGTCGATGCAGCAGAAAGGCGTATCCATGACTATTTCATCCTCGCTCAATGCCGGTGTGGCGGGCCTTGCCGCCAACGCCACCCGGCTGGCGACCATCTCCGACAACATCGCGAACTCGGCCACCTATGGCTACAAGCGGATCGAGGCCGATTTCCACTCGATGGTGATCTCGTCGCAGGGTTCGATCTATTCCGCCGGCGGGGTGCGCACCACGACCCAGCGCCTGATCGATCAGCACGGCGCGCTGGTGGCGACCTCGAACGCGACCGACCTGGCGGTGCGCGGCCGCGGCATGCTCCCCGTCGCCTCGATCACCGAGGTGAACAACGGCAATGGCGATCCGCAGATGCTGCTGTCGACCACCGGATCGTTCCGCACCGACGAAAACGGCTATCTGGTCAGCGAGACCGGTCTGGTGCTGCTGCTGGCCGGCGCTGCCCGACGGCACCGTGCCGAACTATCCGCGCGATACCTCGGACGGGCTTGAGCCGGTTCAGATCAACATCAGCTCGTTCTCGGGCGAGCCGACCACGACGATCGACCTGGGCGTCAACCTGCCCGCGACCGAGACCGAGGCCGGCGCCGATGGCGACGTCTCTGAGCTGTCGATCGAGTATTTCGACAACCTCGGCACCTCCGAGAACCTGTCGATCGAATTCACCCCCACCGTTCCGGGTTCGGGCTCGTCGAACGAATGGACCATGGTGATCACCGACAGCGCCTCGGGCGGGGCGGTGATCGGCGAATACACCCTGACCTTCTCCGACAGCCGTACCGATGGCGGCACGCTGCTTTCGGTCACCGACACTACCGGCGGCGCCTATGATCCGCTGACCGGCGCGATCATCGTCGATGTCGATGGTGGCCCGATCGAGATCAATATCGGGCTGATCGGCTCGTCCGACGGGTTGACCCAGCTCAGCGATACCTTTGCCCCGGTGGCGATCAACAAGGACGGCTATCCGGTCGGCAACATGACCTCGGTCGAGATCGACGCGAACGGGATGGTCCATGCCTATTTCGATACCGGCGTGATCCGCACCATCTATCAGGTGCCGCTGGTCGACATGCCCAACCCCAACGGGCTGGTGGCGCTGGACCGGCAGACCTATCTGCCCTCGCCCGACAGCGGCTCGTATTTCCTGTGGGATGCCGGCGACGGCCCGACCGGCGACATCGTCTCCTATGCGCGCGAGGAATCGACCACCGACGTGGCGGGCGAGCTGACCGACATGATCGAGACCCAGCGCGCCTATTCCTCGAACGCCAAGGTCATCCAGACCGTGGACGAGATGCTGCAGGAAACCACCAACATCAAACGTTGATCCGGCGCCTGACCCGGGCCGCCCCCCGGCCCGGGTCGTAACCGGCCTGATCCGGCTCCAGTCCGGCCCGCTCCCGCGACGCAGCCCTGAGAAAGGAAATCCGCATGTCGCTTTCCGGCGCACTCTCCAATGCCCTCTCGGGGCTGACCGCGGCCTCTCGCGCGGCCCAGGTCACCGCCTCGAACCTCGCCAATGTCATGACCGAAGGCTATGCAAGGCGCGAGCTCGAGGTCACCTCGCGCAGCATCGGCGGCTATGGCGGCGTCCAGGTGATGGGCGTCACCCGCCATGTCTCCCCCGCGCTGATCTCGGAACGCCGCATGGCGACCTCCGAGCAGACCGCCAGCACCCGTCTGGCCGACTATTTCACCCGGCTCGAAACCCTGGTCGGCACCCCGGACGAGGGCGATTCGCTGACCTCACGGATCGCCGATTTCGAGGCCAGCCTGGTCAGCGCCGCCAGCCGCCCCGACCTGGCGGACCGGCTGAACCAGGCGGTGATGGACGCGGGCGAGGTCGCGGCGACGTTCAAGAAGGTCTCCGACGGCATCCAGACCCTGCGCAGCGAGGCCGACCGCGAAATCGCCTCGACCGTCGAGCGGCTGAATACCTCGCTCAGCCAGGTGCGTGACCTCAACATCCAGATCTCGAATGCCATCGTGAACGGTCACGACACCGCCGCGTTGGAAGATCAGCGTCAATTGCTGATCGACGGAATCTCCGAAATCGTGCCGGTCAAAGAGTACAAGCGCGACCTCGGTGCCGTGGCCCTGTTCACCCCCGGCGGCGTTGCTCTGGTCGACGGGACCGCCGCCGAACTCAGCTTCGACGCCACCAATGTGATCGTGCCGCACATGACGCTTGATAACGGGCTTCTGTCCGGGCTCGAGATCAATGGCCAGCCAGTCGATACCGCCTCGTCCGACGGGCCGATCAGCGGCGGCAAACTGGCCGCCCTGTTCCAGATTCGCGACGAGTTGGCACCGGAAAGCCAATCCCAGCTCGATGCGGTGGCACGCGATCTGGTCGAACGCTTCCAGGATGCAGGCCTCGACGCCACCCGTGCCTCCGGCGATGCCGGTCTCTTCACCGATGGCGGCGCTGCTTTCACCGCCGCGAACGAGGTCGGCCTTGCCGGCCGTCTGGAGGTCAACGCCCTGGTCGATCCCGACGCCGGCGGCGCCAGCTGGCGCCTGCGCGATGGCCTCGGCGCGACCACGCCCGGCCCGGTCGGCGAGTCCTCCCTGCTTCTCGACCTGCAAGGCGCGCTGAGCGCGCTGCGCGTGCCGGCCTCGGGCGATTTTGGCAGCACGGCGCAGACCGCGGGCAACCTCCAGGCCACCTTCCTGGGCGAAATCGGCTCGGCCCGCGAGGTCAGCGACCAGACCGTCAGCTTCGCCGCGGCACGCTATTCCGCGATCAACACCCAGGTTCTCGAGGACGGGGTCGATTCCGATCAGGAAATGCAGAACCTGCTGCTGATCGAACAGGCCTATTCCGCCAATGCACGGATGATGCAGGTGGTCGACGAAATGATGCAAACCTTGATGGGGATCTGACGCATGGCCCTTTATTCGATCGGCGATCTCGCCGGCACCTTCGCGCTGCGCCGCATCAACGTGCAGCTGAATTCCGACCTCGCCCGCCTGACCCAGGAAATGGCCAGCGGCGTCGCCGCCGACATCCCTCGCCACCTGAACGGCAACTATACCTATCTCGGCGATATCGAACGCGGGTTACGCCTCAACGAAGGGTTCTCGACCGCCGCGAAAGAGGCCGCGCTGATGACCAGCGCCATGCAAAGCGCGCTCGACCGGGTGCAGCAGACCACGACCTCGCTGTCCTCCGATCTGATCCTGTCGGGCAACACCAACCTGCCCGAGGCGATGCAGACCGCCTCGAACGGCGCGCGCGGCCAGCTGGATGCGCTGATCTCGACGCTCAACACCGATGTCGCCGGGCGGGCGCTGTTTTCCGGGGTGGCGACCGATACGCTGACCTTCGCCTCGGCCGATACCTTCATTGCGGAATTGAAGACCGCTGTCGCCGGCGAGACCACACTGACCGGCATCCTGGCGGCGGTGGACACCTG